>NZ_CP120737.1:675000-1350000 GCF_029581195.1 Solwaraspora sp. WMMD791
GGTCGGCCAGCCACGGCGCGCGGGGAATCGTGGCCGGGTCGGGGTCGTCGTCGCCGATCCAGACCCAGACCAGGGTGTCCTGCTCCACCACCGGGTACGCGGCGACCCGCGCGGTGCGCGGGATGCGCTGCTGACCCGGGACGAACACACAGCTGCCGGCGGGGTCGTAGGTGAAGCCGTGGTAGCCGCAGACGATCGTGTCGCCGTCGAGCCGGCTCTGCGACAGTGGGAACCGTCGGTGCACGCACCGGTCGGCCAGGGCCACCGCGGTCCCGGCCTCGGTGCGGTACAGCACGAGCGGCTCACCCAGCACGGTACGGGCGAGCAGTTCCCGGCCGACCTCGTTGCTGTACGCGGCCACGTACCACTGGTTGCGCGCGAACGGCATGTGACGGACCTCCCTGGCGGCGATGGTGGTGGGGTGGTCGTATGGTCCCGTGCGGCCCACCCGCCCGGGACCCCTACTTTCACTCAGTGAAAGCCCACCTCACCGTCGGGCCGTCAGCCCACCGTGCTGGTCGTCCACCGGCGCGACGCGGTGGTGACCGGCACGGTCGGACCGACCACCGTGGTCCGTCCCTGCACCGCCCGGTGTGCGCTGGTGCCCACCCAGATCTCGACGTCACCGGGCTCGACCACCCGGGTCGACGTACGGTCGGTGAAGGCCAACCGGGTCGTCGGCACCGTCAACTCGACAGTGACCGCCTGACCCGGTGCGAGGTGGATCCGGCGGTAGCCGAGCAACTGCGCCACCGGCCGGGTCACCGAGGCGACCACGTCACGGCCGTAGAGCTGGACCACCTCGTCGCCGGCGACCGTCCCGGTGTTGGCCACCCGTACCCGCACCACCAGCTCCCCGTCACTGGGCACCGTCGCCGGCACGGTCAGCTCCGAGTAGCCGAAGGTGGTGTAGGACAGGCCGTGGCCGAACGGCGCCGGCGGGGTCACCGCCAGGTTGGTCACCTCGTCGCCCTCACCGAGCGCCGGGTGCAGATAGGAGTACGGCTGCGCCCCGGCCGACCGGGGCAGGCTGACCGGCAGCCGTCCGGAGGGGTTGATCCGTCCGGAGAGCACGCCCGCGATCGCGGCGGCGCCCTCCTCGCCGGGGAAGAACGCCTGCACCACGGCGGCGCAGCGGTCGAGCGCCCAGCCGATCGCGTACGGCCGTCCGGTGAGCAGCACCAGGACCACCGGGGTCCCGGTGGCCAGCACGGCCTCGACGAGGTCGCGCTGCACCCCGGGCAGCTCCAGGTCGTCTGTGTCGCAACCTTCGCCGACGGTGCCGCGACCGAACAGGCCGGCGCGGTCACCGACGACGAGTACGGCGACGCTGGCGGCTGTGGCCGTGGCGACAGCCGGCGCGATGCCGGACCGGTCGTCGTCGTCGACCCCGCAGCCGTGAGCCCAGCTCACCTGGTCGGCACCGAACTCCGCCCGGACCGCGTCGAGAACCGTCGGCACCTCGATGCCGGCGTCCACACCGGGGTGCTGGGGGAGCACGTGGTTGACGAAGGAGTAGCAGCCGAACATGGCGCTGACCAGGTCGGAGTTGGGTCCGATCACGGCCACCGAGCGCCCCGGTGCCAGCGGGAGCGTGCCCTGGTTGCTGACCAGCACGATGGACCGCTCGGCGAGCCGGCGGGCGATCGCCCGGTGCTCGGCCGAGTCGAGGTCGATGTCCCGGGGCGGCTCGTCGGTGAACGTGGCGTCGAGCAGTCCGAGTTCGTGCTTCTGCCGCAGGACCCGCAGTACGGCCTGGTCGAGCAGCGCCTCGTCGACCTTGCCCGCCCGTATCGCCTCGGGCAGCCGCAGGTAGGCGTCGCCGGTGGGCAGTTCGACGTCGACCCCGGCGGTCAGCGCCTGGACCGCCGCCTCGGTGTGGTCGCCCGCGACGTGGTGCAGGAGGTTGAGGAAGGCGACTCCGAAGTAGTCGGCGACGATCACGCCGTCGAAGCCCCACTGGTCCCGGAGCAGTCCGGTGAGCAGGGTCGGGTCGGCGGCGACGGGCACCCCGTCGATCTCGGCGTAGGAGTGCATGACCGAGCGGGCGTCGCCGTCGAGTACGGCCATCTCGAACGGCGGCAGCAGGACGTCGGCGACCTCCCGTGGGCCTGCGTGCACCGGCGCGAAGTTACGGCCGGCACGGGAGGCGGAGTATCCGACGAAGTGCTTCAGCGTGGCGTGTACCCCCTGCGACTGCAGGCCGCGCACGTACGCGGTGCCGATCGTGCCGACCAGGTACGGGTCCTCGGCGATGCACTCCTCGACCCGCCCCCATCGCGGGTCGCGGATCACATCGAGCACCGGGGCGAGGCCCTGGTGCACGCCGAGGGCCCGCATCGACGCACCGATCGCCGAGGCCATCTCCGCGACGAGTTCGGGGTCGAAGGCCGCTCCCCACGCCAGCGGGGTCGGGAAGGTGGCCGCCTTCCAGGCCGACAGGCCGGTCAGGCATTCCTCGTGGACGATCGCCGGAATGCCCAGCCGGGTCCCGGTGACCAGATCGGACTGGAACTTCCACAACCAGGCCGCGCGTGCCGCCGGGTCGACGGGCCGGGTGCCGTACGCCCGGGTGAGGTGCCCCAGGCCGTGCCGGGAGAAGTCCTCCAGGCGGACGGCGTCGGCGAACTCACCCTGCAGCGGCGCGACCGACTCGCCGTCCTCCTTCTCCCAGAAGCCCACCAGCTGGGCGAGCTTCTCGTCGAGCGTCATCCGGCCGAGCAGCTCGCGGACGCGGGTCTCGCCGTCCGGAGCCGCCCGCCGGTCGCGTGCCTGCGGCAGGTCGAGGTACGACCCGGCCGGTCCCGGTGCCACCCCGTCCACCGTCGCGCGGACCTCAGTCATTGGCTGCCTTTCCTTGTCGTGCGCGGGCCACGGTTCGCCACGCGCACCGTTCGTTGTGCGGTTGCGGGTGCCTCAGCCCTTGACGGCACCCTGCAGGCCACCGACGATCTGCTTCTCGGCGATCGTGAAGAAGACCAGCGCCGGCAACATCGCCATCGAGGTGAAGGCGAGGATTCCGGCGGTGTCGGAGGTGTACTGGCTGGAGAAGTTTTGCACGCCCAGCGGAAGGGTGTGCAGGTCGGCGTCACCGAGGACGAGCAACGGCAGGAGGAACGCGTTCCAGCTCGTCACGAACGCGAGGATCCCGACCGTGACGAGCGCGGGCCGGGACAGCGGCAGCATGATGCGCCAGAGGAAGCCGAGCCGTCCGGTGCCGTCGATCGCCGCTGCGTCCTCCAACTCCTTGGGTACGGCGGTCAGGAAGGGACGCAGGATCACGATCGTCAGCGGTAGCGCGAAGGCGATCTGCGGCAGAATGACCGCGAAGTAGGAGTTGATCAGCGCCATGTCCCGCAGCATCAGATAGAGCGGCAGGATCGCCGCCCCGGCGGGAAAGAGCAGGCCGAGGGTGAAGAAGGTGTAGAGCAGCTCCCGCCCACGGAACGTGTACCGGGCGAGAACGAACGCGGCACAGAGCCCAAGTGTCACGACCCCGAGGGTCGTGCCGAAGGCGACCACGGCGCTGTTGAACGCCTGTTGCCAGAAGCCGCTCTGGGACAGCACCCGTACGTAGTTGTCGGTCACCCAGGGGTCGGGCAGCGCGGCCGGGTCGGCGACGATCTGTGGCGTGGTCCGGAAGCCGCCGATGATCACATAGATCACCGGTGCGATCGACGCACCGACGACCACGAGGGCCAGTGCGTAGGTCAAGGGGCTGCCCCACGCCGAGTCCCGGCGGCGGACGTCCCGGCGGCGCCTGGTGGGCGGCGCGGCGACAGCGGTCGCGGTCACGTCAGCCCCTCCTTCCGGTCACTGCGCCCTCGATGTCCCGGCGGAGGAGGAACCGCTGGAACAGCAGCGCGGCGATGAACGAGATCACGAACAGAATCACGGCGATCGCGTTGCCGTAGCCCCACAGTCGCGCGAAGAAGCCGTTGTCCACCATGTAGGTCGCCATCGTGGCCGAGGCGCCCAGCGATCGCACGGCGGGCACCGAGGTCACCCAGATCACGTCGAAGACCTGCAACGAGCCGATCATCGACAGGAACATCCAGATCCGGATCGTCGGCCCGAGCAGTGGCAGGGTGATGTGCCGTTGGATCTGCCACCAGCTGGCACCGTCGATCTCGGCCGCTTCGGTCAGCTCCGGCGGCACGTTGGACAGTCCGGCGAGCAGCAGAATGATCGCGAAGCCGACGTACTTCCAGGTGAGGACGAACAGCAGGGTCCAGATGACGATGTCGAGGTCGGCCAGCCATGGCCGCACCAGACCGCCCAGCCCGATCGACCGCAGCAGCGCGTCCGCCGTACCCCCGTCGGTCAGCAGCAGTTTCCACATGATGCCCGCGGTGACCTCGGCGAGCACGTAGGGGACGAAGACCAGCAGGCGGAACATCCGTCGGCCGCGGAACGGCCGGTTGAGCAGCAGGGCGATGCCCAGGGCGATGGGACCCTGGATGATCAGCGAACCGACCACGATGAACGCGTTGTTGCGCAACGCGTCGATGAAGATCGGATCCTGGAAGGCGAGGATGTAGTTGTTCAGGCCCACGAAGTCCGTCGGGGGGCCGACTCCCCGCCAACGGAAGAGGCTGTAGTAGAACGCGAAGCCCATCGGGACCAGCACGAACATCACGTAGACGACGACCGCCGGGGTGGTGAGCCCGATGATCTCGTACCACTTGCGTCGGGTCTCGGCCGCGCGGGAGGATCGGCGCTGCGCAGGCCGGACCCCCGCCGGCGGCGTGGTGACGCCGCCGGCGGGGCTCTGGTTCTGACTGATCGTGGTCACTTGCTTGCGGCCGACTTCATTGCCGCGACGACGTCCTCGGGCGAGCCGTTGCCGGCGAAGATCGCGACGATCGCGTCGTTCATCGCGTTGCCGACCGTGCTGCCGAAGGCCGTGTCCAGCCAGAGCTGGACGTAGGACGCGTCGGTGGTCGCCGCCAGGATCGACTGCAGCGCCGGGTCGGTGACGGACTCGGCCGCCTCCGGGGCCACCGGAAGACCGGTGCCGGTCTCGGCGTAACCCTGCTGCACCTCGGGGCTGACGATGTACTTCAGGAACTCGACGCACTCCGCCGGAGCGTTCTTGGCACAGGCGAACCCGTCGCCGCCGCCGAGCGCCGCGGTCGGGTCACCGGCAGAGCCGGAGATGGCCGGTACGGGGAACCAGCCGATGAACTCGGCGAGCGCCTCCGGGTCGGAGGCGACGGTGTCCAGCGTGCCCCGGTTCCAGTCACCCATCAGCTCCATGGCTGCCTGACCGTTGGCGAGCAGCCCGTTGGCGCTGGTCGGGTCGTTCTGGCCCGGCGTGGCGATGAAGTTGGGCTGGAACGGCTCGGTCTCGATGAACGCCTGCAGGTCCTCGCCGGCCTTGACGAAGCACGGGTCGTCGAAGTTCAGCTCGGTGGAGGCCGTCCGCAGGGTGTCCACGGAGCAGGCACGCAGGGCGAAGTTGTACCACCAGTGCGCGGCGGGCCACTTGTCGCCGGCACCGAGGGCGATCGGGACGACGTTGATCGCCTTCAGCTTGGTGACCGCGTCGTTGAGCTCGTCGAACGTGGTCGGGGGAGTGGTGATACCGGCCTGGGCGAACAGGTCCTTGTTGTACCAGATGCCTTCGATGCCCATCCGGTACGGCAGACCGTACTGCCGGCCGTCGGCCTGCCAGATCTCCACCGACGAGCCGATCCGTTCGACCTCGTCCTGGACCTGGTCGGTGATGTCCTTCAGGTAGTCGGCTTCCGCCTGCTCCTGCAGCTCACCGCCGCCCCAGGCCTGGAAGATGTCCGGCGGGTCGTTGCTCAGCAGCGCGGCGGGCAGCCGGGTGCGCTGGAGCTGATTGGTCTCGATCCCCTCGATCTCGATCGTGACCGTGGGGTGCAGCGCGGAGAAGTCCTTGGCGACCTTCTCCCAGTAGTCCTTGCCGGGGCCGTCCTGCGAGGCGTTGTGCCACCAGGTCAGGGTCACCGGGTTCTCGTACAGTTCACCGGCAGCCTCGCTGCTGTCGTCGCCGCTGCTGCAGCCGGTGGCTAGAAGGGTGCTGGTCAGAAAGAGCGCTAGGACGGCGCCTGCGCGGCGCGATATCGCCATTGGGGGTCTCCTCGACTGGTCAGTCGGGTGCTTGGCCTGACGGGGAGTTTTACAGCCATGTAACGCGGTGTCAATCGGTATCGATAACGTTTTCGACTCGGCGGTGACGGGCCGCCGCCGGCCCCCTATCATCGTCGACGTGGAGTTCCCGCAGCGTGTGAAGATGTCGGACGTAGCCCAGGCGGCCGGCGTCTCGGTGGCGACCGTGTCGAAGGTCGTCAACGGCCGGTACGGCGTCGCGCAGGCGACCGTGGAGCGGGTGCGGCGGGTCATCCATCAACTCGGCTACGAGGCGAGCCTGGGCGCCCAGAGCCTGCGCAGCCACCGGACGAACGTGCTGGGCATCCTGGTCGCCGAGTTCGAACCGTTCTCCACCGAGCTGCTCAAGGGGGCCTCCAAGGAGGTAGCCGGTACCGGCTACCAGCTGCTGGCGTACTCCGGCGGCGACGGCGACGGCGCGGCCATCGGCTGGGAGCGTCGCTCGTTGGCCCGGCTCTCCGGCACCCTCATCGACGGTGCCGTGGTCGTCACCCCGACCGTGGTGGAGACGAAGCAGGGCTTCCACGTCGTGGCGGTCGACCCGCACACGGGCCCCTCCGGCCTGCCCACCGTCGACTCGGACAACTTCGCCGGTGCCATCCTCGCGACCAACTACCTGCTCGCTCTCGGGCACCGTCGGATCGGGCACATCAGTGGCCGGACCGATCTGGAGTCGGCGCGGTTGCGGGAGGCGGGCTTCCGTCAGGCCATGGCCGACGCGGGCGTGCCGGTGGACGACGCCCTCGTACGGGTCGGTGGCTTCCGGATCGAGAGTGCCGCCGGCACCGTCGCCGAACTGCTCGCGCTGCCGGATCCGCCGACGGCGATCTTCGCCGGTAACGACCTGTCCGCGATCTCCACGCTGAACGTCGCCCGCGAGATGGGGCTGAGCGTCCCCGACGACCTGTCGGTCATCGGGTTCGACAACATCCCGGAGTCCGCGCTGGTCAATCCGCCGCTGACCACGATCATGCAGCCGCTGCAGCGGATGGGCGCCGAAGCGTTGCGGCTGCTGGTGGACCTGATCGCCGGGGTGGAGCGCGACACCCACATCCGGCTGCCCACCGAGCTCGTGGTGCGCGCCTCGTGCCGCCCCTACCGTCCGCCGGTCAGCGAGGGCTCCCCGGCCGCGCCGGCGGTGCCGGCCCCTGCGGTGTCCGCGCCGGCGGTGCCGGCCCCGGCGGTGCCCGCGCCGGCGGTGCCCGCCTCTTGACCGCGCCGACGCCGCACTCGTAGCCTCGCGGGGTCAATGAAACGTTTCACAGATCGCCGTTGGCTGGAGCATCCGCGGAAGGAATCTGATGACCGATCCCCTGGTGCGGGACCTGCTGGCCCGCAGCAACCGGCTCGGTGCCGACCCGTCCGTCACCAACTACGCCGGCGGCAACACGTCGGCCAAAGGCGCCCAGACCGATCCGGTGACCGGCGAGCCGACCGACCTGCTCTGGGTCAAGGGCTCCGGCGGCGACCTCGGGACCCTCACCGAGCAGGGACTGTCCGTGCTGCGCCTCGACCGGCTGCGGTCCCTGATGGACGTCTACCCGGGAGTCGACCGGGAGGACGAGATGGTCGCCGCGTTGACGTACTGTCTGCACGGGCCGGGCGGCGCGGCGCCGTCGATCGACACCGCGATGCACGGCCTGGTCGACGCGGCTCACGTCGACCACCTGCATCCGGACGCGGCGATCGCGATCGCCACCGCCGCCGACGGACCGGCGCTGACCGAGACGATCTTCGGCGGCCGGGTCGTCTGGGTGCCGTGGCGGCGGCCGGGCTTCCAACTCGGTCTCGACATCGCCACGGTACGGCGGACCCAGCCGCAGGCGATCGGCGTCATCCTCGGTGGACACGGCATCACCGCCTGGGGCGACACCAGCGACGAATGCGAGGCGCGCTCGCGGGAGATCATCTCCACCGCGGCCAGATACCTCGCCCGGCACGGCCGGCCCGAACCGTTCGGTGCCCTGCTCCACCCGCCGCTGCCGCTGGAGCAGCGTCGGACCCGGGCCGCCGCGCTCTTTCCCGTCCTGCGTCGGCTCGCCAGCACCGACCGGCGGCAGGTGGGTCACTACCTCGACGACGACGTGGTGCTGGACTTCGTCGGCCGGGAACGGATGCCGCACCTCGCGGCCCTGGGCACCTCCTGCCCGGACCACTTCCTGCGGACGAAGATCCGGCCGATGGTGCTCGACCTGGCACCGACGGCCGGGCTGGCGGAGACGACGGAGCGTTTGGCGCAGCTGCACGCCGACTACCGGGCGGACTACCAGGCCTACTACGAGCGGTACGCCGGCCCGGACAGCCCCGCGATGCGCGGCGCCGACCCGGCCGTCGTCCTGGTACCGGGCGTGGGCATGTTCAGCTTCGGCGCGGACAAGCAGACCGCCCGCGTCGCCGGCGAGTTCTACGTCAACGCCATCGCCGTGATGCGCGGCGCCGAGGCGGTGTCGACGTACGCGCCGATCGACGAGGCGGAGAAGTTCGGCATCGAGTACTGGGCGCTGGAGGAGGCCAAGCTGCGGCGCAGGCCGAAACCCCGGCCGCTGGCGACCCGGGTCGCGCTGGTCACCGGTGGCGGGTCGGGCATCGGCCGGGCGATCGCCCATCGGCTCGCCGCCGAGGGTGCCTGCGTCGCGGTCACCGACCGCGACGCCGCCGCCGCGCAGGCGGTGGCGGACGAGATCGGCGGCGGCCCGGACGTCGCTGTCGCCGTACCGCTGGACGTCACCGACGAGGCGCAGGTCGACGATGCGGTGCGGGCCACCGTACTGGCCTTCGGCGGCATCGACCTGGTGGTCAACAACGCCGGACTGTCACTGTCGAAGCCGCTGATGGAGACCACCGCCGAGGACTGGGACGTCCAGCACGACGTGATGGCCAAGGGCTCCTTCCTGGTGTCCAGGGAGACCGCCCGGGTGCTCGTCGCCCAGCGGATGGGCGGCGACATCGTCTACATCGCCAGCAAGAACGCGGTCTTCGCCGGCCCGAACAACATCGCCTACGGCGCGGCAAAAGCCGACCAGGCCCATCAGGTCCGGCTGCTCGCGGCGGAACTCGGCGCGCACGGCATCCGGGTCAACGGCGTCAACCCCGACGGCGTCGTGCGCGGTTCCGGGATCTTCGCCGGCGGCTGGGGTGCCGACCGGGCGGCGGTGTACGGCGTACCGCTGGAGCGGCTCGGCGAGTTCTACGCCCAGCGCACCCTGCTCAAACGGGAGGTCGGGCCGGAGCACGTGGCCAACGCCGTCGTCGCGCTCACCGCTGGTGACTTGTCGCACACCACCGGCCTGCTCGTGCCGGTCGACGCCGGCGTCACCGCCGCCTTCCTGCGATGACCCCGCGCGCGACGCGTCCGGTCAGCGTCGCCGCCGCCGACCTGGGTGCCTCCAGCGGCCGGGTGCTGCGCGGCGAGATCGGCCCTGACCAGCTGCGGCTGACCGTGGCGCACCGGTTCGCCAACGAGCCGGTACGCGTCGCGGGAACCCTGCACTGGGACATCCTGGCGCTGTTCCGTGACGTGCTGGTCGGGCTGCGGGCCGCCGGCCCGGTCACCAGCATCGGCGTCGACTCCTGGGCGGTGGACTACGCTCTGCTCGACGCAGACGGCGCGTTGCTCGGCAATCCGGTGCACTACCGAGACGGGCGCACCGACGGCGTACCGCAGCGGCTGGCCCGCCGGCTCGGGGCCCGTCGCCTCTACACCACCACCGGGCTGGCCCAGCAGCCCTTCAACACCCTCTGCCAGCTCGTGGCGGCCGCCGACGCACCACAGCTCGCCGCCGCCCACCGACTGCTGATGATCCCGGACCTGATCACCTACTGGCTGACCGGGCGGGTCGGCGTCGAGGCCACCAACGCCTCGACCACCCAGCTGTACGACCTGCGTACCGGCACCTGGGCGGTCGAGCTGATGGCCGAGGCCGGCATTCCGGCACGCCTGTTCCCGCCGCTGTGGCGGCCCGGCGCCCGGATCGGTCCCACCCTGGCGGAGCTGGACCTGCCCGGTGCGCCGCACGTGGTGGCGGTCGGCTCCCACGACACGGCGTCCGCAGTCGTCGCGGTGCCCGCCACCAGCGAAAACTACGCCTACATCTCCTGCGGCACCTGGTCGCTCGTGGGGGTCGAGCTGGACCAGCCGGTGCTGACCGAGGCCAGCCGCCGGGCGAAGTTCAGCAACGAGGGCGGTGTCGACGGCACCATCCGCTATCTGCGCAACGTGACGGGCCTGTGGCCGCTGCAGGAGTGCCTGCGCGGCTGGGACAACCCCGAGCTGCCCGCGCTGCTCGCCGCAGCCGCCGCCGAGCCCGCCTTCCGTAGCGTGGTCGACATCGACGATCCGGTGTTCCTGCCACCAGGGGACATGCCGGCGCGGGTCGCCGAGGCGTGCCGTCGGTCCGAGCAGCCGGTGCCGCGGTCACCGGCTGCTGTCGTCCGCTGCGTCCTGGACAGTCTGGCGCTGGCGCACCGCCGCGCGGTCCACCAGGCGCAGGAGCTGTCCGGCCGGCGTGTGGACGTCGTACACATCGTCGGCGGTGGTGCGCGCAACGCGCTGTTGTGCCAGCTCACCGCCGACGCCTGCGGGCTACCGGTGCTGGCCGGCCCGGTGGAGGCCACCGCGATCGGCAACCTGCTGGTCCAGGCCCGCGCCGCCGGGGCGGTCGCCGGCGACCTGGCCGCGTTGCGCCGGCTGGTCCGCGACACCCAGCGGATCACGCGGTACCGGCCCCGGGACGGATCTGTACCGAGTCGGCTGATTCGATAGACTGACCGGCGATCGTGGTGTCGGCCTCGGCGGGCCGGTGCCGGTGTCGACCCCCTGCGGCTGCGTTCCGGTCCTCGGCGAGCCGGGTGCGCGCCGTCACCGCCAGCAAGGAGCCCCTTCGTGCCAGCAATCCGCCGATCCCGCGACCGCCGCGACCGTGCCGACGGTCACCTGCCGGGAGGTGCCGCGCGATGAGCAACCGGACCCGACCCCGGCGCCCCGCCGCGTCCCGCACCGCCGGCGCATCGAAGTCCCGACCGGTCACGGCATCGACGTCCCGCCAACTCGCCGTGCCGGCCCGGCGCATCGCTCCCGTGGTGATCGCGTTCGCGCTCGGCGCCCTGCTGGCCGGACCGATCGCCGCCGTGACCGCCGACAGCGGGCCGCCGACCGACGATCCGGTCGCGGTGCTGAGGGCGCAGGAGGCCGAACGCAACGCGGCGCAGATCGTCGAGCTGACCTCGTTGGCCCGGCAGATCCAGGGGAGTCTCGTTCCGGTGCTCGACGGGCTGGCCGAGGCGGTGCCCCCGGGGGCACCGCCAGGTCCGACCGCTACTCGGTCCGATGTGGAAGCATGGCAGGTGGTCACCGGCGACACGGTCGCGGTGTTCGCCAACCCGCCGTCCGGCGGCACCGGGGTCAACATCGCCCGCTCCGGCCTGGCCGCCTCGGTGCGCGCCCTCGACGCCGCCGTCGACACCTACGCGGCCGCGCTGGCCGGGCCACCGGACACCCGGGGGACCCTGCTGGAGCTCGCCGGCCGCCAGCGCGACATCGCCGTCGCCACCTGGTCGAGCGCGGCCACCCAGCTCGACGTACTCAACGTCGACGCCGGCAACGGCCACGTGCACATCTTCCTGCCGTCGGCGCCCGGGCAGGGCGCGTTGACCGCCGACGGCGCACCCGAGGGAGAGTGACGTGGCCAGGACATCGCGCTTGCCCCTATGGTGTTTCCGGCCGGCAGGCGCGATGGTGGTCCTGTCGGGAGTCGCATCCGCGACGCGTGGATCGTAGGCCTACCGGAGGGTCGATCGGGTGTTCAGCCGTATTGCCATCGTCAACCGTGGAGAAGCCGCGATGCGACTCATCCACGCTGTCCGGGAGTTGGCCGCCGAGACCGGGGCGAGAATCGAGACAGTCGCTCTGTACACCGATGTCGACCGTACCGCGACCTTCGTCCGCGAAGCGGACATCGCCTATGATCTCGGGCCGGCGTCCGCCCGTCCGTACCTCGATCTGACGGTCCTGGAGCGCGCCCTCGTGGCGACCGGGGCCGACGCCGCGTGGGTCGGCTGGGGGTTCGTCGCCGAGTCCCCGGCGTTCGCAGAGCTGTGCGAGAAGACCGGTGTCACCTTCATCGGGCCGAGCGCCCACGCCATGCGCCAGCTCGGCGACAAGATCGGTGCGAAGCTGATCGCCGAGGAGGTCGGCGTGCCGGTCGCGCCGTGGAGCCGGGGTGCGGTCGAGACCCTGGAGGCCGCGCTGACGGCGGCGAGTGACATCGGCTACCCGTTGATGCTGAAGGCGACCGCCGGCGGCGGCGGTCGCGGCATCCGGGTGGTCACCAACGAGGCCGAACTCGCCGACGCCTTCGAACGCACCAGCCAGGAGGCGGCCCGGGCGTTCGGCAGCGGTGTCGTGTTCCTGGAACGACTGGTCACCGGTGCCCGACACGTGGAGGTCCAGGTGATCGCCGACGGCCAGGGCACCGCCTGGGCGCTCGGGGTCCGCGACTGCTCGGTACAGCGGCGCAACCAGAAGGTCATCGAGGAGTCGGCGTCGCCGGTGCTCGACCCGGCGCAGGCCGCCGACCTCAAGGCGTCGGCCGAACGGCTGGCCGTCGCGGTCGGTTACCGGGGTGCGGCGACCGTGGAGTTCCTCTACCACCCGGGTGACCGCATGTTCGCGTTCCTCGAGGTCAACACCCGGCTGCAGGTCGAGCACCCGATCACCGAGGCGACCACCGGGTTCGACCTGGTCAAGGCGCAGCTGCACGTGGCGTCTGGCGGACGTCTCGAAGGTGAGCCGCCGCCCGAGCGCGGGCACGCCGTCGAGGCCCGGCTCAACGCCGAGGACCCCGACCGCGACTTCGCGCCGTCACCCGGCCGGATAGCCCGGCTGGACCTGCCCTCCGGGCCGGGTATCCGGGTCGACACCGGGGTCAGTGAGGGCGACACCATCCCCGCAGCCTTCGACTCCATGATCGCCAAGATCATCGCGTACGGACGGGACCGCGACGAGGCACTCGGCCGGCTGCGTCGCGCGATGGCGAACACCACCGTGATCATCGAAGGTGGTGCGACGAACAAGAGCTTCGTGCTCGACCTGCTCGACCAGCCCGAGGTGATCGACGCCAGCGCCGACACCGGCTGGATCGACCGGGTCCGCGGCGCGGGCCGGCTCGTCTCGCACCGGCACGTCGCCGTCGCGCTCGCCGCCGCTGCGATCGAGGGCTACGAGGCCGACGAACGGGTCGAACGGCAGCGCCTGCTGTCCACCGCGTCCGGCGGCCGCCCCCAGGTGCAGCACGCCAGCGGTCGACCGGTCGACCTCAAACTACGGGGCGTCGGCTACCGGGTGCGGGTGGCCCGCACCGGCGCGTACCGGTTCCGCGTCGGTATCGAAGCCGGCGACGCCGTGCACAGCGCCGACGTCGAGCTGGACCGCTTCGACCGGCACACCGGGCAGATCGTGGTCAACGGCAGCCGCCACCGCCTGGCCACCGGCACCCACGGGCCGATTCACCTGGTCGAGGTCGACGGGGTCACCCACCGGGTCAGCCGCGACGAGGGTGGGGTCCTGCGCGCACCGATGCCCGCGCTGGTCGTCGCCACCCCGGTGCAGGTCGGTGCCGAGATCGAGCCAGGTGCGCCGGTGCTGGTCCTGGAAGCCATGAAGATGGAGACGGTCCTGCGGGCGCCGTTCAAGGCCGTACTGAAGGAACTGGCCGTCTCGGTAGGCAACCAGGTCGAGGCCGGCGCGCCGCTGCTGCGCCTGGAACCGGTGGCCGACGACGACGCCACGGCGGCCGGCCCGGCCGCCGCCCCCGTCGAACTGGACATGCCCGTCGCGCCCGAGGCGACCCCGGCGCAGGAGCGTGCCCGGCGCGGCCAGGAGGACCTGCGTGGTCTGCTGCTCGGCTTCGACGTCGACCCGCACGACGACCGCCGGGTGCTCGAGGACTACCTCGTGGCGCGCCAGGTCGCCGCCGACGAGGGTGAACGGCCGCTGGCCGCCGAGATCGACCTGATCGAGGTCTTCGCCGACCTCGCCGAGTTGAGCCGTAACCGGCCGACCGACGGCGACGGTGCCGACGGCCACGTGCACAGCGACCGTGAGTACTTCCACACCTACCTGCAGAGCCTCGACGTCGAACGGGCCGGTCTGCCGGACGCCTTCCAGACCAAGCTGGCCAAGGCCCTGGGCCACTACGGTGTCACCGACCTGGAGCGCTCCGCCGATCTCGAAGCCGCCGTCTTCCGGATCTTCCTCGCACTGCAGCGGGCCGCTGCCGATGCCGGGGTCGTCGCCACCCTGCTGCGGGCGTGGCTGCGGGAGCCACCGCCCGGCCAACTGCTGCACGAGCCCGCCGGTCTCGCGCTGGAGCGGCTGGTGGCCGCCACCCAGGTCCGCTTTCCCGTCATCGCCGACCTTGCCCGTGGGGTGGTGTTCGCCTGGTTCGCTCAGCCCCTGCTGCGGCGCAACCGGGCCCGCGTCTATGCCAAGGTCCGCGCGCACCTGCGTCACCTGGACGCCCACCCGGACGCCCCGGACCGCGCCGCGCGCATCGCCGAGATGGTACGCAGTACGGAACCGCTGGTCCGGCTGCTCGGTCAACGGATCGTCCGGGACCACCTCGACAACGCGGTCATGCTGGAGGTGCTGACCCGGCGCTACTACGGCAACAAGGGCGTCGCCGCGATCCACGCGCACCAGGTCGCCGGGTGCACGTTCGTGGTCGCCGAACGTGCCGACTCGAGTGTGGTCACCGCCGCCGTGGGCATCGACACGCTCGGCGCCGCGCTCAGTGGGCTCGCCCAGTTGGCCACCGGGCAGGAATCCATCGACGCCGACATCTATCTCGCCTGGGAGAACCAGCCTGAGGACTTCGACGCCATGGCGGCGGCGCTGCTCGATGTCGTCGCGGCGCAGCCGTTGCCGCCCCAGATCCGTCGAGTGACCACCACCATCGCCGGTCGCGCCGGCGCGGTCATGCACCACCACTTCACGTTCCGCCCGTCGAGCCGGGGCATGGTCGAGGAACGGCTGATCCGTGGCCTGCACCCGTACATCGCCCAGCGGATGCAGCTGGAGCGGCTGCGCAAGTTCGACCTGACCCGGCTTCCGTCGTCGGACGAGGAGGTCTACCTCTTCCGGTGCGTCGCCCGGGAGAACTCCTCCGACGAGCGTCTCGTCGCGTTCGCCCAGGTGCGTGACCTGACCCAGCTGCGTGACCACGATGGACGTCTGGTCTCGCTGCCGACCACCGAGGACACCGTCGCGGCCTGCCTCGACTCGATCCGCCGGGTCCAGTCGCGGCGACCGTCGAAGACCCGCTTCACCACCAACCGGATCGTCATCTACGTCTGGCCGCCAAACGACCTGACCCGTGAGGAGATGGAGATGATCGCCGGGCGGGTACGCCCGACGACCACCGGGGCGGGGCTGGAGGAGATCCTGTTCATCGGGCGCCAGCGTGACCGGGCGACCGGCGAGCTGGTGAAGATCGCGGTACGGATCTCCTTCGACGCCACCGGCGGCGGCGCCGAACTGACCGTCGGTGAGCCGCCGGTCGAGCCGGTCGAGCCGCTGGACGACTACCGGTTGAAGGTGCTGCGGGCGAGCAGCCGCAACACGGTCTACCCGTACGAGCTGACCGGTCGTCTCGGTGACTTCGTCGAGTACGACCTCGACGATGCTCACACGCTGGTGCCGGTCGACCGGCCGAAGGGGCGCAACCGCGCGGCGATCGTCGCCGGGGTGGTCACCACCGTGACTTCCCGGCACCCGCAGGGCATCACCCGGGTCGTGCTGCTCGGTGATCCCACCAAGTCGCTCGGTGCCCTGTCGGAGCCGGAGTGCCGTCGGATCATCGCGGCCCTGGACCTGGCCGAGCGGATGCAGGTGCCGCTGGAGTGGTACGCGCTGTCCGCCGGGGCCCGCATCTCGATGGAGTCGGGCACCGAGAACATGGACTGGGTCGCCGCCGCGCTCAAGCGGATCGTCGAGTTCACCCAGGCCGGCGGCGAGATCAACATCGTGGTCGCGGGTATCAACGTCGGAGCCCAGCCGTACTGGAACGCCGAGGCGACGATGCTCATGCACACCAAGGGCATCCTGGTGATGACGCCGGACTCGGCGATGGTGCTCACCGGCAAGCAGTCGCTGGACTTCTCTGGTGGCGTCTCCGCCGAGGACAACTTCGGCATCGGCGGCTACGACCGGGTGATGGGCCCGAACGGGCAGGCACAGTACTGGGCGCCTAACCTGACCGCCGCGCGGGACGTGCTGCTGGCCCATTACGACCACACGTACGTCGTGCCGGGGGAGTCGCGACCCCGGCGCGCGGCCACCACCGACCCCGTCGACCGGGACATCTCCACCTTCCCGCACACGGTGGCCGGCAGTGACTTCACCACAGTCGGCGAGATCTTCTCCGCCGCCGCCAACCCCGATCGCAAGAAGCCGTTCGACATCCGGACCGTGATGCGGGCACTGGCCGACCAGGACCACCCGGTGCTGGAACGCTGGGCGGGGATGGCCGACGCCGACACCGCCGTGGTGCAGGACGTCCATCTCGGTGGCGTACCGGTATGTCTGCTCGGCATCGAGTCACGTACGGTGCCCCGGCGTGGTTTCCCGCCCACCGACGGTCCGGACACCTACACCGCCGGCACGCTGTTCCCGCAGTCGTCGAAGAAGGCCGCGCGGGCGATCAACGCGGCCAGTGGCAACCGACCACTGGTGGTGCTGGCCAACCTGTCCGGCTTCGACGGCTCGCCCGAGTCGATGCGCAAGCTGCAACTCGAGTACGGTGCCGAGATCGGCCGGGCGATCGTCAACTTCCGAGGGCCGATCGTGTTCTGCGTGATCTCGCGGTACCACGGTGGCGCCTTCGTGGTCTTCTCGAAGGCGTTGAACCCCAACATGACGGTGCTCGCGCTGGAAGGTTCGTTCGCCTCGGTCCTCGGTGGTGCCCCCGCCGCCGCCGTCGTGTTCTCCGGCGAGGTGGACGCCCGAACGGCCCGCGACCCCCGGGTGCGTGACCTGGAGGCCCGGGTGGCCGCCGCGTCCGGCACCGACCGCGCCGCGCTGACCGCCGAGCTCGACGAGTTCCGTTCGTCGGTACGGGCGGAGAAGCTGGGCGAGGTGGCCACGGAGTTCGACCGGATCCACAACATCGCCCGCGCCGTCGAGGTCGGCTCGGTGGACGCCGTCATCAGCGCCGCCGAGCTGCGTCCGCGCATCATCGCCACCATCGAGGCCCACCTGGGCTGAGTGCGGTGGCCCGCCGGGTCGCGGGTCGACCGGCGCGCCGGCCGACCACGGCCGTCCGGTTCCGACAGCCACGTTGCTGCCGGAACCGGACGGCCGCGCCGACCAGATGCAGCCGGACGGCCGCGCTGCGGACCGTCGCCTACCTGTTCATCGCTGCGCCGCCTACAGCGGAAGGACCAGTTCTTGCCGGCACCGAACCGGTACCCGATACCGGCGCCGCCCCCCGCGCGGCTGAGCATCCTGGCGCGCCCGCGCGGCGGCGACTGGCTCGACGACGAGCTGAGCGCCGCCCGGACCGCCGGCGTCGACGTACTGGTCAGCCTGCTCACCTCGGCCGAGCGTGACGAACTCGACCTGGCCGACGAGCCCGCTGCGGCGATCCGGGCCGGACTCGAGTTCCACGCGTTCGAGATCGCCGACCTCGGCGTGCCGGACCCCCACGCCATCCGGCCGCTGCTCGACCTGCTCGCGACCGAGCTTCGTGCCGGCCGGCACGTCGCGGTGCACTGCCGCGCCGGCATCGGCCGGTCCTCGTTGATCACCGTCGCCCTGCTGACCCGGCTCGGCGTCGATACCGAGCAGGCCTGGAACGTGATCGCCCACGCCCGGGGAGTGCCCGTGCCCGAGACCGCGCAGCAGCGACGCTGGCCGTCGGCCGACCGGCACGCTGGTCGCGGTCAGATCGGGAACTGACCGCGACGCCAGTGCCAGTGCCGGCCGGCGGTGAGATGGTCGAGCACCGCGCGTTGCAGCACGGTGCGGCGCGGCAGCGCGTCCAGCGGCGTGGTCAGCGTACGGAACACGAACCGCAGCACCTCGACGTCGGCGTCCGGCCCATCGGACTCCGCGTAGGGCTCCAGCTCGAACCGGCGCTGGAATCTGACGATGTTCGAATCCGCCGGCAGGTACTCCCGCAGTTGCGGGTCGAGCAGCCACGACCCGCAGGCGAACGCGGTGTACCGCTCGTCGGGGAAGTGGCGGGGAAAGAACACCCGCGCCGCGTCGAGCGACGTGTCGACGGCCGCCGGAGTCAACGGCCCCGCGTCGGGGACGTGCAGGTCGATGACAGTGTCGCCCCGCTGGTGCTGCAGCCGGCCCAGCTCGTAGAGGCCGCCGCGGGCGTGCAACGTCAGCCAGGCCTGCATGACCGGCCAGCCCTCGCCGTGCATCCGCCGGTCGATCGTCAGGTTGCGGCCCAGGTCCGCCAGGGTCACCCAGGACACGTCATCGGCGATGCCGTGGTCGCGGTGGTACGCCCGGACCACGTCGACCATCGCCAGGTACGCGTAGACGTAGAGATGCCGCCAGGCGGGTCCCCGCTCGCGCGGCAGCTCCGGCCCGGGTGGCAGCCAGCCGTAGCCACCGAGGTCGGCCCGGACCAGGGCGGTCGACCGGTCGAGCAGCCAGCGCAGCTCGGGGGTCCACAGTGCGGAGTCAGGATCGGGCCAACCGGCCACGATCTCGGCGGCGTCGTCCGGCCGTACCGTGAGCCGGTCGAGGACCACGGCCGCGTCGGCTCTGGCCGGCAGGGGCACCGACGGCCGGTCGCCGGCGAGCCGGTGTACGCGGTCGACCTCCGCGACGGGCACCCCGAGCCGATTGGCGATATCGTCCAGATCCACGGTGCCGACGCTACCGGTGAACGGGTCGTCGGTGACAGGTCGGGTGACTGGCCCGGCCCCGTTCGACGCCGTACTCTGACGCCCGGAGATCCCGGGACGTCCGATCGGGTAGGGTCTCCGCAACAAACCTTCCGACTGGGCGGTAGGATTTCCTGGGCGCTGAGCAGAAGCGGGAAGCGGAGGCGACAGATGGCTCGTGCGATATCCAACCGCCCGGGGGCGGCCCGACGCCGGCAACGCTGGGCTGACGGCTACGACCCGGAGAACACCCGCAAGTCGTTGATCACCAGCGCGTTGGAGCTGTTCGAGCGTCGTGGGTTCGACCGGACGTCGGTGCAGGAGATCGCCGACCAGGCTGGGCTCACGAAAGGTGCTTTCTACCATCACTTCGAGAGCAAGGACGACCTGCTGCGGCACATCCAGGAGGAGTACCTGGAGGCGCAGCTGTCCGCGATCCAGCGGATCGAGTCGGACAACGACGACCCGAAGGCGCGGGTAGCGGAGCTCATCCGGTTCAGTCTGACCAGCGTGGCCGAGTACCGCGCCCACGTGACGATCTTCTATCAGGAGCGGCGGTATCTCGCCGGTGACATGTTCGCCGAGGTCAGCCGCAAGCGTGACCTGGTGGAAACGGCCTTCGCCGCAATGATCCAGGACGGCATCGCCCGTGGGGTCTTCCGTACGGACGTGGACGCGCGGATCGTCACCTTCGGCCTCGTGGGCATGTGCGCCTGGGCGTACCAGTGGCTCAACGTCGACGGTCCGCTCAGCATCGACGAAGTCGCGCGCCAGTTCAGCGTGATGGTGCTCGACGGTCTCTGCTGAGCCGGTCGAAAGCGGTCACCCGGCCAGCAGCGCGCGGGCCATCACGATCCGTTGCACCTGGTTGGTGCCCTCGTAGATCTGGGTGATCTTCGCGTCGCGCATCATGCGTTCCACCGGGAAGTCACGGGTGTAGCCGTAGCCCCCGAGCAGCTGAACGGCATCGGTGGTGATCTTCATGGCCGCGTCGGAGGCGAAGCACTTCGCGGCCGCGCCGAAGTAGGTGAGATCCGGCTCGTCGCGTTCGGACTTGCCGGCTGCCGCGTACGTCAGCTGCCGCGCGGCCTCCAGTGTCATACCCATGTCGGCGAGGATGAACTGGACGCCCTGGAAGTCGGCGATCGATCGGCCGAACTGCTGTCGCTGCCGGACGTAACCGAGTGCGAAGTCGAGAGCGCCCTGGGCGATACCCAGTGCCTGGGCGGCGATGGTGACGCGGGTGTGGTCCAGGGTCCGCATCGCCGTCGCGAAGCCCGTTCCCGGTGCGCCGATGATCCGGTCGTCCGGGATGCGGACGTTGTCGAGATACACCTCGCGGGTCGGGGAGCCCTTGATGCCGAGCTTCCTCTCCGGTACGCCGAAGCTGACGCCCGGGTCGGATCTCTCCACGACGAACGCGGAGATCCCGCGTGCGCGTGCCGTCGGGTCGGTGACGGCGAAGACCGTGTAGTACTCGCTCAGTCCGGCGTTGGTGATCCAGCGCTTGACCCCGTTGAGCACCCAGGTGTCGCCGTCGCGCTCGGCGCGGGTCCGCATGCCTGCCGCGTCGCTGCCGGCGTCCGGCTCGGACAGACAATAGGAGAACATCGCCTCGCCACGGGCCACCGGCGGAAGGTACCGCTGTTTGAGGTGCTCGTCGGCGGCGAGCAGTAGCGGCATGGTGCCGAGCTTGTTGCCGGCCGGGATCAGCGAGGAGGTGGCGCAGGCCCGGGCGACCTCTTCGATGACGATCGCGGTGGCGAGTGCGTCCGCACCGGCCCCGCCGTACTGGACCGGGATGTGCGGGGCGTGGAAGTCGGCCGCCCGCAACGCGTCGTAGGAGGCCCCGGGGAATTCGGCCGTCTCGTCGGCGGCGGCTGCGTGCGGGGCGACCTTGTCGTCGCACACCGCGCGTACGGCGTCCCGTACGGCCCTGTGCTCCTCGGGCAGCTGGTAGGCCTCGAACACCTGTGACCTCCTCGTCCGGCATCGGCACGGTCACAATACCATCCGGTCGGAATGTTGGTATCCTCATGCTGGCCCGGTCGCCCACGGCGGGTGCGGTGTGTCGGCGTGGGTCCGTGGCCCCCGTCCGACGACCCGAGGAGTGACCTGACCATGCGAACCGCGTCGCGTACGACCGTAGGTGTCCCGAGTGATCTGCTCGACCTGGTCGGCGAAGAGCTGGGGGTCAGTGAAGCGCAGGTGGTGACCCAACGGCAGATCGACCAGTTCGCTGAGGTGACCGGGGACCACCAGTGGATCCATGTCGATGTCGAGCGGGCGCGGTCCGGGCCGTTCGGGACGACGATCGTGCACGGTTTCCTGACCCTGGCGCTCGTGCCGCGCCTGCTCGCGGACATCCTCGAGGTGCGGAGCTTCTCGATGGGGGTCAACTACGGCCTGGACCGCGTCCGGTTCGTCGCACCGTTGCCACCCGACGTGCCGGTCCAGGGGGTCGCGACACTGGTGTCCGCGCGGGCGATCGACGCCGTACCCGGTGCCGGTGCCGGCGTGCAGGCCAAGGCCTCGGTGGCGGTCGAGTTCGTGGACGGCTCGACACCCTGCTGCGTGGCGGAGATCCTGTTCCGGTACTACTCCTGAGCGGGTACCACGCGCGCGCCGCGCCGACGGCTGTTCCCGGCGGTCAATCGGGCGCAGCGCTCGACGGGTTGACGAACTGGCCCCGGTAGAACGACAACGCCGGGACGTTCGTAGGCTTCAGGTGCACGTGGTCGACATCGAGCAGGATGATCACGTGGTCGCCGCTGGTGATCACGTGATCGCGGCGTCCGGCGAGGATCGCCGGTGTGCCGGTCAGCACCGGGACGCCGTCCGGACCGGGTGCCCAGGAGACCCCCGCGAGTTTCTCGGTGCCGGTCAGTCCCGAGGTGGCGAACCGGCGCGCCACGTCCTCCTGGTCACGGCTGAGAATGTGGATGGCGATCCGCTCGGCGGCCACCAGGGTCGCGAAGCTCGACGAGGAGCTGGTCACACAGAACAGCACCTTCGCCGGCCGGAGCGAGACCGAGGTGAACGAATTGACGGTCAGCGCGGCCACGTTGCCCTGCGCGGTGACGGCGGTGACGGCGGTGACGCCAGTGGGGAAGTGACCGCACACCTGGCGGAACTGGGTGGAGTCGAACAAGGGCTCGGCCGTCATCGGGTCACCGCCTGGGGGAGGAGTCGTGCCCGGGGCGAAGGCCGCCGTCGAGCTGGATGAGGCAGAGCGTGTGACCGCCGGGATCCTTCACCAGGTGCAGCGGTCCGTACGGGCTCTCGACCGGGCCGACGGTCGGCGTCCCGCCGAGCGCGCAGACCTGGGACAGCGCCTGAGGAAGGCAGGCCACGGCGAAGTAGGTGATCCATTTCGCCGGGATCAGGTTCGGCCATTCGTTGTCGAGGGCGAGGACGCCGGCGACCGCGACGTCGTCGAGCATCAGCAGGGTGTACGGGCGGGCGGTGGGCGTGTCGCCGGTGCGGCGGGTGGCGTAGCCGAACAGGGACCGGTAGTAGGTCACCGACTCGGCTGGCTCCCCCGTGTCCAGCTCGTTCCAGCACAGTGCGCCGACCGAGTTGAGCATCTGGACTCCGGAGCGTGACTCGCCCTGGTAGAGGCCGAACGCGGCACCGAACGGATCGATGACCACGGCACCCGTACCGGCGGCCGGCAGGTAGCGCGGCCGGGTGACGAGCTCGCCGCCGAGCGCGACCGCCCGAGCGGCGGAGCGGCTCACGTCGTCGACCGCGAAGTAGACGATCCAGCCCCGGGGCCGACCGCCGTGCAGGGCGGCGGCGTTCGAGATGCCGGCCACGTCGCGCCCGTCGATGCCGCACATCCGGTACGTGGTGGCCCCGAGCCGTTCGGAGCGGACCGTCCAGCCCAGCAGCGCGCGGTAGAAGGGTTCGACCCTGTCCGGATCGGGGGTGGACAACTCCACCCAGACGGCCTCGCCAGGCCGGAACCGTCGGTTCATCCGGACGCTCCTCGGGTGGCGACTCCGGCGACGATGGTGTGGGCCGAGACGTCGTAGGCATGATCGGGACCGCCGGTGGCCAGGCTGGACTCGACGACCTCGACCACCGCCCGTAGCGTGCGGCCGGGTACGGCGAGCAACGACTCGACCAGGGCCTCGACCGCACGGTCGAGGTCGTCGTCGGCGACGACTCCGGCGACCAGTCCCCAGGCGAGCAGCTGGTCGGCCGTCGCCGTGGCGACTCCGGTCAGCAGGTGGTAGGCCAGTGAACGAGGGAGCGCCTGGGCGATGGTGTGGCCGACGCCAGCGGGGGCGAAACCGTAGCGGGCCTCAGGCAGCGACAGGCTGGCGCTGGCGGCGGCGATCGGCAGGTGCACGGCGTCGAGCAGGCCGGCGCCGAAGCCGATCACGCGTCCCCGTACCGGGGCGACGACCGGCACCGGAAGCCGCCGGATCCGCCGTAGCGCGGCGTCGCTGGCGCGCAGGCCGGCGGCGACCGCCTCGGGTGACCTGTCGGCCAGCCCGGCGAACGCCGAGGTGTCCCAGCCGCCGCAGAAGTGCCGTCCGGCCATCTCGAGATGGACGACCGCGCAGGTATCGTCGCCCGCGGCGGCTTCCAGCGCGCGGACGAGTTCGCCCAACGTCGTGTCGTCGAGGCAGTTGCCGCGGGCCGCGTTGTCGTAGCGCACCTGGATGAGGCGTCCGTTGTGCCGTGGCGTGAGGGTGAGGTCCACCCGACGAATCATACATACCGGTCGGTATGAAAACAACGTCCCTGGTCGGCTGGGCTTTGTCACGCGAATGTCATAGTCGAGATACCCGGTGGAACCGTTGACTTGATACCGGCTGGTCGGTACTTTGTGGCGAACGTCACCGGCACGTCACGCGGTGGCATGAACGGGTCCATCGCTGTGAAGGACACCCCGATGATCATGAAATCCCCGCTCCTCCGGCGGTCCCTCGTGGCGGCCGCCACCATCACCGTCGCGAGCGTCAGCCTCACCGCCTGCGGTGGCACTGATTCCACCGAGACCGGATCCTCCGGCCCGACTGTCATCCGCGCGCTGCTCGCGGCCCAGCCAGCCACCCTCGACCCGATCGTCGGGGCACGCTCCGCCCAGATCGTCTGGGCCACGATGCTCGAACCGTTGATCGACACCGACTCCGCCCTCGCCCCGACCGACACCGGCCTCATCACCGACTGGGCCCGTACCGATGCGACGACCTGGACGTTCACGGTCCGCCCCGACATCAGCTTCAGCAACGGCGAGAAGGCCGACGCCGCCGCGGTCGCGAACACCATCACCCTCACCCGTGACACCGAGGCGTCACCGCTGAAGTCCTACTTCAGCAACGTCACCTCGATCGAGGCCACCGACGACACGACCGTCGTGCTCACCACCGGCACGCCGCAGTACAACATCCCCGATCTGCTCACCACGGTCTACCTGGTGCCGCCGGCCTACTACCAGGAGCAGGGATCCGAGGGCTTCGCTGCCGCACCGGTCGGCACCGGGCCGTACGTGTGGGCCGGCGCCAACGCGGGCCGCGACATCTCGGTCACCGCGAACTCCGACTACTGGGGCGAGGCGCCGGTGAACGGCGGCATCACCTTCACCTGGGCCAACGAGGCCGCGCAACGTCTTGCGTTGATCCAGAGCAACAGTGTCGACATCGCCTTCGACCTCCCACCGGCCCAGGCGCAGACAGCCGAGGCGGCCGGCGTCGAGGTGGTCAGCACCGAGACCGCGATGAAGATCATCGCCTTCCTCGACTCGACCAAGGAACCGTTCGACGACCCACAGCTGCGCGAGGCCGCCGCCCTGGCCATCGACCGCGACGCGATCGTCAGCGGCATCTTCGACGGCCAGGCCGCCGCCGACGCGGGCCTGCTCAACGTCCGGCCCGGCCAGCAACCGCAGGACAGTGTCACCGCCGATCCGGCGAGGGCCGAACAACTCGTCGGGGACGCGGCCCCGGCCGTGCAGATCACCTACCCGGCGGCGCAGTACACCAACATCGAAGAGGTCGCCCAGGCCGTCGGCGGCAGCCTCGAACAGGCAGGCTTCACCGTCACCTACGAACCGCTGGACTACGGAACATTGGTCCAACGGATCATCGGACGGCAGGTTCCCGGTATCGCCATCTTCGCCGGGGTTCCCAACGTCGCGGTGCCGGACTACTTCGTCAGCGGTTTCATGAAGACCGCGTCGCTGACCGGCAACTGTCCCGACCCACAGATCGACCAACTCGCCCAGCAGGCCCTCGAACAGGACAGCGCCGAACAGGCCGCTCCCATCTACGAGCAGCTCAACACCATCGGTGTGGTCGAGAAGCACTGCTACGTCCCGCTCTACCGGCAGATCTTCAACTACGCGACCGGTCCCGGTGTCACCGGCGTCGAGTTCGGTCCGCTGAACACCGTGGACTTCACGAAGACGACCCGCTGACGATGGCCGAGGTAGTGCAGGCGGGGGTGCCGGGTGACCGGCACCCCCGCACCCCGGACACCGACACCGCCGTACTGGTGGTCGACGACCTGGTGGTCGAACACCGCGACCGCCGCACGGGGACGGTCCTGCGCGCCGTCGACGGTGTGTCGTTGCGGATCGGCGCGGGCGAGAGCGTCGCCGTCGTCGGCGAGTCGGGATCCGGCAAGACGACCCTCGCGATGGCGGCGACCGGGCTGGGCGCCCGTGGTGTCGGGGCCATCCGGCTGCTCGGGCACGAACTCTCCTCGACCGGTCGGGCGCAGCTGCGGCGGCTGCGACCGGAGGTGCAGGTGGTGTTCCAGGATCCGCACGGATCGCTCGACCCCCGGCAGTCGGTCCGCTCCGGGCTACGGGAACTCCGCAGGCTGCAACCCGAGCGCACCTCCTGGATCACCGACACCGACCTGCTCGACCGGGTCCGGCTCGCGCCGCAGATCCTGGACCGCTTCCCGCACCAGCTCTCCGGTGGCCAGGCCCAGCGGGTCTGCATCGCCCGGGCGCTGCTCATGCGGCCACGGCTGATCGTCGCCGACGAGCCGACCTCCGGACTCGACGTCTCGGTGCAGGCCGACGTGCTGGCGCTGCTGACCGAGATCCGCCGCAGCACCGGCGCGGCCCTGTTGATGATCAGTCATGATCTCGCCGTCGTCCGGTCCGTCTGCGATCTTGTGCACGTCATGTGCCACGGCCGCGTCGTCGAGTCCGGGCCCTGCGAGAAGGTCTTCGTCGCCCCCGAGCACGACTACACGCGCGAACTGCTCGCCGCGATGCCCGGCGCGCGCTGGAGGTCCCGCCGATGAAGACCACCACCGTACGGCGCGTCGGCAGCCGGCTCGCGTCACTGCTCGCCTCGCTGCTCATCGCGCTCAGCCTGGCCTTCGCACTCGGCCGGCTCTCCGGCGATCCGACCGTTGCCATTCTCGGCCCGATGGCCACCCCGGAGCAGCGTGACGCGCTGCGCCACGAACTCGGGCTCGACCTGCCGCTGGTCGTGCAGTACCTCGACTACCTCAAGGGCATTCTCACCGGTGACCTCGGTCAGTCGCTGCAGTTCTATCAGGCCAACACCGCGCTGATCGCCGACCGGCTGCCGTTCACCCTGCAACTGGTCGCCGCCGGCATGGCGCTCGCCGTACTCGTCGGCGTGCCGCTCGGAGTGCTGGCCGCGACCCGGGAGGGCACCTGGTGGGACCGCGCCGCGTCCACTCTCGCCCTGCTCGGCCAGTCGGTGCCCGTCTTCTGGTTCGGCATGATGCTGGTGGCGCTGTTCGCCGTGAACCTCGGTTGGCTGCCCGCCGGCCAGTCCGGCACCGTGCGACATCTGGTCCTGCCCGCCGTCACCATGTCGGTGTACCCGATGGCGCAGATCGCCCGGCTCACCAGGGCGTCGATGGCTGAGGCGCTGGCCGAGCCGTACATCGACTCCGCCCGTGCCCGAGGACTACGCGGGCGGCAGGTCGTCTGGCGGCACGCGTTCAAGAACGCCATGATGCCGATCCTGACCATCGTCGTACTGCAGACCGGCATCCTGCTCTCCGGCGCGGTCGCGATCGAGTACGTCTACTCCTGGCCCGGTCTCGGTCAGCTCGCGCTGCAGGCCATCCAGTTCCGTGACTTTCCGCTCGTCCAGGCGATCGTCGTCTTCGGCGCCCTGACGTTCGTCCTGCTGAACCTGGTCGTCGACGTGATCCACTCCGCCGTCGACCCGAGGGTGAGGTGACGGCCGTGAGCAGATCGGATCTCCAACCGGTGCCGACGACGCAAGCGCCCCGACGCCCGGTACGGCGCGCCCGGACCTCGGTCTTCTGGCTCGCCCTGCCGCTCGTGGTGGTCGCCGGTCTGGTCCTGGTGCTGCCACTGACCGGGCTGCTGCCGGAGGCCGGGCAGGATCTGGCCGCGACCCGACGGCCGCCCGCCTTCCTCGACGGCGGTTCCTGGGCACATCCGCTGGGCACCGACAAGCTCGGCCAGGACGTACTCACCCAGTTCGTCTCCGCAGGCCGGCTGACCATCCTGATCGGCCTGGTCGGCGCCCTGGTCGCGATCGGCCCCGGCACCCTGCTCGGCATGTTGGCCGGCTACTTCCGTGGCGGGGTCGACCGGGTCATCTCGGTGCTCATCGACGCCCAGCTGGCGCTGCCGTTCATCCTGGTCGCGCTCGCGATCATCTCGAACCGGGGCAGCTCCCTGCCGGTGCTGTTCCTGGTGCTGGCGCTGACCGGCTGGGCGGTCTGTGCCCGGGTCACCCGCTCAGCGACCCTGGCGATCCGGGAGCGTCAGTTCGTGACCGGTCTGCGCGCGGCCGGCGCGTCGGAGACGCTGATCGTCCTGCGGCACGTCCTGCCCAACCTCGCCGGTACGGTCGTCGCGCTCGGCACCCTTCAGGTCGGTACGGCGATCCTGGTCGAGAGCGCGTTGAGCTTCCTCGGTCTCGGCGTACCACCGCCGAGTGTCAGCTGGGGCTCCATGCTCGCCTCCGGTCAGGACGAGCTCAGCCAGGCCTGGTGGATCGCGCTGTTCCCCGGGCTCGCCATCACCCTGCTGGTGCTGCTGGTCAACCTGTTGGGCGACGCGCTGCTCACCCACCACGACCCACGGAAGAGGCACCGATGACCGCGCTGCTGACCGTCGCGGGCCTGACCGTCGCCGCCCGTCTGACCGGGGACGACCTGCTGCTGCTCGACGACGTGCACCTCGACGTCGGTCGCGGTCAGATCGTCGGCGTCGTCGGCGAGTCCGGCAGCGGCAAGACCACCCTCGCCCGCACCGTCGTCGGGCTGCTCGAGCGCAACGTCCAAGTGACGGGGGGCGCTGTCACGCTCGCCGGTGAGGTGGTCGTGGCGTCCGGGATCGACCGGACCGACCGGGTGCGGGGCCGTGCCATCGGCATGGTCTTCCAGGACGCGTCACGTTCGCTGAACCCGCTGATGAAGATCCGCACCCAGCTCGCGGAGGTGCTGCGCCGGCACGTGGCGGGCATCAGCCGGGCGGAGGTCGAGCGGCGTTCGGTGGAGGTCCTGGGACAGATGCGCATCGGTGACCCGGCCCGGGTGCTGAACAGTTACCCGCACCAGCTCTCCGGCGGGCTGCGCCAACGGGTCGCGATCGGGCTGGCCGTCGTCACCCGTCCCTCGTTGGTGATCGCCGACGAATGCACCACCGCCCTCGACGTCACGACCCAGACCAAAGTGGTCAGCCTGTTCCGCACCCTGGTCGACGAACTCGGCATCGGGCTGCTCTTCGTCACCCACGACCTGATGCTCGCCAGTGACATCTGTGACCGGATCGCGGTGATGAGCGGCGGACGGGTCGTCGAACAGGGCGCCGCCCTGCAGGTGCTGGAGCAGCCGCAACAGGAGTACACGCGGCGACTGCTCGCCGCCATCCCCTCGTGGAGCTGAAGGAGAACCGCGACATGCCTGACCAGCCCGGTGTCGACGCGTACGCGGTACACCTGCCGGCGTTCACCCTGCACGACAACAGACTCGACGCGGTCGACCCGCCGCGACCGGGCGGCCCGGTGCGCGGTGTCGCCGCCTTCGACGAGGACACCGTCACCATGGCCGTCGAGGCGTTGCGCCCCGTAGCCGCCGACCATCCGATCCGTGATCAGTTGCTGTTCGGGACCACCAGCGCACCGTACGAGGCGAAGACCTCGGCGGGGGTGGTGCACGCCGCGCTCGGACTCGATCCGGCCGTCAGCGCGGTCGACCTGCGCGGCCACCGGTGCGGCGCGAGCGCTCTCGACCTCGTCGTCCGGTCCGGCGCGGCGGCGGTGACGGCCGACCTGCGGACCACCCGTCCCGGGGCACCCGACGAGCTGGCCCAAGGCGACGCCGCCGCGGCGTTCGTCGGGGGCGGTAACCGCGCCGCCACGCTGCTCGCCCGTACCGGACACACCGCCGAGGTCCTGGAGCGGTGGCGGCTGCCCGGGGAGCGCCACGACCGGGTCTGGGACGAACGGTTCACCGCCGACGTCCTCGTCACCGCGGGCCTCGACACCGCCCGGCAGGCCATGGCCGCCGCGTCCCTGGACACCGTCGACGAGGTCGTCGTCTCCTCGTCCAACGCCCGGGCCGCCGCGGCGCTGCGGCGGGCACTGCGCGGCTCCGGGGTCGACCTGCGGACCGAACGGGCCACCGGGTTCACCGGTGCCGCCCACCCCGCCCTGCTCCTTGCCGCCGCACTCGACGAGTCGTGGCCGGGCCGGACGATCCTGCTGCTGTCAGCCACCGAAGGCGCCGACGCGTTCGTCTGGCAGGCTGGTGCCGGGGTGCGGTCGGCGCGGGCCGGGCGCTCCGTCCGCGACCAGTTGGCCGCCCGCCGGCCCGTCGGCTACGGCCGTTACCTGCGCTGGCGGGGGCTGCTGGACGTGCAGGGCCCCGCGCGGCCGGCGTCTCCGGCACCGGCCTCCCCGGCGATGTTCCGCCGTGCCGGCTGGAAGTACCGGCTCGAGGCCAGCCAGTGCGACGCCTGCGGAAACCTCACCAGCCCACCGGGGAGGGTCTGCGCGTCCTGCGGCATCGCGTCGACGGGGCAGCCCACCGTGAAGGTCTCGCTGCGGGACAAGGTCGCCCGGGTCGTCTCCGCCACCAGGGACCACCTGACCACCATGCCGGAGCCGGAGGTCGTGATCGTCGTCGCCGACGTCGACGGCGGCGGCCGGTTGACCACGTACGCGACCGACGTCGTGCCGGGCGACGTGACGGTGGGCATGCCGATGACGCCCACGTTCCGGCGGCTCTGGACCACCGACTCGATCCACAACTACTTCTGGAAACTCCGGCCGATTCCGGTGCCGGACCCGCCCGTGGAAGGACAGCACTGATGGCCAGCAGGCGTATGGCCCACGACGTCGCGATCGTGGCGATGGGCTGCACCCCGTTCCGCGACCACTGGCACCGTTCCGCCGACGACCTGCTGGTCGACGCGGTGCAGGAGTGCGTCGGCGCGCTGCCCGGCACCACCCTCGACGACGTCGACGCCTTCTGGGTCGGCACCCAGGGTTCCGGCATGTCCGGGCAGACGCTGGCCCGGCCGTTGCGGCTGGTCGGCAAACCGGTCACCCGCGTGGAGAACTACTGCGCCACCGGCTCGGAGTCGCTGCGCAACGCGGCGTTCGCGGTCGCCTCCGGCGCGTACGACATGGTGATGGCCACCGGCGTCGAGAAGCTGAAGGACTCGTCGTACTCCGGCCTGGCCGCCGTCTACCCACCCGCCGACGGCACCGACGTCGACTGGACCGCGCCCGCCGGCTTCTCCCTGCTCGCGCCCGCCTACCAGCAGGCGTACGGGGTGGGCGCGCGGGACATGCGCGACGCCATGACGAAGGTCGCGACGAAGAACCACGCGAACGGCGCGTTGAACGAGCGTGCCCAGTTCCGTAAGGCGGTCTCCGCCGAGGCCGTCGAGAACGCGCCACGTATCGCCGGTCAGCTCGGCGTCATGGACTGCTCGGGCGTCTCCGACGGGGCCGCCGCAGCGATCCTGGTCCGCGCCGAGGACGCCCACCGGTACACCGACAAGCCGGTGTTCCTACGGGGGATGGGCTTCGTCGCCGGCTCGGGCGCGGGCCTGGCCACCGACGGCTACGACTTCACCACCTTTCCCGAGGTGGTGCAGGCGGCACGACAGGCCTACGACCAGGCGGGTGTCACCGACCCGGCGACGGAGATCTCGCTGGCCGAGGTGCACGACTGCTTCACCCCGACCGAGGTGGTCCTGATGGAGGATCTGGGCTTCTCCGAACGCGGCAAGGCCTGGCGGGACATCCTCGACGGCCGGTACGACCTCGGCGGCGCGTTGCCGGTCAACACCGACGGCGGTCTCAAGTCGTTCGGCCACCCGATCGGCGCCACCGGGCTGCGGATGATGTTCGAGTGTTTCACCCAGCTGCGGGGTGAGGCCGGCGCCCGCCAGGTGCCCGACGCCCGGTTGGCCCTCGCGCAGAACCTCGGCGGGCAGCCCGGTTCCTGCGTGGCGTTCGTCGCGGTGCTGGGGAGCCAGCGGTGAGCGCCGAGGTGCGCCTCGACGGGCAGGTCGTCGTCGTCACCGGTGCCGGCAACGGGATCGGCCGGGCGCACGCCCTGCTGCTGGCCGAACGCGGTGCCCGCGTCGTCGTCAACGACCTCGGCGGGGCGGTGGACGGTTCGGGCTCCTCGGGTGCGGCGCAGCGGGTGGTCGAGGAGATCCGCGCCGCCGGCGGTGTCGCGGTCGCGTCGACCGACTCGGTCGCCACCGCCGCCGGCGGCGCCGACCTCGTGGCCCGGGCCGTCGACGAGTACGGGCGGATCGACGCGGTGATCCACAACGCCGGCATCCTGCGGGACGGCACGCTGGCCAAGATGCGTGAGGAGGACGTCACCGCGGTCCTCGACGTGCACCTCGCCGGTGCGTTCCACGTGCTGCGGCCCGCGTGGGGGCAGATGGCCGAGCGGGGGTACGGGCGGATCGTGTTGACCAGTTCGTCGTCCGGGCTGTTCGGCAACTTCGGCCAGGCCAACTACGGGGCCGCCAAGGCCGGCCTGATCGGGCTGATGAACGTCCTCGCGCTGGAAGGGGCCCGCCGGGGCATCCTGGTGAACGCGATCGCACCGACCGCCGCGACCCGGATGACCGAGAACCTTCTCGGCGAGTTGACCGACCGGTTCGACCCCCGGCACGTCGCCGCAGTGGCGACCTACCTCGCTTCCGGGCAGTGCCAGCTCAACCGGCACATCCTCACCGTCGGCGGCGGCCGGGTCGGGCGGATCTTCCTCGGCGTCACCCCCGGTTGGTACGGCGGGGCCGAGCCGGTCTCGCCCGACGACATCAGCGCGTCGATCGACGAGATCTGCCGGCTCGACGATTTCATCGTCCCGGACAGCGGCGCCGACGAGGTCACGCTGATCCAGCGGGCCCTGTCCGGACCAGCCGGTCCAACCGCCTGAGCCCGCGTCAAGCAAGCCTGAGCCCGCGTCAAGCAAGCCTGAGCCCGCGTCAAGCAAGCCCGAGCCCGAGCCCGCGTCAAGGAAGGGAGCCACCATGCCGGTGAGCGAAGTGCACCATGTGGCCGTGACCGTATCCGACGTCGACCGCGCCGCGGACTTCTACGAGAAGGCGCTGGGCTACCGCCGGACACTGCGGGCCGACGTCGCCGGTCCCGGTATCGAGGTGTCGCTGGGCCTGCCCGCCGGCACCACCGGCCGGGTCCAGTACCTGCAGGGGCCGAGCCAGATCGGGCAGCTGGAGCTGATCGAGTGGAACGGCACCGCGACCCGGACGGCGACCGGTGGACATCTGGAACTGGGTACCTTCCTGCTCAGCTTCGCGGTGCCGCTGGCGGAGATGGACGAGCTGTACGCCCGGCTGGTCGAGCTGGGCGCGCAGTGCCTGAGCCCACCGAACCAGGTCCTGCTCGACAACTACGGGCCGATCACCGCGTTCGCGGCCCGTGACCTCGACGGCAACCTGCTGGAGTTCGTGGCGCTGCCGTCGCGGGAGGAGATCCTGGCCCGGCGGCGGGAGGGCGGCAGCTGATGGCGACCAGCAACTTCACTGAGACGCTGCGCCGGCAGGCGCTGCGCCGCGCCGACCGGGAGGCGCTGGTCGACTCCGACGCCCGCTGGACGTACGCCGAACTGGACGCCGACGTCGACCGGCACGCGGCGGCACTGCGCGACGCCGGCATCGCCGACGGTGACCTGGTCGGGGTGCTCGGCCGTAACAGCGCCACGTACGTCATCGAGCTGCTGGCGCTGAGCCGCCTCGGTGCGATCTCGGTTCCGCTGAACTGGCGGCTGCACCCCCACGAGCAGGCGTACGTCCTCGATCAGGCCGGCGTCACCGGCCTGATCTACGACGACGACTTCGCCGACGCCGCCGCCACCCTGCTGGCCACGACCGGCCTGCGGACCGCTGTGGCCAACGGCGCCCGGGTCGTCGCCGACGCCCGTCGACTGGTCGACCTGCTCGCCGCGCAACCGCCCGGCGTGCGGGTACCGGACGCCGAGAAGACCGCCGCCGACGTGCACCGGCTGCTCTACACCTCCGGCACCACCGCACGGCCCAAGGGCGTGATTCACACCTGCGGCAACCTGACGGCGAACCACCTGGCGCAGGTGCTCGAACTGGAGCTCACCGCAGCCGACCGGATTCTCGTCTCGGCGCCGCTGTTCCACGTCAGCGGCCTGGAGGCACCGGGCCTGGCGACCTTCGTGGCGGGCGCGACGATGGTGCTGACCCCGACGTTCAAGGCCGCTGACATCGCCCGGACCGTGGCCCGGGAGCGGATCACCGGCATGGTCCTGGCGGCGCAGATCCTCTTCGGGCTGCTCGACCGCGAGGACCAGTCGGACCTCGGGTCGCTGCGCTACCTGCTCTTCGCCGGGGTCGCGCCCAGCGTGCGGCGCGAGGTGAAACGCCGGCTGCCGCACGTCCGGCTGGTGGACACCTTCGGCATGACCGAGCTGTGCAACGGCGTCTGCTACCTGGACGCCGCCCACGAACAGAGCAAGGTCGGCGCGCTCGGCGCGCCGTTTCCCGGGGTGCACATCCGGATCGTCGACGAGCACTTCCAGCCGGTGCCACCCGGTGTCGAGGGGGAGATCATCGTCCGGGGCGAGAAGATCTCGCCCGGCTACTGGAACGACGACGAGGCGAACCGGCGTACCCGCCGGGACGGTTGGTTCCTGACCGGTGACGTCGGGCGGATCGACGCCGACGGCTACCTGTGGTTCGTCGACCGCCGCGCCGATCTGATCAAGTCCGGTGGGGAGAACATCGCCAGCGCCGAGGTCGAACGGGTCATCGCCGGGCATCCCGACGTCAGCGAGGTCGCCGTCGTCGGGGTGCCGGACCCGACCTGGGACGAGGTTCCGAAGGCGTACGTGATCCTGCGCGCCGACGCGACCACCACGGCGGAGGGGATCCGCGAGCACTGCCGGGCCGAGCTGGCCCGGTACAAGGTGCCCAAGTACGTCCAGATCGTGACGTCGCTGCCGCGCAACGACTCCGGCAAGGTGCTCAAGAAGCAGCTGCGGGAGACGGCGGTGACCGGATGAGTACGGCGAACGTCGCCGCGATGCTGACCGGCAACGCCCGGCGCTTCGCCGACGCCGACGCGCTGGTCTTCGAGGGCCGGCGGTGGACCCACCGCCAGCTCGCCGCCGACGTCGAGGCCCTGGCTGCGGGGCTGGCCGCCGAAGGGATCCGCCGCGACGCCCGGGTGGCGATCATCTCGAACAACGTGCCCGAGTTCCTGCTGCTGTCGCTGGCGTTGTCGAAGCTCGGTGCGGTCTTCGTGCCTTTGAACTACCGGCTCACCGCGGGGGAGCTGGCCCACCTGCTGCGGCACGCGCGGGTCCGGGCGGTCGCGACGGTCCCGGAGTTCGCCGCGCTGACCGACGCCGCCGTGACGGAGGCCGCGCTGACCGGGGCGGGCGCGGGTCCGGCGGCCGCCGTACGCCGGTTCGCGTTGGAACCGATCGACGACGGCTGGCTCGACCTGCGGGCGGTGATCGAGTCCCACCGGGGTGCCCGGGTCGCCGACGTCGATCTCGACGATGCGGCCCTGCACCGGATCGTCTACACCTCCGGCACGACCGGGCTGCCCAAGGGGGTGCTGCTCACCCACGGCAACGTGAACATGAACATGCACGCCCAGATCGTCGAGCTCGGGCTGCGGCCGGGTGACCGGATCCTCAACTTCGCGCCGCTGTACCACGTCGGCGGCACCGACCTGCCGGGCTTCGGCATCTGGCATGTGGGCGGCACGATGGTGCTGCAACGGCGGTTCGACCCGGCGGCGGTGCTGCGGACGATCGAGACCGAGCGGATCACCGGAATGGTGATGGCGGCGACGATGCTCGACATGGTCCGGCGTGCGGCCGACGTCGTCGCCGCTGACCTGACGTCGGTGCGGTGGGTCATCTATTCGCAGGTCACGTCGGCGCTGTTCGCCGTGGCGCGGGAGCTCTTTCCGGACGCCCGGCTGATCGAGGGCTACGGACTCACCGAGACGTGCAGCGCTCTGACGTACCTCGACGAGGCGCACATGCGGTCCAAGCAGGGGTCGGTCGGCCTGCCCGTGCCGTGGGTCCAGGTACGGGTGGTCGACGCGGACGGCAACGACGTGCTGGTCGGTGACGACGGCGAGGTGATCGCGCGCGGCCCGAAGGTGAGCCCCGGCTACCTCGACGATCCGCAGGCGACCAGGGCCGCGTGGCGCGACGGCTGGTTCCACACCGGCGACGTCGGTCGGTTCGACGCCGACGGCTACCTGTACATCCGGGACCGGCTCAAGGACATGATCCGCAGCGGTGGGGAGAACATGTCCAGCGCCGAGATCGAGAACGTGCTGGCCGACCACCCGCTGGTGCTGGCCGCGTCGGTGGTGGCGGCGCCGCATCCGGTGTGGCTGGAGGTGCCGGTGGCGTTCGTGATCGGCCGACCCGGCCTGGAACCCGAGTCGCTTGTCGCACACGCGCGGCAGCGTCTCGGCGGCTTCAAGGTCCCGAAGGAGATCTACGTCGTGGACGAGTTTCCGACGAATCCGTCCGGCAAGGTGTTGAAGCGGAGTCTGCGGGAGTTGCGGTCGTCGGCGCGCCCGGACTGGACGTACGACCGGCCGCGACGCGACTGACGACTACCGGTGGACGCCCGCCGTGTGCCGCAGCAGGGCATGGGTATGGACGAGGGAGAACCGTCGGGTGCCCCGGCCGAGTTCGTCCCAGGGCCTGCGCCATCGCATCCGCCGGGCAATGTCCCAGGCGGTGACCTGCCCGTCGGTCCCGGCCAGGGCGTTCACGGTGGCGACCTCGGCACGGTGGAAGGCGGTCAGCTCGTCGGCGCGGGCCGCGACGTCGCGGTACGGGAACTGGTGGGCCGGGCAGGCGATCGTCGCGCCGAGATCGCGGATGCGTGCCAGGGTCCGGAACAGGTCGGCCGCCGGGTCGTCGTCGGCGCGGCTGACGATCGCGAGCTGGGTGGGGCCTTCGGGCATCATCGTGTCGCCGGTGAAGACCAGGCCGCGGGTGTCGACGTAGACCAGGTGCCCGTAGGTGTGGCCCGGGGCCGGTACGGCGCGGATGGTCACGTCACCGAACCGGAACTCGGTCTCGTCGGCCACGGCCAGGTCGATCCGCAGGTCCTCGTGGTGCGCGGTGACCGCCACCGCGTCGGCGTACATCGCCTCGACGACGTCGGGCGGGGCGCCGGTCGTCGTGAGGGCGGTGCGCAGCTGGGTGAGGAAGCCGCCCCTGCTGCGGCGCATGGTGGCGAAGTCGTCGGCCTGCCCCATGACCAGCCGGGCGCCGGACCGGGCGCGGACCCGGGCGGCGAAGCCGATGTGGTCCGGGTGGTTGTGGGTGAGCAGGACGGTGGAGATCGTCTCGACCCGGCGGCCGATCGCGGCGACCGATCCGGTGAACGACTCCCAGCAGCTCGGGTGGTCGTAGCCGGCGTCGATGAGGACCGGGCCGTCGCTGGTGTCGACCAGGAAGACGGTGACGTAACGCAGTGCGCTGCCGCGCAGCGGGACCGGGATCGCCCAGACCCCGTCGGTGACCTCGGTCGGGGCCGGGATCTGACGGGCGTGATAGCTGGCGGCGTGCGCGTCGTTCACGGGTCTGGACATCGTCAGACGCCTCCCTTACTGTGGAAACAACAACATACCGGATGGTCGGAATTTAACTCAAGGAGTCCGATGAGCGACGAGCGGACCGGCTTCCGGCTCTGGGCGGCCGCCGAGCCGGACCTGTGCGCGATCGTGACTGCCGACGATCGGCAGATCTCCTACGGCGAGCTGTACGCCGAGGTGAACCGGATCTCGCACGGCCTACGCACCCGTGCGGGCCTGCGTGCCGGTGACACGGTCGCGGCGGTGATGACCAACAGCGCCGGCATGGTCGCGCTCTACCTGGCGGCGATGCAGTCGGGGCTCTACCTGGTGACGCTCAACTATCACCTGACCGAGCCCGAGATCGCCTACATCCTCGCCGACAGCGGCGCCAAGGTCGTCGTCTGCTCCGCGCGGGTCGAGCCGGTCGTCGCCGCCGCGGCCGCTGACGTACCCGGGATCCAGGTGTTCGTCGACGGGTCCCCGACCACCGGCCGCGTCCGTCCATTGTCGCAGCTTACCGACGGCATGCCGACGGTGAGCCCGGAGCAGACCCCGGCCGGTTCGCTGATGATGTACACCTCGGGCACCACCGGCCGCCCGAAGGGGGTGAAGCGGCCGCTGGCCGGCGTTGACGCCGACACCGGTGCGTCGACCTACCGGTGGCTGTTCCAGGAGTTCGGGATGGAACGCCCCGCGTTCGGGTCCTGGCTCGTGTCGGCTCCGCTGTACCACTCCGCGAACATCACCCCCGCGATGGGTGCCCTGCACGCCGGCGGCACGATGGTGCTGATGGACGGCTGGACGCCGGAGGGTTTCCTGCGTCGGGTCCACGACCGGCGGGTCACCGGCACCAGCATGGTGCCGACCCACTTCTACCGGCTGCTGCAACTGCCCCAACCGGTTCGCGACAGCTACGACATCTCCTCGCTGCGCTACGTCCTGCACGGCGCCGCGCCGTGCCCGCGCGACGTCAAACAGCGCATCCTCGACTGGTTCGGCCCGGTCGTCTACGAGTACTACGGTTCGACCGAGGTCGGCACCACCATCGCGCGCCCGCACGAGTGGCTCGCCCACCCGGGCACGGTCGGTCGCCCGGCCTCCATCTCGACGCTGCGGATCCTCGACGAACTCGGCAACGAGGTGCCGGTCGGCCAGACCGGCATCGTGTACATGCGCCAGGGCTCCGACCAGGTCGAGTACCACAACGACCCCGACAAGACCGACGGCGCGCGCCGCGATGGCCTGATGACCGTCTGGGACGTCGGCCACGTCGACGCCGACGGCTTCCTGTACATCACCGGCCGGGCCGCCGAACTGATCCTGGTCGGTGGGGTCAACGTCTACCCGGCCGAGATCGAGGCCGCGTTGCTCGGACACGACTGGATCGCCGACGCCGGAGTCGTCGGCGTACCCGATCCGGAGTTCGGCGAGGTGCCGCAGGCGCACGTCGTGCTGACCGAGACCGCGCCCGACGCCGAAACGGCGGTCGCGCAGATCCGTACCTATCTCGCCGGACGGCTGGCGAAGCCGAAACGTCCGCGATCGTACGTCGTCCGCGAGGCGTTGCCCCGCGACCCCAACGGCAAGCTCTACAAGGCGCGGCTCACCCGTGCCCCGGAGGTGTCGGCGTGACCGCGAGGTGTGAGGTACCCGACGACAGGGGAGCCCGGCGTGGACTTCGATGACAGCGACAGCGACCTCGCGTTCCGGCGTGAGGCCGGCGACTGGCTCGACCGGGCGTTGCGCGACGTGCCCGATCAGGAGGAGCTGTCCCAGACCGAGCGTGAGCACTGGTCACGGGTGTGGCAGGAGCGGCTCTGCGCCGGCAACTGGGCCGGGTTGTCCTGGCCGGTCGAGCACGGCGGCCGGGGAATGGACTCGTTGGCGCAGGCGATCTTCAACGAGGAGGCTGCGGTCCGGGGCGCGCCGTACCCGCTCAACGGGGTCGGCATGATGCTGGCCGGTCCGACGATCATCACGCACGGCAGCGACGAGCAGCAGGGCCGGTACCTGCCGGGCATCCTGCGCGGCGAGGAGTACTGGTGCCAGGGCTTCAGCGAGCCCGGCTCCGGTTCCGACCTGGCGAGTCTGCGTACGGCCGCGACCCGGGTCGACGGCGGCTGGCTGATCAACGGCACCAAGGTCTGGACCTCCAACGCGCACAACGCCTCCCGGTGTCTGTTGCTGGCGCGGACCGATCCTGAGGCGGCCCGGCACCGGGGCATCACCTACTTCCTGGCCCCGATGGACCGGTTCACCGTCCGACCACTGGTGATGATCAACGGGGACACCGAGTTCAACGAGATGTTCCTCGACGACGTGTTCGTCCCCGATTCCGACGTGCTCGGCGGGGTCGGCAACGGCTGGAAGGTCGCCCTCACCACGCTTGCCTTCGAACGCGGCAGCATGGCGCTGAACCTGTGGGTGTGGGCCCGCCAGGCGGTGGACCGGGTCGTCGATCTGGCGATCGCGCGGGGACTGGCCGACGACAGCGCCTTCGTCGACACGGTCGGCGCCCTGCAGTGCGACGCGGAGGCGGTCCGGATCGGGTCGATGCGGATGCTGGCGGAGAGTCGTGCCGGCGGCGTCCCCGGACCGGAGACGTCGGCGTTGAAGAGCTTGTGGGCCGGCGTGGTCCAGAACGCGAACCGGCTCGCGGTGCAGCTCGACGAGGCCGGCGGGGTACTTCTCGACGGTGCCGGGGCCGCCGCCCGGATGCACCGCTATCTGCGTGCCCGCGCACACACGATCGAGGGCGGCACGGAGGAAGTCCAGAAGTCGATTCTCGCGGAGCGGGTGCTGAACCTGCCCCGCTCACGTTGAGCGGAGTGGCCACGTGCACGCGACATTCACCCAGGAGCAGCAGGAGATCGGCGAGGCCGTCGCGGCCCTCGCCAAGGCGCAGGCCGGCACGGCGCGCGCGGCGCTGTCGACCGGTTGGCGGCCCTGCGCCGCCGATGGGCCGCTGCTGCGCGACTTCGGGCTGCTCGGCGTGCCCGAGTCCGCCGGTGGTGTCGGGTCGGCTCTGATCGATCTGCTCGTCGCCGTCGAGGTGCTCGGTGAGCACCTGGTCCCGAGCCGGTTCGCGGCCCACGCGGGCGCCGTACAGCTGCTCTGCGGCGCCGACCGGCCCACGGCGCCGCTGCCCGACGGGATCCTCGACGGCAGCCGGGTGCTCACCCCGGCGGTCGACGTGCCGTCCATGGCTGGCTGGCCGGACCGGTCGGTGACGGATCCGCTGGTGCGGACCCTGGTGCCGTACGCCGCCCAGGCGGACGGGTTCGTCGTCGCAGGTCCCGACGGGATCTGGGTCGCGGACGCTGCCGCGTTCACCGAGGAGGCCTGGGTCACCGAACGGCGGTCGTTCGACCCGTCGGTGCCGCTGTCGGACGTGTCGCTGTCCACACCACAGCGGGTCGATCCGGTCGGCACCGGGTTGTGGCGGGCGACGCTGGTGGTCGCCGCCGAGTTGTGCGGCGTCGCGCAGGGCGCGATCGAGCTGGCCGCCGAGCAGGCCCGTACCCGGGTGCAGTTCGGCCGGGTGATCGGATCGTTCCAGGGGGTCGCGTTCCAGCTGGCCGAGGCCGCCACCGCGCGCAAGGCGGCGTGGGACCTGACGCTCTACGCCGCCTGGGCCGTCGACAACCGCCGCCCGGACGCCGGGATCCAGGTGCACGCCGCCAAGGCCGCCGCGGGGAAGGCCGCGGTCTTCGCCGCCGAGCGGGCCATCCAGGTGTACGGCGGGATGGGCATCACCATGGAAGCGGATCCGCATCTGTTCCTGCGTCGGGCGTTGGTGCTCGACGCCCGGGCCGGCCGTGGCCGGTGGCACCGTCACCGGGCCGGCGCGCTACGGATCGAAGCGCGCCGGGCGGGCCCGGGACAATCCACGGACTAACGCGCTGACCTGCGCAGACCTTGCAGTGCCAGTAACGCAGCGGTAACATACCGGCTGGTCGGAATAAACGAGGAGTGGTCGTGAAGTTCGGAATCATGAACCTGTTCCCGGTGGCCGACGGGGCATCGGACCATCAGGTGCTACGAGAGACTCTCGACGAGATCCAGCTGGCCGACGAACTCGGCTTCGACTCGATCTGGCTGGCCGAGCACCACTTCTCGAAGTACGGCATCCTCGGCAGCCCGGTCAACTTCGGCATGGCCGTCGCCGAGCGGACCAAACGAATCACGATCGGCACGGCCGTGCTGGTGCTTCCACTGCACCACCCGCTGCGGCTGGCCGAGGACATCGCCGCGCTCGACGTGCTCAGCGGCGGTCGGGTGACCATCGGGGTCGGCCGCGGCTACCAGCCGGCCGAGTTCGCCGGCTTCGGGATCGCCCTGGCCGAGTCGAAGCAGCGCTACCAGGAGACTCTGGACGTGCTGCGGTTGGCGCTGACCCAGGAGAAGTTCTCCTACCACGGCGAGATCTACCACTTCGACGACGTCACGACCTACCCCCGGCCGTTCACCCCCGGCGGTCCGCCGATCCTGCAGGGGACGGTCTCCCCGGACAGCTTCCGGGAGCGCGGTGCGGTCGGCGAGTCGATCATCACCTCACCGAACTTCACGCCGTTGGGCATCATGCAGAAGAACTTCAGCCTCTACCGGCAGAGCATGCAGGCCAACGGGTTCGACATCGCCGCCTACGAACTGCCCTTCATGCAACAGGTGTGGTGCGGCGACGGCGAGGACGGCCTGCGTGAAGCCGCCTCGGCCGCGATGAACTACTACAAGTCAGTCGGAAAGGTGATCCCGGGTTCGGAGGAGGCCATCGAGCAGGAACGGTCCTACTACGCGGCGGTCGCCAAGAACATCGAACTGCTGACCCTGGAGCAGACCCTGACCCACGGCGGCAACTTCGGCTCGGCGCAGCGCGTCATCGAGACCATCGAGATGCTGCGCGAGCAGCTCGGCATCAACCACTACATCAGCTGGCTGCGGATCCCGTCGCTCGACCGGCGGAGCGCGCTGAAGTCCATGGAGGAGTTCGCCACCAAGGTGATCCCGCACTTCCGCGCGGCGGACCAGGCGGTCCGCCGGACCGACGGCCACGACCGGGCCGACGACGTGCTGACGACCACCGCCCCCCAGGCGGTCGTCGGATGAGGGTCAGCTGTTTCCTCAGCGCCCAGTTCGATCCGTCGACCAACGCCTCCGACGGCATCGATCAGGTGCTGGACCAGGCCGCCGCCGCCGAGGCGGCCGGCTTCCACGCCGTCTACCTCGGCCACCACTTCCTCGCCAGGTCGGCGTTCGTCCAGCCGGTGCCGCTGGCCGGCTACCTCGCCCGGGCGACCACCCGGGTACGCATCGGCTTCGGCGTACTGCTGGCACCGTTGCTGAACCCGGTCGCGCTCGCCGAGGACCTCGCCTCCCTCGACGTGCTCTGCCGGGGACGGTTGACCGTGGGCATCGGCGCCGGCTACCGCAAACGGGAGACCGCCGCGTTCGGCGTGGAGTGGACCGACCGGCTGCGTCGACTGCGTGAGTACGTCCCGATCCTGCGGTCGCTGTGGAACGGCGAGACGATCGACATCTCCGGCAGCTGGGGCGAGGCCCCCGGCGCGTCGCTGGCGCTGCGCCCGGTGCAGCCCGGCGGCCCGCCGCTGTGGATCGGCGCGTTCGCCGAGTCGGCGGTCCGCCGCGCCGCCCGACTGGACGCGCCGTGGCTCATTGGGCCCAAGGGCACCGACGCGGAGCTGGCCCGGCTGCTCGGCGTCTACCGGGGCGAGCTCGCCGACCGTGGCTTCACCCTCGATCGTGAGTACCCGATGAGCCGGGAGGCGTTCATCGGCGACAGCTACGCCGCCGCGGTCAAGGCCGTCCGACCGCACCTGCAGCGTCAGTACGCCGGTTACCGGTCCTGGGACGACGCCCAGTCCCTGGACATCGACCGGTACCTGGCGCAGGACTGCCTGGTCGGCTCGGCTGACGAGATCGTCGACAAGCTCCGGCGCTGGGAGGCCGAACTCGGCATCACCGAGGTCTCGCTGCGGCACCAGTTCGTCGGCGCCAGCCAGGCCGAGGCGATGGAGCAGCTCGCCCGCTTCGGCGCGGAGGTCATTCCCCGGCTCGCCACCTCGACGACGACCCCTGAGGCGGTCCGATGAGCGACAGCGCCACGAGCACCCCGTCGAACGCCGACAATCTGGCCCGCGTTCTGCAACGCCGCCGCGCCGACCGTGCCGACGTCGTCGGGCTGTACGGCGAGGACGGTCGGTCGTGGACGTTCGACGAGATCGACCTGCTCGCCGGCGGGGTGGCCGTCGCGTTGCGTGACGAAGGCGTGGGTGCGGGCGACCGGGTCGCCTGCTACCTGACCAACGGCCCGGACATCGTCTTCTTCCTCTTCGGTTGCTGGAAGATCGGCGCGGTCCCGGTCACCGTCAGCAGTCTGTACAACGCCACCGAGCTCGCCGAGTCGCTGGCCAAGACCAGCCCTCGGCTGCTGCTCGTCGACGGACGCAGCCCGGACGTGGTCGCCGAACTCGTCGGCACCGGGGCCGGCACGAGGGTCCCGGTCCGCCGCGTCGGGGAACTGCCCTCCGCGCCCGACGACGTCGCGGGGCCGGACGTCCCGCCGCTGACGTGGTATCGGCAGGTCCGGGTACCTGCGGTCGACGTCGACCCGCAGGCCGAAGCCTGTGTGCTGTTCACCGGCGGGACCACCGGCCGGCCGAAGGCGGTCAGCGTCACCCACGGCGGGACCCGCGACTCGCTCATGCGGCTGGCCCGCGTCGCCACCGGCACCGACGCCGAAGGCACCGCCGCGCGGGACGCCAGGCCGAACCTCATCGCCCTACCGCTGTTCCACAGCGGCGGCCAGCACTCGCTGCTGTTCGCGTTCTTCGTCGGGCGTCCGGCGGTGGTCTGGGAGAGGTTCGGCGTCGACCGGCTCGCCGACCTGATGGACCGGTTCCGGTTCGACAACTTCTTCTTCCTGCCCACGATGGTCTACGACATCGTGCACGCCGAACGGGACCTGCCGTTCGACGGGGTCAAGTCCGTCCTGGTGGCCGGTCAGGCCATCTCGTGGTCGTTGCGCCGCGCCTTCGAGGAGCGGTACCAGGTGCCGATCCTGGTCAACTACGGATCGACCGAAGCCGGGCACATCGCCGGCTGGACCGGCCGGGACATGAGGGCCGGCCGCTGGAAGCCCGGCTCCGCCGGGCGGGTCTACCCGGGGGTGGAGCTGGAGATCCGGGACGAGACCGGTGCCGCACTGCCGGGCGGGCGACCGGGCGAGGTGGTGGTCCGCTCCGCGTTGACCAGGGGCTACGTCGACGACGACGCCGCCTCCCGCGAGCTGGTCCGGGACGGCTGGGTGCACACCGGCGACATCGGCTACGTCGACGACGATGGGGTGCTGTTCCTGGTCGGCCGGAAGCGGGACATGATCAAATGCGGCGGCTTCCAGGTCTGGCCCGAGGAGATCGAGGACGAGCTGCGCCGGCATCCGCTGGTCGACGACGTACGGGTGCTCGGCCGGCCGGACGACCGGCTCGGCGAGATACCGGTCGCCCTCGTGGTGCGCAGGCCCGACGACACGGTGACCGACAGCGAACTCTCCCAGCGTCTCGTCGCGCACGCCCGGGACCGGCTCGCCCACTTCAAGACGCCCCGGCGGATCGAGTTCGTCGCCGCACTGGAACGCAGCGCCACCGGCAAGATCAGCCGGGCTGCGCCGGCCACGACGCGGGCGGGTGCGTCCGGATGAAGTTCGGCATCATGGCCTCGCACCAGTACCCGCACGGCGACGACCTCGGCGCGCACCTCGCCGAGCTGTTCGGCACCGTCGAACTCGCCGCGGAACTGGGCTACGACTCGGTGTGGACGATCAACCACTTCCAGTCGAACCTGGCCACCCCGCAGCCGATCTCCATGCTCGCCAGCCTCATTCCGCGCTCCGGCGACATGCTGCTCGGCACCGGCATCCTGCTGCTGCCGATGTTCCACCCCGTACACGTCGCGGAGGAGTTCGCGACCCTCGACCACCTCTCCGGCGGACGGGTGGTCCTCGGCGTCGGCGCCGGCTACCGGGAGAACGAGCTCGCCGCGTTCGGGATCGACCCGCAGACCCGGTTCCGGCGCTTCGACGAGAGTATCCGGCTGATCCGCGCGCTGTGGACCGGACGACCGGTCACCCAGGACGGCGAGTTCTACCCGCAGACCGACGCCACGATCGGCGTCGCGCCGCTGACCCCGGGCGGTCCGCCGATCTGGATCGGCGCCGGTGGCAGGAGAGCGGTACGCCGGGCCGCCCGTCTCGGCGACGCCTGGTACGCGCCGGGCAACTCGCCGAGCCGGCGCTTCCTGCCCGAGCATCGGGCCGTCTACGAGGAGGCGCTGGCCGAGTACGGCCGGGATCCGACGACGGTGCAGCGTCCGGTCGGGGTCGAGCTGTACTGCGCGCCGAGCACCGAGCAGGCCGTCGCCGAGGCGCTGCCGCACGCCCGGCGGGAGTACGCCACCTACGCCGAGTACCCGGCGCTGCGCTGGCAGCGGGACCGCTTCGACGAACTGGTCCGCAACACGCTGCTGCTGGGTTCGCCGGAGCTGCTCATCGAACGGATCTCCGCCCTGCGTGACCTGGGGTTCGACCACGTCATCTTCCGCCCCGGGTGGCTCGGCATGCCGACCGGGAAACTGCGCGCCTCGCTGCGGCTGTTCGCCGCCGAGGTGATGCCCGCCTTCCGTACCAGCTGACCTAAGGAACCGCCATGAAGAAGACCGAAGCCGAACTTCTGGAACACCAGTGGGACGTCGAGAACATGGAGGTCGACCCCGAGGTCCTGGCGAAGTACGTCCGGTACGACGTCGACGAGCAGCGATCGGTCGCCACCATCACCTTCGACCGTCCCGAGCGGCTCAACGCCATTCCGGTGGCCGCCTTCGAGCGCGTCGGCGACCTGGTCCGCGAGGCCGAGACCGACGACCGGGTCAAGGTCATCGTGTTCAAGGGCGAAGGCGAACACTTCGGCACCGGCGCCGACGCCGCCGAACTCGGGCACTACATCGGCTACCGAACCGGTACGGACTCCGCGTCACGACGGCGGCCGGCGCAGCGGCAGCGCATCCTGCCCGACCGCAACGTGCTCAGCTCCGGATTCACCCGCCCGATCATCGAGTCGCTCAAGGCGACCATCTGCCAGGTGCAGGGGTACTGCTACGGCGGCCACTTCCAGATCGCGCTGTCGGCGGACATCGTCATCGCCAGCCCCGACGCCCGGTTCACCCATCCGGCGTTCCGCTACCTCGGTCCCGCCCCGCAGGACATGTACCACTGGATCGAGAAGGTCGGCCTGACCACGATGAAGGACGTCATGCTGACCATGCGGGCCATCGGCGCCGAGGAGGGTGAACGCAAAGGCCTGGTCACCAAGGTGGTCGAACGTGACGAGCTGCAGCGTTGGGTCGACGACTACGCCGACGCGATCGCGGTCATGCCGCTGGACTCGCTGATGATGGGCAAGTCGATGATGCAGCTGGTCATGGAGGCCCGGGGCAAGGGCCTCGGCGCGATGACCGGCTGGGTCGGGCATGGCTGGGCGACCAACGTCAGCTTCGACGAAGGGGACTGGAACTTCCTCAAGGAGCGCCGGGAGAAGGGCATCGGCCAGGCGCTGGCCGACCGCGACCGGCTGGTCGCACCGTACTTCCGGCTCAGCGGCACCCGGTCACGCGAGAAGTAGGGCGCGGTCGTGAAGTTCGGCATCCTCCTCGATCACCAGTACGAGCTCGGCGACGATCTGCAGCGGCGGATCGGGGAGACGATCGAGTACGTCCAGCACATCCGCGACCTCGGCTACGACTCGGTGTTCGGCATCCACCACTATCTGTCGTCGCTGGCCACACCGCAGCCGATGCCGCTGCTGAGCCGGCTCGTCGAACATTCCGGCAGTATGCAGATCGGTACCGGCATCCTCATCCTGCCCCTCGGACATCCGGTGCACTGGGCCGAGGAGATCGCCACGATCGACCAGATGTCCGGCGGCCGGTTCGTCCTGGGCATCGGCTCCGGCTACCGCGACGCCGAGTTCTCCTCCTTCGGTGTCGACCGGCGTACCCGGGTGTCACGGATGAACGAGGCGTTGGCGGTGATGCAGCAGTTGTGGACCGGTGAGCCCGTCCACCACGAGGGACGGCACTTCACCCTGGACGGGGTGCGGTGCAGCGTACTGCCGCGACAGCGGCCGCACCCGCCGGTCTGGGTCGGCGCCAACGGCCCGACCGGCATCGCCCGGATCGCCCGTCAGGGCCTGCCGTGGCTCGCCCCGTCCAACGTGCGTCGCAACTGGGCCGTCGGAAACCTGACCGAATACCGGCAGCTGCGCACGGCGGCCGGCTTCAGCGAGCAGGACGCGGTGTTCCCGATCCACCGGGACCTGTGCGTCGCGGACTCCGCCGACGCCGCGCACGCGATCGCCGGCGACGCGGTCCGCCGGTCCTACGGCGAGTACGTCCAGTACGGCATGGACTTCTTCGAGTCCCAGTGGGAGGCGATCAAGGAGAAGGCGCTCTTCTTCGGCTCTCCCGACGACATCGCCGCGAAGATCTCCGATTTCGCCGCCGCCGGCTTCAACCACTTCGTCTTCCGCGCCCAGTGGCTCGGCTTGCCGATCGAGCGGTCCGTCGAGATCGTCGAACGGTTCGCCCGCGAGGTCATGCCGAGGTTCCGGCGATGAGGATCGGCCACGTGATCGTTCCGGCCGGGGAGCTGGCCGCCCAGGTCGATTTCTACACCCGGCTCGGGCTGACGGTGCGGTTCCGCGACGGCGACCGGTACGTCGCGCTCACCGACGGGACGGTGACCATCGGCCTGGCCGACGGATCACAGCAGCCCGTCGCCGGCCGCACCCTGCTCAGCATCGAAGTCGACGACCTCGACCGCTGCGTCGCCGAGTTGGCTGCGGCCGGCGCGTCCGTCGGGGAGCCTGTGCCGGGCCCGCATGAGCGGCGGTCGGTGGTCGTCGACCCGGGCGGCGTCCCGGTCGTCGTCTACGAACGACGGGCCTGACCCGACTACCGCGACCGGGGGCCGGGGCGACACCCCACACCGTCGAGGAAGTCCAGCAGGGTGTCCGCGACCACGGATGCCTGGAAGGTGGCCAGATGATCGGCGCCGGGCACGCTCTCCAACCGGACCGGGTAGCCGCGCTCGTGCAGCAGGGCCGCGAAGTCCGTCGCGATGAACGGCGGCACCAGGGCGTCGGCGTCGCCGTGCACGATCAGGGTGTCGATCCGCTTGCCACGACCGCCGAGGTACGTCTCGGTGGCCGCCCGGGCGTACAGCTCGGGGTTCTCCTCGGCGGTGGCACCCATTATCGTCCAGGCATACTCACCAACCAGCGTCAGGTCGTAGATTCCGGACAGGCCGACCCACCCGTCGACCCGGGCCCGCGGGTGCCGGCACTGCGGTGTGCGGAACTCGGCGGCACCGAACGCGGCGAGTGAGCTGAGGTGGGCCCCCGCCGAGTGTCCGACCAGGACCACCGGTCCGGGGCGGTACCCGGCGCGGCGGACCGCCGCGACCGAGGCGTCCACCGCGCAGGTGATGTCCTGGGCCGGCACCGGGAACCGGGCAGCCTCGGTGCCCACCCGGTAGGTGATGTTGCTGACCGCCATGCCGTCGGCGGGTCTGCTTCCACCCCGGGCAGGTACTCCCAGGTCGTGGCGTCGGCGCTGGTCGTCGCTGTGGGCCAGATGTCGGCCCGCGCTGGCGCGGCGGGCAGCATCGGCATGGCCAGCGCGAGGACGAGCCCGACGGCGGCGCGGGTACGCCGAGATCGAAGGCGAAGTGACACTGTCGACTCCTCACGGTAGGAAGAGGTCCACCCTCGCGTCCGCGGGCCGGTCGAGGAAGACGGTGTGGATACTGGTGCTGCGAGTACCACGCTGAGCCCGGTGGACAGGAGGGATCCGTGCCCGAGTCGCAGGGCCGTACCAGCGCGAGCCAGCGCCGGGCGCTGGCGGAGTTCCTTCGCGCACGTCGGGCCGGGCTCAGCCCCGCCGATCTGGGCCTGGCCGAAGGCGGCCCCCGACGTGCCGCAGGACTCCGCCGCGAGGAGGTCGCCGTCGTCGCGGGGGTCAGCGTCACCTGGTACACCTGGTTGGAACAGGCCCGCCCGATCAACCCGTCGGAGGACGTACTGCGGGCGCTGGCCCGGACGCTGCGGCTGGGTCCGGACGAGACCGCGCACCTGCTCGCCCTCGCCGGCCCGACACCGCGCGCGCCGGCTCCCGCCGAGCCCTCACCGGCGCTGCAGGATCTCGTCGACGGACAGCATCCCGCTCCCGCCATCCTGACCGACCGCAGATGGGACCTGATCGCCTGGAACCACGCGGCCGAGGCACTCTGGCGGTACTCCACCGTCCCGGCGGACGAACCCAACGTCGCGGTGTTGACGTTCCACCCGGTCATCCGGGCCCGGCTGGTCAACTGGTCCGCCCACGCGAGGCGGGTGGTCGCCGAGGTCCGCGCCGACAGCGCCGGGCTCACCGACGATCCACGCTTCGCCCTGGTCCTCGACCGGCTGCGCGCCCACCCCGAGGTGGACCGGTGGTGGTCCGCCGCTGAGGTGCGTAGCCGGGTGGGCGCCAGCAAAGTGTTCGACCATCCTCAGGCCGGGCTCCTGCGCCTCGAGGAGGTGGTGCTGCGGCCGGCCGGCGCACCCGACCTCCAACTGACGGTCCTCGTCCCGGTCCGTGGCAGCGACACCGCGCAACGGATCGGTACGCTGCTGTGACCGCCCTCCGTCGGCTGGTCCGCGCCGAGTCCGGGCCCGCTGGCCCCGGCGGCGAGGCAGTGCCGACCGGTGCAATCTGGTGAGGTGAACGCCGAGGAACCCGCCGACGACCTTCGACCTCCCCGTGCCCAGGTCGGCTCCAGCCCGCAGCATCTGCTGGCGACCCTGCTCGGTGAGTATCTCGACTCCGCGGACGCCGACCTGCCGTCGACGGCGGTCATCGCGATCCTGGGCGAGTTCGGAGTCAGCGAACCAAGTGCCCGTGCGGCGCTGTCCCGGCTGGTCAAGCGCGGTCTGATCGCGACCCGGGGGCGCGGTCGGCCGCCGGTCTACCACCTCACGCCCGCCGCGATCGCCCGGCACCGCCAGCGGATGCGGCACTTCCTGAACTTCGGTGCCCAGCCACCGCGGTGGACCGGTGAGTGGGTGCTGGTGTCGTACTCGATCCCGAGTTCCGGGCAGGCCGCGCGGCACGCGGTCCGCCGATCGTTGAGCGCGCTGCGCTTCGTAGGTCTGTACGACAGCGCCTGGATCCGGCCGGGAACCGACGTGGCGCCGGTGCGGCAGGTGCTGAACGAGCTGCTGCACCAGGTGGCGGGTGCCCGCTGGTCGGTCATGCACGTTCGGTTCGACGAGGAGGCCGGACCGCACGGCCCGGCCAGCGCCTACGACCTGACCGGACTTTCCGCCGCGTACGCCCGCTTCATCGCGCGGTACGGGCCGTTGCGGACCGCCGTACGCAACGGGGAGGTGGACGCTGCCGGGGCGCTGGTGGCCCGGACCTCGGCCATGGATTCCTGGCGGTGGTTCCCGGACACCGACCCGGACCTGCCGGCTCACCTGTTACCACAGCCCTGGCCCCGGCAGCAGGCCAGGGACATCTTCCTGGACATCCACTGCGCGCTCGGTGCGCTTGCGCAGGCCCGCCTCGTCGAGGTGGCGACACCGTACTGGCCGGACGCCGCCGCGTGGATCACCCACTTCCAGGCGTCGCCTGATCCCACATGCCCCGAACCGACCGGTGGCGCACGGGCCGCCCCGCCTTCGTCAGGTTGACCGCGACCGTGGCCGGTCAGGGCAGACAATCCATTGACACATTTCGTTGCGACGGTAATAGTAACTGCACAGCTCCCATCGGAGCGCTGTGGGGACCGAGGCCGGGCGGTCCACGCGCCCGTCGCGACACCCGCTGGAGGGCACATGCGAAGAAGATCGATGATCTGCGCCGGCCTGGTCGCCGTCGTGGTCCCGGCCACCGCGGTGATCGTGGCGCTCGGCGCGCCACCGGCCAGCGCCGCGATCGGTGGCTCCGGTCCCTATCCCGCCGACTACGAGACCGCGGCCAGCCTGGCCAACCACACCATCTTCCGACCTCAGACCCTGCCGGCCGAGCGCCTTCCGATCCTTGCCTGGGGCAACGGCGGCTGCTCGGCCAACGGCCTGTCGCAGGGCAACTTCCTCCGCGAGATCGCCTCCCACGGCTTCCTCGCCATCGCCAACGGCGCGCCGAACGGGTCCGGCTCCACCACTTCGCAGATGCTCACCCAGTCCATCGACTGGGCCGTAGCGGAGAACTCCCGACCGGGCAGCAAGTACTACAACAAGCTCGACACGACCAGGGTCGCCGTGGCCGGCTTCTCCTGCGGTGGCCTGGAGGCCTACGCCGTCTCGAACGACCCGCGCGTCACCACGACCGGCATCTTCAGCAGCGGACTGTTGAACGACGCCGACGACTACCAGCTCAGGAGACTGACCAAGCCGATCGCCTACTTCATCGGTGGGCCCAGCGACATCGCGTACCCGAACGCCATCGACGACTGGGGCAAACTGCCGGCCGGGCTGCCCGCCTTCATGGGCAACCTGAACGTCGGGCACGGCGGCACCTACGACCAGCCCAACGGCGGCGAGTTCGGTCGGGTGGCGGTGCTCTACCTCAAGTGGCGGCTGAAGGGCGACACCGCCGCCGGTGCCAACTTCGTCGGCACCGACTGCGGGCTGTGCCGCAGCCAGTGGAGCGTTCAGCAGAAGAACCTGACGCTCGACGGCGACCCGCCGCCGACCACCCCGCCGCCGACCAGCCCGCCGCCGACCACCCCGCCACCGACCACCCCGCCACCCGGCGGGACGCCGGCGTGCACCGCCGCCTACACGGTGCAGGACCAGTGGAACAGCGGGTTCGTCGCGACGGTCACCGTGACCGCCGCCAGCACCCCGCTGACCAGTTGGCGGGTCACGCTCAACCTGCCGAGTGGAGCGTCGGTCAGTTCGATGTGGAACGGCGTCGCCAGCGGCACCAGCGGCACGGTCACCGTCACGAACCAGAGCTACAACGGTCGGCTGGCCGCCGGCCAGAGCACCAGTTTCGGATTCCAGGGCACCGGAAACGGCAGCGGCGCCACCGCCACCTGCACCGGAAACTGACTCCCGGCAACCTGAGTGTCCCACCGTCGCGTCGCGTCGGGCCGGTGTCGGGGCACCGGCCCGACACGGCTGCGCCGCTCATGGTGCAGCCCGGTCGTAGGACCAATGGCCCGGCCCGGCTGTGACCTTCGCCAGCGGCGGCCGGCGCAATCCTGTCGGAGAGTAGCCCTGTCAGTGACAGTACGGTGGCGCCGGCGATGACCAGCCGCGCCACCGTCGGGTGGCGACCACGGGAGTTCGACAGTGGGCAAGCAGAGCCGGGACAGGGCGCGCGCGCTGCGCGAGGCGCAGGCCGCGATCGCCGCACAGCGCGGTCGCAGGCGGCGGTGGGCGTACTCGGTCGGCGGTGTCGTGATCGCCGCGCTGGTCGTCGCGATCGCGGTGGCGGTCGTCGACGCGATGGGCCGGGAGCCGGGCCGCGTCGCGGCGGGTGCAGATGCCTCGCAGCGGCCGTCGTCGGCCACCGCGGCCGGTTCGCTGACCATCGGAGACCCGATGGCCGAGGTGGAACTCGAGGTCTTCCTCGACTACATGTGCCCCTTCTGCGGTCGGTTCGAACGGGCCAACGGCGACGACGTCGCCCGGCTGGTCGCCCAGGGCACCGTTCGCCTGCAGTTGTACCCGCTGTCGTTCCTCGACGAGGCGTCCGCCGGCGGCGAATACTCCACCCGGGCCGCGAACGCGGTGGCGACCGTCGCGGACCGGGCACCCGACCAACTGCTCGCGTTCCACCAGGCGCTGTTCGAGCAGCAGCCCGCCGAGGGCACCGAAGGACTGTCCGACGACGCCATCGCCACGCTGGCCCGGGACGCCGGCGTCCCGGATGCCGTCGTGGCCACCTTCGACGACCGACGGTTCGAATCGTGGATCGCCGCGGCCACCGAGCAGGCTTTCGCCAGCGGTATCTCCGGCACTCCGACCGTGCGCATCGACGGCACCACGTTCACCGGCGACCTGTACACCGCCGGACCGCTGACCCGGGCCCTCACCGCGGCCGCGGCGGGGCCGCAGTGACCGCGACGCTGACCCGGCTGCGTGCGGTACGGCACTCCAACGGCTGGATCTACGGCACGATGCTGTTCTCGGCGTGCCTGAGCCTGCTCGCCTCGTTCGTGCTGTCGGTCGACGCGGTGCGCCTGGCCGCCGACCCGGCCGCGAACCTCACCTGCAACATCAACGCGGTGTTGAGCTGCGGCACGGTGGGCGGCTCCTGGCAGGCACAACTGTTCGGCTTCCCGAACGCCTTTCTCGGGCTGGTCGCGGAACCGGTGGTGATCACCATCTCGGTCGCCGCGCTGGGCGGGGTCCGGTTCCCCCGGTGGTTCATGTTCGCGGCACAGGTCGTCTACACCCTGGGAGTGATCTTCGCCTACTGGCTGTTCTACCAGTCGATGTTCGTCATTGGCGCGCTCTGCCCGTGGTGCCTGCTGGTGACCGTCTCCACCACCCTGGTGTTCGCCACCCTGACCCACGTCAACATCCGCGACGGCAATCTCTTCCTGCCACCGCGCCCGCACCGCTCGGCCCGGCAGTTCGTCGACGCCGACCTGGACGTCATCGTGGTGACGATCTGGATGCTGGTGCTGATCCTGGCCGTGGTGTCGAAGTACGGTGCCGCGCTGCTGTCCTGACCACGTTCACCGCTGCGGGTCGTCGGCGCGGGGCCGGGCACCGGCGACGAACCGGTCCAGCGCCGGCCCGTGCAGCACACGGCCCGGTACGGGGTCCCGTGACGTCCGGGCCGCCAGGAGCGCCACCGGCAGCCGGTCCGGGCGCCGCGTCGCGGCGAGCACCACGTTGCCGTACCGCCGACCGCGCAGCATCCGCCGGTCGGCGACGACGCAGACGTCGGCGAAGACCGTCCGCAGGGTGGCCACCTGCACCCGGGTGCCGACCAGCGGCGGCAGGTCGGTGACGTTGACCAGGTAGATTCCGTCCTGTCGTAGCACCCGGGCCACCTCGGTGGCGAAACCGATCGTGGCGACGTGCGGTGGCATCCGCGCTGCCTGGTAGATGTCGGCGAGCACCAGGTCGTAGCAGTCGGCGGGCGCGGCGGTGACCGCCGCCCGTGCGTCGGCCACGTGGACCTCGACGCCGGCCGGTCGGGGCGGCAGGTCCCGGTCCACCAGCGCGACCACCGCCGGATCCCGTTCCACCACCACCTGCGTCGATCCCGGCCGGGTCGCGGCGAGGTAGCGGGGCAGCGTCAGCGCGCCGCCGCCGAGGTGCAGTACGTCCAGCCGGGTGCCGGCGGGCGCGGCGAGATCGGCTACGGCGGCCATCCGACGGACGTACTCGAAGTGCAGGTACGTGGGGTCGGCGACATCCACGTACGACTGGTCTACTCCGCCGGCGAGCAGCGTACGCCCGGTGGGCCGGGCCGGGTCGGCGGCCAGCTCGAGCTGGTCGTCCGGTGTCCGCATGACCAGCAGGCTAGCTTTCCCGGCCGGACTCAGGTGGTCGTCCATGCGCGTTACTGTGCCAGCGCCAGCCGTCGTGTCGACTGCGGGGCGGTGCCGGTGACCGTCGGGTACTCGTCGGTGAAGCTGGGGCAGTCCGGCTCGGCGTGCCGCTGGGTCAGCATGCTGTGTCCGACCAGGGTGAGCATCGGCTGCGAGGCGTACGTTCCTCGATCGAGTACGATATGGACGGACTTTCGGCCCGAGCGTGGTGGCGAACGTCGACAACAGCTCGGCCTGGGACGCGTAGGGGCGAGGCTGGACGTCGATGCCACCCGTGGCATCGGAGCCGCACCTCACTGGATGGCCAGAATTGAGGCCGAGCCGCAGTTACGCCCCCAGTTGAGTGGAAAACCAGACCGGCCACTCCAACTACTCCGACTCGCCTGAAACGGCCAAATGGCAACCTTTCCGGAGATGGTCGAACCGCCTGCGGCAAAGTAGTGGTAGTCGATTCTTCCCAGGCATTGACATCGATTGTTCGTCCCGGCAGGCTTTGTGAAGCTGATCATGTGGCACCTTGTCGCCCCCCGTCGCTCCCGTTGCCCCCGTCGAATCGGAGATTTGATGCGCGTCGCCCTTGTCACCACGACTCAGCATGGTCACCTGAACCCCTATGTTCCGGTGGTCAATGCGCTCCGAGCTGCCGGCGGTGAGGTGACGCTGCTGCTGTTGTCGGCGGACGGCGGCGAGCTCGACCAGCAGCGTCGCCGCGCTGTCGGCACAGCGCACGTCCAGCTGATCGGGCAGGTCGAGATGGCACCGTGGAGTGGTGATCCGGCGAAGATCGGCCCGATGCTGCAGGCGTCGCCGGTGGCCGGTCAGACGGCTGACGCGATCGAAACGACCGCCCCGGACTTCGTGCTCCTCGATTCGCTGCCGGTCACGGCGTCGGCCATGGTCGGCGCGCAGCGCTCCGGTGTGCCGTACGGGATGATCTGGGCCAACCTGGGCGGGGTGTGCCCGCGCGAGCACCGACGGGGTCGCTGGCCGTACGACGAGCAGGTCGGCGACTATCTGACCCGGCACGGGGTGGCGTGGTCGACCCGGACCCATTCGGCGCGGTCGCCGATTCTCAATCTGATGCCGACGATTCCCGCGCTCGTCGGCGACGACGCGGTCACCGACGACGGCGTACAGCTCGTCGGCCTGCCCGGTGCGGCCGGGATCCGTGGCGACGAGGTCACCTTCGCGGAGCTGGACCGGCTCGACCCGGACCGTCCCGTGGTGTACGTCTCCTTCGGCACGATCTTCTACCGGCGGCCGGACCTGCTGCGCACGGTGATCACCGGAGCGGCGGCGACCGGTGCGCAGGTGATCGCTGCCGTCGGGGACCTGGCCGCTGAGCTCGCCCTGCCGGACGACGTGCTCACCGCCCCGTACCTGCCGCAACGTGAGGTGCTCGAGCGCGCCGACGTGTTCGTCACCCACGGTGGGTACAACTCCGTGGCGGAGTCGATCCGGGCGGCGACGCCGATGCTGGTGATCCCGCTGGCGGTGGATCAGCCGATCCAGGCGTACTTCGTGGCCAGCGCGGGCTTCGGGACGGCGCTGGAGCCGGCCGACGTGACCGCGCGGGCGGTCGCGGACGCGGTCGGCGATCTGCTTGATCCCGCCCGGCACTACCGGGCCCGGCTGCGCGCCGCGCAGCCGCAGTGCGGCGATTCCGCCGTACGCACGGCGGAGTTGGTCCTCGGCACGGTCGAAGCGCTACAGCGAAGGGAGGAGCAGTGACGATCGAACTGCAGCGGCCGGTGGTCGACCCGATCGTCGTCGACGACCGCGAGCGTATGTCGTTCCGGGTGGATCGTCGTGCCTACACCGACGACGACCTGGCCGCGCTCGAAACGGCCAGGATCTTCGATCGCTGTTGGCTGTACGTCGGGCACGAATCGGAGGTTCCGGGTCCGGGCTCCTACGTGGCTCGCGATGTCGGCGGGCGTCCGGTGGTGATGGCGCGCGGTTCCGACGGACTGATCCGGGTGTTCGCCAACAGCTGCACCCACCGGGGGGCACTGATCTGTTCGCAGTCGGCGGGGCAGACAAGATCGTTCCGGTGCCCGTATCACGACTGGACTTTTTCCAACGAGGGTGACCTGGTCGGGGTCCCGATCCCGGACGGGTACGGGCCCGGTTTCCGCAAAGCGGACTTCGGTCTGGCACAGCATCGCAGTGACAGTTACCGCGGTTTCGTGTTCGTCACCTTCGATCAGCGGCAGCCGCTCACCTTGACCGAATACCTGGCGGGTGCGGCCGAGTACCTCGACCTTCTCGACGACCAGTCCGAGGTCGGAATGGAGGTGATCCAAGGTGCGCAACTGCACGGGGCGCGGGCCAACTGGAAGCTCATGATGGAGAACAGCGTCGACATCTACCATTTCCGGGCCCTGCACAAGCGGTACGTCGGCTACATGGAGTCGCTCGGGTCGGTGCCACCACGACGACGAGGCGGTTTCGGCCGCGCCCTCGGCCTTGGACATGGCGCCAACGAGCTGCCGCCGGCGGCAGCCCGCCCGCTCGCGTACTGGACGCCGATGTTCAGTCCCGAGGTCCGGCCACGGATCGAGGCGACGGCCGCCCGGTTCGTCGACCGGTTCGGCGCCCAACGCGCCGAACGCATCACCAGCACCAACCGGGCGGTGCTGATCTTTCCCAACCTGATGATCATCGACGCGATCGCCATCACGATCCGCAAGATCGATCCGGTCGGCGCCGGCCGGATGGCCATCACCTCGGTCGCCCTGGCCCCGAAGGACGAGGATCCGCAGATCAGGGAACTCCGTAAGAGCCACTACCTGACGTTCCTCGGCCCTGCCGGCTTCGCCACCCCCGACGACATCGAGATCATCGAATCCTGCCAGCGAGGCTATCTCAACCGTACGGTCCGCTACTCGGACCTGTCCCGAGGCATGAACAAGGCGGTCCCGGAGACGACCGACGAGCTCCCCGCCCGCGAGTTCTGGCGGCAGTGGGACCGGCTGATGCACGGCGACGCCGGGCACCTCGAGATCGCTCACCCGGCCGAGACGCAAGGGGCGTGACCACAGTGACCACCGAGCTGACGGTCGACGACACGGTCCAGATGCGGATGTGGCATCGGGTGAGCCAGTTCCTCTTCCGCGAGGCGCGGCTGCTCGACGAGTGGCGCCTGCGCGAGTGGTACGACGAGATGCTCACCGACGACGTCCGCTACCGCGTGCCGGCCACCGACGTACGGGGCGGGCCGGTCGACGCGCTCGCGCTCGTCGACGACGACGCCGCCCGACTGCGCCAGCGGATCGAACAACTCCTCAACGGTGAGGTGTGGTGCGAGAATCCCCGGTCCCGCACGAACCGGATCATCAGCAACGTGGAGATCCTGACCGACCAGGGCAGCCACCTCGAGGTGACGGCGAACCTCGTCGTGTACCGGTTCGGGCACGGGCGATCGGACGCCTACGTCGGAAAGTACCGGTCCGAACTCGTCGTCGAGGAGGAGTCCTTCCGGATCCGCCGACGGCTCGTGGTGCTCGACCACGAGACGTTGTACGACCACGGCAAGCTCAGCATCATCCTGTGACCGTCCGGTGACGACGGTCGGGGCCGGCGGTACCCGGCCCGGCCGCCGTCGTCCGGGCCTACACCGAGGAGCTGATCGATGAACCAGCCGTCCGCCCGACGCGAGCGGGGCGAGGCCATGTTCCATCAGGTATTCGGCCGCGAACCGCGCCCAGGTTCCTATCCGGAGTTCCTGCAGATCACCGTCGACCACTTGTTCGGCGAGATCTGGACCCGCCCGCACCTGAGCGTCGAGGAGCGTGAACTGGTCGCGCTGACCGCGGTCACCCTGGCACGGACCGACTGGGAGTTGCGTGGACACATCGGCGCTGCCCTGCACCTCGGGATGACGCGGGAGAAGATCGTCGAAGTCATCATCCAACTCGCCTACTACGGCGGCTGGCCGGTCGCCAACAACGGCCTGCGCGTCGCCCAGGAGGTCTTCGCCGAGTTGGACGGCGCCACCGACAGGGACGCCGACCATGACCAATGAACCGTCCCCCCTCGACCCGGCGGAGAAGGTCGACCTGTGGCGCCAGCGGTTCTTCGAAGCCCAGGCCGCCGCCGAGGAGTTCATCCTGGCCGAGTACGGCGACGACGGGTTGGCGGCGTGGATCCAGGCGAACTCCCGCATCACCGCCGACCTGCTGCAATCGCAACGGCCCGCCGGGGTGTCCGCCACCGATCACTTCATGATCCGGCTGCATCGTCAGCTGCAGCTGTACGACTCGGCGGTGACCAGCGAGCCCGAGCCCTCGGGCATCGTTCTGCGCAACGCCGACTGTGGAATCCTGCGCTACCGCAAGCGGGCCGCCCGCGCCGGCGTCGTCCTGACGTTCTCGTCACCGTGCCCGTACTGCCAGCAGCTCAACACCGCGATCGCCGCCCGGTACGTGGAACCGGAGGTGACGGTGTCGTGCGAACAGGCCGGTGACGGATGCACCTGGCGGGCGGAGTCCCCGAACTCCCCGGGTCAGGGGGAGGACGGCCCGGCCGGGTCACCGCACCGGGGCCGGACCGGTGCCTGAACCACCGGCAGCACGGTGCGGCCGGCCGCCGGTGACCGGCGTGCGTCGAGCGTCATGCCGACCTGCCGGCCCACGGCCACACACAGGTCGACCGCGGCGGTGCGGGTCAGGTCCGCATGCTCGTTCTGGGTGAAGCACGCCGACGCCACGTTCCTGTTCCGCAGCCGTAGGTACCACGGGAACAACGAGCCCAGTGCCGGCTCGGTCAGCATCGTGCGCGAGTGCACGATCGTCCCCACCAGCAGGTTGCCGAACGGGCGGTGCTCGGCGTTCATGAAGCTCTTCAACCGCTCCTGGAAGATCTTCAGCACCGCCGGCACGTTCCCCGCGTACACCGGCATGGCGAGCAGCATCGCCTGCGCACCTGCGGCGAGCTCCACGACCTGCTCGAAGTCGTCGTCGAGCGTGCACCGGCCCACCTCGGGATCCAGGCAGGTGTCCTCGCCCTCGCACATGGCGATGCGGTGGTCGATCAACCGGATGCGCTGGATCCGCGCGTCGCGCACCTCCCGGACGACGCCGGTGACCGCCGCCTCGAGCAGCGCGTCGGTCAGCGACGGAAGCCGCTTCTGTGTGCAGGACAAGGCGACGATCTTCACACCAGTGACCTCCTCAGCTCGGCGAGCGGACGGTGCGCGCCGCCGCACGCCGTGGCCAGCAGGTCGACGTACCCGGTCATCCAGCGGCGGGCGGTGCCGTCGGCGAGCCGGTCCACCGGGTACTCCAGATAGCCGTCGATCCCGCCCGGGCCGGGCACCAGGGCGATCACCAGCACCGACCGGGCCGCACCGGTCGGCAGGTCGTGGACCCGTACGGTCAGCCCGGGCAGTGCGACGTCCGTGTCGAGAGTGTTCTGGAACGCGAAGCTCACCCCCATCGCGCTCGGCGCGGAGCCGGCTGCCGGCACGGGAACCTGCCGGTAGATCCAGGCCGTGGGCAGCAGGTTGTCGATGCCGGCGAACAGGCCGTCGGCGGCCTGACCGACCAGTTGGGCGAACGTCACGGCGGCGGCCGTACGGATCCGCACCGGCAACGCCGTCGCCAGCACCGTGACGGTGTCCTCGTACGCCTGTGGTGACCGGTTGGCGTACGGCATCGACAGGGTGACGTCGGGCTGCCCGCTGAGCCGGGCGAGCAGGAGCGCCAACGCTGCCGCGGTCACCGCGGTCACCGTGACGCCCCGCTCGCGGGCGAGCGCCTCGACGGCGAGTCGCACCGGCCGGGGGATCTCGAACCGGCAGGTGGCGGCCTGCCCACTCGGCTGTCGCGGTGCGGGGCGGTCGAACGGCAGCTCCAGCGCCAGCGGCCCGTCGCCGAGGTGCTCGGCCCAGTAGGCGAGCCGTCGACGCCGGGTCGACTCGTCCCACTGGCCCTGCTGCCAACGTGCGTAGTCGGTGCACTGGGCGGTGGCGGGTGGGCCGAAGTCCGGCGAGCCGTGGTCGCGCGCGGTGCGGTACCCGACCGCCAGCTCGCGCAGCAGCACGGTGACCGCCCGGCCGTCGCAGGCGACGTGGTGCAGGACCAGGACCAGCCAGGACTCGCCCGGCGCGAGCCGGATCAGGGTGTACCGTACCGGTGCCTCGTGCGCCAACGTGAACGCCGACGCCACCAACTCCTGGCAGACCGCCCCGGCCCGGCACCGCGCCGTGTCCGGCGCCAGCGCGGTCAGCTCCACGACGGGCAGCGGAACCGACCGGTGGGCGAGGATCCGCTGGGTCCAGATACCGCCGTCGCAGGTCAGCCGGGTGCGTAGCGCGTGGTGCCGGGCGACGAGGCCGTCGAGTGCGGCGTCCAGCGCGGCGACATCGAGGTCACCGAGCAACTCCACCCGCAGCCCGACGTTCCAGCTGGCGGGGTGCGCGCTGCGCCCGGCGACCTCCATCACCCGCTCCTGCTGGGCCGACAGCGGCGCCCGCGTCACCTCGCGTTCGTCCGCCGGTGCGGCGAGCCAGCGCAACAGCTCGCCTTTGTACGACCGCAGCGCGGTGACCAGCTCCGCACCCATCGCGGCGGCCGGGGCGTCGTAGTGCAGGACGTCGCCGGTGCCGGTGAGCCGCACGTCGTGTACGGCGAGGTACTCCAGCAGTTCGTCGAAGGTCACAGCGCGCCCCGTACCCGGTGGGTGGAGTCGTCGTCGACGGCGGCACGTACGAGGGCCGGCAGCGCGGCCGTGACGGTGCCGCGAAGTCGGCCGACCATCGCGGCGATGGTCGGCGCGCGGAAGAACTCCAACGCCGGATAGTCCACCGCCATGGCCTCGCGTACCCGGTTGAGCAGGCGCATCGCGTTGATCGAGTGTCCGCCGAGGGTGAAGAAGGACACCTCGTGGTCGATGCGGCGGGGATCCTGGTCGAGCTCGGCGGCCCACAGCGCCCGTACCGTCTCGGCCAGCGCGTCACCGGCCGGTTCGCCTGCGGCTGCCGGCGGGGCTGGCGGCGGTGGTGTCGGCTGCGGCGTCAGTGGCGCGGGCATGCCGGTGCGGATCGTCGGTTCCGGCAGCCCGGCGTGGTCGACCTTGTTGTTGCCGGTCTGCGGCAGCGCGGACAGTACCGCCCATGTCCGGGGAATCAGCACGTCGGGCAGTTGGCGGGCCAGCGCGGCGACGAGCCGGTCGGCCAACCCGTCGTGAGCCACGCCCGGCGCGGGCACGACGTACCCGGCGAGGTATGCCTCGTCGTGCCGGTCCCGCCGGGCCACCACGACGCCGTCGGCCACCAGGTCCAGCCCGCGCAGCACCGCCGACGTCTCGCCTGGTTCGACCCGGTTCCCCCTGATCTTGACCTGGTCGTCGGTGCGTCCGAGGAACACCAGCGCTCCATCGGCGGTCCACCGCACCAGGTCACCGGTGCGGTAGCAGCGGGAACCGGGGCCGCCAGCCGGGTCGTCGACGAACCGCTGCGCGGTCAGTTCGGGCCGGTTCAGGTAGCCGCGACCCACCCCGGCGCCGCCGATGAACAGCTCACCGACGGCACCGACCGGGGCCAGGTTGCCCCACTCGTCGCGGACCTCGACGCGGACGTTGTCCAATGGCCGGCCGATCGGAATCGGTCCGTCGGCCCCGGCCGACGCCTGCGCCACCACCTCGGACGTGGCGATGACCGTCGTCTCGGTCGGTCCGTACACGTTGCGCACGACGTACGGCACCCCGGGCTGTGGGCGTACCCGCAGCTGCTGGCCGCCGACGGTGAGGTGGCGCAGCCGGGGCTGGGCCGCGACGGGCAGCGAGAGCAGGCCTTCCCCGATCGGCGTGGGCAGCATCGCGACGCTGACCCCGGCGGTACGTAGCCAGCGCGCCAGCGCCATCGAGTCCAGCCGTACGGCGTCGTCGGCGATCGTCAGGCTCGCGCCGACCTGCAGCATCGGCCAGATCTCCAGCATCGAGGCGTCGAAGCTCTGCCCACACACCACGGCGCCACGGTCGTCGGCGGTCAGCGCCAGCTCGTCGCGGTACCACCGGCACAGGTTCGACACGCCGCGGTGAGTGATCACCACCCCCTTGGGCCGGCCGGTCGAGCCGGAGGTGTACATGAGATAGCAGGCCGCGTCCGGATCGTCCGCCACGCGGCCAGGGTCGCCGTACCCGTCGCCGGATTCGTCGACCCGCAGCAGGTGCACCCCGTCGGGCAGGTCCGGTGCCGCGTCAGCTCCGGTGGCCAGCACCACCCGGACGGCGCTGTCCGAGACCATGAAGCGCACCTGCCGGCCGTCGAGGGACGGATCCAACGGCAGGTACGCGGCACCGGCGCGCAGCACCGCCAGGGCGGCCACGATGAACTCCGGCGACCGGGGCAGCCACAGCGCCACGATGTCGCCCACGGCGACGCCGTGCCGGGCCAGCCGGTGCGCCAGCACGCTGGCCTGCTCGTCGAGTTGCCGGTAGGTCAGCACTGTGCCGCCGCCGATCACCGCGACCGCCTGTGGGGTGCGGACCGCCCACTGCCGCACCGCGTCGTGCACGCCGCCGGGCGGCAGGTCGCGGTGCCGTCCTACGCTCCGGGTAGCCAGGAAGTCCCGGTCGGTGTCGAGGACGCCGGCCAGCACCGAGATCCGCGCGTCGGGCTGCTCGACGGCGGCGGCCAGGGTCGCGACCAGGTACGACAGCAGTCGTTCGGCGCTGTCCGCCGCGAACACGTCGGTGCTGTACTCCAGCCGGCAGTCGATGCCGTCGGGGTGGTTGGTGACGTAGAGCGCCAGGTCGGTCACCGCCCGTTCGGCCCGGTGTGCCAGGGTGCGGGCGGTCACCTGGGGCAGGTCGAGCGGGAGCGGGTCGCCGCTGTTGTCGAACTCCACGATGGTCTGGAAGACCGGGGTCCGGCTGGGGTCACGGTCCGGGCTCACCGCACCGACGACGGCGTCGAACGGTACGTGGGCGTGGCTGTACGCGTCCAGGGCGGTGTCGCGGACCTGCGTGAGCAGGTCGGCGAAGGTCGGATCGCCGGACAGGTCCAGTCGCAGGGCGACCGTGTTGAGGAAGAACCCGACCACGTTCTCGGCACCGGAGGGCCGGACCGACACCGGCGTCCCCACGATCAGCTGGTCGCTGCGGGTGAACCGGCGCAGGGTGGCCGCGTACCCGGCGAGCATCGTCATGAACAGGGTGCTCCGGTGTGCGCCGCTGAGCCGGCTCAGCAGCCCGGACAGGCGCGGGTCGAGCCGGCGGCGGACCGACGCGCCGGCGCCGGACCGTACCGGCGGTCGCGGCCGGTCGGTCGGCAGGTCCAGCACCGGCAGCTCCCCGGCCAGCCGCTCCCGCCAGTAGGCCAGGCCGGCCTGCTCGTCGCGTGGACCGCCGTCGGCGTCCGCTTCCCGACGGGCCAGGTCCAGGCAGTCCACGGTGAGTTCCGGCAGCTCGGCGGGTCGGCCGTCGAGCGCGGCCCGGTACGACGCGGACAGGTCCCGGGCAAGCACCGTCATCGAGGCCGCGTCGACCACGATGTGGTGCAGCGACAGCACGAGCACGTGCCGCTCGGGCGACCAGCGCAGCAACCGGGTCACCAGCAGCGGGCCACGGGCGAGGTCGAACACCCGGCGGACCTCGTCGGCCAGCACCTGACGGACGGCCTCGTCCTCGTCACGGCCGTTGTGTTCCTCGACGGTGAGCTCCACCACGCCCGAGCCACGCACGACCTGGACCGGTTCGCCGTCGCGTTGCGGGAACACGGTACGCAGCGCCGGATGCCGGGCCACCAGCTGGTCCAGTGCGGCCCGCAGCGCCGGCACGTCCAGTGGCCCGTCGAGCCGTACGGCGATGGGCTCGTTGTAGGTGCCCTGGCCCGGATGCAACCGTTCGAGGAACCACATCCGCGCCTGCCCGCGTGACACCGGCCCGGACCGGTCCGGGAGGACATCGCGGGCGGCCGGGGCGGCACGGGCCGCCGCCTGGCCGACCGAGATCTGGTAGCTGGCGCGTAGCCGGTCCAGATACGGCAGGCCCGCCCGTACCTGTTCGGGGGAGGCACCGAAGTCGACCAACGCGGCCACCTCGTCGACCCCGGCGGCGGTCAGCGCCTCGATCAGCCGGGCGCCGTCGTCCGGCGAACCGATCAGCGCCCGCGCCTCGCAGTACCGGTCGTAGGCGCGCCGGAACACGTAGTCCAGGTCGTCGGCGTCGGCGTTGTCGAGGTCCACCCGGAGTCCGAGGCTGTTGGTCAGCTGCCCGAACAGCGACAACGAGGACCGCAGGTACGCCTGCAACGGCGCGAACGCCTCGGCCCGCGCTCGGGCCGAGTCCGCACCGAGGTAGGTGTGCACGAGGACGACCACCCGGCCACCGTCCGGGTCGAGCCCGTGCGCGGCGCGGGTCTTACGGTAGCGCCGGATGTTGTCGGCCAGCTGCTCCACCGACTGGCTCATCAGGTTGGTGACCACGCCGAGGTCGTGTTCGGCGGCCCGCTGGTACGACTCCGGGTTGCCCACCACGGCGACGAACATCGGCGGCGTCGCCTGCACGGGGCGGGGCAGGGTGCGGACCTCGACCGGTTCGCCGGTGCCGCTGCGGCGTTCGACCGCCTCCCCGCGCCACAGTCGGCGTACCTGGTCGAGGTGGCGGTACATCACGTCGCGGTGGGTGCCGAAGTGCTCGGGCGCGAGGACGAAGTCGCCCGCGTGCCAGCCGGGCGCGCAGCCGATACCGACCCGGCCACCGGAGAGCCGGTCGACCATCGCCCATTCCTCGGTGACCCGGATCGGATCGTGCAGCGGCAGGACCACCGATCCGGCGTGCAACCGGATCCGACTCGTCTCGCGGGCCAGCGCCGCGGCCAGCACCACCGGGTTGGGGAACACCCCACCGAAGGAGTGGAAGTGACGCTCGGGTATCCACAGCGCGTGGAATCCGTGCTGGTCGGCGAAGCGGGCCGTGTCGACGATCAGCTCGTACGGGTCGGCGGCCTCCGAGCCCGGCGGATAGTCCCCGAAGAAGTACACACTGAAGTCCGGTGCCCGGAGCGCGGTACCACTCGCCGATTCGGGGCCGCCCGCCGCGACGACACTCGTCGTCGGTTCGGTTCGCGCCGTCGGCCCGGGTAGGGAGGTGCCTGCCGATCTCGGCGCGGGTACGGCGGCACCGGGCGGGCGGGGGAGCAGCCCGTCGGCGCGCATCTGACGCAGCGAGTCGCGCACCGCCTCGATCACCGTGTCGACGTCGTCGTCGGTGTGCGCGGTGGAGAGGAAGAAGTTGCGCCACTCCCAGACGTACACGCCCTTGAGCAGCAGGTGGTGGTAGAGAAGCTCGAGGTCGGCGTGGTGTTCGAAGCGGAACTGCGAGCCGACGTGGCCGAGCCGCAGCGGGTACTCCTCCTCGGTGAAGAAGGAGTTCAGTGTGTTGACGAGCCGGTCGGTCCGGGCGTTGAGCTCCTGCTGCAGTCGTGGGCTGTGCGCGGTCAACCGGGTCAGCACCGCGCGGGCGGCGGCCATGGACACCGGGTGCTGGATGTAGGTGCCGCCGAAGAAGGTCGTCTCCCGCTGCGGTCGGCTGTCGTCGCCGTAGCGCCAGAAGCCGCCGTCGACGCCGTCCATGATGTCGGCGCGTCCGGCGATCGCCCCGATCGGGAAGCCGCCACCGAGCAGCTTGCCGTACGTGGCGAGGTCCGGCGTCACGCCGAACAGGCCCTGGGCGCCACGCGGATGGGGTCGGAACCCGGTCAGCATCTCGTCGAACATCAGCACGATGCCGTACCGCTGGGTGATGTCGCGGAGTCGGCGCAGGAACTCCGTCGGCTGCAGCGACGGGTGCCGGCTCTGCACCGGCTCGACCACGACGGCGGCGAGCCGTTCGCCGAGCGCCTCGATCACCTGCAGGCTCTCCGGTACGCCGTAGTCGAGCACGACCAGGTCCGCGACGGCACTGGCCGGGATGCCGGTGCTGACCGCGACAGTGCTCCGGTCCGCTCCGGTCCCGACCGAGCGGCCGAGCACGTTGTCGGCATGCCCGTGGTACGACCCGTGGAACGTGACGATCGTGTCGCGTCCGGTGGCGGCCCTGGCGAGTCGGATCGCGGCCGAGTTGGCCTCGGTGCCGGAGTTGGCGAACGCCACGCGCGGCATCCCGGTCAGCTCGCTCAACAGCCGCGCGGCCTCACCCGTGTCGACGCTGCGGGGTCCGAGCTGGATCCCCCGGGACAGGTGTTCGCGGACCGCGTCGGCGACGAAGTCCGGCTCGTGGCCGAACAGGAGTACCCCGAAGCCCATCGTGATGTCGATGTACCGGTTGCCGTCCACGTCCTCCAGCCACGCGCCCTTGGCGCGCTGGCCGGCGATCGGGTACAGCATCTCCTTCGTGGCGCTGCGGAAGCCGACCACCGCCCGGCTGTCGGCCAGCACACCGCGGTAGCGCTGGGCGATCTCCTTGGACCGCCGGGTCTTTGCCACGAACCGTTGCCGCAGGTCGTCGAGGTGGGCCTGAGCGCGGTCGCCGGCGAGGGCCCCGACCTGACCGGCGTCGTGCGCCACGACCACCCTGGGCCCGTGCACGTCGACGCTGGGCGCCGCCGCCTGTCGCGGTGGTGGTGCCGGTGGCGACGTCGGTGCCGGTGGGTCAGCCGCAGCTGGTTCGGCGGCCGGGGCCCGACGGGACAGGATCAGGCGGGACAGCTTGCCCGCGGTGTCGGCTTCCTCGAACAGTTCGCGCATGGCGAGCCGGATACCGAACTCGCCCTCGAACTCCCGCAGCGCGTTGATCATGGCGAGTGAGTCGGCACCCATCTCGACGAACGGGCGGTCGACGACGATGTCGTCCGACGCGCAGCCGAGGTGCCGGGCAATGATCTCGCGTACCCGCTCGACCACCGGCGCGAGGTCCGGCGCGGTCGGTCCGTCGGAGATCGCGGAGCCAGCGTCGCGGGCGGTGTCAGTGTCGACCATCGACCCTCCAGGTTCGGTTCGTGCCAGCGGCGGTCCGGTCCAGTGGATCCGTCGCTGGAACGGGTAGGCGGGCAGCGGTATCCTGCGTGCGCGCCCGGCGCCGAGCAGCGCTTCCCAGTCCAGGTCGACCCCGTGTGCGTACAGCTGGGCGCAGCTGTCGAGGTGCTGGTCGAGCTCCGCGCCCCGGCGCTGCGCGGCGAGCACCGGCGATCCGGGCAGGGCGCGGCGCAGCAACCCGACCAGGCCCGGATGCGGCCCGACCTCCAGCACCGGCACACCGGTCGGTGCCCCAGGGTCCGACCCGTCGGCTGCCGCGGCGGCGACCGCGGCCGTGACCAGGTCGAACCGGACCGGTAGCCGGGTCTGCCGCACCAGGTACGCCGGATCCGGCCGGTGCCCCACCGGCAGCACGGCTCCGTCCACGCTGCTGACCAGCGGCGTCTGCAAGGGTCGCCACCCGACCGCCTCAGCCGCCTCACCCAGCCGGTGCAGGATCGGGTCGAGCAGCGCCGAGTGGAAGGCGCGGTCGACGGCGAGTCGCTGCCAGCGCCACCCGAGGCGGTCCAGCAGCGTGCACGCGGCGTCGATCGCCTCGACCGGCCCGGCGACGACCTGCTGCTCGGGCGCGTTGGTCGCGGCCAGGTCGAGCCGTCCATCGGTGGCGAGCAGTTCGTCGACCGCGGCACGGCTGGCGAAGACCGCGACCATCCCCCCGGGCGCGGTGTGCTCGCGCATCAACCGTCCGCGCAACCCGGTCAGCCGCAGGCCGTCCTCGACCGACAGCGCACCGGCCGCCGCCAGGGCAGCGTACTCGCCGATGCTGTGGCCGGCGACGAGCCGCGGCGCCACCCCGAGCGTGTGCCACAGCCGGGTCAGCGCGGCCTGGAACGCGAACAGCGCCGGCTGCGCCACGTCGGCCGGCCAGATCCGGTCGTCGCCGTCGGCGGCGGTGGCGAGCAGTGGCGTCAGCACCGACGGCCCGCCGGTGCGGCGCTGGTACGCCTCGCAGGCGTCGAGCACCTCCCGTACCTGCGGGTACTTCCGGTAGAGCGGAGCTGCCATGCCGGCGTACGAGGTGCCCTGCCCGCCGTAGACCAGGACCGGGGCCACCGGGCCCGGTGCCGACCCGGCCGCCACCCGCGCCGGACGGTGCCGCTGCGGTGCGGCGAGGTGGTCGTCCAGCGCCTGTGCGAGCGCCGTCGGCGTCGCGCCGGTCACGACGAGCCGGTGCGGCAGGTGCGGCCGGCCGAGCGCGGCGGTGGTGGCGAGGTCGGCCGGATCGAGCTCGGGATCGGCCAGCAGGTGGTCGCGCAGCCGCCGGGCGAGTGTGTGCAGGCTGTCCGGGTGGTGCGCCGACAGCGGCACCGCCACCGGTTCTGCCGGTGGCGGTGGCGGTGTCCCTGCCGGTGGTGGTGCCTCCAGGATAAGGTGGACGTTGGTGCCGCCGACCGCCAGCGCGGTCACCCCCGCCCGACGCGGGCCTGGCAGGTCGGGCCAGTCACGCACTGCGGTCGGGATGACGAAGGGGCTGGCCGCCAGGTCCAACGCCGGGTTGGGGCGCTCGAACCCGACCAACGGCGGAATCTGCCCGTGCTGCAGCACCAGCACCGCCTTGATCAGGCCGGCCAGACCGGCGCAGGCGTCCAGGTGCCCGATGGCCGGCTTCGCCGAACCGATCGCGCAGTAGCCGGTCCGGTCGGTGTGCCGGCGGTAGGCCGAGGTCATGGCGTCGAACTCGATCGGGTCACCCTTGTAGGTGCCGGTGCCGTGGGCCTCCAGGTAGCCGATCGTCTCGGGGGAGACCCCGGCGACGTCGAACGCGCGCAGGATGGCGTCGCGCTGCCCGGCGGCGCTCGGTGCGGCGTAGCTGGTCTTCGTGGCACCGTCGTTGTTGACGCCGCCGCCCAGGATCACCGCGTGGATGGTGTCGCCGTCGGCGACCGCCCGGTCGTACCGCTTGAGCAGCACCGCCGCGACCCCGTTGCCGCCGACGGTGCCGTCGGACGACGCGTCGAACGCCCGACACCGGCCGGACCGCGACAGGATGGTGCCCTTTACGTGGCGGTAGCCCAGGATCTGCGGGGTGTGCACCGCCGAGGCGCCGGCCAGGGCCAGGTCGGCGTCGCCGGCGAGCAACGCCTGTCCGGCCAGGTGCACCGCCACCAGGGCCGTCGAGCAGCCACTCTGTACGGTGACCGCCGGACCGGTCAGGCCGAGCCGGTACGCGACCCGGGTGGCGGCGAAGTCGTTGAAGTTGCCCAGGGCCACCTGGAACGCCGGGCCGAAGTCACCGTCCCAGCGGGCGGTCGGCAGGTTGTTGCGCAGGTACGTGTTCAGCGGATACAGGTGGTATCCGACCCCGGCGAAGATGCCCACCCTCGCGTCGGGTCGCGCGCCCGCGTATCCGCCGTTCTCCAGCGCGTGGTAGCAGGTCTGCAGGAACAGCCGGTGCTGCGGATCGACGGTGCGCGCCTCCTGCGCGCTCATCCCGAAGAACTCCGCGTCGAACGAGTCGATGTCGTCGAGCACGCCGCTGACGGCGACGAAGTCCGGTGACTCACGCAGCTCGGCCGGCACCCCGGCGCTGGCCAGCTCGGTCGGGCTGAACCGCCGTACGCTGGTCACGCCGTCGCGGATGTTGCGCCAGTACGCCTGCGGCGTGTCCGCGCCAGGTAGCCGTAACGCCATACCGATGATGGCGATCCGTCGGTCGTCGGCGCCCCCGCGCGTCGGCATGCTCATGCCGGTGCCCGCCGGCGGGTCCACAGCACGGCCAGGAACGCCGTTGCCAACAGCACCGCCACTCCGTGGAACACGGTGACCACGGTCAACGGGCTGAGCCGCTCCAGCAGAAAGGAGCAGGCGACCATGCCGACGCCGAAGCCGAGGTTCTCCGCGGTGGCCGAGAACCCGAAGACGTACCCGCGCTGATCGTCCGGTGCGGCCTGGAGCCGGGTGGTGTAGGCGATCTCGGTGAAGCCGTCGGCGATGCCGGCGGCCAGGGCGGCCAGGGCGGCCAGCGGGAGCGGCGGCGCGGTGAAGGCGAGGATGAACGCCACCGACATGATCGCCGCGCCGGCGGCGAACGCGCGCTCGTTGATGGTCCGACCGGTGCGCCTGGCCCAGCGGGCGACCGCGCGTTGCGCGATGATGTTGCCGATCGCCCAGATGGCCCAGAACTGCGACATGAACGCGGCTGGATGCTGTGGGTCGAGCAGAGTGGACAGCACCGGTAGGCCGACGTTGTGCGAGGCCGAGCCGAACGCGTCGACGGCGCGCAGGCTGACCAGTGCGAGCAGGATCGGGGTCAGCCGAAGGTAGCGCAGGGCCGTCAGCTGCTCCGCGAGAAGCCCGGGCCGCTGCGGCGCGTCGGCCGGCCCGGACGCCGGTACGGATGGCTGGGGCGCGCCGGTGGTGGCCGCCGCCGGACGTACGCTGCGGGTGGTGATCGGCAGCCGCGCCAGGACCGCGGCCGAGAAGAGGAACGCCCCGGCGTCGATGAGGAACGCGCCGGTGTAGCCGACCGTGGAGACCAGTACGCCAGCCGAGGCGAACCCGGCGACCATCGCCAGCGACCGGCCGGTGGCGAGCAGCGCGTTGGCCCGCACCCGCTGGTCGTGGCCGACGATCTCGGGGATGCTGCTGCGCAGCGCGACGCTGGTGACGGTGGCGCCGGCACCGGTGACGACCGCGACGGCGTACAGCAGGCCGACCTGCGCGGTGGCCGGCGCGACGACCAGGACGACCAGGGCGACCGCCTGGGTGACGTCGGACGTCACCATGAGCCGTTTGCGGTCGAACCGGGAAGCCAGGCTACCGGCACCGAATCCGCTGAGGACACTGGTGCCCAGGCGTAGTGCAAGGAACAGGCCGGTCTGCAGCGCGCTGCCGGTCAGCGAGTACGCGAACAGACTGAGCGCGATCATGTCCAGGTAGGTGCCGTACGCCGAGACCGCGTTGCCGACCACCAGGAACCGGAAGTACCGCATCCCGGTGTCCGTCCGGACCGGATCGTGCTCCGTGACCGTCACGGGCGCCCGGCAGGTACGTCAGGTGCCGCCGACCTGTGTCGTGGGGGCCGGCCTGCAGAGCGGAGTGGGTGCGGCAAGCTGTGCCCCCCAAGGACGGTGGTCGCCGTTGGCGTGCGGTCACATGATGACTACCGCCCGTCAGGGTATGGGACGGCGTCGATCTGATCAAGAACCACTGTGGATGACGGCGGGACGGGCGGTGTCGTGGGTGGTCGTCGGCACCGTCGACCCCGCGAACAAGGGGGCCAACGGTGCCGAGACCTTACCTGGCTTCCAGCCGCTCCAGCCAGGTCAGGATCGCTCGGGTGGTCTCCTCCGGCTTCTCCTGCTGAATCCAGTGGCCGCAGTCCAGGGTGGCAACGTCCACGTTGGGCACGAACTCCGCCAGTCGGTCGGACTTCGCGATCGTGTCCCGGTCGCCGTAGATCATCAGTGTGGGCTGTCGGATGATCGGGTCGACGTCCGCCAGCAGGTGCCAGTTGCGGTCAAGGTTGCGGTACCAGTTGATGCTGCCGGTGAACCCGGACGACTCGAAGGCGGCGACGAAGACGGCCAGTTCGCTGTCGCTCATCACCGGCTCACCGAGTGGCGCTTCCGCCCTGGCCAGGTCGATGAACGCCATGCCGGGCTGAGGTTCCATCAGCGGCACGTTCTTCCGGTACAGGTTGCGGAGGAACTGGAAGGTGTTCTCGTCGAACACGGCGTCCGCGACGCCCGGCTGTCGGTTGAAGTGGACGAAGTAGAAGTCGGCGCCGCGGATGGCCTCCATCAGCTCGATCCAGGGGGTTTCGCCGCGCTCCTGGTACGGCAGGCTCAGGTTGATCACCTTGTTCACCCGGTCCGGATGCAGCAGGGTCAGCCCCCAGACGACCATCGCACCCCAGTCGTGACCGACGAAGGTGGCATCGTCGTACCCGTAGTGATCGAGAAGTGCGACGAGGTCGCCCGACAGGTGGGCGATGTCGTAGTCGGTCACCTCGGTCGGGCGCGACGAATTGCCGTAGCCGCGCTGGTTCGGGACGATGACGTGGTAGCCCGCCGCTGCCAGGGCCGGCATCTGATGGCGCCAGGAGTAGGCATGCTCCGGCCAGCCGTGACAGAGCACGATCGGCTTTCCGGCGTTGCGCCGGCCGGCTTCGAAGACTTCGAGCTTGACGCCGTTGACGGGGACAAGACTGGGTTCGGGGAAGTTCATGCCGCCATCTTGCGCACCGAAACCGGTCACCTCATGACCGGTTTATCTGACAATCTTGGGCGCATGCGCACCGACCGGCTGGTGGCCGTACTCCTGCTGTTGCAGCAGCGCGAGCAGGTCACGGCGGCGGAGGTCGCCCGGGAGTTGGAGGTCTCCGAACGCACCGCCCGCCGCGACCTCGACGCCCTGGCCATGGCCGGGGTGCCCGTGTACGCCACGCAGGGCCGAGGCGGTGGCTGGCGCCTCGTGGGCGGGGCCCGTACCGACCTGTCCGGGTTGACCGCGAGCGAGGCCCGCGCGCTGTTCCTGGTCGCCGGCCCGGCCTCGGCCACGACCCCGGCCGTGCGATCAGCGCTGCGCAAACTCGTCCGCGCCCTGCCGGAGCCCTTCCGGGCGCAGGCCGAGGCGGCGGCGTCGTCGATCGCCGTCGACCCGCGACGATGGGGGGCGAGCCGGGTCGACCGCCCACCGCCTCGCTTCCTCGACGAACTCCAGGACGCGGTGATCCGGGGCGTCCAGGTGCGGCTCGGCTACGTCGACAGCACCGGCACCGTGACCGAGCGGACCGTCCACCCGCTGGGCGTCGTCGCCAAGCGCCCGTGGTGGTACCTCGTCGCCACCACCGGGGCCGGCCGGCGGACCTTCCGGATCGACCGGGTGTCGTCCGTCGACCCGACCGACGATCCGGTGCACCGGCCGGCGGACTTCGACCTCGCCGGGAGCTGGCGGGAGATCGCCGACGAGGTCGACCGCCGGCGGATGCCCGTCGAGATCCGGGCGGTCTGCGCACCCGACGGGATCGGCACGCTCCGGATGGCGCTCGGCGACCGGCTCGAGGTGGGCGGCCCCACGGCCGACGGCCGCATCGAGGTCGTGATCCGGGGCTACAGCGAGTCCTCGCTCGCCGGCGAGCTCGCCTGGCAGGTCGAATGGCTGGAGGTTACCGGCCCCGCCGGTGTGCGGGACCAGTTGGCCGCGATCGGCACCGCACTCGTCGAGCGATACGGCGGAACCGCTCGAAGTCCGAGGCTGCCCCGCCTGATAGGCGGAAGATAGGTTCCCTGTATGCCTTCCCCTGTTTCCTGATGACAGCGGCGCCGAGGGTCGGACGTCGGAAGGGAAGGAACCTCCAATGACGGTCAACAAGGTAGTAGTCGCCGCTGTCGCGGCCATGCTCGCGCTCACCGCCGTCGTGACCGGGCCGGAGGCCGGGAAGACCACCGCCGGCCCGCCCGCTCTGGCCGCCCCGCTCACGTCGGGTGACACGCCGTGGGACTGACCGGCTCCGTGAGCTGTCGTCGCAGGTCGTTCACCCGCTCCAGCCACCGCTGCGCGCCGATCTCGGCGAACGCCTCCTCGGCGTCCACCAACCGCCGCCGCACAGTCGGCTGATCGCCGTGCCGCAGCGCCAGCTCCGCCAGCATCAGAATCGCCCGCCCTTCGACCAGACGATTTCCGGTACGACGGGTCTGTCCGAGCACTTCGGTGAGTGCGTCCCGGGCCTGATCGAGCTGCCCGCGCTGGATTCGTACCGCGCCGATCCCCAGCCAGGCGTAGACCTTGCCAACCGGATCGTCGGTCGTCGTGGTGGTCTCCAGCACCTCGGTGAACTGCGCCTCCGCCTGCTCGTACTCGCCCCGGGCGAGATAGAACTGACCCAGCCGGTGCCGTGCCTGGGCCGCGACCCGACGGGCCCCGACATCGGTGCAGATCGTCAGGGCAGCGCGTAGCAGCCGCTCGCACTCCTCGGGTTCCGCGCGGTCGGTGCGCAGCTGGGCGAGGTTGATGAGCACATGCGCCTCGGCCACCCGGTCACCAGCGGTACGCAGGTCCGGCAGGGCGCGCAGATACCGCGACTCGGCGCGGTCCTCCCGTCCACGCAGGCGGTCGATCGAGGCCAGGCTCCGCAGGGCCAACCCCCGGCCGCGTTGATCGTCGGTGCCCTCGAACCAGGTCAATGCCCGTGACAGGTCGCTCTCGGCGTCCTGGAGCCGTTGCTCGATCAGCGCCAGACCAGCGCGCGAGCAGCGCACCGCCGCCTCCCCGTACCCGTCGCCGTGCCGGATGGTGGTCTCCAGCGCGACTTCATGCGTGTGGAGCCAGTCTTCGCGGTGCAGTTTCGCCTCGAACAACGTCACTGCGGCGACGGCGAGATTCCAGCAGAGATCACTGATCCGTAGATCGGCGGCGATCCGGACGCTGGCGACCAGGCCGGCATGCTCCGACGCGAGCCATTCGATCGGGTCGGCGAGTAGCGACTCCACCAGGTGTTGCGGAAGCTCCCATAGATCCACCGCGGAGTACAGGACGGTGTAGTCACCGCCGTACTCCCGGCGGTGGGCGGCCCGGGCCAGGAACAGCAGGCACCGCAGATACCGCTCCATCGCGGCTGCTCGCTCCGCAGCCGGTACGTGCGAGTTGAGCAACTCCCGGGCGAAGACCCGTACCAGATCGTGGAGTCGGTACCGGGCGTGCACTCCGGCGTCGGCGGACCTCGACCAGCCGGCATCGAGTCCGCGCTCCGGCTGCGCCGAGACCCACGGTTGCGCGTCGTTCGGCGCGGTCACCGGCGCCGGCGAGCTGCGCTCGGCCACGGCGAGGTCCTGCACTCTCATCGCAATCGCCCTCTCGAATCGGGTCGGTCCGCTGGTGTGACCAAGAGTCCGACCCGGGGCGTATCGATGACCTGTCCGCTGTCTATCCGCCGGTGCCGCAGGCGTTGCCCGGGCGCCGGGAGCCGTTCGCACCGCGGCGACTCCCGACGCCGCCCATGGTCAGCCTTCCCGGACGAAGTCGAGCAGGGCGGCGGTGAGCTCCGCCGGCGCGTCCTCCTGTAGCAGGTGACCGGCCTGCGGGATCAGTCGCAGGGACGCCGTCGGGAACCGCCGTGCCAACTGGCGGCCCTCGGCCGCGGGAATCCACCGGTCCTCGGTTCCCCAGCAGACGAGTACCGGGATGGCGACCTCGCCGAAGCGGTGCTCGATCTCGGCGGTGTGTGCCTGGTCGGCCTGTGCGATCTGGCGGTAGAAGCCGGCTTGGCCGGTGTCTCCGAGCCAGGGCCGCACGAGCTGTTCCAGCGTGTCCGGTAGTAGCCCGCCTGCGGTGGCCGAGCTGACGTACTCCCGTACGAGCGCCCGGTGCAGGGCGGACGGCAGCGCGCTGAACACCTCGGCGTGTCGCTGGACGAGCCGGAAGAACGGCGAGCCCCAACCGCCGAGAGCGACCGCGTCCACCAGGGCGAGCCGTCGGTACCGTGCGCCGTGCAGCAGCATCGCCCGTAACGCGGTGGCTCCGCCGAAGTCATGGGCGACCACCGTCGGTTCGGTCAGTTCCCAGTGAGCCAGCAACGCGGCGAAGGTGCGGCCCTGGGAGGCGAGCGAGACATCCTGGCCCGGGGCCATCTCCGACGAGCCGTAGCCGGGCATGTCCCATACGTAGACCTGGTGGCGTGGGGTCAGTGCCCGGACGACGTGCCGCCAGACGTAGGAGGAGAAGGGAGTGCCGTGCAACAGTACGACAGGCGGTGCCGCCGCATCACCGAACCGGTCCCACCGGACCTGTCCGGCGTCGCTTTCGTACGCTTGGGTTAGCTTCCAGTGCTCCATAGTGCGCTGACCCTACCCGCTGAGCGGACGAATGGGACGAAGCGCCGTCAGGTGGGACAGGGCCGTGCCGGCCGAGAGGCGGGAGGGCTCCAGGAGGGGGCCGGCCAGGTACGGTGGTCGATGGTCGCAAGCGGGTGTCGGCACGGGCGGCAGCGGTTGCCCAAGACGGCGGACCGGGGAGGGAGTGGGCGTGGAGCGGCGCAGAGCCCTGGTGGTCCGGGGCGGGTGGGAAGGACACCGGCCGGTCGAGGCGACGGAGCTGTTCATCCCGTTCCTGGAACGCAGCGGATACGCGGTACGGGTGGAGGAGTCGACGGAGATCTACGCCGACGCCGCCGAACTGGCCGCCACCGACCTCGTCGTGCAATGCGTGACGATGTCACAGATCACCACGGAGCAGGTGGCGGGTCTGGCCGCGGCGATCGTGGCCGGGACCGGTTTCACCGGCTGGCACGGCGGCATCGTCGACTCGTTCCGTGCCTGTTCGGACTACCTGCACCTGGTGGGCGGCCAGTTCGCCACCCACCCCGGCATCCAGCCGTGTGACCGCAGCGGCGGCGAGAAGGACAACTTCCTGCCACACTCGATCACGATCACCGACCTGGGCCGGGACCATCCGATCACCGCCGGGATCGAGGACTTCGACCTGGTCACCGAGCAGTACTGGGTGCTGCACGACGATCTGATCGAGGTGCTGGCCACCACCACCCACCCGACGCGGACGTGGCATCCGTGGCACCGTCCGGTCACCTCGCCGGCGATCTGGACCCGCAACTGGGGTGCCGGGCGGATCGTCGTGACGACTCCCGGACACAGCCTCGACGTGCTGGAGCACCCGGGTGTGCGTACCGTCATCGAAAGGGGGATGGTGTGGGCGACCCGCACGGCATCGGCGTCGTAGGTCTCGGGGTCATCTCCCGCGCGTACCTGGACACGCTCGCCGACCATCCAGCCGTGCGCGTCGTCGCGGTGGCCGACCTGGACGCGGCCCGGGCCGTCGCCGCCGCCGCCAGGATCCCGGGCGCCGAGGCGGTGAGCGTCGAGCGACTGCTGCACCACCCCGACGTGGCGACGGTGCTCAACCTGACGATCCCGGCGGCACACGAAGAGATCTCGGGCGCGGCGATCACCGCCGGCCGCAACGTCTACGTCGAGAAGCCGCTCACCGTCACGTTCCCACAGGGCCGGTCGATCATCGACCGGGCCGCGTCGGCCGGCGTCCACGTCGGGTGCGCGCCGGACACCGTCCTGGGCACCGGTACGCAGACCGCCCGCGCGGCGATCGACGGTGGACTGATCGGGCGCCCGCTCTCCGCGTCGGCCGTCATGGTCACCCCGGGGCACGAGCGCTGGCACCCCGAACCCGACTTCTACTACGCCCCGGGCGGCGGTCCGCTGATGGACATGGGGCCGTACTACATCTCGGCGCTGATCCACCTGCTCGGTCCGGTCCGGGCGGTGATCGGGGCGGCCAGCCGGCTGCGCGACGCCCGGGTCATCGGTTCGGGACCTCGCCTCGGGCAGCGGATTCCGGTCGAGGTGCCCACCCACGTGACCGGTGTGCTGGAACACGTGGGTGGTGCCCTGACCACCCTCACGACCAGCTTCGACGGTGTCGCGACGACGGCCGCGCCGATCGAGGTGCACGGGGAGGACGGCACCCTCGCCGTACCCGATCCGAACACCTTCGACGGCGAGGTCCGCCACCTCGCGCTCGACGGCCCCGGCTGGCGCGCCCTCGCACCACGGGCCGGTTACGTCGCCGCCGCCCGGGGGATCGGGCTGATCGACCTGATCCGGGCTGACCAGACGTGTCCGCCACGGGCCAGCGGCGAGCTCGCGCTGCACGTACTCGACATCATGACCGCGCTGCTCCGGTCGGCTGCCGAGGGCCGGCGGATCGAGTTGACGACGGCGGTCGACCGTCCGATGCCTGTCCCGTTCACCCCGGCCGAGGACTGGCTGTCAGCCCCGTCGTCCGGGCACTGAGGACGCTGGCGCCGCTGGTGGTGCGGGGCAGGTGGTCAACCGGGGACCGCCGGTGTCGGTTCTGCGGGTGTCGAGGGGTCGGTTCTGAGCTGAGGGTGTCGAGGGCGACGCCCGGCCCGTACGATGGCGGGCGGTGCTGGTTCGTTCCATCCCGCAGGCCGGGGTGGGGCGTCGTAAGAGGGAACCCGGTGCGAGTCCGGGACTGCCCCGCAGCGGTGAGTGGGAACGACCGCCGTCAACGAAGCACTGGACCGCAAGGTCCGGGAAGCGACGGCCAGTAGGCGACCGACGTGTCACGCCCGCGAGTCCGAAGACCTGCCAGCGCTGCGTACACCGCCCGGTGTGCGCCGCCGGCGGCCTCTCGGGAGGGTCTGGGCGGAAGTCGGTGCCGTGCCGCGACCTGCCTTCCTCCCCTCCCGTGTCCGTCGGGCACTTCGAGGGAAGGACCCATTGGTGACCACCGCATTCGGCCAGAGCACTGTGCTCGGCTATCCGCGCATCGGCGCGAATCGCGAGTTGAAGAGGGCTGTCGAGGCGTACTGGGCCGGCGGCATCGACGCCGCGTCGTTGGAGGAGATCGCTGCTGGGCTGCGGGCCGAGGTCTGGCGGACGTTGGCCGACGCCCGACTCGGCGCGATCCCGTCGAACACGTTCTCCTACTACGACCACATGCTCGACACCGCTGTCGCCGTCGGCGCGGTCCCCGCCCGGTTCGCCCGGCTCGGGCTCGGTGAGTTGGACACCTACTTCGCGATGGCACGCGGGGTCGACGCCGAGCCGGCGTTGGAGCTGACGAAGTGGTTCGACACGAACTATCACTACCTGGTGCCGGAGATCGACCCGGGCCTCGCCTTCCGGGCGAACCCGGCCAAGGCACTGGGCGAGTACGCCGAAGCCCGTCGACTGGGCATCACCACCCGGCCTGTGCTGGTCGGGCCGGCCACGTTCCTGCTGTTGGCCAAGGGGGACGATCCGTTCGCCCGCCTGGACGAGCTGGTCGAGGTGTACGCCGAGATCCTCGCCGCGCTGGCGGCGGCGGGCGCGGCCTGGGTGCAGCTGGACGAACCGGCGTACGTGGCCGACCGCACCGCGGCCGAGGTCGACGCGCTGCGCCGCGTCTACGACCGGCTCGGGGCTGCCACCCATCGGCCGAGGATCTTCGTGGCCACCTACTTCGGGGAACTCGGCGACGCCCTGCCCGCCCTGCTGGACACCCCGGTGGAGGCTGTCGGGCTGGACCTGGTGGCCGGGCCGGGCAACCTCGACCGGCTCGCCGCCGCCGGTCCGCTGCGCGGCCGGACGGTCGTGGCCGGTCTGGTGGACGGGCGGAACGTCTGGCGTACGGACCTGCGTGCCGCCTACGCCGTGGGGGCGGCCGTCGCCGGGCTTGCCGATCACGTCGCTGTCGCCAGCTCCTGCTCCCTGCTGCACGTCCCGGTGGATCTCTCGGTCGAGGTCGGACTCGACCCGGAGCTGTCCACCCGGCTGGCGTTCGCTCGGCAGAAGGTCGACGAGGTGGTCCTGCTCGGCAGGGCGGTGCGCGACGGCGTCGCCACCCTGCCCGCGCCGCTGCCGGAGGCTCCGGGCGGGTGGCGGCACGACGACGTACGTGCCCGGCTGGCCGCTCTCGGCCCCGCCGACCGTCGACGTGGCGACTACTCGGATCGGGCTGCCGCGCAGCAGCGGCGGCTGGGCCTGCCGGAGTTGCCGACCACCACGATCGGTTCGTTCCCGCAGACCGACGAGTTGCGTAGGGCCCGCGCCGCACACCGTGCCGGCCGCCTCGACGACGCCGGCTATGCCCAGCGGATGCGCGCCGAGATCGCACATGTCGTCGGGCTGCAGGAGCAGCTGGGTCTGGACGTGCTGGTGCACGGCGAACCCGAACGCAACGACATGGTGCAGTACTTCGGCGAACAGTTGACCGGCTTCGCCGCCACGGAGCACGGCTGGGTCCAGTCGTACGGCTCCCGGTGTGTCCGCCCGCCGATCATCTACGGCGACGTGGTCCGCAGAGCGCCGATGACTGTCGACTGGTCCACCTACGCCCAGTCGCTCACCAGCAGGCCGGTCAAGGGGATGCTGACCGGTCCGGTGACGATCCTGGCCTGGTCGTTCGTCCGTACCGACCAGCCGTTGGCGGAGACCGCCGACCAGGTCGCGCTGGCCCTTCGCGACGAGTGCCAGGATCTGGAGGCCGCCGGGATCCGGGTGATCCAGGTCGACGAGCCGGCGCTGCGGGAGACCTTGCCGCCGCGTCGGGCCGACCAGCAGGCGTACCTGGACTGGGCGGTCGGGGCGTTCCGGCTGGCCACCAGCGGCGTCGCCGACGATACCCAGATCCACACCCATCTGTGCTACTCCGAGTTCGGCGAGGTGATCACCGCGATCGACGCCCTCGACGCGGACGTGACCAGCATCGAGGCGTCCCGGTCGAAGATGGAGGTCCTCGACGACCTTGCCGCGATCGGTTACCGGCGCGGTGTCGGACCGGGGGTGTGGGACATCCACTCGCCCCGGGTGCCGGCCCTCGGTGAGGTCGTCGAGGCGCTGCGTCGGGCGGGCGCGGCGGTGCCGGCCGGGCGGTTGTGGGTCAACCCGGACTGCGGTCTGAAGACCCGCGGCTACGCCGAGGTCGAGGCGTCGCTGCGGCATCTGGTCGCCGCCGCTGGCCAGCTGCGCGGGAACTGACGAGATCGGTGCCTGGGCGGACACCGCACAGGTGTCCGCCCAGGCCAGTGACCTCGGCGCACCGCACGGGCGCTAGTTGCAGACATGCTGCAATAGCAAGAGATCGGCATCGACAGGGGAGGGTTCGATGAACACTTCGGCTCGTTCGGCGGACGGCATCACCGATGGCGACCTCGTCACCCGATATCGTCGCGGTAGCGTTCCTACTTCCACCCCTTGACACCCGGTCGGAGCCAGCAAACGCGAAGCGAGGCCACCAAATGGATAGTGGATTCGTCGAGGCGATCCTGTTTACCGTGCAGGTCGTCGGCAACGTACTCGCCGCCTACTCTCTGGTCGTCGTTGGCATCAAGGGACGGGTTCCGTCGAGCCGGCCAATCTGGAGAGCCGCAGCGACCATGTCACGTCCAGCGTTCGCGGCGTACTTCGGTGGACCCGGCCTCTCGGTCAGTGTCCTGACGAACGACAGGTTGGATGCCTCTTGACCAACCAGTGCTGGTGTCCGAGGGGCAGCACAACCAAGACCCAACCAGGTCCGACGCCGCCGACGTCGATCCAGTTGATCTGGCGGCTGATCACGGCGGCGTTTCGGTCTCGACACCTTCACGGTGCCCATCGGCAGCTATCGCGAGCTGTTCGCCCTCGTGGCGGTCCGCCCGCGGATGTATCTGATGCGCGACGACCTCCCCACCTCGGTCGCCTACGTCGAGGGCTGCGATCAGGGCAACGCCCGCTCGCTGCTGGGCGGCTTCCGCGAGTGGCTCGTCACCCAGGCCGGCCGTGGCGACAACCTCGTGTGGTGGGCGCTTGTTTTCGAACTCGCTCTGCCGGAGTTGGCCGTCGACCCCGGGAACCTCACGCCCGAGAACGACATGGTGGCCAAGCAGACCCTGTTCCGGCTGCTGGACGAGTTTCCCTAATTGCGCGTTGAGTACGACGTCCTGTCTCGCATTCACGTACGCACCAGCAGTGGCGCGGCCGCGCGGACCGAGAACGGGCCACGGCCTCCCGGTAACCCGCCCGCCCGGTGGCACCTGCGGTGTGTAGCCCGGCCTTGTCCGGATCCGTGCCAGTTGTCATTATGGCGGGAGTTCGGGAGAAAGGAACTTCATGGGGCGGCCGACCATCTTGGGCCCGGAGGACCAGGAGGACATCGTCCGTGCGTTCCGGGAGGAGTCGGGACGAGTCGTCGCGGCGCTGATCCGGCTGACCGGTGACTGGGACCTGGCCGAGGACTGCACCCAGGACGCCTTTGTGGAGGCACTGCGTACCTGGCCCGAATCCGGGGTGCCGCGCCGTCCTGGCGCCTGGCTCATGACGGTGGCCCGCAACCGGGCCTACGACCGGTTGCGGCGCGCGACCACGGAGAGCAGCAAGCTGCGGGAGCTCGCCGCCCTGGCCGTTGACACCGGCTCCGACGACGCCGACGACGCGGGGGCAGAGATCCAGGACGATCGTCTTCGCCTCATGTTCACCTGCTGCCATCCGGCGCTGCCGCTGGAGGCCAGGGTGGCGCTCACCCTGCGTACTTTGGCGGGCCTGACGACCGCGGAGATCGCCCGCGCGTTCCTGTTGCCCGTGCCGACCATGGCCAAGCGCCTGGTCCGTGCGAAGCGGAAGATCGCCAACGCGGCGATACCCTTCCGGGTGCCGCCGCCGAACCTGCTGCCGGAGCGTACGTCTGGGGTGCTGGCGGTGCTCTACCTGTTGTTCAACGAGGGCTACGCGTCGTCCGGCGGCGCGGAGCTGGCCCGTGACGGGCTGTGCATGGACGCGATCCGGCTGACCCGGGCGCTGGTCGGGTTGTTGCCCGGCGAGCCCGAGGCGGCCGGGCTGCTCGCACTCATGCTCTTGCAGCACTCCCGGCGCCGGGCGCGGGTCGACGCCGACGGTGACCTGATCACCCTGGAGAACCAGGACCGTTCGCTCTGGGACCGGGTGGAGATCGACGAGGCGATCGGCCTACTAGACGGGCTGGGCAGCCAGCGGATCGGCCCATACCAGGTCCAAGCCGCCATCGCGGCCTGTCACGCCGAGGCGGCCTGTGCCGCGGACACCGACTGGGCGCGGATAGTCGCCCTGTACGGACGCCTCGCAGAGCTGACCCCCTCACCGGTGGTGGCGCTGAACCGGGCGGTCGCGGTAGCCATGGTCGATGGCCCGGAGACGGCCCTGCGGCTGGTCGATGACCTGGACGACTCCGGCCAGCTGCGCGACTATCACTTGTTGCCGGCGCTGCGCGCCGACCTACTGCGCCGCCTCGGCCGCCGGGGAGACGCCGCCGCGAGTTACCGGCGTGCGCTCGGGCTCACCGGCAATGAGGCTGAGCGCCGTTACCTGAGCCGTCGGATGGACGAGATGACCAGGGCCGGGACGGGGGCGTGGACGCCTGGCCCCTGAGCGCCGGCATGCCGCCGATGGCCCCGCCGATCGGCACCGGGGCGGCGCGCATCGCGCCCCATGAATGGTTGATGGCGTTGGCGGGCGGGGGAGAAGCCGCCTTCTGCGCAGTGTCGAAGATGACCCGCTGGTACGGCCCGGCACATGATGAGGCGGCGGCCTGTCACGGGCACACCGCACTCGGCGTGGACGCGCCCCGTTCCCGCCATTCGCGATATCGAAGAAACTGTGCCGATGCCTGACGCTGTCGAGCTCATCATCCCCAACAGCGCCGAGTACCACCAGCGCAATTCCGCCCTGCGGCTGACCGGCGACGAGCGGGCGGGCGTGGTCCGTTTCTGCGGTACACCGATGCACGCCGACGGGCTGCTGCGGTATCGGGGATGTCGAGAAGGACCTTGCCGTGTCGGCGCATTTCATGCTGTCGGTCCCCGATGGAACGACCGACGAGGCGCACATCCGCCCCGCCTTCCGCCGGCTCGGCGACGCCGGCGTCCGGGCGTACCCGACCAGGCATCCGCGCCCTCGGCCCCGGGCCCGGTCAGCGCGGTGGTCATGGCGGCGCCTACTGCCGCCGGGCGCAGGACTTGGTCTCGGAGATCCACGACAGCATCCACGCGACCACCCACGGCCGCTATTGACCCACGGGCGGAGAAACCCAGACCGCAGGGGCGACGTCGTTTCCGTGACCGGCAACCGGCTGAGCCTGCTCGCCCTCTACCCCTACGCCCGTCCGGACCTGTTCCCGCGCTTCGACGAGGAGGCCCGCTCCGGGTCCGTTCCGGGATGGGCGGATCCAGTTGTCCATTTGCGGGCTCCGCGTTCGTCGTTCTCCTGAATACCCACGATCTCCGAACTGGAGGACCGGTGACAGGTCAGTACACGTGCAGCGTCATCATTCCGAACTGCCACCGCAGGACCCTGCTCAGCTGCGCCGTCGTCGCAGGAGGGACGCGATGACGCCGGAGACCCGCCTGCAGACCCTGGTCCGGCTGACCCGGGACCGGCTGGAGATCGCCCGGCTGGCCGGTCGCGCCGGCGCCCCGATGATCGTCACCATCGTGCTGGTCAACCTGGTCGCTGGGCTGTTGCCGCCAGCGTTCGTGGTGGCCTCCTCGATCCTGCTCGGCAAGGTGCCGGCCGCGGTCATCGCCGGCCTGGGATCGCCAGAGTGGGACGACCTGGTGACCGCCTTCCTACTGGCCGCGGCGGCGTTCGTCGGACAGCAGATCATCGCGCCGGTGCAGGAACTGCTCGGCAAGCTCGTGGCGCGGCGCATCGACGGCCTGGTCAGCGACGAGCTCATGTCGATCGCGACCAGGACTGCGGGTGTCGGCCCCTTGGAGGACCCGAGCCTGGTGGAGCACCTTCGGGTGGCCGCCCGGGAGCTGGAGAACTGGCTGTTCAGCCCTGGCGAGGCCGTAGCCGGCCTACTCGCCCTGATCGGGCGCTACACACAGTTGGCCGGGTACGCCGTGGTGGTCGGCGTGGTGCTGTCGTGGCCCGCTGCGGCGGCGCTGGCCGCTGCCGTGGTGCTGCAGCGTTACGGACAGCGGGGTGGCCTGCGGAAGTTCGCCGAGGAGCGGTTCCTGCTCGACCCGCAGGAGCTGAGGAACGACTACCTGCGTGAGGTGGCCACTGCGGCGGGTTCGGCCAAGGAGATGCGCGTCTTCGGGCTGCACAACTTCTTCGTGGATTTCTGGCGTCACAGCTTCCTCGAATGGCTGGTGCTGGTGTGGGAGGCGCGCCGGCGGATCTATCTGTGGCAGTTCATCCGGGTCACGGTTGTTGGTCTGGTCATCACCGGCGCGGTGTTCGCCTTCGCGGGCCGGGCCGCGACGGATGCGACGGCCGGGCTGACCCTGGCCGGGTTCGCGATGGTCATGCAGGCGGCACTCGGCGCGCTGCGGCTGGGCGAGTACTGGCCGGAGTCGGACCTGCAGACCGCCCTCGGCATGCATGCCTACCAGAAGGTCAAGCTCTTCCGCGAGGGAGTCGCCGAGTACGCCGGGCAGGCTGTGCGGGACGTCGCGGCGCCGCCCGCCCCGCCGACCGGGGCGATCCACTTCGACCAGGTGAGCTTCCACTATCCGGGGGACGACCGGATGATCTTCGAGAACCTGGACCTCACCATCCCGATCGGTCAGTGTACGGCCCTGGTCGGCGTGAACGGCGCCGGCAAGACCACCCTGGTCAAGCTGCTCGCCCGGTTGTACGAGCCGACCTCGGGCACGATCCGGCTGGACGGCGTCGACATCCGCTCATACGAACTGCACGAGTGGCGGGCCCGGCTCGGGGTCACCTTCCAGGAGTTCGCCCGGTTCGAGGTGTCGGCCGCCGACAACGTCGGCTTCGGCGCGGTGGAGCACCTGGACGACCGGGCCGGGATCCGGTCCGCGATCGAGGCGGTGAACCTGCACGAGATGCTCGACACGCTGCCGCGCGGCATGGAGACCCTGTTGGCCCGGCACCTCGTGGACGGCGCCGACCTGTCCGGGGGGCAGTGGCAGCGGATCGCGTTGGCTCGGGCGCTGTTCGGCCTGCGCCACGGTGCCTCGATCCTGGTGCTCGACGAGCCCACAGCCAGCCTGGACGTCCGCGCCGAGGCCGGCTTCTTCCGGGAGTTCACCCAGCTCACGGAGGGTGCCACAACGTTGTTGATCTCGCACCGGTTCTCCACGGTGCGGCAGGCCGATCGAATCGTGGTACTCGACGGCGGGCGGGTGGCTGAGCAGGGCAGCCACGACGAGCTGATGGCCCAGAACGGCGAGTACGCACGACTGTTCCGGTTGCAGGCCGACCGGTTCACCGACCAGACGGCGAGGGTGGCATGAGGACGACGTTGAGCGGGTCCTGGCGGCTGCTGGCGATGGCCTGGCGGGCGAACCGCCGCAAGACCATCGCTGCGACGGGCCTGATGGTGGCCGGTACCGTGAGCGGCCCGATGCTGGCTCTGGTGCTGGGAATGATGACCGACGCGGTCATCTCCGGACAGGCCGGCGCGGCCGTCTGGTACGGCGTCGCGGTGGCGGTCCTGGCCGTCGTGAGCCTTACCTTTGCGCACTTCTCGTACATCTTCTACCAGGAACTGGCCGAACTGGCCGAGCTCGAAGTGGTGCGGGATCTGATCCTGCTCACCAACGGCTCCGAGGGGATCGAACACCAGGAACGCGCCGAGTACGCCGACGAACTGACGGTGCTGCACCGGGAGAGCCGTGGGCTGATCGGTGCACTGGAGTCGCTGTTCGGGATGCTAGGCCTGACCCTGGCCGTGATATTCACCGCGATCCTGCTGGCCGGCCTGAACCCGATTCTGCTGCTACTGCCGCTCGCGGCGGTGCCGCCGCTGATCTGCGGGCGCTGGGCCGAGTCGCGGATCGACCGGGCCAAGACCGAAACCGCCGAGCCGACCCGGATCGCCCTCAACCTGTTCCGGCTGTCCACCTCGGCCCGGTTCGCCGGCGAGCTGCGGGTCTTCCGGCTCCGCGACGAGCTGCGCCGGCGGCACCTGCGGGAATGGGACCGGGCGAGCCGGGGGCTGGTCCGGTCGTACGGGGTGGCATCCGTGGTCCGGACCCTCGGGCAGGTGATGTTCGGCCTGGCCTACGTCGGCGCGGTGTTGCTGGTCGTGCGGGAGGCCATCACCGGCCGCCGCACGATCGGCGACGTGGTCCTCGTCATCGTCCTCGCGACCCAGGTCAACCAGCAGGTCACCGTGGCGGTCACGCTGCTCGCCAACCTGCAGCGGATGGGCAGCATGCTGCGCCGCCTGGATTCCGTGCGGAACCTGGTCGCGGTCGACCACCCGGTGCCGGTCGACCAGGAGCCGCCGGCTCGGCTGACCACCGGGATCGAGCTTCGGGACGTGGACTTCACCTATCCGGGCACCAGCGAAGCGGTGCTGACCGGCGTGTCGCTGAGCCTGCCGGCCGGGGCCAGCGTGGCCATCGTCGGCGAGAACGGCGCCGGCAAGACCACGCTGGTCAAGCTGCTCTGTGGCCTGTACCGGCCGACCAGCGGGCAGATTCTGGTCGATGGCACCGACCTGCGCCGGATTCCGGCCGAGTCATGGCGTAGACATCTGTCGGCGGCCTTCCAGGACTTCGTCCGCTTCGAACTGCTCGCGGGCCAGGTGGTGGGTCTCGGCGACGTGACCCGGATGGGAGACGACGGCGCGGTCATCGAGGCGCTGGATCGGGCGCAGGGCAGCGACGTCCTGGAGCGGCTGGAGCACGGACTGCACACCCAGCTTGGCAAGAGCTACACCGAGGGTGCCGAGCTCTCCGGTGGTCAGTGGCAGAAGCTCGCGCTGGGCCGGGCGCTCATGCGCCAGAAGCCGTTGCTGCTGGTGCTCGACGAACCCACGTCGGCGCTGGATCCGCTGGCCGAGCATCGGTTGTTCGAGTCGTACGCCCGGCAGGCCGCGCAGCTGCGGGCCAGTACCGGGGCCATCACCCTGTTCGTCTCGCACCGCTTCTCGACGGTACGCATGGCGGATCTGATCATCGTGTTGCGCGGCGGCCGGGTGGTCGAGGCCGGCAGTCACGATGAGCTGATGCGACGCGGCGCGCTTTACGCCGATCTGTTCAGCCTTCAGGCCCAGGCCTACCGGTAGACGTGGGAAGGCGGGGATGTGTCGAGCAGAGCGCACCCGACCCGTGACGGGTCAGTGCGCTGCCGGAGCCAGCCCTCAATCGCACCGCGGTCGAGGGCTGGCTCACCCCTGCCGGAAGGGCCGCAGCTCCAGCACGCCGTACCGGGCGACCGGATGCTTGGACGCCACCTCGATCGCCTCGTCGAGGTCGGCACACTCGATGATGTCGAAGCCGGCGATCTGCTCCTTGGTCTCGGTGAACGGGCCGTCCGCTATCAGCACCTCGCTGTTGCGGACCCGTACCGTGGTGGCATCGCTGACCCCCTGCAGTTGACTGCCGGATAGCCAGACGTTGCGTCCGGCCACCTCCGCCCACTGCCCGGGACAATCGGATACCGCCGCATCCTCCGGCGGCAAGACCAGCGACTCGTCGACACAGACCAGCATGAGATATTTCATCGGTTCTCCTCCCGGCATCCATCTCTCACGGTACGACGGCCGGCGAGGTCGCGGATGGACAGCAGCGGCGAGTTTTCGTCGTGAGTTGGTCACGGGAATGCCCGCTCACGCTGAACTGGGTCCGAGCACCGACGCGGGCAACGGCAAGGGAAGAGATGCAGCCTGCTGCGTGTCGCGCCGATCATCACTGTATGCAGCCGTTTCGCGTACAGATACCCGAGATGCAGCTGAAGGATCTCAGTCGCCGGTTGGCTGAGGCCCGCTGGCCGGAGAAGCTGCCAGACGTCGGCTGGAAGCGTGGCGTGCCGGCGAGCTACCTCAAGAACCTGGTCAATTACTGGCGCACCGACTTCGACTGGCGTGCCGTCGAGGCCTGCTTGAACGGGTACCCCCAGTACACCGCCGACTTCGACGGTACGACCATCTACTTCATGCACGTGCGTTCGCCTGAGCCGGGCGCGATGCCGATGATCATGACGCACGGCTGGCCCGGCTCGGTCGTGGAGTTCCTGGACGTCATCGGACCGCTGACCGATCCCCGGGCCCACGGCGGCGACCCGGCAGACGCGTTCCACCTCGTGATGCCCTCGTTACCTGGTTTCGGCTTCTCCGGGCCCAACCCGAACGTCGGCTGGAACAACCTGCGCACAGCCCAGGCGTGGGCGGAGCTGATGCGCCGGCTCGGATACGACCGCTACCTGGCTCAGGCCGCCGACTTCGGCACCGGTGTGTCGCTCACTCTCGCCGGCGTCGACGAGGAGCACGTGGCCGGGGTGCACCTCAACACGCTGCCTACCCCGCCCAGCGGCGATCCGGGCGAGCTCGACAACCTCGACGACGAGGACCGGGCCCGGCTGGCGCGGTCGGCCCGGTTCGTCCGGGAGCTCGCCGGATCGATGAAGCTCCAGGCGACCCGGCCGCACACGGTGGCGTACGCGCTGACCGACTCGCCGATCGGGCAGCTTGCCTGGATCGTCGAGAAGTACAAGGACTGGACGGACTCGGCGAGCGTTCCCGAGGACGCGGTGAACCGCGACCGCCTCCTAGCCATCGCGAGCATCTACTGGTTCACCGGCACGGCTGGCTCCTCCGCCCAGTTCTACTACGAGATCGCCGAGAACCTGCCGATCAACGTGTCCACGGGCCGGTACCCGGCGATCAAGGCGCCGCTCGGTGTGGCGGTCTTCCCGCACGCACCGTTCGTGCCGATCCGGCGCTTCGCCGATCGGGACTTCCCGTCGATCGTGCACTGGAACGAGTTCGACCGGGGCGGCAACTTCGCCGCCCTGGAGGAGCCGGACCTGTTCATCGAGGACGTCCGGGCGTTCCGCCGACTGATCAAGGAATGACATGACCCAGCAGCCGGCCACGACAGAGGACTTCCGGGCGCTCGGCGCGCGGCTGAGCAACTGGGGCCGCTGGGGCCCCGACGACCAGCGCGGCACCACCAACCTGATCACGCCGGAGCGGCTGGTGGCAGCGGCCGGCCTGGTCCGGCGGGGCAAGGTGTTCGACCTTGGCATCCCGTTCGACGAGAACGGGCCGCAGCCGGGCGGCGGACGGATCAATCCCGTCCACCTGATGTCGGAGACCGGTGCCGAGCAGGTGTTCCCGGGCGGGTTCCGGTTCGCCGACGACTACATCTTCATGGCGCTGCAGGGCTCATCACAGTGGGACGCGCTGTCGCACGTGTACTACGACGACCGGATGTACAACGGCTTCCCGGCCGGCGGTGTGACCGTCAGGGGCGCCGCACACTGCGCAATCGACAAGCAGAGCCCGGGAATTGCCGGCCGTGGCGTGCTGCTGGACATCGCGGCGCTGAAGGGCGTCGACTGGCTGGAAAGCGGCACCGTCATCACTCCTGAGGATCTCGACGAGGCGGCCGCGCGGCAGGGCGGCGTCGAGGTCGGCCCGGGCGACATCCTGTTGTTCCGTACCGGCTGGCGCCGCAAGTTCCTGCGGGACGGCGACCGGAACGCGTTCATGGCGGGTGAGCCCGGCCTCGGCCAGATGTGCTGCGCCTGGCTGCGTGACCGCGACGTCGCCGCGGTCTGCTCGGACAACTGGGCCATCGAGGTGCTTCCGGGCGAGAACCCTGACGCGCTGCTGACCGTCCACATGGTTCTCATCCGGGACATGGGCATGACGCTCGGGGAGATCCTGGACTTCGAGGAACTCGCGGCCGACTGTGAGAACGACGGTGTCTGGGAGTTCTTCTTCGTGGCACCTCCGCTGAAGGTGAGCCGGGCGGTGGCGTCGCCGATCAACCCGCTGGCGATCAAGTAGCCACTCGACCGGGCCGCTCTGTGAGTCTCTCTGCGGAGCGGCTAAATCCTGTCCCAGTGCCGCCTCGGGCGAACAGAATCCGGGCTCCTCGACCATCGTCCGAGGAGCCCGGATCCCATTCCGCCTACAGGTTCAGGGTGTCCGGTTCGAGCTCGCTCAGCACGCGGCCGTGCAGCTCGACGTTGGTCTCGGGCTGCATCAGGGCGTGCATGTTCGTCGCATCGATGTCGTGGCCGACCTGCTGGATCGGCAGGCTCGTGGCTCAGCCGCACCTTGCTGCGTCACACAACCACGGGCGGGTCTCACTCCTTGATGACCGACATGATGTTGCCGGCCGGGTCACGGAACCAGGCGATCAGCGGCCCGCCCTTCCGGAACACGCCGTCGTCGTCGACGCCGTCGAACTTCTCCATCTCCACGCCGCGCTCGCGCAGCCACGCCACCGCCGCGTCGATGTCATCGACCGGGAAGTTGAGCATCGTGTAGGTGGCTGGCTCGTGGTTCGGCTTGGGGTATACCAGGATCTCCCGGTTGCCGCCGACATGCAGGTGCAGCATGCCGTGCTCCTCGGTCACCGGGATCCCGAGCGTGTCGCGGTAGAACTCCTGCGCGCGGGGGATGTCGTCCACCGAGAACCCGTTGAACGCCACCGAACCCGCGAGCATCCCGGAGCCACCGCGGGCGGCGGCGAGGTACTCCGCGTTGAGCTCGATGATCTGCACGTAGTTGCCGTCCGGGTCCAGCAGCGTGCCGAACAGGCCGTCCTTACGCTCCTCCAGCGGCACCACCCAGGACACGCCCATACTGTCGAGGTGTGCGGCTGCCCTGCGGGCATCCGTGACCTCGAAGTTGAGGATGACGCGCCCGGGTTCTACCGTCGTCGCCGCGACGTCGTCGCGATTGTCCACGAGCACGTCGAACCCGTCGAAGTCGAGAAAGCCGGACGGTTGCTGCAGCGGTTCGAACGCCTCGATGTACCAGGTGCGCAGCCGTTCCGGGTCGGCCGAACCGAGCAGAATGCTGCCGAGTCGTGGCGCTGACACGTAGGACCTCCAGGTGTCGATCGATGACCTCTGGTCGTCAGCCTATCGAGAGATGGCGGCCGTCTTTCGCATCAACGCTGGCGTGAGTTGTACCGATCCGCCGACTCGGGCGGCCTCCGCCAGGATCTCGGCCGACCAGCGCGGCCAGAGTCCGGCCAGGCGTGACGTCAGGACCACGACATCCACGGCGTGGTCGGGCAACAGGGTGCGAATGCCGATGGCGTGGTACGTGGCACCGAGCTCGGCCACCGCGTCGGCGTCGAAGTCCAGGGTCACCGCGCCGGCCAGTTCCGCCGGTAGGCGGCGGCCCGCGCCAAACACCGCGAGGCGGCCGGGTGGTAGCTGCGGCAGCAGATCGGCCACCTCCGCCGCGACGTCGACTGACCGGGCCTGATCGATACAGCCGATCAGGAACCGGTAGTTCTCGTCCACCTCCAGCAGGTCATCGTCGTTGTTCAGCAGGTTCCAGGCCAGCTCGGTCATCGGCTCCGGGAACCTGGCCATCATCCGGCGCATGTTCACCATGACACCGGCCAGGGCGTCGGCCAGGGGGGCCCGTTCGTGGGGTGCGTGCACCGCCCAAGCGGTGCGGCTGAGCCGGAATTCGAGGCCGGCCTTGAACAATCGGAAGCCCATCTCCAGGTCGTCCAGACCCCAGAGGACTATCCCCTCGTCGAAGCCGTCCACCCGCCAGTAGTCGTCGGCGGATATGGAGAAGTTGAGCCCCCAGAGCAGGACCCACGGTGCGACCATCCGGCCGAGGTCGAAGTCGGTCTTGGCGAACGCCGCGTGCCGGGCATCGAGGAAGGCCTTCGAGTCGTGGAACCGAGCGACGACGTCCTCCGGCAGCGACTCGGCCACCGCCTCGGCCAGACCGGGGGGAGGTTCCTTCTCGAAGTCGTAGCCCCAGGTGTAGCCCACCACGACCAGCCGTTCGCCGTTGGCGTGGGCCGCGACGTGCTCGTTCAAGAAGTCCGGCCCGACGTATACGCCGCTGTCGAGAAAGACCAGCAGCGGCGCGGCGGCCAGCCGGGCGCCGGCGTTGCGGGCCAGGCACACCCGGTTGCCCTCGTCCGGCTGGAAGTGGTATTTGATCCGCAGCTGCTGCGACGCCTCTTCGACCACCGCGCGGCTACCGTCCGACGAACCGTCGTCAGCCACGACGACCTCGAATTCGTCGGCCGGCATCCGCTGCCGGGCGAGGTTCCGCAGCGTCTCACGCAACAAGTCCCGCCGGTTGTAGGTCGGGATGACCACCGTCACCCGGGGAACCGAGCTTGCTGTCCCAGTAGCGTCCACTCTGCCAGCATGCCGACGGCAACCTCCGCACTCATCTCCCAGCGTGCCGTCCGCGACGCATTCATGAAGATGCCCACGTGACGACGGTTGGGTGACGCTTGCAAGGCGTCGCCCGACCCGGAGAGGGAGAAGTCGAGGTCATCCCGTTGCTGATGACGCTTCGGGCGATCAACCCTTTCCACATCAACGACGTGATTGTGGCTCGGTCTGGACACGACGCCCGGTCGCCCGAGTCGGCCTGATGACCCGCCACAGGGCCGCCTGTTCGCACTGCAAACCAGCACATGTCGGTAAGGGGATGAGTGCTATGCCTGTCGTCAACGAGATGCCGCGCACGTTGCGGAACGCGGCGGAGCTCGCCGAGACCGACCGGCGGGTGCTGGTGCATCCGCACCATCACGGCGGCCGGTCGAAGCGCATCACGATCGTCCGCGGTGACGGTTGCACGGTGTGGGACGCGTCCGGTGTGGAACTGCTGGACGTCATGGGCGCCGGCAACTGGGTCGCGCAGGTCGGGCACGGTCGGCCGGAACTGGCTGACGCGGCGGCCCGTCAGATGCGCAAGCTGGCGTACTACACCGGGTTCGACATCTTCGCCAACGACCAGTCCATCACGCTCGCGCAGCGGCTGGTCGACCTGGCCCCCGACGGACTGGACCGGGTGTTCTTCACCAACGGTGGCTCTGAGAGCGTGGAGACGGCCTTCAAGTTCGCCCGGCTCTATCACCACCACCGTGGCGAGCCCGAGCGCGTCTGGTTCATCTCGCGGAACTTCGCCTATCACGGCTCCACCTACGCCAGCGGCGCCGCGACCGGGTTCCCCGGCATTCACGCGGGCATCGGGCCGGAGTTCCCGAACGTGGCGCGGATCTCGCCCCCGCATAGCTACCGCGCGCCGGACATGTGTCCCGGCCGGGATCTCACCGACTTCCTCATCGAGGAGCTGGCCACCACCATCGAGCGGATCGGCCCCGGCAACGTGGCGGCGATGATCGGCGAGCCGGTCATGGGCGGCGCGGGGATTCTCATACCGCCTGCGGACTACTGGCCGCGGGTCCGCGAGCTGCTGTCGCGCCACGGGATCCTGCTCATCGCCGACGAGGTCGTCACCGGTTTCGGCCGGACCGGCGCCTGGTACGACTCGGCCGAGCGCGGTATGCAGGCCGACCTGGTGACCGTAGCGAAGGGCCTCACCAGCGGCTACGCCCCGCTGGGGGCGGTGCTCATGAGCGACGCGATCGCCGAGACGATCGCCGGCGGCGACACGTATCTGTTCCACGGTCACACCTACTCCGGCCACGCCACCGCCTGCGCGGTCGCGCACGCCAATCTCGACCTGCTTGAGCAGGAAGGCCTGGTGGATCGATCCCGCACGGTCGGCACGTGGCTGCGCGAGGCATTGGCCCCCCTGGCCGACCTGCCCGAGGTCGGCGAGGTGCGGGTAGCCGGCGCCACCGCCGGCGTGGAACTGGTGGCCGACCGGGACACCCGGGAACCGTTGATGGCCGACTGGGTCACCGTCGCCCTGCGCGACGAGCACCACGTGGCTGCCCGGGAGTACGGCAACACCCTCGTCATGGCCCCGCCGCTGGTCATCTCCCGGCCCGAGGTCGACCGCGCCGCGCAGGCGCTGGCCGACGTGCTGCGCCGCCGACCCGCCAGGCACTCGTGATGGAGTCCTACGACTACGTCATCGTCGGTGCCGGCACCGCCGGCTGCGTGCTCGCGGCGCGGCTGAGCGAGGACCCTGACGTGACGGTGTGCCTGCTCGAGGCCGGACCTGTCGACGACTCGGACAACATCCGCATCCCGGCGGCGGGCGGCAAGCTGCTGCGCTCGCAGTACGACTGGGACTACAACAGCAACGAGGAGCCACAGCTGGGCGGGCGCCGGCTCTATCTGCCGCGGGGACGTGTCCTCGGCGGCACCAGCGCGCTCAACGGCATGGTGCACATCCGGGGCAACGCCCGCGACTTCGACGAGTGGTGTCAGCCCGGCTGGACCTACGAGACCATGCTGCCGTACTTCGTCGGCTGCGAGGACAACGAGCGAGGCGCCTCGGCTTACCACGGGACCGGCGGCCCGCTGCCGGTCGCCGAGGGCCGTTCGCGCAACCCGATGGCGGCGGCGTTCGTACGTGCCGCGGTGGAGGCCGGGTTTCCGGCCAACGACGACTTCAACGGCCCGAGCCAGGACGGTTTCGGCTTCTATCAGGTGAACCAGCGCAACGGGCGGCGGTGCAGCGCTGCGGCGGCATACCTGCACCCGTCGGCTGCTCGACCCAACCTGACCGTGCGTACCCGAACCCACGCACACCGCGTCCTCGTCGAGGGCGGGCGGGCCTGCGGGGTACGGGTCCAGCGGTACGACGAGGTGGTCGACATCCGGGCGCAGCGCGAGGTCATCGTGGCCGCCGGGGCGTACAACTCTCCGCAGTTGCTGATGCTGTCCGGGATCGGTCCGGCCGAACGCCTCGCCGCAGTGGGCGTGCCGGTCCTCGCCGACCTGCCCGAGGTCGGCCGCAACCTGCAGGACCATCCCGCCCTGTACCTGGTCTTCACCCACGACGAGCCGGTCAGCCTGCTGTCCGCCGGTGAGGAAAGGAACGTTCGCCAGTTCGAGGCCGACGGCAGCGGACCGCTGTCGTCCAACGTGCCGGAAGCCGGTGGCTTCGTACGTACCCAGAGCGGCCTGGCGGCCCCCGACGTGCAGTACCACGTGCTGCCGGTGATGTTCGTCGAGTGCGCCCTCGGCGAGTCGGTCGAGCACGGCATTTCCTTCGGTCCCTGCGTGTTGCGGCCAGCCAGCCGAGGCGAGGTCAACCTTGCCTCCGACGACCCGACAGCCAAGCCGCGTATCCGGCACCAGTACTACGAGGAGACTGCGGACCTGCGGACGATGACAGCCGGCCTGCGAATCGCCATGGAGTTGGCCAGGCAGCCATCGCTGGCGCCGTACACCGTGCGCCCGTACGCGTACCCGGCTTCCACCGACGAGGCGGACCTGCACGCGTTCGTGCGGGCACACACCCAGTCGATCTTCCACCCGGCCGGCACCTGCGCGATCGGCCCCGTGCTGGACCCGGATCTGAGGGTGCACGGGGTGGACGGCCTGCGCGTGGTGGACGCGTCCGTGCTGCCGCTTGTGCCGAGGGGCAACACCAACGCCCCGATCGTCGCGGTCGCGGAGCGGGCGGCGGACCTGATCCGTGGCCGCGCCGAGCCGGCCCACACCCGCCAGGGCTTGATGGGTGTGCATCAATGAGCGAGAGGCTCGGCAGTCGGGCGGTCGTGCTCGGCGCCGGAATCGCGGGCCTTGTGACGGCCCGGGTGCTGGCGGACCGGTATGCCCAGGTCGTGGTCGTCGAGCGCAACACCGTCGTCGGCGTGACCGGCCCGCGTGCGGGTGTGCCGCAGGGTCACCACGCGCACGCTCTGCTGGCCCGAGGACAGGAGGTGATGGAGCGGCTCTTCCCCGGTATGCAGGCCGACCTGACCGCCGACGGCGTGCTCAGCGGCGACCTGTCGGGGGATCTGCGCTGGTACTTGCGCGGTCGCGCGCTGCAGCAGTCGCATTCGCGCCTGACCAGCGTCTCGGCCAACCGACCGACGCTCGAGGCCTGTGTGCGCCGGCGGGTCGTCGAGATGCCTGACGTGCTCGTGCGGGAGCGCACCGTTGTGCAAGGTCTGGCGACGACGAGCGACCACAGCCGGGTCACCGGCGTGCGGGTCGTCGGAGACGAACCAGGGGCGACACCCGAGACGATCGACGCCGACCTGGTGGTCGACGCGACCGGCCGCGGCAGCCGCACCCCGGTGTGGCTGGAGCAGTTCGGCTACCAACGGCCGGCAGAGGACAAGGTGCGAATCGACCTGGCCTATGTGTCGCAGTACTTCCGGTTGCGCACCGACCCGTTCGGCACCGACCTGGCGATCAACTCGGTGCCGCACCCGGGCAACACGCGCGGAGCCTTCTTCGGCAAGTTCCCCGATGACGTGGCCCTGTTGTCCCTTACCGGGCTGCTCGGCGACCACCCGCCGAGGGACCCCGACGGCTTCCTGGCCTTCGCCCGTTCGCTGCCGGTGCCGGACGTGTACGACGGGCTGCGCGACGCCGAGCCGCTGACCGAGCCCGTGACCTTCACCTTCCCGGCGAGCCTGCGTCGCCGGTACGAGCGGCTGTCCCGCTTCCCGGAGCGCCTACTCGTGCTCGGCGACGCGGTCTGCAGCTTCAACCCGGTCTACGGCCAGGGCATGACGGTCGCCGCCATCGAGGCCATGACGCTGCGTACGTGGCTGCTTCGCGGCGTGCCGCCCGAGCCGCGCGGGTTCCTGCGCGACATCGGTCGCGTCGTGGACGTGCCATGGCAGATCTCCACCAGCGGCGACCTCGACTTCCCAGGTGTACCCGGCAAACGGTCGGCGATGGTGCGCATGGGCAACGCTTACATGGCCCGGGTGCAGTACGCGGCGACCAAGGACCAGTCCGTCACCGCGACGTTCATGCGGGTGGCCGGCCTGGTCGACCCGCCGAGCGCGCTGATGCGCCCCGGCTTCGTCCGGCGCGTGCTGCGGCTGTCACACGACCGCACAACCGGGCCGGCGGCCGAATCCCTCACCGCATTCGACCGAACCGACCAGTTAGAGAGGCCGCGTCATGAAACCGTTCCGCATCGAGATTCCGCAGGCCGCCATCGACGATCTCAACCGTCGGTTGGCCGACGTCCGCTGGCCCGCACCACTGGGAGACGACGACTGGAGCCGCGGTGTACCGGTGTGGTACCTGCGTGAGCTCGTCGAGTACTGGCGTACCCAGTACGACTGGCGGGCCGCCGAGGCTGAGCTGAACCGGTACCCCCAGTTCCTCGCCGAGATCAACGGCGCCACCGTGCACTTCCTGCACGTACGTTCCCCGGAGCCGGACGCGGTGCCGATGCTGATCACCCACGGCTGGCCGGGCTCGGTGGCCGAGTTCCTCGACGTCATCGGCCCGCTGACCGACCCTGCCGCGCACGGCGGCGACCGGGCCGACGCGTTCCACCTCGTCATTGCCAGTCCGCCGGGATTCGGCTTCTCCGGCCCGGCCCGCCCGGGGTGGCACGCGGGCACCATCGCGCCGGTCTGGGCCGAGCTGATGAACCAGCTGGGCTACGACCGGTACGTGGTCCAGGGCGGCGACGCAGGCGCGGTCATCTCGCAGCAGGTCGCCGCCGTGGCACCGGATCATGTCATCGGGTTGCACGTCAACATGCTGATGACCTTTCCGTCCGGCGATCCCGAGGAGCTGGCCGGGCTCAGCGAGGTCGACCAGGCGCGTCTCGCACTCATGGGCCGATTCGACGCGGAGCTGTCCGGATACATGAAGCTGCAGTCGACCCGGCCGCAGACCTTGGCGTACGCGTTGACGGACTCGCCCGTGGGCCAGCTGGCCTGGATCGTGGAGCGGTTCCGGGAGTGGACCGACGCGGCAAAGGTGCCCGACGACGCGGTGTCGAGGGACCGGTTGCTGACCATCGTGGCCATCTACTGGTTCACCGCCACCGCCGGCACGTCGGCCGCGCTCTACTACGAGGGCGCGGAGGGCATGCGCGCGATGGCCTCCGGCTGGCGGCCGGAACCGATCCGGGTCCCGGCCGGTGTCGCGGTGTACCCGCACGATCCCTTCCAGCCGTTGCGCGGGCTGGCGCACCACTACCTGGCCGACATCGTGCGGTGGAACGAGCCCGACCGGGGTGGTCACTTCGCCGCGATGGAGGAGCCGGACCTGTTCGTCGACGACGTGCGAGCCTTCGGTCGTATCGTGCGGTGACGACGAGGGGCAACGCGGCGTCCCGCGATGGACAAAGCGCAGTATCGGAGTAGATCCGTTGATGCACATGGATATGCTTCTGGAGTAGATCGACGGTCCCGCTGACGGCTCCCACAGCGGGTCAACGACACTGAGGACGGTGCCTAGGCATCGGAGGAAGGAAACTGCTGGGTGCCCGAGCGCGAACGAGTGTTCCACCGCTGGTCCGCGACGGCGAGAGCGTCGCTGAGTGGAGGCTTCGTCCCGGCCGCCGTCAGCTGATCCCGCCAGCCGTGGCACTGCTCGTGCGCACGAACGACACCGTCACGGGATCGATGCGCCCAACACTGATACTTCGGAGGCTCCCATGTCGGCAACCGGTAACCCCAAAGTCTCGATAGTGATCCCGACGTACAACCGTCGCGACCGGCTGCACAACACCTTGCACCAGCTCACCCGGCAGGTGCCCGGCACGCCGGAGTTCGAGGTCGTGGTGTCCGACGACGGGTCGTCCGACGACTCGGCGACCGTCGCCAAGTCGTTCGCCGATCGGCTGAACCTGAAATACACCTACCAGGAGGATCTCGGCAACCGGGTCGCGCTCGCGCGCAACAACGGTGCGCGGCTGGCCACCGCACCGATCCTGGTCTTTCTGGACACCGGCGCGATCGCCGGGCCCGACTTCGTACTACAGCACCATCTGGCCCACAGCAACGGTTCGCCCCGGCATGCCCTGGCCGGATACGCCTACGGCTACAACCCCGGGGACCCGATGGTGCAGGTGCCCGACCTCCTCAAGCGGTTCACACCCGAGGAGATGGTGGAGGTCTACGGCCGGGTCCACGAGTTCCTCGACAGTCGCGAGCTGGCGCTGCTCAGGTGCGACGACGACCTGACCAGGCGCAGCGTGCCATGGCTCGTCTTCTGGACCATCAACTGCTCCGTGCACACCGACGACTTCTGGGCGGTGGGCGGCTTCGACGAGGGGCACCGCGGCTGGGCCGTGGAGGACCTCGACCTCGGATACCGCCTGCACCGCAGCGGCCTGCCGCTGCACTTCACCCGCAAGGCCTGGGTGATCGAGGAGCACCAGGACCGGGTGTTCGACGAGCAGTACGAGGAGTTCCAGGCCAACATGCTGCGCTTCGTGACCAACAATCCGGAGCCGGTCAACGAGATCGGCTGGACGGTGGCGGTCCACGAGAACATGTTCTGGTCGTGGGAGGAGGACAACAAAGACCTTGAACGGTACACCGACGAGGTACGCGGTCTGGACGTCTCGGCAGAGGTCGAGCTGGCGTTGCGGGGCGTCTCCGCGACCGACCGCGTGGTCGTGATCGGCGCCGGCGGCGCGCTGCCCGAGTCGATGCCCGCGGCCACCGTGATGGACTTCGACCGGGAGCTGATCGAGCGCGTGGCAGCCACCGGGCGGCACGTCACCCATCACAGCCTGGGCCTGCGTACGCCGTTGGCCGACCAGTCCGCCGACATCGTCATCCTCACGTCCCGGCTCGCCAAGTTCTGGCGCCGCTGGGAGGACCAGTTCATGATCGAGGCACGCCGCATCGGACGCGACGTGCGCTGCCTCGTGCCGTAGACCCGCACTCCCCACGATCAAGGTGGCGCGGCCGGCGTCACCCTACCCGGCGTGCCCGGATTCCGTCTCACGCATCGAGCGATCTCCAAGAGGCGCTGGTCGCGGGCCGGGGCATGACCTCTACCAGCCAATCGATCCGGGACTGCTGATGCCCATGCGGGACGTGGATCCGTACAACGCCCCGGGCTTCACGCTCGGCGAGGTGGTCGAGTCGGCGGCCCTGCCGGGCTGACACCGGCGACATCGTGCCGCACCACCTCGCCTGGCGGGAGTACGCGGTCGGCGACGCCGCGCAATTCCAGGTGTTCGAGCGCGACCGCTACCTGTCGCTGATCAACCATCTCTCAATACCGTCAGCAGCGGGTCGTCGCTATATGCGGATGTGCCTATTCAGTGCATCGAACGGGACATTCAGGCACTCGACCTGCACGCCCTGATCCACCCCGACACCAACGTACCGCTGATTCGGCACACCCCGGAATGCCTGCCCGCCGATCATCGCCGTCCGGTAGGTGGGCTGCCGAGGCCTGCCCGAAAACTCAAGAGGAGGACCGGATGCCGCCAACGCTCTCCGACGCCACATCCCTCACGGGCACCACATCCAGCACGGGCCGTCGCTTGGCGGCGCTGGTCCTGCTGTGCCTCGCCAGCTTCATGATGATCCTCGACTCGGAGATCGTGATCCTGGCCCTGCCGTCCATCCAGAACGCCCTCGGCCTGGACCCCTCGGCGGCGCAATGGATCCTCACGGCCAACGCCGTCACCTTCGGCGGCCTGCTCCTGCTCGGCGGGCGCGCGGCCGACCTGCTCGGCCGGCGCCGCGTGTTCATGTGGGGCATGGCCCTGTTCCTGATCACCTCGCTGGTCTCCGGCATCGCCTGGAGCGGTGAGGTCATCATCGTGGCCCGCGCGCTGCACGGCGTGTCGTCGGCCATGCTCGTGCCCAGCGCGCTGTCCATCCTGATGAACACCTTTCGGGAGGGTAAGGAACGCAACCGGGCCATCGCCTCGTGGTCGGCGGTCGGCGGCGTCGGCGCGACCGCCGGGCTGCTGCTCGGCGGCACGATCACGACCGGGCTCGGCTGGCAGTGGGTCTTCCTGGTCAACGTGCCGGTCGTGGCGCTCGTCATGCTGATCAGCCCGTTCGTGCTCGACGAGAGCTGGGACCGCAACCGCGTACGCAACTTCGACATCGCCGGTGCCGTCACCATCACCGTCGCCGCGACCGCCCTGGTGTACGCGATCAGCAACGGGCCCGCGCTCGGCTGGGGCAGCGCACCGATCATCTCCCTGTTCGGCACGGTGATTCTGCTCCTCGGGGCGTTCGTCGTGATCGAGGCCCGATCCGCCGCACCCCTTGTGCCGATTCGCTTCCTGCGGCTGCACACGGTCGCGAGCGGCAACCTGCTCATGGTCGCCGTGGCGATGATCGTGTGGGGTGCGAGCGTGCTCATCTCGCTCTACACCCAGCAGGTGCTCGGCTACTCGGCCATCATGTCGGGCTTCGCCACCTCGGTCATGCCCGTGGCCGCCGTGTTCGGTGCCTACATCGGGCAGGCCTTCATCACCAAGCGCGGATTCCGCGTTGTCGCCGGGATCGGACTTCTCGGGCTCGGCGTGTGCTGCCTGCTGCTGTCCCGGGTACCCGTTGAAGGACAATACTTCCGCGACCTGTTCGTCGCGCTCGGACTCTTCGGTCTCTCCCTGGGCGTCGGGCACACCACCGCCTCGATCGTCGCCCTCACGGCGGTCCCCGAGCCGGAGTCGGGCCTCGCTTCCGGGCTGAGCGCCGCGAGCTTCCAGGTCGGCGGCGCCATCGGCGTCGCGTTCGTCACGACCGTGTCGGTGACCGTCTCGGGCGGATCCACCGCGCTGCCCGATCTGACCAGAGGTTTCCAGGCCGCGTTCATCGCCCTGGTGTGCGCCGCGATCGTTGGCTTCGTCATCGCCCTGGCGCTGCCGCGAAAGTCGGTCGCGCAGGCCGGCTGACCGTGGGGCCGGCTCAAGGCCGGCCTCACGCAAGATCTTTCACGCACTCTGTCCCGTCGTCCGCCCGGCCTCGACCCGTCCCAGCGACCACAATCGTCACACTGCGTCGAGCTAACAAGATCTACTAGGGTAGTAGGGTGGCCGAGTGAGCCGCTGGGTTGAGTCCGTGGAACGCCGTATCGACGCCCCAGCCGCGCAGCTTTACGCGCTGGTGTCCGACCCCGAACGGCACCCGGAGTTCGACGGGTCGGACGGGCTGGTCGGAGTGACCGAGGTGAGCACGTCGACGCGGCCGCTGCGGGTCGGTGATTACTTCACGATGGACATGGACCTGCGCGGGAAGTATGCGATGACGAGCACCGTCGTCGAGGCGATTCCGAATCGACGGTTCGCTTGGCAGAGCAGGCCACACCCGTCCTGTGCGGCGTGGCGCAGGAAGTTCTTCGGTGGGCGGATCTGGCGCTACACTTTCGAGCCCGATGGAGACGCCACGATCGTCCGCGAGAGCTGGGACCTGAGTGAGGAGCCTGGCCGCCTGGGGATGATCTGGTTCGGTTTCGAGGTGCGTAAGATCATGGGCCGATCCTTGGACCGGATGGCCGCGATCGTTCGGTCGGAGTGACGAAACGGGTCAGGGGATCGTGTCGGCGCTGTGCGTGTGGCGTCGGGCTGGTGCCGTCGTGTCGCCGGGAAGTGGGCGCGCCGGAACTGGGCGTGTCGTTGTTGATCGAGCGATCGCGCGGTGCCCACGCCCGGCGGCGCGAGCCGGCAGGGCAGCGCCGGTAACGGAGGCGACGTCGGCCCGCTGGAGCCGGCACAGCTGGTTGTGGCGTCAGGTGGCCCAGCTGACCTGAGCGGCCCCAGATCGCGGACACTACCGCCACGGCGGCATGGGCCCGCCGTCGCCTCAGGCGCGGAAGGCATGGGGCAAGAAACCACGCCGGCTACGCGAGGACGTCGACATCCTCAAACGGGCCACGGCTTTTCTCCGCGACGGAGACCCGATGAACGTGTACCCGCTCCGTCGGGGCGGAGAAGGCGCGGCCCGACGGGACCGTGAAGCGTTCCTGTGAGCTGCTGGAGGTCTCCCGGTCCGGCCTGCTACCAGCACCGAGCCGGGCCGTCGTGTCGGGACCGCGACCACGTCGACCTTGCCGCCCGTATAGCGGAGATCCACGCCTACTCGGCCGGCACCTACGGCGCGCCCCGGGTCCGCGCCGAACTCGCCGCGCAGGGGCGGCGGCATTCCCGGTAAGCGGGTCGCGCGGCTGATGCGGGGCGCCGGGTTGTGCGGCCGGACGCCGAAGCGGTGGCGGACCACGTGGGAGGGCTGGCTGTACCTGGGCACCGTCATCGACATCGCCTCGCGGGGTCGTGGGCTGGGCGACCGCCGACCACCTGCGGACCGATCTGCCCGCTCAGGCGTTGTCCACCGCGATCGCCGTCCGACGCCCGGCCGGGCCGGTGATCTTCCACAGCGACAGGGGTTGCCAGTCTACGGTTAGGGCAAGGCTCTCAACACCCTGATCCTCGCCTACGGCGACCGGATCACCATCTAACGACCTCGATCACACCCAAACGGTCAAACACGGAAATCGCCACCCTCCTCTACCGCCGCACTCGAAGCGGGCACCCGACCCGGCCCTCGTCCAGCAATGGACCACCCAGGTCCAGGCAGAGGAGGCCGCCACCGAAGCCGAGCTACGCCAGCTCACCGGCCGCCGCACCATGACCCCCGCCGAGATCAACACCGTGGTCGAGGTGCTCTCCGGCATCGCCAACGTCCTACGCACCGCCGACCCCGTCGACAAGGCCCAGGTCTACCAGCAGCTCGGAATCGAGCTCACATACAAACCAGGCCTCCGCATTATCGAAGCGGAGGCCAACCCTGATGGATCATGTACTAGTTTGTGTCCGAGGGGGGACTTGAACCCCCACGCCCTATACGGGCACTAGCACCTCAAGCTAGCGCGTCTGCCATTCCGCCACCCGGACTTGTCCGCACCACTCTACCGCCCCGGCTCCGGTGTCAGCACCATCGGCCGGCGGCAGAGGGCCGCACGGGGCATGACTGTACACGAGCGGATTCGATCATGCACAACCGCGCACCGGTCACCGCAGATGCCGCATTCGTCACCCGTCAGGCCGGTGACCAGATGACCAGACCGAGACACATCTCGTCGCTGGTCCCGTCACCCCAGACCACGTACCGGGCGGGCTGGTCGCGCAGTTGCGGCAGCCTGGCCCGCAGCGTGGCGTCGTGGGTGCAGGTCACCCGGTAGGTGTCGCCGGGGGAGACCGTCACCGGCTCGTCCAGCGGGACGATCGCCTGGTGGTCGAAGTCGTAGTTCGGTACGTCGAGCAGCGTCCGCGCCCGGTCGGTGCCCGGGTTCAGCTCGACGGTGATCGACCTCCCCAGCAGGTGCATGTGTCCGCCGAGGCCGTACACCGTGCCGGCCTGGCGTACCGGATGGTCGCAGCTGCCGGTGTCACCTGCCGCCGGCGCCCGGCCGGCGTTGCACCACGTGACCAGCTGGTCGGCGAACCCGCCGACCTCGGGCCCGAACCGCTGCTTCACGTCCGCCAGCGCGGTGGCCCGGTCGCACAGCGCGCCGGACTCGCCCGGTGCGCACGGCAGCTCGACCGGTGCCGGCAGCAGCTCGGTTTCCAACGGCCGGATGCCGTCGACGTCGTCGACGATCCGCATCCGGATCCCCGACCGATCCGCTTGCCCGGGCCGTCCGTCGCTGGCGAGCAGGTTGTAGTGGATCTGCATGACCAGCTGGCTGCCGGCCGGCATCAGATAGCCGAGGTCGGCGTCGAACAGTGTCTCGTCGGCACCGGGCGCCCAGGAGGCGACCCAGGCGGGGTTGCCGCCGATCCCGGCGTCGCCGAAGCAGGTCCAGCCGGCTCCTGGCGACCGGTCGTCCACCGCCCGGGCCGAGGCGACCTCGGCCGGTGACACCCGGAAGAAGATCGCGTGGTGGACGATGTCGAGGTTGTCGGGCAGGAACTGGCTGCCGGTCAGCGCGACGTCACCGGTCAGCCCTGGGTCGACGAGGAAACAGCGGTACTCGTCGGTGCCGACGCCACCGGGCGCGGCCGGGGTGTACGCCTGCGGCATGGCGAGTTCGACGAACCGTTCGCCGTCGCGCAACGGCGCCGGGGGCGGTACGGCGACGCCGGAGTGCCGATGGTCGGGTGCCCGCTCCTGGCCCGCCGTCGCAGCCCCGGCCGGTCCACGGTCGGTGGTGGCGCCCGTACCCGCGCAGGCCGTCGCCAGAGCCGCGACTACAGCGACCGCCGCGACCGCCGTGATCCGCGCGGACCTGCTCACCTGACGTGCGCTCCGCCGCATGTCCATCCCCCGATCTGTACGCCGAGCCGAGGTCGACCCCGTGCCCGCTCATGCGGACCCTTCGATGGTCTACCGGACCAGCGCAGACCGGCATCAGGGAAATACCCGGACAATGATGATCAATATCGCCGTGTGCGGGACATGCCAGTGAGACCGACCGCGACCACCTGTCAAGGGGCGCAGTTCCCCAACTCATCAGGTACTGGAGCCGCGAAAGATCACGCTCCGCGCCACTACGATCGAATCCGACGGTGTTACCCGACGAGGGAGGAATCCACTCGTGACTGCCCTGACCGAACCGCGCACGCACGCCGTACCGGACGAGGACCTGTTGCGGGTCCTCGCCGCGCCCGACGACGTCGAGCTGGCGCAGCTGGACGCGTGGTGGCGGGCCAACAACTACCTGACCGTGGGGCAGATCTACCTGCGCGGCAACCCACTGCTGCGCGAGCCGCTGACGGCCGACCACATCAAGCCGCGGCTGCTCGGCCACTGGGGCACCAGCCCCGGCCTGTCGCTGATCTACGCCCACGTGTCCCGGCTGATCCGGCACACCGGGCAGCAGACGATCTACCTCACCGGCCCCGGTCACGGCGGCCCGGCGCTGGTCGCCGCCGGCTACCTCGAAGGCACGTACACCGAGATCTACCCCGACGTCACCCGGGACGAGTCCGGCATGCTGCGGCTGTTCCGGCAGTTCTCCAGCCCGGGCGGCATCCCCAGCCACGTCTCGGTCACCACCCCCGGCTCCATCCACGAGGGCGGCGAGCTCGGCTACGTACTGGTGCACGCCTTCGGCGCGGTGATGGACAACCCCGACCTGCTGGCGATCGCCGTGGTCGGCGACGGCGAGGCCGAGACCGGGCCGCTGGAAGGCTCCTGGAAGGGCGTGTCGTTCATCAACCCCGCCCACGACGGCGCCGTACTGCCGATCCTGCACCTCAACGGCGCGAAGATCGCCGGCCCGACGGTGCTGGCCCGCAAGGAGCGCGGCGAGGTCCGTTCGCTGCTGGAAGGCCACGGGTACGAGGTCATCGAGGTCGAAGGCGACGACCTGCCCGGGATGCACTTCCGGTTCGCCGCCGCCCTCGCCGACGCCTGGGGCAAGATCCGCGCGATCCAGTCGGCGGCCCGCTCCGGCGACTGGGACGGCTCCCGCCCCCGCTGGCCGCTGATCATCCTGCGGTCGCCCAAGGGCTGGACCGGCCCGGAACAGGTCGACGGCATCACCGTCACCGGCACCTGGCGCTCGCACCAGGTGCCGCTGTCCGGCGTCCGCGACAACGCCGACCACCTGGCGATCCTGGAGACGTGGCTGCGCTCGTACCGGCCGGAGGAGCTGTTCGACGCCGACGGCGCGCCGACGCCGGTGGTCACCGGCGTCAACCCCGACGGCGACCTGCGGATGAGCGCCAGCCCGCACGCCAACGGCGGCCTGCTCACCCGCGACCTGGACATGCCCGACTTCCGCGAGTACGCCGTCGACGTGCCGCAGCCGGCGCAGCTGCGCGCCGAATCGACCCGCAAACTCGGCGAGCTGATGCGCGACATCTACACCCGCAACCCGGACCGGTTCCGGTTGTTCTGCCCGGACGAGACCAACAGCAACCGGCTCGGCGCGGTCTTCGAGGTCTCCGACCGCGGCTTCATGGAGCAGGTGTACCCGACGGACACCGCGATCAGCCGCAACGGCCGGGTGATGGAGGTGCTCTCCGAGCACAACTGCCACGGCTGGCTGGAGGGCTACAACCTCACCGGTCGGTACGGCATGTTCGCCACCTACGAGGCGTTCGCGATGGTCAGTGCGTCGCAGACGGTGCAGCACGGCAAGTGGCTGCAGGAGGCGGCGCACCTGCCGTGGCGGGCGAAGGTGCCGAGCCTGAACATCCTGCTGACCTCGACGGCCTGGCGTAACGACCACAACGGCTTCTCCCACCAGGGGCCCGGTCTGATCCAGGTGGTCCTCAACCAGCGGGGCACCGTGTCACGGGTCTACCTGCCGCCGGACGCCAACTGCCTGCTGTCGGTCGCCGACCACTGCCTGCGGTCGAAGTCGTACGTCAACCTGATCGTCATCGACAAGCAGCCGCAGCTGCAATGGCTGACGATGGACCAGGCGGTCGAGCACTGCGCCAAGGGCGCGGACATCTGGGAGTGGGCCGGCACCGACGACGGCGCGACCGACCCGGACATCGTGCTCGCCTGCGCCGGTGACGTGGTCACCATGGAGACGGTGGCCGCCGCGCAGATCCTGCGCGAACGCCTGCCCGGTCTGAAGGTACGGGTGGTCAACGTCGTCAACCTGATGACGCTGCCCCGGCCGAAGGACCACCCGCACGGGATGAGCGAAACGATGTTCACCGAGCTGTTCACCGACTCGGTGGACGTGGTGTTCGCCTTCCACGGCTACCCGGGCGCGATCCACCAGCTGGTGCACGGCCGCCCGGACGCAGACCGGTTCCGGGTCCGCGGCTTCATCGAGCAGGGCACCACGACCACCCCGTTCGACATGACGGTGCGTAACCGGGCGTCGCGCTACCACCTGGTGATGGATGCGATCAACAACGCCCGGCGGCTGCCGCGCGGTGCCGCCGACCTGAAGGCCTGGTGCGAGGCGAAGCTCGCCGAGCACGAGGCGTACGTGGTGGAGCACCTGGAGGACATGCCCGAGGTGCGGGACTGGTCGCTCGGCGACTGGGCCAAGCAGGGCTGACCTGTGGGGGCGGGCCCGCCGGGCCCGCCCCCACTGTCAGGAGACCCGGCACATCGTCGACCAGCAGCGGGAGTGACACATGGCAGTCGTGAAGATCAACGCGATCGAGGTGCCGGCCGGTGCCGGCGAGGAGCTGGAGCGCCGGTTCGCCGCCCGGCAGGGCGCGGTGGAGAACGCGCCGGGCTTCCTCGGCTTCGAGCTGCTGCGCCCGGTCTCCGGCGAAGGACGCTACTTTGTCTACACCCGGTGGGAGAGCGAGGAGGCGTACCAGGCGTGGGCGGCCGGGCCGGCCCGGCAGGCGCACGCCGGCGACGGCGACGGCGGCAAGCCTCGGCCACCGGTAGCGACCGGGGCGAGCCTGCTGGAGTTCGAGGTGGTCCAGTCGGTCTCCCGCGCCTGACGGGAGCCCCGTCGCACCGGTGCCACCATCGGGTCTGAACCGTTCGGCGACCGGGTATGCCGGGCAGCATGACCTGGCTCAGCGTCCTCACCGGCACCGTCCTGATCACCGTCGTGCTGGTGGACGTGTGGTTGACGATTCTGCACCCGGACGCTGAGGGTCCGCTCGCCGGCGCGGTCCGCCGACTGGTGTGGCGGGCGTCGTCACTGGTCGGTGGGCGCGGCCGCAGCCCTCGCCGTACGCCGCTGGTGTGGGCCGGCCCGCTGCTGGTCACCGGGACCTTCCTGACCTGGATCGGGCCGCTGGTGTTCGGCGTCGCGCTGCTGGTCTGGCCCTACCTGGACGGCTACCACCGGGTGGCCGGTTACGGGCGGGCCGGCTTCGTCGACGCCCTGTACTTCGCCGCCGGAACCCTGACCGTGCTCGGCTACGGTGACCTCACCCCGGACACGCCGGCGCAGAAGCTGCTCGCGGTCGCCGTCGGCGCGCTCGGATTCGCACTGTTCGCGGCGTTGGCGACCTATCTGATCGAGCTGATCACCGGGCTGACGGTGCGCAACGGCTTCGCGCTCGCCGTACACGACCAGGTGCGGGGCACCGACGGCGCCGGCCTGATCGCGCGTAGCCTGACCGAGGAGGGGGTCGACGCGACCCGGCAGCGCTGCGCGGCGTGGGCCGAGAGCCTGCGGGCACTCGACGACACGGTCCGCCGCTATCCGTTGGTGGCGTTGACCTATCGGCCACGCCGACCGGACTACGACATCGAACCCGCCCTGGAGCACCTGACCGAGGCGACGGTCGCCGCGTTGCTGGCGGCGCGACGCGGCCCGTGGCGGGGGCTGGGTCAGCGTGCCGAGGAGCTGGCGTTCGCGCTGCTGCGCACCCAGGACACGATCGCCCGCCGGTACCTGAGCCGGCGGCTGCCTGATACCGGCCCGACCGGCGGTGACATCGACACCGACACAGGTGGCAACGGCGGCGACGAGGCGGACCGGCTGCTGGGGCAGCTGCACGGCCGGCTCGCCGAGCAGTTGGGGGAGCGCTTCGACGAGTCGTTGTCGGACGATGATCGCCTCGCCGGGGAGGTGCTGTCGCGTTCCACGGTCTTCCTGGACGGGCTGCGTAACTGGTCGGCGCCCGGGGTGAAACCGCACCCGGTCGGTGGCCGGCCGGCCGCCCGGGTGGTCAACCGGTGACGCAGCTGTCGACCGGAGCCGGGCGCGGTTCGAGACGGTCCGCGATGCCGCGCAGCGTGGCGGCGGTGCCCGCCCGTAGCCGACTCGTCAACTCGACGGGGGAGCGGCGCGGCGGGTCGGGCCGCACCGGGGCGTCGGGGCGCGCCGAGTTCACGTGGTGGGCCATCGCGGTCAACGCGGTGCTGTAGCCGGCGGGCATCTCCATGGTCAGCTCCTCGGTGCGGGGCCGGTACTCGGCCGGGTGATCATTTCGGTCGGCAGCACGACCTGCCGGCGGTGGCCGTCGGCAGGTGGGTCGAGCAGCAGTTCGGCGGCGATCCGCCCCTTGTCCTCGGCGGGTTGCCGGATGGTGGTCAGATCGGCTGCGGCGGCCTGGTCGATGTCGTCGAAGCCGGTGACCGAGACGTCGACTCCGGCGCGCAGACCCCGCGCGGCGAGGGTGTCGAGTACGCCGAGGGCGAGCACGTCGGTCAGGGCGAGGATCGCGGTGGGCGGCTGTGGCCGGTCGAGCAGCAGTGCGGCGGCGTGCTGCCCGTCGCGGCGGTCGTTGCCGGCGGTGGCCACGACCGCCAGGTGTGACCAGGGCACCCCGGCGGCGGTGAACGCGTCCCGGATGCCGGTGAGCCGGCCCCGGGTCGAGGCGTAGTGGGCCTGCTGCGGCCCGGCGAGGTCGACCGGTGCGGTGGGTCGCGCGGTGGGGAAGACGCCGTCGGCGACGACGCCGATCCGCCGGTGTCCGTGGCCGGCGAGGTGCTCACCGAGCCGGGTGGTGGCGGCGGCCTCGTCGATGCCGACGTGGTGTTCGGTCGGGCCGGCACCGTCGAGTGGGCTGGTGGCGACGATCGGTAGCCCTCGGGCGCGGATCGCGGCCAGCGCCCAGTGGGTGTCGGAGCCGCAGTAGACGCAGAAGCCGTCGACGGCGGCGTTGTCCAGCGCGCGTACCGCGACGTCCCGGTCGGCGGGCAGTGGGATCAGCAGCAGACTGGTGTCGCGTTGCTCGGTGGCGGCGGCCATGCCGCGGAGGAATCGCAGCGCGAACGGGTCGGTCACGGCGTAACTGAGGTTGCTGGTGAACAGCACTCCGATGGCGCCGGCGCGACCGCGACGCAGCGACCGGGCGGTCGGGTTGGGGCCGGGGTAGCCGAGCTGGCGGGCGGCGTCGAGGATCCGGTCGCGTAGCGCGGGGGAGAGCTGGTCGGGTCGGGCGTACGCGTTGGACACGGTGCTGCGGGACACGCCGACGTACGCGGCGACGGTCTGCAGGGTGGGTCGCTCGGTCATCGTCCACCCGCCCTTCTGTATCGATCCAGCTTCTGGATCGATACAGTAACACGGCGTACCGACCCGCCGGAACCCCCGGCCGCCCACGTCGATCGATGTGATTAGCTGGCCGCTGCCCCGCCGCAGACCCGGAAGGAGATGTCGGCCCGTGCCCGACGTCCTGCTCAGCATCGCGATCATCGCCGCAGCGGTGGCGGCGGCGGTCATCGCCGTCACCGTCGTCTACCGGATCCTGCGGATCGCCGGACGTCGATCGACACTGCTCACCGACATGTCCCGGCGCGCCTACTGGCCCACGACCATCATCGCCGCGCTGCTCGCCGCCCGGCTCAGCATCCCCGTCGCCACCACCAACGGCTGGCACGGACCCGTCCTGCACGTCATCATGCTGGCCAGCATCGCCGCCGGTGGCTGGCTGGTCGCCACCCTGCTCGGACTCGCCGCCGACACCGCCCTGCGCCGGTTCCGTATCGACGTCAACGACAACCTCGCCGCCCGCCGCGCCCACACCCAGATCACCGTCATCCGCCGCGTCGCGTTCGCCGTCGTCGGCGTCGTCACCGTCGGCGCCATGCTGATCACCTTCCCCGGTGCCCGCGCCGCCGGCGCCAGCGTCCTGGCCTCCGCCGGCCTCGTCGGCGTCGTCGCCGCCCTCGCCGCCCAGTCCACCCTCGGCAACATGTTCGCCGGCCTGCAACTGGCCTTCGGCGACGCGTTGCGCCTCGACGACGTGGTCGTCGTCGAAGGCGAATGGGGCCGCATCGAGGAAATGACCCTCGGCTACGTCGTGGTGAAGATCTGGGACGAACGCCGCCTCATCCTGCCGTCGTCGTACTTCACCACCACCCCGTTCCAGAACTGGACCCGCACCGCCGCCTCGGTGCTCGGCACCGCTGAGATCGACGTCGACTGGAGCCTGCCGGTCGAGCAGATGCGCGCCGAACTGCGCCGCATCGTCGAATCCGAGGCCGCCGCGCCACTGTGGGACGGACGGGTCTGCGGCCTGCAGGTCACCGAGGCCACCGGCGGCACCATCCGGACCCGGGCCCTGGTCAGCGCCGCGAACAGCTCCGCCCTGTGGGACCTGCGCTGCCTGGTCCGCGAACAGCTCGTCGCCTGGGTGCAGGAACAGCACCCGCAGGCGCGGCCCCGGGTCCGCGCCGAGGTCGGCCCGGACGGTGCCGGCGCCGTCGACCACCCGGCCAGCGACAACGGTACGCAGCCCACGCCCCGCCCCCGTACGGCCGAGACGACCCCGGGTGTCGGCGACCAGGACGAGTCCCCGGCCGACCCCGGCCCGTCAGCCGGAACCCGCTGACCAGTCACTCAGCGCCGCCGGATCCACGATCACGACCGTACGCCGCCCGGTGGTGACGATGCCCGCTTCCCGCAACGCGGTGAGCTCGGTGACGACCGCGTTGCGGGAGGCACCTACCAGCTCGGCGAGCTCCGACTGGGCCAACCCGATCCCGGGTCGCCCTGTGCTGCGTCGAACCTCCCGGTCGAGGTGCAGCAACGTACGGGCCAGCCGGTCCCGTACCGGCAGCACAGCCATCGCGACGCGTTGCTCATCCGCGTCGCGCAGCCGGCGCACCGTGTAGGCCGCGAAGCCCGCCGCGAAGGCGGGCCGGTTCAGGAAGTGCCGGAACTGCGGGCCGCTCAGCAGTCGGGTGACCGTCGGAGTGAGAGCGGTCACCGTCGCCGACCGGGCCATCTGGTCCACTGCGGACAGATCGCCGACGACGTCGCCGGCGGCCCGCAGCGTCAGCATCGCGTGGCCGCCGTCGCTTTCCGACCGGACGACCTTGACGCAGCCGGCGAGGATCACGTGCACATGCTGACCGGTGTCACCCTGACGCAGCATCACGGCACGGGGGGCGAAGCGGGCAGCGACGCCGGCCTGCTGCACCTGCTGCCATTCCTCCGGCGGAAGGTGGGCGACGAGACCGAGCTTCTCGCGGTCCTGCATGCGACGAATGTATCCGTCGGCGACGATGTACACCGACCGGGCTCAGCTGGCGCGGTCGCGCAGCAGCTCCACCGCCTCGTCGAGGCGCCCCTGCCGGGCCAGCAACGTCACCAGTAGACCCACCCCGTGCCAGTCGTCGGCCGCGACCCCGGCCTGCAGCAACCTGACAGCCTCGTCGACGTCGCCCCGGTCGGCCAGTACCGTCGCCAAGGCGGTCCGGGCCGCCGGTTCACCCTGGTCGGCGGCGAGCCGCCAGAACCGTTCCGCCTCACCGGCCGCGCCCTGCTCGTGCAGCAGCGTCGCCAGCCGGGACGCCGCATGCCAGTCACCGGTCTCGGCCAGCACCCGCAGCTGATCGAGGTGGCCCCGGTCGGCCAGCAGGTCCACCAGGATCCGCCCGGCCGGTGACTCACCGGCGGCGGCCCGGTCCCGCAGGTAGCCGGTCGGGTCCGGGACGGCTTCGATGCCGGGAGACTCCGGCCCGAACGCCCGGCTGCCGCCGAACTCCTGTCGTAGCTGGTCGTCGAGATCGTCGGCGAGTTTGAGCATCGCCCGGATCGCCACCAGCAGATGTGTCGGCTGGAACTCGGCGCCGAACACCGGGATCGACGCCCAGACGGTGTCGCCGCTGCAGTAGATCCGCCCGAACGGCAGCGTGGTCGTCAGCTCCGACAACCGGCGGAACAACGTCTCCGTCGGTGAAACCCCGGTCAGCAGCGGGGAGAAGACGTCCACCAGCGGCGGCTCCTCCTGGGCGCGTACCAGGATCATCGCCGAACCGGCGCGGATGCCGATGTCGCCGTCGGAGTCCAGCCGCAGCTGGTCGACGGTGGTGCCGAGGAAGCTCGCCACGACCAGCTTCACCTGGCCGGTCAGTTTGTCGCCGGCGACCGCCCGTACGTCGGCGGCGGTGACCCGGTCTGCCCGCGCACCCGGCGCGCCGACCACCGGCCGGGCGGCCAGCGCCGCCGCCAGCCGGGTGCTGGTGGGCAGCGGCACCGAGGTGGTCGTCGCGGCCGGCCGGGCGGCGAGTGCGGCGACCAGCCGGGACAGGAACCGGTCAGCCGCGCTCATCGCCGGACTCCCGACCGGTCGACGCATCCGGTGGGGCCGTCGGGTCGACGACCCGCACCTGGTCGAACATCTTCGCGATGAACAATGGCGCGACCACCCCGAAAACAAAGGTCGCGAACGCCGTGGTCGCCACGCCACCGGCAGCCGCCGCTGCGGCCAGTCCGGTGCCGGCGATGGCACGCAAAGTGACCGCGAAAACGATGATGGGCCGGTCCCGTCGGCTGCGCCACGGCCACTGCCAGCGACCTTTCGACTCGGTCGTCGGGCGCATCATGCCGTAGAGATTCAACGCCTCGGCCACTATGCTGCCGACCAGTCCCCACGTCGCTGCGATCCATAGAGACACGTCCCCACTCTACTGATCGTGGTCACCCGTTCACCCGACGGGTGCCGATCCGGTCGACGCCCCGGCGTCCGCCCTGGTCGGCCACTGCTGCAACGGTATCCGACGCCGGCAACCGGCCACCGCAACCGAATGGAGATCAACATTTCGCCGGCGGGGACTGGCGCGGTGCGGGAGGAAATGAGACTGTATCCGGCGGTTATCTGACATGTCCGGGCGGCCGGCACCGGAATCGGAGGGCAAAATGTCCGAAAAGGACGACGAGCAGACGCGGCTGCGGATCGGTGGCTGGCTACCGAACGACGGCGCACCCGGGTCGGTCTCGCCGCCGCCACCGGACGCCCCCGCCGCCGACGCATCCAGGACCCCCGGCGCCGTCGCCCGACACAGCGCCGCCAACTTCCTACGCCGGGTCACCCCGAACCGGCCGCTGACCGCCATCGTGCCCCGCTCCGGTGCCCGCAACGCCGCCCGGCAGGCAGCCGCCGCCGCAGCCGCCGCCAACCGCGTCGCCCCCGCCGACCTGCCATCCGGCGGCCTCGGCGGCACCGGCGACGCCGGCCGCGGTGCCACCTACCGGGCCGGACACACCGACCAGCAGCCGAACGCGCAACGACGGCTCGTCCTCGGCGGCGCCGCCCTCGTCACCATCACCGTCCTGATCGGAATCGCCGTCGCTCAGGACAGCACCCAGCAGGCACCGATCCGTGGCGAGTTCGCCGCCAACGCCCCCGCCGTGATCCCCTCCACCGGCGCGTCGACCGGCACCGACGACCCGGCAACCGATGCCGACCCGGATTCCGACGCCGACCTGCCCGGCGTGGACGGACCGGTCGGCGATCCCGCCGCCCCGGCCACCCCGACCCCCGGCGACGCCACCGGCGGCGGCACCGCCCCCGGCACCGGCACCACGGCCCCCGGCACCGGCACCGCGACCACCCCACCCGCTCCCGCGCCACCGACCACGCCGGCCGGCCCCGCCGAGGTGCCACTGCTCATCGGCACCCGGATCAACTTCGAGGCCGCCGGCCTGCCCGGCCACCGGATCCGCCACCGCGACGGCATCGTCGTCGTCGAACGCGTCGACGCCGGCAGCCGGTCCGACGTCAAGGCCGACGCCGCCTTCGTCGTGCGCGCCGGACTGGCCAACCGCAACTGCCTGTCCTTCGAATCGGTCAACGCACCCGGCCACTTCCTGCGCCACTACGACTTCCGGATGTTCCTGGCCCGCAACGACAACAGCGCCATCTTCCGCGCCGACACCACCTTCTGCGTGGTCCCCGGCATTGGCGGCAAGCACACCTCGCTGCGCTCACACAACTACCCGGACCGCTTCCTGCGTCACGACGGCAGTAGGCAGATGCGGATCTCGGCGATCGGCGACGGCTCCTCGGCGGCGACGGCGACCTTCATCGCCCGTACCCCCGTCTGACCGCACCGGGCTCGCGGCGCATCGACCACAGCGGCGGCCCGGCGGGGGACAGGTGCCGGGGACCGGGCGTCCGCCACCCGTGGCGGGCCAGCAGGTCCCGTACGTACGGCTCGTCGGTGACCGTGTGCCCGACGAGCCCGGCGGCGTCCAACCGACGCTGATGGTCGTCGAGCAGCGCGGCACCGATCCGCCGCCGCCGCAACCACGGCGCCGCCGCCCACCACACCAACTCGTGCCCGGCGACCTCGGTCGTCTCGCCCGCCTCGCCCGCCGCCACGGCCACCTCGGTCGCCTCGGCGCGCTGGTCCGGACGCTCCGGTCGGTCCGGGCCCGTCGGTAGCCGCAGCGCCGCGCTGCGATGCTCGTCGCGCGCCGCCCGCAGATGCGCGAACCGCCGCCGATAGATGCCGACCGCGCCGAGCAGCGCCCGGTCGTGGGCGGTCACCGTCTCCAACACCATCGGGTACGGCTGCCAGACGGCCACCCCGGCACCGTCACCGGCCACCCGGACGATCCCATGCGACAACGCCTGCGTCAGCTCCACCTCGAACACCCGCAGGAACGTGGTGTACCGGGCCGCCACGCCCCCGATCAGCCACGACGCCACCGGATTCGACACGAACGCCTCCGCCAGCAACGCCGACAACTCGCCGACGTCGCCGGCCACCGCCGGCCGTACGGCCGTTTCGCACTGCACGGTCACTCTCCTTCACGCTTGGTGGTCATGGTGGTGGCGCTGCGCGTGCGCGCCGTCCGGGCCCAGGCCAGGAAACGGACGTACGCCACCGCCGGGGCCAGCCCCGGCAGATCGTGCGCGGCCTCGACGGACCGCTCCGCCACGTACATGCACAGACCGATCCGGTCGTACGCGGCGATCAGCTGCGCCTTCGCCGGATCGCACGGCCACGGCTGCCCGCACACCCGGCACCGCCACGACGGCCGTACGGCCACGTGGTCGACCTCGGCCACCCGGCCCCGGCCGCCGACGCGGTCGACGGTCATCGACCGACGTCGAGGGTGACGAACTGCCCGGAACCGCATTGCGGGCAGCGCAACGTGTGCCCGCACACCGGGCACCAGCGCCGCCGCAGCCGACACAGCAGCAGGCCCGGCGGAATGCCGAGCAGGACACCGGACAGAATGAACGCGAGAGCGGACAACATTCGATTTCCTCCCGAGCGAAGATCAATTAATCGTGCGGCAGGAGCGCGCGGTGCCGGGCCCGCCGCAGCTGGTAACGGGGGCTCCCAACTGCGGCGGGTGACTATGGACAGCACCGGTACGAGTTATCTAACGTGGACCACATGCAATTGACAAGGCGTGTTGCGCCGTCATCGCCATGGGCGTGGTCTGGTGGAAGGCAATCAATTCGGTGCCGGGCGCCTTCACGATTATGAAGGCGTTCGTCAGTTGAATGTCAGCCACGTGATGACTAGACTCACCACAGAGGATGAAGGGGGCGAGCTCTTGTCCGGCTCGATCGGCACCACCCTGCTCCGCCGACACATCGGCCGCTGGTTCACCGTCTTACGGGAGTCCGCCGGCATCAGTCAGGACGCCGCCGCCAGGGCGCTGCAACGCGGCTCGTCCACGATCTGGCGCATCGAGGCCGGCGACGAGCGGATCCGCTTCCGCGACGTCGACGTCCACGCGATGTGCACCCTCTACCGGGTCGCTCCGGAGACCCGCGACCGACTGCTCGTCCTCACCAAGGAGACCCGCGACGCCCCGAAACGCGCCTGGTGGCACGACTACACCGAGTCCGCCCTGCCAGCCTGGTTCGGCCTCTACGTCTCCCTCGAAGACAGCGCCGACACCATCCGCCAGTACGAGCCCGAGTCGGTTCCCGGGCTGCTTCAAGTGCGCTCCTACGCCGAAGCAGTGACCCGACTGCCGGTAGGGCTCCTCACTGACGAACAGATTGCACACCGTGTCAAGGTCCGGCTGGAGCGGCAAGGGCTTCTGGTCTCACCGAGGCCACCCCACCTGCGGGTGATGCTGAACGAGGCGGTGCTGTACCGAATGGTCGGGGGCACTGACGTGATGACGGAGCAGCTCCGTCACCTGCTCGACGTCACGGATCGGCACAGCATCTCTATCCGGGTCGTGCCCTACACGGTTGGTGCTCATGGAGGTATGAACTCCGCCTTCAGTTTTCTGACGTTCCCCAACGCTCCACTGAGCCCGGACCCTGTCGAACCACCCTTGATCTACGTTGACACCTTGACTGGTTCGCTGTACCTCAACAAGGCAGATGAGGTCAGGGCGTACGAGTTGGTCTGGAAGGATCTTGAGAGTCGTGCCCTCGACGAGTCAGCGTCGCGGGACTGTATCCGTCACGCATTGGAGGCAATCGCAAATGGACAGCCTGACCGGCGCTAACTGGCACAAGAGCACCCGAAGTGGTAATTCCGGCAACTGTGTCGAAGTGGCCACGAACCTGCCTGACCTCGTCGCCGTACGGGACAGCAAGGACACCGCCGGCCCGGTCCTGACCTTCACACCCGCCCAATGGGTAACCTTCACCACCGCCCTACCCATTCGGTGAGTCTCGCAGGGGCGGATGCAGGCAGGTACCCTCACTGCATCCGCCCCAACCCTCGTCGTCTGTCGGAGTAGCGTCCAAATGAAAGTGAACGAAAACCGGCCGGTAACGTTGTAGAAGTCCAGCTCAGCAAGTCTGCTCCCCGCGTACGCGGGGATGGTCCCCCACCACCCCAGAACACATCAAAGACGACTGCTGCTCCCCGCGTACGCGGGGATGGTCCCCAGAGCCAAAAAGCGGTCCCGATCATGCTGCAACCTGCTCCCCGCGTACGCGGGGATGGTCCCGTGAGCACTTCGCGGGCGGCCCACTCGATCGACTGCTCCCCGCGTACGCGGGGATGGTCCCCGGCAGATCAGATCCGCACTCACACTCAGAGGCTGCTCCCCGCGTACGCGGGGATGGTCCCCGGACCGGGCCGCCGATCAGCTCAGCCATCCTCTGCTCCCCGCGTACGCGGGGATGGTCCCCGGCCGATGCTCGGTGGCGAGCCGCTGTCGGACTGCTCCCCGCGTACGCGGGGATGGTCCCGCCGAGGGCATGAAGGCGGCCGAGACAGGCCTCTGCTCCCCGCGTACGCGGGGATGGTCCCGTGATGCCGGAGGCGATGGCCCGCGCGGCCTACTGCTCCCCGCGTACGCGGGGATGGTCCCAGTCGGCGGCAATGGACTCGGCGACTTCAGGACTGCTCCCCGCGTACGCGGGGATGGTCCCCGGGCCATCAGCTCGTCGACGGCGGCAGCGACCTGCTCCCCGCGTACGCGGGGATGGTCCCTCGACGAAGACCAGCGAATCGCCCGCGCCTGCCTGCTCCCCGCGTACGCGGGGATGGTCCCCTGCCCCTTGGCGAGCTGCTGCGCGACCGCAGCTGCTCCCCGCGTACGCGGGGATGGTCCCACGAAGATCGGCCAGTGGGACGCCGCGAACTTCTGCTCCCCGCGTACGCGGGGATGGTCCCTGCCCAGGCCTCGGCGCCCGCGGCGACCGGCACTGCTCCCCGCGTACGCGGGGATGGTCCCTCGCCGACGCAGCGGCCGTTGTCGTCGTGGCCCTGCTCCCCGCGTACGCGGGGATGGTCCCGTGGGCGGCACCGCGAGCGTGCTGCGGGCGGTCTGCTCCCCGCGTACGCGGGGATGGTCCCCGGTGCCCTGGGGGCTGCGCTGGTGCTCCGCCCTGCTCCCCGCGTACGCGGGGATGGTCCCTGGATCAGCCGCGCCATCGCGGCATGGTCTCCCTGCTCCCCGCGTACGCGGGGATGGTCCCGGGCGCCGCTGTGAGCCGGTCGTCGCCGACTGCTGCTCCCCGCGTACGCGGGGATGGTCCCGCACGTTCGACAACCATGCTCGCCGGCTGCTGCTGCTCCCCGCGTACGCGGGGATGGTCCCTGTGGCTATGTCGGTCGGGGTGGTGATCGTCCCTGCTCCCCGCGTACGCGGGGATGGTCCCTCAAATTCCTCGTTGTCGACCTCGGCGCTTTCCTGCTCCCCGCGTACGCGGGGATGGTCCCGCTTCGCCCTCGGCCCACGGGTCGACCGCAGGCTGCTCCCCGCGTACGCGGGGATGGTCCCCGACAGGCCAAGGTGTACCAACTGCTGTTCGGCCTGCTCCCCGCGTACGCGGGGATGGTCCCGCTGGCTGCGGTCGTGGGCCGAACGGGTCCGCCTGCTCCCCGCGTACGCGGGGATGGTCCCTCCCGTGGGGCCGCCTGGAGCCGTGCCACCACCTGCTCCCCGCGTACGCGGGGATGGTCCCGCCTCCGGGGACACCGAGGTCGTCTCCGTGACCTGCTCCCCGCGTACGCGGGGATGGTCCCGTCGTCCACTACTGTCAGCTCCGCGTGAAAACTGACCACGTGGTTCCGGCTGAATCGGGACCACCTCCTGAAGCATCGGGAGGTGCTGAGCGTGGAGGACTGGGCGGAGATCCGGCGGCTGCGGCGGTCGGAGGGTATGGCGATTCAGGCCATCGCACGGCGGTTGAGGATGTCTCGCAACACCGTGAAGAAGGCGTTGGCCAGTGATGAGCCGCCGCGGTACCGACGGGCTGCGAAGGGCTCGATCGTGGACGCGGTCGAGCCGCAGATCAGGGCGTTGTTGGCGGAGTTCCCGGACATGCCCTCGACGGTGATCATGGAACGGGTCGGGTGGACCCGTGGGAAGACGGTGTTCTGTGACCGGGTGCAGCGGCTGCGGCCGTTGTTCCGCCGGCCTGACCCGGCGCAGCGCACCGAGTACCTGCCGGGTGAGCTGGCGCAGTGTGATCTGTGGTTCCCGCCGGCGGACGTGCCCCTGGGGTTCGGTCAGGTCGGACGGCCGCCGGTGATGGTGATGGTGTCCGGGTACTCGCGGTGGCTGACGGCGGTGATGATCCCGTCCCGGCAGTCGGCGGATCTGCTGGTCGGACACTGGACGTTGATCTCCGGGTGGGGTCGGGTGCCCAGGACGTTGGTATGGGACAACGAGTCCGCGGTCGGCCAGTGGCGTGCCGGCAGGCCGCAGTTGACCGAGGCGATGAACGGCTTCCGTGGCACTCTCGGGATCCGCGTGCTCCAGTGCCGGCCGGCGGACCCGGAAGCCAAAGGCCTGGTGGAGCGGGCGAACGGCTATCTGGAGACGTCGTTCCTGCCCGGGCGCCGGTTCAGCTCGCCCCGGGACTTCAACGCCCAGCTTGCCGAATGGCTGGTACGGGCGAACCAGCGTCGGCACCGGGTGCTGGGCTGCCGGCCGGTGGACCGGTGGGAGGCCGACCGAGCGGCGATGCTGACGCTGCCGCCGGTCGCGCCGGTGGTCGGCTGGCGGCGGAGCACCCGTCTGCCCCGCGACCACTACGTCCGGCTGGACGGCAACGACTACTCGGTGCACCCGATGGTGGTGGGCCGCCGGGTCGACGTGGTCGCTGACGCCGACCGGGTGCAGGTGCTCTGCGAGGGCCGTCTCGTCGCCCGGCACGACCGGTGCTGGGCGCGGCATCAGAGCATCACCGACCCGGCTCACCGTCAGGCCGCCGCCGATCTGCGGACCGCCGCGCGGCAGGCGCCGGCACCGGCGGTCACGGCCGAGGTGGAGCACCGCAGGTTGGCCGACTACGACCGCATGTTCGGTGTCGATGCCGAGGCGGCCGCGTGATGGCCTCCAGAACGACCGGCAACCGCAACGTCTCCTCCGAGATCGCTTTCCTCACCCGTGCGTTGAAGGCGCCCTCGTTGGCGGCGTCGGTGGACCGGCTCGCGGAGCGGGCCCGGGCGGAGTCGTGGACGCACGAGGAGTTCCTCGCCGCCTGTCTGCAACGCGAAGTGGCGGCCCGGGAGGCCCACGGCGGTGAGGGACGTATCCGGGCGGCGAGGTTCCCGGCACGCAAGAGCCTGGAGGAGTTCGACTTCGAACACCAGCGGTCGTTGAAGCGGGAGACGATCGCCCACCTGGGCACTCTGGACTTCGTGGCGTCGAAGGAGAACGTCGTGTTCCTGGGGCCGCCCGGCACCGGCAAGACCCACCTGTCCATCGGTCTCGGTATCCGGGCCTGCCAGGCCGGACACCGGGTCGCGTTCGCCACCGCCGCTCAGTGGGTGTCCCGTCTCGCTGACGCCCACCACGCCGGCCGGCTGCAGGACGAGCTCGTCAAACTCGGCCGGATCCCGCTGGTGATCGTCGACGAGGTCGGCTACATCCCCTTCGAAGCCGAAGCGGCGAACCTGTTCTTCCAGTTGGTTTCGAACCGCTACGAACGTGCCTCGCTGATTGTCACCAGTAACAAGCCCTTCGGCCGGTGGGGAGAGGTCTTCGGTGATGACGTCGTCGCCGCGGCCATGATCGACCGGCTTGTTCACCACGCCGAGGTCATCTCGATGAAGGGCGACAGCTACCGGCTCAAGGACCGCGACCTCGGCCGCGTCCCGGCAGCGACCAAGACCAACGACTGAAGATCAACCAAACCGGGGTGGTCCAGTTTCAGCCGGACCACGGTGGTCACGATTGGGGCGGCGTTGACAACTACACCGGCGAAGCGCTGCGGGACTGCTCCCCGCGTACGCGGGGATGGTCCCCAGAAGGCGCTCGACGCCCGCACCCGGCTGGCCTGCTCCCCGCGTACGCGGGGATGGTCCCAGGGTTCCGGCTGCCCGGCAGTACAGCGGGTGCTGCTCCCCGCGCACGCGGGGATGGTCCCCCCTGGCCAGAATCTGACCTGCCCCTGCACTGCTGCTCCCCGCGCACGCGGGGATGGTCCCCCGCACCGGTGGGCAGAAAAGGCACATAAACACTGCTCCCCGCGCACGCGGGGATGGTCCCTGTGGCGGGCGCTGCGCGTCGGACACGGCCTGCTGCTCCCCGCGCACGCGGGGATGGTCCTTGGCAGGGAACGCCAACAGGCACCCCGAAGGACTGCTCCCCGCGCACGCGGGGATGGTCCGGTGGCGCTGGCAGACGGGCCAGCCCGCTTGTGCTGCTCCCCGCGCACGCGGGGATTGTCCCTCGGGGTGCTGCTGCATCCACTGGGATGCGAACTGCTCCCCGCGCACGCGGGGATGGTCCCCCGCGCGTACGGCAACTGGCTGAGCGCCTTGCTCTGCTCCCCGCGCACGCGGGGATGGTCCCGTGACGCCGGCCGCCTGCGCCGCCGCCTTGCTCTGCTCCCCGCGCACGCGGGGATGGTCCTGCTGGATTGCCATTGCCGCCTGCGGGCGGCCCCTGCTCCCCGCGCACGCGGGGATGGTCCCCACTGCAGCGCACCGAGGTCGGTGGTCTGGCCCTGCTCCCCGCGCACGCGGGGATGGTCCCAGAGGTTCTGGGGAAGCCCGGCCGGCGTACCGCTGCTCCCCGCGCACGCGGGGATGGTCCGGAGCTGCAGGCTTTCCTCGGCCAGCTGTTCGGCTGCTTCTCGCACGCGCGGGGATGGTCCCGACCAGACGGTGCGTGTCCTGCTCGCCGACGACTGCTCCCCGCGTACGCGGGGATGATTCGGGACAGGGAACCGCTAACCCTCACAGCTGGGCTGCCCGCGTGTGCGGGAATGGTCGTGTCCTGGCTGGGTCAGCGCTTGCCGCGTTTGATCAGCGCGAGTGCGGCTGCGACGACGGCCACCGTTCCACCGACGCACAGCAGGCTCATGATGAGCAGTACGACCACGTGCCACGGCTTCAATGCATGCATGACTGCATACCTTATGGGGCAGGGGCGACGAAGTGGATGCCCGCTGGACGTGGCAACCACGAGGTGCTCCCGCCACGGTTATCCGTCTACCCTGGTCACCGTGAGGCCATCGGTGGCGTCGTAGTGCAGGTCGAAGCCGGCGACCCGGGCGTACCCGGTGTCGTCGATGTCGAGCACGAGCTCGCCGTCCAGCCAGTGCGACGTGCTCCAGGCAGGGAAGCAGTTGCGGGCTTCCAGTTCGGCGATGACCGCGTCGAGGCGGCTGCTCATCATCTGCGGCAGGGCCAGCGTGCAACGAGCGACCGAGCGGGCCAGCCTGCTGTCAGGGCTGGTCTCGGTCGGTACCTCCCGGCTGGGGTCGTCCCGGACCCAGTCCGGCACGTGAAGCCGGCCGTCACGGCGTACCAGAAGAATCACTTCCAGACACTCGGCGGAGTCGGCACGGACGTGACCACGACCGCGTGCGTCGTCACCGCGCGCGTCGGCGTCGCCGATGTGCGCGGCCAGCCAGCCGATCAGGGCGGTGGCCTGCGGGTCGACCGAGTCGAGACGGTAGGCGCCGGCCTGCGTCCGATGTCGCTGCCGTCTGGTGTCGGCGGCCTTGTCCGCCTCCCGCATCGCCGAATGCCAGTCCGCCGGGCCGACGAGCGGTATGTCGTACGCGGCCTGCACCAGCGTCGGAATGTCCTTTGGCAGCTCCACCGGCCGGCCGCCGTCGAGATGCGGCCAGAGGACACCGGCGGCCCGCCACAGGTCAGCGTCGCCGTAGACGATCCGTGACCCCTGCACCGGCTCGGGCGGCTCCGCCGACCAGTCCGCACCCGTGACGACACAGCGGGCGGCTGTCAGATGCGCCGGCCGGCTGCGGTCGTGGCGGTGCAATCGGCCCATGCGCTGCAGCAGCAGATCGACCGGAGCCAGGTCGGTGACCAGTAAGTCGAAGTCGACGTCCAGCGACACCTCGGCGACCTGGCTGGCCACGACCACGTACCGCTGTGGCCGGTCGGTGGCTCGCGTCGGCGGGCCGAACCGGTCCACCAGCCAGCGGTCGTTGGCGGCCCGGTCCGGAGCGAGGAAGCGGGAATGCGCCACGAACACCGGGATGTCCGCGCCGAACCGCTCCCGCAGGACAACCGCCGTCTCCTGGACCCGACGCACCGTGTTGCGGACCACCAGCGCGCAGCCGCCCCGGCCGATCTGGTCGGCGAGCAGGTCGGCGAGCGGATCGAGGTCGTCGTCGAGGCGGGACACCCGCACCGACACCGCCCGTCCTGACGACGCGGCGGTGCGCACCGTGGGGACACGCGCCTCGCCGGAGGTGGTGAGCACCGGATAGCCGATGTCGCCGGCCAGGTCTGCGTACGGGTCCGGTCCGGACGTGCGTCGGGTCCGTCGCGGGGTGGGGCCGAGCCTGCCGTCGTCGTACGCCCGCATCATCGCTTGGCGTCGCGTCGCCGGTAGCGTCGCGGACAGCACGATCACCGGTACGCGGTAGGCCGCCAGCCACTCCAGAGCCCGGTCCAGATACTGACTCATGTGCACGTCGTAGGCGTGTGCCTCGTCGATCACGACGACCTTGCCAGCGAGCCCGAGATGGCGCAGTACCACGTAGCGGGCCTTCAGCGACATGAACAGCAACTGGTCGATGGTGCCGACGACGAAGTCCGACAGCAGGATCTTCTTCCGGGAAGCCAACCATCGGTGTACGGCCAGGTCGACGCCGGCTTCGTCGACACCGATCGAGCTGGCGCGTCCACTCATTCGCAAGATGCCGTACTCGTCGTTGAACCGGGACTTGCCGTGCGCCAACGCCACGGCGTAGGCGCCGCGTTCCTGGTCCTGGTCAGGTAGTCGCTCCAGCCAGGTCAATCCTCGGGACAGCATCGCGTCACTGGTGGCCCGGGTCGGCAGGGCGACGAAGCATCCGGATGCTCCGAACTTGGCGGCGAGCACCTCGACGGCAGCGAGTGCCGCTTCGGTTTTGCCGTCGCCCATCGGCGCCTCGACGATCATCAGACCCGGTGCGGTCATCTGCCGGGCCTGCTCGATCACGGCCCGCTGCACCGGGTACGCCCTCGCCCCGGCCGGCAGCCCGAACCGGGTGGCGATGATGTCGTCGGGGGAGAGGTCCAGGTCGACGGCGTGCCACGGGGACGGCAGGTCCACCTCGTCCCATCCCCGCTCGGCCCGGTCGGCGTCGGCAGTGTAGGAGGCAGGGAACCACTCCTGGTTGCTGGCGATCCAGTCGGCCACGACGATCACTCCGGTCAGCAGCGCCTGCACGGGCTGGGGGAGTCGGACGTCCCGCCAGGCCGGCAACCGGTCTCGCACCCCGCACCGGTCGGTCATCCAGTCCAGCAGCTCCCGCTGCACGGTCAGCCACGGCCCGGTGCCGAGCAGGTGGTCGAGGTGGCGGGCCGTGTGCAGCTCTTTGTCCGACGGCGGTACGCCGTGGTGGCCACCGACCACGACGGCGAACGTGCTCGCCGCTGAGGCTGTCCAGCCGTGGTGGTCGACCAGCCAGCCCTCCAGCAGGATCTGCCCGGCGAGGGCGTGCGGCGCGAGGCGCCTATCGGCGTTGATCCGGTTGTCGTCGCAGTTCAATCCGTGTCGGCGCATCCGCCCGGCGAGGTTCGGCATCTGGCAGGCGAACGCAGGCGTGCACTTGCCGATGTCGTGCAGCCCGGCCAGCCAGGCCACCAGCCCTGGCCCATCTGCGGCTCCGCCGGGAAGCGCCGCGCTGAACTGCCGCCGTACGGCGTCGTTGAGCCAGTGCTGCCAGAGCCGCTGCGCCACATCGGAGGCGTCAGCCAGGTGCTGCCACAGCGGCAGCCAACCAGGTCCGCCATCGTCGCTCGTTTTTCCCCATGCGGACGCCGCCGCCGGGCTGAGCTGCTGTGTCTGATGTGCACCCACAGGCGTTCATCAAATGCGACGGGTCGTCATCTGGCCATAGCGGATTCGCCCGTAGCATCCGCCCGATCGGATGACCCTGTGTCAGGTAGAAGACCGCACTTTTGCAATCTACGGTCTTGTTTCGGTTCTCGATCCAGCGTGGCTCGCCGACCCTGCGGCGTGTTTATGCAGCTCATGCCGCTTCCAAGGTTTGTATGCGACTGCGATTCGTATTCGAAGATCAAGTTCAGGATGTCAGTGGCCGGCGATAGTGTGCCGATCCGTGTCAGCGCTTGGCGTGACGACGATGAGGAAGCCCATGTCCTTTGATCTTGTTGATCAGCCCTGGCTGCTTGTGCAGCGGCTCGACGGGCACGTCGAAGAGGTGTCGCTCGTCGATGCGTTCCGGCGGGCTCCCGAGCTGCGCCGGCTCGCTGGAGAACTACCCACCCAGGAGTTCGCCCACCTGCGGCTACTGCTCGCGGTGCTCCACGCGACCCTCGACGGGCCGGACACTTCGACCTGGGAGCAACTCTGGGAGACACCGACGCTTCCGGTGGACGACATCGCCGACTACCTCGACGAACACCGCGAACGGTTCGACCTGCTCCACCCGACCGCACCGTTCTACCAGGTCGCCGACCTACGAACCGGCAAGGACGAGGTTTTCGGGCTCGAACGGCTGATCGCCGACGTCCCCAGCGGGGCGCAGTTGCTGTTCACCGCCCGCTCGGGGCCGGCTTTGCACCGTATCTCACCGGCTGAGGCCGCCCGCTGGCTGGTCCATGCCCACGCGTACGACATCTCCGGCATCAAGTCCGGCGCGGCCGGCGACAGCCGAGTCAAGGGCGGCAAGGTCTACCCACTCGGCACCGGCTACACCGGATCCCTCGGCGGAGTCTTCGTCGAAGGCGACAACCTGCGCGAGACCCTGCTACTCAATCTCGTGCCGTACAACGTGCCTTATCTCCGCAGCGACGACGATGACCGACCGACCTGGGAGCGTGACCCGCTCGGCCCGGCAGCCCAGGACGACCTGACCCCGTCGGGCGTGATGCGGCTCTACACCTGGCAGTCACGGCGCATCCGACTTTTCGGCGACGCCGACGGCATCACCGGCGTGGTCCTGGCGTACGGCGACCCGCTCAGCCCACGCGACCTGCACCAGCGGGAGCCGATGACCGCTTGGCGGCGCAGCCCCACCCAGGAGAAGGCACTCAAGACGACACCCGTCTACCTACCCCGCACCCACACTCCTGACCGGGCGCTGTGGCGCGGCCTCGACGCCATGCTGCCCGGCACCGCTGGCCGCGGTCGCAGCGGCGAGCCACCAGCCAACCTCGACCCCGGCATCCTCGAATGGACCGGCTATGCCGCGAACCGGGGCCTTCTGCGTCGACCCGTCATCCGACTCCGCGCCGTTGGAGCTGTCTACGGCACGCAACAGTCCGTCATCGACGAGGTACTCGACGATGCGGTCACCATGCCGGTCCGGGCCGTCACCGACCCGCACGTCGCCATCGAGATCCAACGCGCAGCCGACGCCGCCGATCGAGGCGTGCGGGCACTCGTCGCCCTCGGTCGTAACCTGCTGCGCGCCGCTGGCGTCCGGGAAGACAACCGGCTGGACGGTGCGCGTGAGGCGACCGCCGCCGAGGCGTACGCCGCACTCGACCAGCAGTTCCGCGACTGGCTGCGTGGTCTCGTCGACGGGGTGGACCTGGCCGATTCCCGCACCGCATGGCACCGGAGCGCCGCGCGCACGCTGCGAGGCATCGGCGACCGGATGGTCGCCGAAGCCGGACCGGTCGCATGGGCCGGCCGCCAGATCGACAACAACCTCGTCACCAGCGCCAAAGCGGACGTCTGGTTCCGCCACCAACTGTCGAAAGCGCTGCCGCTGGCTGGCGCGGATCAGCCGGCGGAGCCCGACACCACCGACCGTCCGCAGGAGGAAGTGGCCCTGACATGATCCAGACCAACCCCCCGACCCGGGCTGCGGTCCGCAGGAGAAGCCCATTCGGTGATCACGTCGCCGGAGAGGTCGCGAAGCTCCAGAGCGCGTTCATCAACGACGCACCCAGCGCGATCGCTACCCTTGCCCGGCTGCGAGCCGCCGCCGGCAGCCCCACCGGTTCCCGGCTCGACGTACTCGGTGCCACCGCCGTACCTACAGAGTTTCTGCCTCGACGGCTCGACGACGACCCGGAGCCGGTCGAGCACGCCAAACACGCCGCACTCACCCTGTGGGCCGTGCACCAGCAGTCGTCCCACGAGCGCAGGATGCACCGCGACGGAAACGGCTTCGGCCGTGCTGTCGCGCTACTCGCCGCGCAAAACCCCAACCCGGAATCCGTCCGCCGCCGGTTCGTCGCCATGGGCACCGCCGCCACGTACACCGAGGCGCTGCACCACTGCCGAGGGCTGATCCGGCTGCTGCGCGACAAGCACATCACCCTCGACTACGGCCTGTTCGCCGACGACCTGCGTGAATACCAGGTGCCAGGCGGGCCGGACAAGATCCGCTCGTTGTGGGGCCGCGAGTTCCATCGCACTGACACCAAAGCCGACAGTGACACCCCGGAGGACCAGTCATGAGCCGTACCGTGATCGATATCCACATCCTGCAGACCGTCCCGCCGAGCAACCTCAACCGCGATGACACCGGCTCGCCGAAGACCGCCGTGTACGGTGGCCAACGCCGCGCCAGGGTTTCCAGCCAGGCATGGAAGCGCGCTACCCGCACCGCGTTCGACACGCTGCTCGACCGTGCCGAGCTGGGGGAGCGGACGAAACGACTCGGCGAATCCGTTGGTGAGCTCATCGCCGCCCAGGCACCCGACCTCACGACAGCCAAGGTCGAACTCGCCAACAAGGCGCTGGCCGCGCTCGGTCTCGTCAAGCCAGCAAAGGCGCCGAAGGCCAGCAAGAACAAGGCAGACGACACTGTTGCGGCCGCCGAATCCGAATACCTGGTCTTCCTCAGCCACAGCCAGCTCGACGCCATCGCCGCACACGTCGTAGCCGCACATCGTGCCGGCAAGGACCCCGACGGCAAGGAGCTGAAGAAGCTCGCGAACCAGCGCCACTCCGTCGACATCGCGCTCTTCGGTCGGATGCTCGCGGACCTGTCCGACATCAACGTCGACGCCGCCGTGCAGGTCGCCCATGCGATCAGCGTGCACGCCGTCAACAACGAGTTCGACTACTTCACCGCCGTCGACGACCGCAAGGACGACGCGAATGAGCAGGGAGCCGGTATGATCGGCACCGTCGAGTTCAACTCATCCACCCTCTACCGGTACGCCGCGCTCGACGTCGACCGGCTCCACGACAACCTCGGCGACCCTGAAGCAACCCGCCGGGCCGTCCACGCATTCCTCACCGCGTTCGCCAGGAGCATGCCGACCGGCAAGCAGAACACCTTCGCCAACCGGACGCTGCCCGATGCCGTCGTCGTCCGGCTGCGCAACACCCAGCCGATCAACCTCGTCGGCGCCTACGAGGAGGTCGTCACCTACGACTCACCGGCCGGCCGGGTCCGCGAAGCCGCCGGACGCCTTGCCGCCTACGCGACATCGGTCGAGACCACCTACGGCGAGGAGCCGATCGGCGCCTGGGTAAGCCGGGTCGGCGACCACACCGCAGCGCTCGACTCGCTCGGTGACGTGCTGCCCTTCGCCGAACTGGTGACCGCCGTCGCGGACGAGGTGGCCGTACGACTCGGGAAGGAAGAATGAACACGTTGCTGCTGCGGCTCGCCGGACCGCTACAGGCATGGGGAGCCAGAAGCCGGTTCGTCCACCGCGGCACCGAGATCGCGCCCACCAAGAGCGGCGTCATCGGCATGCTCGCAGCCGCAAAAGGCATCCGACGCACCGAGCCGCTGACCGAACTGCTCGACCTCAGTTTCGCCGTCCGTATCGACCAGCCCGGCACCATTGTGCGTGACTTCCAGACAGCGCAACGACTCGACGGATCATCCCTGCCGTTGTCCTACCGCCACTACCTGAGCGACGCCGTCTTCGTCGCCGCCGTCGGTGGCACCCGGGACCTGCTCACCGGACTGCATGACGCACTACGTCGTCCGCAGTTTCCGCTCTACCTCGGCCGACGATCCTGTCCACCGGTTTTGCCCGTCAGTCTCGGCGTGCATGACGGCATACCAGTCGATGTGCTGCGCCAACACCCCTGGGAGGCGTCTGCGTGGCACCGGCGCACCAGTCGGTCAGCGACCGTCACCCTGGAAATCCTGCGGGACGCCGACACCGCCGACCCCTTCACCGAAACGATCCGTGACGAACCCGTCAGCTTCGACCCGACCCACCGTCAACACGGTTGGCGGCTGGTCGTCCGGGAACACGTCGATCTGCCCCACCCTGAAGCGCGGGCAGCACACATCCCCGCCCACGACCCGATGATCGTCACCGGAGGCTGACGTGTACCTCACCCGCTTCCGCTTCAACAAGGCACGCAGGGACAGTCGGCGCCTCCTCGGCTCCCCACAGGTCATGCACGCCGCCGTGATGTCAGGGTTCGCCACCGACAGCGACCACACACGCGACGGCCGCCGCACCCTGTGGCGGCTCGACACCAGCGACAACCAGCCGGTGCTCTACATCGTCAGCCCCGGCCGACCCGACCTCACCCACCTCGTCGAGCAGGCCGGCTGGCCGACCAGCGGGGAGAAGTGGCTGACCCGCCCGTACGACAGCTTCCTCGACAGCCTCGCCGTCAGCCAACAGTGGGCGTTCCGGCTGACCGCCAACCCCGTCCGTGACGGCCGCCCCAAGGATCCGACCGCCGACACCCGCCGGTACGGCCACGTCACCGTCGCCCAGCAAACCAGATGGCTCGTCGATCGGGCCGAACGCCTCGGCTTCGACATCCTGCGAGGAGCCGACGACGAACTCAACCTGATCCTGCACAGCCAGACAACCCAGAGCTTCGGCCGACGTGGGGGAGACCACCCTGTCGTCATCCGTACCGCGACCTTCGACGGCGTCCTTTCCGTCCGTGACCCGGACGCGCTACGCCGTGCACTCACCGCCGGCATCGGGCACGCCAAGGCGTACGGATGCGGGCTGATGACCCTCGCCCCGGCAACCGCCGCACGATGAAGGTCCCCGGCGTACCGCCGCCCGAACTGCCCGACCTGGTGCGCGCTCAGGACCGGATCAGCTTCATCTACCACGACCGGTGCATCATCCACCGCGACAGCAACGCAATCACCGCCACCGACGCGCAAGGGACCGTTCACATCCCGGCAGCCAGTCTCGGGGTGCTGCTGCTCGGACCCGGCACCACCGTTACCCACCAGGCGATGATGCTGCTCGCTGACAACGGCGCCACAGTCGTCTGGGTCGGTGAGCGCGGAGTCCGCTACTACGCCCACGGACGGTCCCTTGCCCGATCCAGCCGACTCCTCGTCGCCCAGGCCTCCGCGGTGTCCCACCGGGACCGGCGGCTTGCCGTCGCCCGCACGATGTACGACATGCGGTTTCCCGACGAGGACACCGGTCAACTGACCATGCAGCAACTGCGGGGCGGACACCGGTCAACTGACCATGCAGCAACTGCGGGGCAGGGAAGGAGCGCGGGTCAGACGCACTTACCGGGAGCATGCCCGCCGTACGAAAGTGACGTGGACCCACCGGGACTACGACCCGGAGAACTTCGCCGGCTCCGATCCGATCAACCAGGCACTATCGGCGGCACACGTCTGCCTGTACGGCATCGTCCACGCCGTCATCGTCGCGCTCGGTGCGGCACCGGGCCTGGGGTTCATCCACACAGGTCACGAGCGTTCGTTCGTGTACGACATCGCCGACCTGTACAAGGCTGAGATCAGCATCCCGGTTGCCTTCGACGTCGTCGCGCGAGGATCGGCGGACGTCCCGGCGGACACACGCCGCGCCGTCCGCGACCGGCTGTTTGAGCTGAATCTCCTTGATCGGTGCGCGGCCGACATCCGTCGACTGCTCCTGCCCGACTCCGCAGGTCAGCAGGAGGGTCACGCGTTCAGCGAGGACGTCGTCAACCTGTGGGACGAGTCCGGCGCGGAGATGCCCAGTGGTATCAACTACGCCGACGAGTATGAGGTCGACTTCTGATGGTCGTCATCGTGCTGACCGCCTGCCCTGCCGGCCTGCGAGGACACCTCACCCAATGGCTGCTGGAGATCGCCGCTGGCGTGTACGTCGGGCACGTAACCTCGCGGGTTCGTGACCGGCTTTGGGCTCGGGTGACCGAACTCGCCGGACCCGGCCGGGCACTCATGGTGTACCAGGTTCGCGGAGAGCAGCGGCTCTCGTTCAAGGTGCATGACCATCACTGGCATCCGGTCGACTTCGACGGCATCATGCTCATCCGACGACCAGCGGATCCCGCCGCTCTGGCCGTCGCCCCGCCCTCCGGGTGGAGCAAAGCGTCCAAGCGGCGACGATTCGCTCGACGCGTTCCCACCCCCAAGTCAGGGATCGACCAGTCGGAGCGAAACCAAAGTGAATGAAAACGGCTGCTGCGTCGCTGAACCTGCAGGTCAACAAGTCTGCTCCCCGCGCACGCGGGGATGGTCCCGCGCCGGCCGTCGCCTGCCTCACCCTGGCCTCCTGCTCCCCGCGCACGCGGGGATGGTCCCAGCATCGCCACGCGGATCGTGCGCCGCGACGACTGCTCCCCGCGCACGCGGGGATGGTCCCAGCGGTGCGGGTGCCCGTCGCACCAGCGGACACTGCTCCCCGCGCACGCGGGGATGGTCCCCAGTCTCCTGCGGGTCGCGCGCCATCGTGGACCTGCTCCCCGCGCACGCGGGGATGGTCCCTGCAACCGGGGCCGGTCGTCGCCGGCTTTCTTCTGCTCCCCGCGCACGCGGGGATGGTCCCCGGGCGTTGCGGTAGCCGCAGGTGGGTGCCGACTGCTCCCCGCGCACGCGGGGATGGTCCCGCCGACGACCACCCGCAGCGGCGTGCCCGCAGCTGCTCCCCGCGCACGCGGGGATGGTCCCTCCAGCCCTGTCGCGGTCGCCCCGAACAGCGGCTGCTCCCCGCGCACGCGGGGATGGTCCCAGGGGCCGCGACCCGGCCCCCGATGGACCTGCCTGCTCCCCGCGCACGCGGGGATGGTCCCCGCTCCACCAGCAGCGCGGCGATCAGCTCGTCCTGCTCCCCGCGCACGCGGGGATGGTCCCGCCGCCGCCACCCCGGTGGCGACGGGCAGCTGCTCCCCGCGCACGCGGGGATGGTCCCTGCTGCACTACGCCGACCTGGCCATGTACGACCTGCTCCCCGCGCACGCGGGGATGGTCCCGAGCAGCCCCGGCCGGGATGGGGACCGGCCGGCTGCTCCCCGCGCACGCGGGGATGGTCCTAGAAAGGCACCACCATGACTGATCCGATCACCCTGCTCCCCGCGCACGCGGGGATGGTCCCGCGGTGACCGGCGGTGGTGGCTGATCGGGTGACTGCTCCCCGCGCACGCGGGAATGGTCCCTGGTCCGATGATTTGCGCAGCACCGCTGCGGGCTGCTCCCCGCGCACGCGGGGATGGTCCCCATTCCATCCGGGGTTGGCCTTTGCCGTCGCGCTGCTCCCCGCGCACGCGGGGATGGTCCTGGGTAGAACTCGGTGGCGAAAGCGTCCGCTTACTCCCCACGCACGCGGGGATAGCCCCACCAACGGGACGAGGGCTTCGATCAGCTCGACTGCTCCCCGCATACGCGGCGATGCGCTTCCTGCACTGCTGTCTGTTGCATGGCTGCAGGCCGGTTGGCAGTCAGGCGGGCAGCTCGAGTCCGGTTGTTCGAGAGTAGCAGAGTTACGCAAAGTGTGTGAGTCGGCTTCTGGCCGGTGGCCGGCCGATTCCGGCGAGCAGGTCGACGGTGGTGTGTGCGCGTACGTCGGGGTCGGTGCCGCCGGTGTGGGCGGCGACGACCGTACGGACGTGGTGTTCGGCGACGTCGGCGAGGCCGTCGTAGACGGCGGTGAAGACCTCCCGGGCGGTGTCGCGCAGCCAGCCCGCCGGTAGCAGCTGGATCGGCAGTTGCGGGTCGAGGGTGGGGAATCGGCGGTAGGTGTCCATCACTTCGGTGCGGGCCTGTACGGCGTGTGGGCCGTCGAGTCGGCCGGCGCTGATCCGGGGTAGCAGCGGCCGCCAGCGGTGCAGGAAGGCCTCGTACTGCTGGTGGATTTCGGCGATGTCCCAGGCGTCGATGGGTTTGCGGCCGGTGACGGCGTCGAGGTCGACGGCCCGGCCGCGGATGACGGTGACGGTGCCGGGGTCGAGCTGGGCCAGGTGGGCGCTGACCAGGTGGGTCGGCGGGTGCGGGGAGATCCACAGTCCGTCGTACAGCGGGGCGTAGCCGAGCCAGCGGAGTTGGCCGCGCAGTGCGCGGCGCTGGGTGCTCTGCTCCTGGGGCAGGGAGAAGGCGACAAGTGTCCAGTGTCCGTCCCACGCCGGTGGGCTGGTGGTGGAGGCGATGATCCAGCTGCCGCCGACGGAGAGGTTGGTGGCGGCGCGTTCGCTGAGCTGGTAGGAGCTGTGCCGGCCGTGGCGGCTGCCGTCGAGGATGCCGCGTCGGGCGAGGCGGCTGATCGCGGTCCGGGCGCCGGTGGCGGTGACGCCGCTCTCGGTGAGCAGGGCGACGATCGCGGCGGACGGTAGCGCGGCCCGGGTGCGCAGGGTGTAGTCGGCGAGCAGGGTGACGGCGAGGCCCTGGGGGGAGTTGCCGGCCTGGCGGCGGGGCAGCCGTACGGAGTCGTCGTGGTCGTCGGGGTAGATCTCCTCGATGGTGAACGGTCGCTTCACGGTCGCTCCGGGGCTCGTCTCGGCGGTGGCGTACCGCGACTGTAGACGGCGCTGATCATCGAGTTGCATCGATTGACACTTGTGCGTCCGAGGAGAACACTAAGTGCCACACGTTGCCGTGCAGGGTCGGGCAGGGCGCGCCGTACCTATCGAGGAGGGTGTATGAGAATCGTTCGAAGACTGCTGCTCGGCCTGGCCGCGTCGGTGGTGGCCGCCGGCCTGGTCGTGCCGGCGTTGACCCCGGCGCACGCGGCCTCACTGGTCGAGGTGACGAACTTCGGGAACAACCCGGGTGGCATGCGGATGCACGTGTACGTGCCGGACAACCGTCCGGCCAACCCGGCCATCGTCGTGGCGATGCACGGCTGCGGCGGCAGCGGTCCCGGCTTCTACTCCGGCAGCGAGTTCGCCTCGCTGGCCGACCGGTACGGCTACATCGTGATCTACCCGAGTGCGATGCAGCAGGCCGGCTTCGGCAACTGCTTCGACGTCTGGTCGGACGCGGCCAAGCGGCGCGGCGGTGGCAGCGACCCGGTGTCGATCGTGTCGATGATCAACTACGTGCAGCAGCAGTACCGGGGCGACCCCAACCGGGTGTACGCCACCGGCAGCTCGTCCGGCGGCATGATGACCAACCACATGCTCGCCGTCTACCCGGACGTGTTCAAGGCCGGGGCGGCGTTCATGGGTGTGCCGTACAACTGTTTCGCCAACGCCGCCGACTACCCGCCGGGCAGCAGCCAGTGCACCGGCGGCAACATGAACCGGACCCCGCAGCAGTGGGGTGACGCGGTCCGCCAGCAGGCGTACCCGGGCTACACCGGACCTCGGCCCCGGGTGCAGTTGTGGCACGGCACCAACGACACCCTGGTGCCGTTCAGCCTGCTTCAGGAGTCGGTCGAGCAGTGGACCAACGTGTTCGGGCTCAGCCAGACGCCGACGTCGACGGACACCCCGCAGCCGAACTGGAACCGCCGTCGCTTCGCCGACAGCAGCGGCACCGTCCAGGTGGAGGCGTACAGCATCCAGGGTGCCGGGCACAGCCTGCCCAGCTCCGGGATGGCCGCCGCCGCGATCACCTTCTTCGGCCTGACCAACCCGTCGCCGACGACCGCCCCGCCGACGACCGCACCGCCCACCACCGCACCACCCACGACGGCCCCGCCGACGACGGCGCCGCCGACGACGGCGCCGCCGACCACCGCACCGCCCACCACCGCACCCCCGACGACCCCGCCGCCGACCGGCGCCTGCCGGGTCACCGTAACCCTGAACGCCTGGAACACCGGCCTGACCGCGAACTACCGGATCACCAACACCGGTACGTCGCCGGTGAACGGCTGGTCCCTGGTGTTCACCCTGCCGGGTGGGCAGAACATCACCTCGGGCTGGAACGCGACCTACTCACCGTCCTCCGGGCAGGTCACCGCCCGCAACATGTCCTACAACGCCAGTATCCCGGTCAACGGATCGGTGGACATCGGTTTCCAGGCCACCCACACCGGTAACACGGCCCGGCCGACCTCGTTCGCCCTCAATGGAGCATCCTGCACCGTCGCCTGAGCGACCACCGTCGTCGGGCCGGTCGACCACCCGGCCCGGCGATGCGACGGCGACGCGCCGGGAACGGCAGGTTGGGCGTACCTGCCGTTCCCGGCGGCCGCGTCGGATCCGGCGTCTCACGTTGGCCGTGTCGGCTCCGGCCTCCCCTCCCCGCCGCTGTCAGATCAGGCCGTGGGCGAGCATCGCCTCGGCCACCCGGCGGAACCCGTCGATGTTGGCGCCGGTGATGTAGTCGCCCGGCATGCCGTACTCCTCGGCGGTCGCGTGGCAGCGGTCGTGGATGTCCCGCATGATCTCCCGGAGCCGGTCCTCGGAATGGGCGAACGTCCACGAGTCGCGGCTGGCGTTCTGCTGCATCTCCAGGGCGCTGGCTGCCACCCCGCCGGCGTTGGCCGCCTTGCCCGGGGCGAACCGTACGCCGGCCTCGGCGAAGACCCGTACCGCCTGCGGGGTGGTCGGCATGTTCGCCCCCTCGACGACGAGGGTGGTGCCGCCGGCGGCCAGGGTGACCGCGTCGGCGGCGCTGATCTCGTTCTGCGTCGCGCAAGGGACGGCGACCTGGCAGGGCACCTCCCAGACGCTGCGGTCGGCGACGAAAGCGGCGTGCGGCCGGACGTCGGTGTACGCGCTGATCCGCTCCCGGCGGACCTCCTTGATCTCCTTGAGCAGCTCCACGTCGATGCCCTTGTCGTCGTGGACGTAGCCGGAGGAGTCGGAGCAGGCGACCACGGTCCCGCCGAGTTGGTGCACCTTCTCGATGGCGTACAGGGCGACGTTGCCGGAGCCGGAGACGACGACACGTTTGCCGTCGAGGCTGTCACCGGTGGTGCGCAGCATCTCCTCGGCGAAGAAGACCACGCCGTACCCGGTGGCTTCGCGGCGTACCTGGGCGCCGCCGTAGCTGAGCCCCTTGCCGGTCAGTACGCCGGACTCGTACCGGTTGGTGATTCGTTTGTACTGCCCGAACAGGTAGCCGATCTCGCGGGCGCCGACGCCGGTGTCACCGGCCGGCACGTCGGTGTGTTCGCCGATGTGCCGGTACAGCTCGGTCATGAACGACTGGCAGAACCGCATCACCTCGCGGTCGGATCGGCCTCGGGGGTCGAAGTCGGATCCGCCCTTGCCGCCGCCGATCGGCATGCCGGTCAGGGCGTTCTTGAACAGCTGCTCGAAGCCGAGGAACTTGACGATTCCCAGGTACACCGACGGGTGGAACCGCAGTCCGCCCTTGTACGGGCCGAGTGCGCTGTTGAACTCGACCCGGAAGCCCCGGTTGATGTGCACCTCGCCGTGGTCGTCCTCCCATGGCACCCGGAAGATGATCTGCCGTTCGGGCTCGCAGATGCGTTCGATGATCTTCGCCTCGGCGTACTCGGCGTGGCGGTCCAGCGCGGGCACGATGCTGTCCAGGACTTCGCGGACGGCCTGGTGGAACTCGCTCTCACCCGGGTTGCGTCGCACGACCGAGCCGTAGATCGTCTCGATTTTGTCCCGTGCCGGCATGGCTCCTCCTGGGTGTGGGTTGACCTGGGTGTACGTCCGGCATGGTGGCACCCTGCCGGGGACGCTACCCGGTCAGCGGTGACCCGGTGTGACGGTCGGCATACCTGGTGGCGGTTCTGACGGCGGTGACGGGGGCGGTTCTGATGGCGGTGACCGGGCGGTTCAGCCGGCGGTGACCGGGCGGTTCAGCCGGCGGTGACCGGGCGGTTCAGCCGGCGGTGACCAGCGGGGCCGGTGCCGGGTCGCGGACCGCCCAGCGGCGGGCCAGCACGGTGGCACCGACGATGGCGCCGACGACGAGCGCGATCTCGAAGGCGACGACAGTGGGTACGGTGCTGAAGCCGGTCGCCCAGGCGTAGGCGATCGTGACCGGGGTGACGACGATGCCGGCGGTCGGCATGAGCAGCAGCATCCTGGTGGCGGTGGCGCGTATCCGGGGCAGGTCGCGCAGCCGGGTGCGCACAGCGACGACCGCGCCGGCGACCAGTAGCGCGGCCGGGATCCCGTAGTAGACGGCGACCGCCAGCAGCAGCGGCACCCGGAAGCTGCGGGGCAGGTCCACCAGGTGCACCACCACCGGGTAGATCACCATCATGGCCAGGTAGCCGACGACGGTGCCGGCCACCGCGCCGGCGAGGGCGGTCCGCACGACGCGACCGTACTCGGCCGGGACGCGGGCGACGCCGGCTTCGTCGGCCAGGCGGCGGGCGAGTCCGGGTACGTCGTCGCCGAGCAGCTGTGCCGGGGTGACGCCGTCGGCTACTGCGGCCTCCAGTTCGCTGCGCAGGTCGGCGGCGAGGGCCGCACGGTCGGCGTGGGTGACGCCGTAGGCCCGCCAGGCGGCGTCGGCGGTGGCGACGGCGTCGTCGATGGTGTCCACTGTCAGCTCCTCGGGTTGTCGCCGACGGCGTCGGTCAGGGTGGCGTCGACGATGCCGACGAAGGTGGCCCACTGCTGCCGCCAGCTGCGCAGCCGTGCGTGGCCGGCGGCGGTGAGCGCGTAGACCTTGCGGTCGGGGCCGGCTGGGCTGGGCTGGGTCTCGTTGGCGACCAGGCCGAGGCGGCGCATCCGGGTCATCAGCGGGTAGATGGTGCCGTAGCCGACGCCGGTGAATCCGGCGGCTTCGATCCGGCGGACGAGTTCGTAGCCGTGCGCCGACTCCTTCGCCAGCAGGGCGAGCAGACACATGTCAAGCGCGCCGCGCAGCAGTTGGGTCTGACGTTCGCTGTCTGCGGGCTCGTCCACCTCGGCCGCTATCATGCGTCGCATAATAGGCAGACCTATTATGCGACGTCAAATAGTTGCGGCCGTCGTGCGGCCGGGACTGTCGGTACCGCTCAGGTCGTGAACCGGGCGCGCAGGCCGGCCGGGGCGAGGCGGCCGGCGAACGCCGGCCCGACCGACGCGGCGTTCGGGGACGCGATGGTGAACCGGCCGGCCAGCCGGGAAGTGACGACTGCGAGTTGACGCCTGGTCAGCATCGTGCCCAGGCACACCCGTGGCCCGGCGCCGAACGGCAGGTAGGCCAGGCCGGGTGCGGCCCCGCCGGCCAGCCACCGGTCCGGGTCGAACTCCTCCGGCCGCGGCCACCACCGTGGGTCCCGGTGGATCAGGTACGCGTTGAGCAGCACCTCGTCACCGGCCCGCACCGACCATCGACCGACTGTGGTGTCCCGGCGGGCGGTGCGGGTCAGCAACCACGCCGGTGGGTACAGCCGTAGCGCCTCAGCCACGACCGCCCCGGCCAGGCCGCTGTCCGCGCGTCTGGCGTCGGCGCGCAGCCGGTCGACGAGCCATTGCCGCAGGGCCAGTTCCCGGACGATGGACGTCAGCGCCGCTGCGGGGACGCCGTACCCACCAATCAGGACGGTGCGCAGCGTCGACACCACCAGGTGGTCGGGCGGCGTCGGGTCGGCTGCGAGCAGTACGTCGAGCAGGTCGGCGGCGGCACCCGGCTCCACGGCGCCTGGGCCGCCGGGGCGGCGGTCACCGGCTGTCCGCCGCTGGGCGACGACGGCGGTCAGGGTGTCGGTGAACCGCCGGTGGGCGTGCCGGAAGCGTCGCCGTCGCGCAGTCGGCAGCCAGGCCGGCGGCGTGTAGGAGGCAGTCTCGAACGGTGCGGTGGCGGCGATGGCGTCGGCGAGTGTGCGGGGTACGTCGCCGGCGTCGGCACCGAGGCAGTGGTCGGCGATCGACCGGGCGGCGAAGCCGCGCATCACGTCGAGTACGTCGACCTCGTGGCCGCCGGTGGCGGTCAGCACCTGGTCGAGGATCTGGGCGGTCCGGATGTCGGTGGTGGTCGTCGCCTGCCCGACCAGCCCGGCCCGCGCCGCCCGCCGGGCCGGTGTCCACTCCCGTCCGGAGGCGGCGGCGAACTCCAGGTCGGGCGGGCCGTCGAAGGGCGCGAGCTCGGTGACGAAGTCGCCGCCGGTGCGGGCGAGGACGTCGTGGGCGACGACCGGGTCGATGACGCAGACGGTGCGCTCGTCGAACGAGAACACGTCGCCGTACTCGGTGTGGCAGCGTCGGAGGAAGCCGATCCGGTCGGCCTCGTACGGCCGGATGTTGCCGGTCAGCCAGTGCCCGCGCGGACCCGGTGGTCGGTTGGTCGCCACGGGTCCGGCGGGACGTGGTCGGCGGGGCAGCGTTGGATCAGCCGTAGTGGTAGGGCCAGTAGATGTAGCGTCCGCTGACGCGACGCCGGCCGATGAGCCGGGTCGCCAGGTGCCGGAGCGTGCGCATCTCGGCCACCTCCTCGATCAGTTGAGATGAATCGATCTCATGATCGTGGCACGTACCGGAGCGATCACGCAATGGAGCCGAATGAAAACTTGAGGTTACGGAGGTGGGGTCGACGTATTTCCGCCTAAGACGTCACCGGCCGGGCCGGACGGGACGCTGGTCGTCCCGTCCGGCCCGGCCGGCGGTGCCGTACGGTGCTGTTACCTCAGCGGTGGTGCAGCGGCCTGGTCACCGCCGCGAAGGCGTCGACGATGCCGTGACCGTAGAACCCGTTGAAGTTCTTCCCGCCGTCGCAGTAGGCGTCCCACTCGGGGGAGCGGCCCTCGTTGGCGTACGACACCAGACGCGGCTCCGGGCAGGCCGTCTTGGCCGCCGTCCGGTACAGGTGCGCCTCCACCTTGTCCGGGTCGAGGGTCAGCCCGCCGCGCCGCACGTCGCGCTTGCCGTACTTGCTGACGATCAGCGCGGCCACCCCGGAGACGTGCGGGGACGCCATCGAGGTGCCCTGCAGGTACGTGTAGTAGGCGCAGGCCCCGGCTGCGGTGCACTCCTTGGCGACGTACGCCTCGGCGCCGGGCACGATGTTGCCGTCGGCGTCGACCGCGCCCTCCTCCTGCAGCACGTGCAACGGGTACGACGACAGGATCGTGTTGTCGTACGTCCGATGGGTCGGGGTGCCGTACCCGTCGCGGAACCAGCCGCCCGGCGCGGCCACCGAGATCTGCTCGGTGCCGTAGTTGGAGTAGTCGGCCTTGGCCTTCGACGGGCCGATCGCCGACACCCCGATCACGTGCGCGCCCTCGACCGGCAGGTCCCAGCAGGTCGCGTTGTCGATGGTGCGCAGCCGGGGCGTGCCGCCGTAGTTCGGGCTCGACGAGTCCGGGCGGGGGCTGCCGAGGTCCTCGTGGTTGTTGCCGAGCGAGCCGACCAGGGTGACGCCGCGCTTGTGGGCGTACCGCAGGGCCCGGTTGACCGCCTCGATGGTGGCCCGCTGCGACGCCTGCTCCTCGGCGGAGTCGGCCGGGTTGTTCAGGCAGTTGTACAGCCACGGGTCGACGTAGAACGACATGTTGACCACGTCGATGCCGGCGTCACCGGCGTAGACCAGGGCGTTGACGACCGAGTCGAGGAAGAAGTAGCCGGAGTCCTGGCCGCCCTTGAGCGCCACCAGGCTGACGTTGGGGGCGACGCCGGACAGGCCGAATCCGTTGGCGGCCGCGCCGATGGTGCCGGCCACGTGGGTGCCGTGGCCGCTGTCGTCGCGGTCGACCGGGTCGAGGCAGCTCTCGACCTCGCACGGGCCGTCGATCTCGGGGATGTCGGGGGCGAAGTTGCGTGACAGCGAGTAGCTGAAGTTCGGCCGCAGGTCCGGGTGCTGGCCGTCGATGCCGGTGTCCAGGATGCCGACGGTGACGCCGCGCTCGCCCGGTTCGACCTTGCGGGACTTGTCGGCCCGCATCATTGCCAGACCCCACAGCTTCTCGTCGAGCGGGTCCATCCGGGCGCCCCGGTGGCCGCCGGCGCCGGCCGGCCGGCCGCCGACGATGCGGTGCTCCTGCTCGACGGCGTCGAAGCGGGCCCGGGGGGCATAGCCGATGGCGCGTTTCTCGGCGGCACCGAGCAGCGCCGGGGCGGCTGCGACCCGGGCGGCGAAGTCGGCCTCCTCGGTGACGACCTCGTACATGCCGACACTGGTGGTGCTGGCCACGACGGTGCCGCCGGCGGCCTCGATCGCGGCGACGGCCGCGGCGGTGCTGGTGCCGGCCTCGGCGACCACTGTGTATGCGGCGGTGTCGTGCGACGTGTCCGGCGCGGCCACGGCCGGTCCGGCCGGTACGGCGCCCAGCAGGGCCAGCGCCGTCACGGTCGCGACAGTGCCAGCGGTGAAGCGTCTGCTCACCACATCATCCCCTTCGTAGAATGTGCATGCATCACACGGGATCGACGCCGCTACGGGTAGTGGCGCCTGGGGTAATGTACAGCCGCTTCGTTACCGACGGGAGTCCACAGCGGGCGGTGCCGACCGGGCCGGTCCCGTGGGTCGTGGCCGGTGATCGGAGTGGGCGCCGAGGTCAGTGGGCGGTGCCGATCCGCCAGTAGCCGGTGAAGGTGATCCGCCGCTTCGGCACTCCGATGTCGACGAGGTGGCGGCGGCCGCTGGTCGGCAGGGCCTGCTCACCGGCCAGATAGGCGGAGACGGTGGCCGGGGTGTCGGTGGTCCAGGCCGTGACGGCGGCGAGCGCCACGGAACCGGGGCGGGTGCCGGGTTCCCGGTGCAGCCAGCGCACCTCGAAGCCGTCAGGGGCGTCGACCGGTTGGGCGTCGGCCGGGTCGGGGATCTCGACGACGGCCAGGCCGACGGCGTCGCGTGGCAGGTCGCGCAGGATGCCGGCGATCGCCGGCAGCGCCGTCTCGTCGCCGGCCAGCAGGTGGTACGTGGTGTCCGCAGGGTAGTCGTAGCCGCGACCCTGGTCGAGCAGGGCGACGGTGTCGCCGGGGGTGGTCCGCTGCACCCAGCGGGTCGCCACCCCGTCGTCACCGTGCACGACGAAGTCGATGTCGAGTTCCCGGGCGGCGGGGCGGAACGCCCGTACGGTGTAGTTGCGCAGGTGCGGGCGGGTCGCGGCCGGCATCCGCAGGTACTTCAGGTAGCCGATGGTGTCGGCCCGGTGCGGTACGTCGAAGTTGGTCTCACCGTGTTCCTGGGGCAGGAACAGCCGGAACCAGTGGTCGAAGCCGTGGTCCGGTAGTCGCTGCAGTTGCTCGCCGCCGACGGTGACCCGGATGATGTTCGGGCTGATCCGTTCGGTGCCGACGACGTCGACGACACACAGCGTGGTGTGCTTCTTGGCATCCTTGAAGCTCATGAGCTCTCCTTCCGGCGGCCCGCTGGCGCCGCCCGCCCGTTGCGCCCCGGCACCGACGATCATCGTTAGGTCAGGTTTGCCTAACCTTAGTTGATGCCGGAGTCGTCGGGAAGCGCCGCCGCGTCGCCGGCCGTGGACCGCCGGTCACCGCTGGCCGGTCTCTGCTGGCCGGTCTCTGCTGGCGGGTCTCTGCTGGCGGGATGTCGCGCAGGATTGGCACCGCTGCCACTGTCCCGGCCGGACACCGATCGGTGACGATCCGACCATGTCGAAGGTTCTCGCCGTACCGCCGGCGCCGCCGGCCGCCGCAGCCGCCCATTTCGCCGCCCAGCTGGCCTACCAGACCGACGTCAGCGACGTGTACGCCGATCTGGCTGCCACGGTGCCCGGTCTGGTCGTCGTGGACGCCCGGGGAGTCGAGGCGTGGCGGCACGGCCGGTTGCCCGGCGCGCTGCACCTGCCGCACCAGGAGATCGCCGCCCGGGCCGCCGACGTGGTGCCCGCCGACACGGTCGTCGTCACCTACTGCTGGGGACCGGGATGCAACGGCGCGACCCGGGCCGCGTTGCGCTTCGCCGCGCTCGGCTACCAGGTGAAGGAGATGATCGGTGGATACGAGTACTGGGTGCGGGAGGGGTTCGAGGTCGTCACCGACGCGGGGCCGCGTCGTGCGCGGGTCGACGAACTGACGGCCGTCGCCGCCAGCTGCGACTGTTGACCCACTGCCGCGGCCGGGCGGATGCTCCCGACGTGACCGACCAACGCCGGCGGCCGCCCACCTGCGGGTGGGCGGCCGGCACGGGTCGGAACTGACCGGTCGGTCACTGGGTGAGCTCGGCGACCTCCTCGGCGGTGAGCCGGCCCCGGGTGGCGGTGGCCGCCGCCGACCGGGCGGCCGCGGCGGGTGCGCTCGTCGGGGGCTCCGGCGGCCGCCGCCAGTGCCAGTCGGTGACCGCCTGGTACGCGGCGGCCACCGACAGCAGCCGGTCCTCGGCGTACGGCAGTCCACCGAGGATGGTGCCGATCGGCACCCCGCCGCCGGTGAACCCGATCGGGAGCGCGATCTCCGGCAGCCCGACGATGTCGAACGGCACCGGACTGGTCTGCACCACCACGTCGCAGGTGCCGAAGATCTGATCCAGGATCCGCTCCAGCAGCAGCAACTTGGCCCGCTGTCCGGTGACGTAGCCGTTGGCGTCGAGCAGGCAGCCCTGCAGCCAGCTGGTCACCGACACGCCGAAGCCGCGCAGGTCGTCGCGCAGATACGGCATGAACGGCTCGCTGCGCTCGGGCAGTCGGACGTTGTTGAACGCGCTGCCGGTGAGCAGGTCCCACTCGTCGGGGAACGGCACCTCGACCAGCTCGCACTCGGGGATCGCCGCCATGGCGGAGAGGAACGCCTGGCGGGCGAGCGCGGTCTCGGAGGTGCCGTCGGCGTAGCCGGGCAGTACGCCGATCCGGGTCTTCCACCGCATCCGCAGGTTGCCGCCGTCGTAGCGCGGGGTGGCCGCGTTGATCAGGTTCGGCACCGGCGGCAGGCCCTGACTGCGCGGGTCGGCCGGGTCCGGTCCGGCCATCGCCATCAGCATGATGGCGGCGTCCTTGGCGTCGCGGGCCAGCGGTCCGGGATGGTCGCGGCTGTAGGTCAGCGGAATGATCCCGGCCAGTGACACCCGGCCCATCGTGGGCTTGATGCCGGTGAGGTTCTGCGCGTTGGACGGCGCGGTGATCGAACCGCCGGTCTGGGTGCCGATGCCGGAGGTGGCCATCCGGCCGGCGACGGCGGTCGCGGTGCCGGTCGAGGAGCCGCCCGGGTTGGTCGACGGGTTCGTCGGCGTCCAGGCGTTGATCGTGGTGATCTGACCGTTCGGCAGCGTGGCCCGGCTGGTGGCCAGCGGCCCCATCTGGGTCTTGCCGAGCACGATGCCGCCCTGCACGGTCAGCTTCGCCACCGACGTGGCGTCGTACGGCGGCACGAAGTCCTGGAACAGGTAGGAGCTCGCGGTCGTCAGCACACCTTCGGTGAAGTAGTTGTCCTTGATGGCCAGCGGGATGCCGTGCAGCGGACCCCGGTACGGGCGGTTGGCCCACTGCCGGGCGGCCTTGAGCGCCGCCTCCGCGGTGACCAGGTTGAACGCCTGGTACGTGGAGTCGTAGGCGGCGATCCGGTCCAGGTACGCCTGCACCAGCTCCACCGGGACGATCTTGTTGTGCCGGATCATCCAGGCGGCCTCGGACAACGTCCACTCGGTCGGATCGGACATGACCGACTCACGAGGTTTGTTGTACGCGGCGCCCTTGTCCAGCTCAGGGTTGAACTTGACCGCTGGGCCGCTGACCGGGCTCGGCGCGGCCGAGGCGATGCCGGCCAGGCCGGGAAACGCCACGGTGCCGACGGTGGTGGCGGCGGCCAGAGCCGCGGTGCGGGCCAGGAACGCCCGGCGGTCGAGAAGCCGGTCCAGCGGTTGCTGTACGTCTGTCATGGCGTCCTCTGTCATCAGGGCTTGCGCCATTCGGTGCTGATGGACGGGTAGAGCATCGGCGCCGGCTGCTGGGACAGCGCCATCGCCGTCGCCGGGTCGGTGGCGTCCGGAGTGGGCAGCTGGTACGCGGCGAGCGTCGGGACGGTGCTGCGCATGAACGACCGCAGCGAGGCGAGTACGGAGTCACGACCGGGGGAGCCGGTGACCGGGTCGGCGGTGGTGCCGGCGGGCAGCTGGTCGAGGTCGATGCCGAGCGAGGCGAGCCGGGCGACGATCAGGGTGTTGAGCTGATCGTCGGTCGGAGGGGTCGGGGCCATGGAACCTCCTGGCTGTGAAGCGATGGCCCACAATCTGCGGTCGGTTCGTGTCCAAGACGTGTCGCGACCATCACGTGATCATGAAAATGCCCTGGTCAAGGCCGATCGATGGGTCATTGTGCCGGCCCTGGTACGGATTGCCAGTTGATGCCGTCCACGGTGACCTGGTTGGCCGACCACGGATGGTGACCGGAGCTCCACAACCGTCCCGGCAGCGCGTCGAGGACGCCGTACGGCCCGGCCGTGCCGGCGGTGAACGTCGCGCCGTCGTCGTCGCTCACCCACGTTGGACACCGGTCCCGGCCGGTGCCGGCGACCAGCAGCCGCCCGTCGGCGCCGATGGTCGCCACCCTGGTCGTTACGGCGGGCAACGTCGTCGGCACCTCCTGCCACCGCTGGCCGCCGTCGTCGCTGCGCCACAGCGTCGGCCGGCTGCCGACGCGGCTGTCGAACAGCGCGAACGCCGTCGCGGCGTCCCGGGCGGCCAGCCCGCTGACCGTGGACCCGGCCGGCCCGGCGCTCACCCGCCAGCTGGCGCCCTGGTCGGTGCTGACCGCCACCGCGGTACCCGTGCCGCCGACGGTGTACCCGGCCGTCCAGATCGCGCCGTCGGCGGTGACGTAGACCAGCCCCGTGTCGGTCGGGGGGTCGGCCAGCCGGTACAGCCGACCGTGCAGCGGGTCGACGGCGACCGGCGGCCGCAGGTCCGGGCAGGGCGTCAGACAGTTCACTGGCACCGCCCACGGGGGGAAGGCCTCGACGGTCAGCGCCGTGCCCGTCGCGTCCGACCAGGTACGGCCCGCGTCGGTCGAGACGTGGTCGGTGGCGCCGACGCCGACCACGTACACGTCCGGGGTGAGCGCGAACGCGGTGACCCGCGACACCCGGTGGCCGCCGGTGTCACGCAGACACGACGTTCCGGGGTCCGGCCCGACCAGGGGCAGCCAGCTGGCGCCGCCGTCCACACTGCGGGTGAACCGGACCCGGCAGTCCTGCTCACTGGTCTCGTAGCCGACCACCGTCCGGTCGTCGAAGACCACCAGCCGCAGCGGGAAGGCGGGCCGATCGTCCGCGTCCGGGTCCCGCCCGACGGTGGCGGCCAGCCCGGGGGCGACGACCGCGACGACGAGCAGTCCGATCGCCACCCCGACCAGGGTCGCCAGCCGACGGCGGGCCCGCGCCCGCAGCCGCCCCAGCGGTGGTGCGGTGACCCGCCGACCGATCCGGTCGGCGTCGAAGCCGGTCACAGGGGTCTCAGGCATGACTACTCCGATCCGGACGCGGCGCGTCGAGCAGCGCCGCCAGGGCGACCCGGCCCCGCGACAGCCGGGACTTCACGGTGCCCTCGGTCACCCCGAGGGCTTCGGCCACCTCGGCGACCGGCAGATCGGCCAGATAGTGCAGGGCGATCGCGTGCCGCTGCCCGTCCGGCAGCTCCCGCAGCGCCCGCATCAGGGCGACGTGCGCGGTGGAGGTGTCGGCGACGAGCCGTTCGGCCTCGACCGGTGCCGCGAGCCGGGGCAGCAGCCGGGCCAGGATCCGGCGCCGTCGGTGCCGGCTGCGGGCGAGGTTCACCGCCACCCGGCGCAACCACGCCTCCGGGTTGTCGAGCGTGGCGAACCGCTGCGGGAACATCAGCGCCCGCACGAACGCCTCCTGCACGACCTCCTGCGCCTCACCGAGGTCACCGGTGACCGCGTACAACTGGACGACGAGCCGTCGGTAGCAGCCGGCGTACAGCGCGCCGACGATGTCGCCGGCGGGCGCCGGGGAGTCTCGCATGCCTTGTCCCACTCCCCGGCGGGGTGCCAGGTTCCCGCGATCGGCGATCGGCGATCGGCGATCGGCGGTCCGGTCAGGGCCGGGGCGGTCCGGCGGCGGTGGCGCCCCGGCAGCCGGGTGGATCCTCCGGGTGCGCCCGGCCGCAGAAGAAGATCTCCTGCGGCTCCTGGTCGACCTGCGGCACGCTGGCGACGTACATCAGCGACAGGCGTTTCTCCACCGGCTCGCCGGTGCCGGCGTGGAACGTCGTCGGCCCGGTCACCCCGTCGTACGCCCCAGCGGTGTTCTGCCGCAGCACCTCGGTGAAGAGCGCGACCGCGCTCACCGCCGCCGGATCCCACGGCCGGGAGCCGACGGTCAACCGTGCGCCGAGCTCCTTCATCGCGTCGGTCAGCATCATCGTCGCGTCGTAGGCCAGCGCGACCCGCTCACCGACCGGTGGCCCGGTGTCGCCGGTGCAGCGCCGTTGGCCCAGCAGATCGTCGCGGCGGATCAGGTCGAGGAACCGTCGCCGCTTCTCGTCGACGCTGGAGTCGGCGACGAGCCGGCTGCACATCGCCAGCGCCGCCTTGGACACGTACGTCACCGGCAGGTTGCCCGGCGCGTTGGCGCGCAGCTGCGGGTTGGCCAGGTAGCGGTTGACCGAGTCGTCGGCGACGAGGTGGCGGGGCGGATCGTTGCGGCAGTCCCGCAGCGCCTCCAGGAACTCGTCGAACTCCGAGTAGCGACCGGCGAAGAAGAGCAGCCCGGAGTAGCCGCACTCGTGCCGTAACGAGTCACCGACCCGGAACGGGGTCACCGTCGCTCGATCGCCGAACCGGGTCCGCATCCCGGAGACCAACGTGTTGACGTAGAGGTCGTCGGCGAGCGGACTGTCGTCGCCGGTGGTGTAGTAGACGTGCGCCTCGTCGACGCCGAGCACGTCGCTGGCGTACGTCGACACCAGCTTCACCTGGTCGACGTTGGGGGCCACCATCTGCAGGTAGAGCTTCGAGTGCTGGTGCAGCCCGTCCGCGGACAGCGTCGGGGCGATCGCCGGCAGCCGGACCTCGTGCAGCCGCCGCAGCGCCGCCGCCGTGGTGGCGCGGCTCTCGACCAGGCCGACCACCCCGACGACCGTCGGATCCCGGCTCGCCAGCCCGGCGACCAGTTCGACGGTCCGCTCGGCGTGACGCATCTGCTTGCCGCCGTTGGCCACCACGATCCGCAGCAGCGGCAGTCCGTCGGTGCTCGCCGACCCTTTCATCAGCGCGTACTGCGCGACCGCCATCCCCTCCAGCTCTTCGCGTTCGGAGACGTAGGAGACCTCCCGTGGACCGGTCCGCTGGCCGGTCATGATGCCCAGGTACACCAGCGTCATCAACGGCCGGCGCCGCTGGCTGGCCTGCGAGATCTGGGTCACCTCCGCGTTCTGCCGGAAGATCCGCTCCTGGATGTCGCGCAGCGCCTGCTGACCGGGGTCGTGGTTGAACACGTACCGCAAGCTGTCGCTGTAACCGATGCACTCGCCGTCGATCAGCCGCAACGCGATCTGGCCCTGGCCGGGATGCGGCAGACAACCCGGCCCCCAGCGCCCGCCGGCCCAGGCCCCACCGGCGGCGACCAGGGCCAGGACCACGGCCGCCGCGACGGTGCGTCGGGCCCACCAGGGCGGTGCCGGCGGCACCAGGTCGGGCACCACCGGGTGGGCGTGCCGGTCGGTACGCTCCAGCGTCGACTCCAGCACCAGGAACCAGGCATCGGTACGGCGAAGCCGACGCTGCTCCGGCAGGGCGTCCCGCCACGCGTCCAGACCGATGCCCGCCTCGGCCAGGTGCAGCGGCGTCGGGATGCCCGTGGCGGCCGACCCGCCGCCGGCCGTGTCGGCCACGATCAGCAGCGGATCCCACCGGCCGGTCTCGTTGCGGACGTCGTTGACCAGCCGCAGCAGCGCGTGGCCGGCGTTGCCGGGGGCGACGTCGGACAGCAGCAGCACCGGGTACGCGGTGCGGTGCCAACCGGTCGGCGACCAGACCCGGCGGGCGTAGCCGGCCCGCAGGTCCTCCAGGAAGGCGTGCACCAACAGCTTGCGTACCTGCTCGGGTTGCTCCCCGGTGCGCCGGTCGGTGGTCAGCCGTTCCGCGAAGCCGATGAAGGTGCCGCTCTGCCGGGGCGCGAGGTACTGCTGGCGCATGAACCAGCGGTACCGTCCACCGAGCACCGGAAGTCGACCGGACAGGGCGGCCCGGAACACCACGTCCGGCACCGCGCGCAGGACCAGCCAGAGGACCAGCCGGTACGCGGTGGCGAACAGCGTCTCCGCCTCCGAGGCACCCTGCAGGTTCTCGGTGGCCGGCCGTCGGCGCCACTGCCGCAGCATCTGGGTGATCCGGGCCCGCCGTTCGGTGACCTCGACGTCGGCCAACCGCTGATCCATCAGCCACCGGGCCAGCGGGTAGTGCCCGAAGGTGAACGGCGTGCCGCCGAAGGCGTCCAACGCCAGCTGATGGTGCATCACGTCGAGCAACGACCGGATGCCCCCGGAGTCGGGGAACCGGGTGGCGTCGATGACGACGTGCGGGACGCGTCGCCGGTGCGGCCGCCGCAGCCGCCGCAGCAGCCCGGCGCGGATCTCGGCACCGTCGTTGCCGACGGTGATCACGATCGGCAGGTCGTGCTCACCCCGGCGGGGGCGGCGCAGCAGCCTGCCGACGACGGCCAGCAGTTCGGCCATCCCGAGTGAGGCGAGGCGGTCGCCGGCCCGGTCGCCTGGTGTGGAGTCACCGGTCACCTGGTCAGTGTCGACCATGGGCGCCAGCCGTGGGGGCACCGTCGTGCGGCGGTGCGCGTCGTCGGCTGAGTGTGCGCGTCGTCGGCGTGCCTCAGGCGGCGTCGCGCACCCATGCCTCGGCGTGCGGCCCGGCACCGACCAGTCGCAGCAACTGGACCGACTGGGTCGGATCGTCGACCGTGACGAAGTAGGAGTTGCCCCGGCGCAGGTGCTGGTGGACGGTGAGGCCGAGCGCGTCACCGGCGTCGGCGAGCGCGGTCAGCGCGCCCGGATCCGGGACCCGTACCCGGATCTGGCTGCGCCGCCGGGAGCCGTTGGCGACCAGCAGCGCCGCCCGCCACATCGTCCGGGCCGTCGACGTGCGCTGGCCGGCCCGCACCTGCGGGCCGACCTGCCAGGCCGCCGCCTGCCACAGCCGGTCCAGCCAGGCGGTGACCTCGGCGGCGTCGGCGGCGCTGACCAGGACGTCGAACTGTTCCCGGTCGTCGCGTCCGCGTAGCGGCGCGGTGGTGGCCACCCGTACGCCCGGGAACTCGGCGTCGATGACCGTGGCGACCCGTTGGGCGAGTGCCGGATAACCGGTGCTGACCAGGCTCACCAGACCGGTCCGGCGCTGCCACGGCACCGGGCGCAACAGGTGGGTGACGGTGGCCGCCTCCACCCGGGGCAGCCGGTCGGCGGGGACGGCGGCGGCGAGCGCGTCGAGCAGCCGCCGGTGCGGGATCGCTCCCCAGCGCGGCGTCCCCGCCCCGGCGCAACCACGGGTACGCACCTCAACCGACATGCTGGGCCTCCGCCACCGGTTCGGCGAGCGCCTGGTACGCCGGTTTGATGACATCGTCGATGATCGCCAACCGCTCGTCGAACGGGATGAACGCACTCTTCATCGCGTTGACCGTCAACCACCGCAACTCCGACCACCCCCACCCGAACGCCTCCACCAACAACCACATCTCCCGCGACATCGACGTCCCACTCATCAACCGATTGTCCGTATTCACCGTCACCCGGAACCGCAGATCACGCAACAACCCGATCGGATGCTCACCAATCGACCCCACCGCCCCCGTCTGCACATTCGACGACGGACACAACTCCAACGGAATCCGCTTGTCCCGCACATACGCCGCCAACCGCCCCAACCTCACCACACCACCAGCACCCACCTCCACATCATCCACAATCCGCACCCCATGCCCCAACCGATCCGCCCCACACCACTGAATCGCCTGCCAGATCGACGGCAACCCAAAAGCCTCACCCGCATGAATAGTGAAATGAAAATTCTCCCGCTGCAGATACTCGAACGCATCCAGATGACGCGTCGGCGGAAACCCCGCCTCCGCCCCCGCGATGTCGAACCCCACCACCCCCGCATCCCGGTACCGCACCGCCAACTCCGCGATCTCCTGCGACCGCGCCGCATGCCGCATCGCCGTCAACAACGTCCCCACCCGAATCACCCGACCCGACGCCGCCGCCCGCGCACACCCGTCCGCGAACCCCGCCACCACCGCCTCCACCACCTGACCCAACCCCAACCCCCGCGACAGATGCTGCTCCGGCGCGAACCGCACCTCCGCGTACACCACCCCGTCCGCCGCCAGATCCACCGCACACTCCGACGCCACCCGAAACAACGCCGACTCCGTCTGCATCACCGCCACCGTGTGCGCGAACGTCTCCAGATACCGCTCCAACGACCCCGAATCCGCCGCCGACACGAACCACCGACCCAACTCCACCGGATCCGTCACCGGCAACACATGACCCACCTCATCGGCCAACTCCACCACCGACTCCGGACGCAACCCCCCATCCAGATGGTCATGCAACAACGCCTTCGGCGCCCGAACGATCTCCGCCAACGAAACAACCGTCATGTCGCTTTTTCTTCCTTACTGTCTACTGGTCGGCCGGATGGCCGTGGTGCAGCGTGTGCCATACCCGGTCCCGGGTGAACGGCAGCGCGGTGAAACGGACCCCGGTCGCGTCGCGCAGCGCGTTGGCCAGCGCGGCGGCCACCGGGTTGAACGGACTCTCACTCATCGACTTCGCGCCGGCCGGCCCGAGCGGGTCGCTGGTCCGGGCGAAGTGCACCTGGGTCAGCGGCACGTCGGCCATCGTCGGCAGGTGGTAGCTGCGCAGGTCGGGGGTGCCGACGCGGCCGTCGCCGTCGATCGTCACCGCCTCGGCCAGGGCGGCACCGAGCGCCTGGGCCACCCCGCCCTCGATCTGCCCCCGGCACTGCATCGGGTTGATCACCGTACCGGCGTCGGCGCTGTGCACGCTGCGCAGAACGCGTATCTCGCCGCTGTCGGGGTCCACCGCGATCCGGAACCAGTGCGCGTTGAACGCCACCGATCGCCGCATCCCGTCGGAGTGTCCGTCGGCGGCCAGCAGTTCGCCGTCGGCGGCGGCGCGGCGGGCCAGTTCGTCGAGGCCGACCGGCCGGTCGGCGCACCACACCGTGTTGCCGTCGAGCCGGCAGTCGGCCGGATCGGCGCCGGTGGCCTGCGCGGCGGCGGCGATCAGCAGGCGCCGCAACGCCTGAGCGGCCCGCTGCGCGGCCGCGCCAGCCACCACGGTGCCGGTGGAGGCGAACGCGCCGGTGTCGTGGCCGACCAGTGCGGTGTCCGACTGCCGCACCCGGATCCGGTCCACCGTGGTGGCCAGGACGTCGGCGACCAGCTGCCGGTGCACAGTGGTGGAGCCGTTGCCGAACTCCGCCATCCCGATGTCCAGGTGGTATCCGCCGTCGGCTCCGACGGTGATCCGGGCCCGGCCGTGATGCCCGCCCGGCGGGCCGGTGGCGATCATCGCGACCGCCATGCCCTCGCCGACCTGCCACCCGTCGCCGTCCGGCACGGCTTCGTCGGGTGCCGGGTCCGTGTCGACACGGCGGGCCTGGTCGATCAGCTCCAGGCACTGGTCCAGGCCGTAGCTGTGCACCTGCACGGTGTCGTCGTGCCCGACCGGGGTGACCAGCGGATCGTGCGGCCCGATCACGTTGCGGGCCCGGAACGCGAGCGGGTCGTGTCCGAGCCGACGGGCGAGTTCGTCCACGGCGGACTCCACGGCGAACGACACCTGACCGAGCCCGTAGCCGCGAAACGCCCCCGCCGGCACCGTGTTGGTGTAGACCGACCAGCCGTCGACCTGCTTGTTCGGGCACCGGTACAGCGCCACCGACTCGCTGCACCCATGGGCCAGGACGGCCGGGCCGTGGTTGCCGTACGCCCCGGTGTCGGCGACCACCCGCAACCGGATCGCGGTCAGCGTGCCGTCCCGCCTCCCGGCGACACTCACCTGGACCTCGAACGGGTGCCGGGTGGTGGCCGCGGTGAACTGCTCCGTACGGGTGAACTCCAGTTTCACCGGCCGCCCGGTGCGCAGTGCCGCAAGGGCGACCACGTCCTCGACGAGCATCTCCTGTTTGCCGCCGAAGCCACCGCCGACCCGACCGGCGACCACTCGGACCCGTTCGAGCGGCAGGTCGAACAGCCGGGCCAGCGCCCGCCGGGTCAGGTACGGCGTCTGGGTGCTCGACCGGACGGTGATCCCGCCGTCGGGTTCCGGCCAGGCGATGGCGCCGTGGGTCTCGAGATGCGCGTGCTGCACCCGCTGGGTCCGGAACGTGGCGGTGTAGACGGCGTCCGCCTCGGCGATCGCCCGGTCCACGTCGCCGACCGCGCCGTGCACCTCACCGGCGACGTTGTCCGCCGGCCGGGCGATACCGGTGGTGGCGGCGTCCTTGTCGTGCAGCACCGGCGCACCCGGTGCCATCGCCGCGACCGGGTCGAACACCGCCGGCAGCGGTGCGTACCGCACCTGGACCAGGGCGGCGGCGGCCTGCGCGGCGGCCTCCGTCTCGGCCACCACCACCGCGACCCGCTGACCGACGAACCGGACCACGTCGTCGAGCAGCCGGGTGTCGGCCGGATCCTCGTGCGGGTGTTCGTGCTGGGCGGTCGAGTACAGCTTGTCCGGGCAGTCACGGTGGGTCAGGACGGCGAGCACCCCCGGCACCCGCATCGCCGCGTCGACGTCGAACCCGGTGATCCGGGCGTGCGGCACGTCCGCGCGGACCAGGACCGCGTGCGTCAGGCCGGGGACCGCCACGTCGAAGGTGAACCGGGCGGTGCCGGTGACGATCTGCCGCCCGGCCGGTGCCGGCACGTTGCCGCCGATCGCGCCCGCCTGGCCAGCCGCGCCCTGCGGGCCGACCGGGTCGGCAGCGCCCTGCGGGCCAGCTGGGTCGGCCGCCGGCCGGTCCGCGGTGTCGCAGGCCACATGGCACACGCCGGCGACGGCGTCGCGGATCGACCGGTAGCCGGTGCACCGGCACAGGTTGCCCTTCAGCGCCCGGGGCAGGTCGGCGCGCTGGTCGTCGTCGAGCGCGGCGACCGTCATCAGGAACCCGGCGGTGCAGAACCCGCACTGGAAGCCCTGTGCGTCGAGGAACCGCTGCTGTACGGGGTGCAGCTGGTCGCCGTCGGCGAGTCCCTCGACCGTGGTGACGCGCCGGCCGGCCGCCCGCACAGCCGGGTAGATGCAGCTGTGCACCGGCTGCCCGTCGACGTGGACGGTGCACGCTCCACAGTCGCCGGCGTCGCAGCCCTTCTTCACCCCGTACCAGCCCTGGTCGCGCAGGAACGTGCGCAGACACTGACCGGGGGCGGGCTGCCCGTCGGCGGTGACACCGTTGACCACGATGCTCATCGACGCCCACCCGTAGGCCCGGCGGCGGTCAGTTCGGCCCGTACCTCGGACGCCAGCCGCAGGGTGCGGTGCCGCCGCCAGGCGGGCAGCCCGTGGACGTCGTCCACCCAGCCGGCGGCGGCGCAGGCGTCGTCCACCTGCTCCCGTAGCTGCTCCTCGGTGAGTCGCGCCGTCAGCCGCAGCACGACCGGTCGGCGGGTGGCGGCGGTCACCGACAGCGACCACCGGTCGGCGTCCGGGTCGGCGCGGCCGACGACCAGCGCGGCGGAGCGTCCGTGGGTGAACAGCGACGCCCGCCGCATCGCGTAGCGGGCCCGCCCGGCCGACGCCGGCAGCCGTACGCTGCGCAGGTACTCGCCGTCGGACAGGACTGTGGACTCGACGTCGCGGACGAAGCCGACGGCCGGCACCGAGCGCCGCCCACCGGCCAGGTCGTCGACGACGCACCACGCACCGGTCGCCACCGCCAGGGACGTCATCGGGCCGGCGGGCAGCGCCGCGCAGATGTTGCCGCCCACCGTCGCCACGTTCCACACCTTGTGCGAGGCGAGCAGCGCGTCGCAGCAGCGGCGGATCAGCTCACCGACGCCCGTCCAACCGGCCGGAGGCGTGAACCGGGCCAGTTCGGCGATGGTGCAGGTGGCGGCGATCTCGACCCCGTCGTCGTCGACCCGCAGCGACGGCCAGCCCAGCAGGGTCAGGTCGCGTAGCCGACGTACGTCGGGCTGCGGCTGTGAGTAGAGATAGCTGCCGCCGGCGAGCCAGCGGTCACCCGGACGCCAGTCGCCGTCGTCGGCGGCGATCACGTCGGAGACGGTATGCAGATCCACGCTGGGCATCGTCGCGCCGGGCCGGTGAGCGGGACAATGACGGCGGACCACAATCCGGCACCGCCGATTCCGGCGGTGGTTGGACGAACCTACAAGGCGGCCCGGACGGGCTTGACCCGGCGATCAGCGGCTACCCATCGTGGGCTGATGTTCAGCCCCGATCTGCTCACCACGGTGCTGCGCTGGTGGTCCACGGGCGCGTCGGTCGCGCTGGCGTCGGTGACCGCCACCGCCGGCAGCGCCCCCCGTCCGGTCGGCACCGCCATGCTGGTGGGCCCGGACGGCTCCGTCACCGGCGGCGTCTCCGCCGGGTGCGTCGACGCCGCCGTACTCGACCTGTGCCATGACGTGCTACGGACCGGGGCGACCCGGTTCGCGCGCTTCGGCGACGGCGACGACGACGTGTTCGCGCCCGGACTGACCTGCGGCGGCACCGTCGAGGTGTTCGTGCAACGTCTGGACCGTACCGGTGCGCCTGACCTTGACCGGCTCGCCGCCGCGCTGCGGCAGGGTCGGCCGGTCGCGGCGGTGACCTGTGTGGATGGACCTGCGGCCAGCCGGGGCCGGTGGCTGCTGGTCGACGGTGGCACCGACCGTGGGACGCTCGGTGACGCCGCGCTCGACGCCGCCGCCGGGCGGGCCGGCCGGGCCGCGCTCGCCGACGGGTGGACCCGGCTGGTCCGCCCGTCGCCCGACGTGTCGCTGCTGGTACGCGGATTCACCGCACCGCCGCGCATGATCATCTTCGGGGTGTCGGACTTCACCGCGGCGGTGGCCCGACAGGGCCGCTTCCTCGGCTACCAGGTGACGGTGTGCGACGCCCGTGCGGTGTTCACCACCGCCGAGCGGTTCCCGGACGCCGACGACGTGGTCGTCGACTGGCCGCACCGCTACCTGTCCGCCGAGGCCGCCGCCGGCCGGGTCGACGACCGGACCGTGCTCTGCGTACTCACCCACGACCCCAAGTTCGACGTGCCGTTGCTGCGGGTGGCGCTGGACCTGCCGGTGGCCTACGTCGGCGCGATGGGGTCGCGCCGATCCACCGCCGACCGGCGTGCGCGACTGCTGGCCGCCGGGGTGCCGGACGCGGCGTTGGCACGGCTGCGGGCACCGATCGGACTGGACCTGGGTGCCCGTACCCCGGAGCAGACCGCGGTCAGCATCGCCGCCGAGATCGTCGCGACCGGCAGCGGCCGTACCGGTGGGTGGCTGACCGCCGGCACCGGACCGATCCACGACCGGGCCGACGACGCCGACGACGCCGACCGGGTGCAGGTGGGCGGCCGCAGCGGCCGGTCACCCGGCGGCGAGCCGCAGCGCCAGGAAGAAGTCCACCCGGTCCTCGAACCGGCTCAGGTCACGGCCGGTCAACCGCTCGATCCGGTGGATCCGGTACCGCAACGTGTTGACGTGCACGTGTAGCAGCTCGGCGCAGCGACTCCACGATCCACCATTGTCGAGGAACACGGTGAGGGTACGGACCAGGTCGGCGTGGTGGTCCCGGTCGTAGGCCTCCACCGGCCCGAGCAGCCGGTCCCGGAAGCCACGCCGGGTGCCGACCGGCACCCCGGCCAGCAGCAGCGAGTGCGAGGCGAGTTCGCCGGCCGCGACCACGCTGACCGGGCCCGAGGCGGACCCGGCCGCGGAGCGGTGGGCGTGCAGCGCCTCCTCCACCGCCCCGCCGAGACCGGCGGCACCGACGCCGGGCGCGCTGACCCCGAGGGTGAGCCGACCGCCGCGCAGCCCCGGTGACATCCGGTCGGCGGCGGCGACCAGCGCCGTACCGATCGACGCCGCCATCGGTGGCGGCAGGGCCAGCACGGCGAGCGCCCCCGACTCGAGATCCGGTTCGAGCAGCGCCACCGCCCGGTCCGGGACCACCCGGCTGAGGAACTCGTCGACCACCGCCACCGTCAACGTGCCGGGGGCGCGCATCCCGTCCAACGTCGCGGCGACCGCCACGAACGTCGCGTCCGGATCCAACCGGGCGGCCAACAGCGCCGCCCGCAACCCGGCCACGTCCCCGGGCACCCGCAGCGCGGCCCGCAACTGCCCGGCCAGCCGGGCCTCGACCCGGGCCACCTCGTCGAGATGGGCCCGCTCCAACGCCACCACACTGGTCAACTCGTCCACCGTGCCCGGCAGCGCGTCCAGCGCGCCCTGGCAGGCCACCAGCCACGCGGCGAGCCGATGCTCGGCCCGGCCCGGCACCCCGAACACCGAGTACTGCTCACCGTCGACCGTGACCGTCGTCGGCAGCCGCTGCGCCGTCAGGAAGGCCCGGCTGAGCGCGTCGGCGACAGTGTCCGGTAGCGGTGCCGTACCAGCCACCACCCGGCCACTGGTGGTCAACGTCCAGCAGTCCCGGCCGATCGCGCCGGCCACCGTCGGCAGCAGATCGGCCAGCCGGGCACCGGCCGCCATCGCCGCGACCAGCCCACGTTGGCGCCCCAGCACCGTCGCCAACGAACTGGCCCGCTGTGCCCACAGTGTCGGGTGCACGTCGTCGATGATGTCCCGGAACGACACGTCGGCCGGCACCTCGAACAGCGGCAACCGGTGCCGCCGGCAGGCCGTGACCAGATCCCGGGGCACGCTGCCGTGCAGCGCCCCGCCGGCACCGAGTGCGGTCACCCCGGCGGCGGCCAGCGCCGACACGAACACCTCCGACTCGGCCGGTCCCCGGTGCCACATCAGGCCGGTCAGCACCAGATCGGCGGCGGCCACGTACCGGCCCGGGTTGGGCAGGTCGATGACGTTGACCCGGCCCACCGTGCGGTCCCGTCCGTCGTCGCCGGTGAGCGGGACCAGCTTCAGGTGGGCCTTGTCGAGCACGTCGGCCAGCAGCACGGGGGTCGCCTCCGGTCACGGTGATTGGATGAACCTCCAAAACCGTACGGCGACGGTGTTTCGTCTTTGGTCCCCGCGCCGCTACCGACCCGCTGACCCCGACTGCTTGACTGCTGACCAGCGAAAGGGGTGCCGGGAGTGGATCGCGGACTCGACGTGTTCAACACGCTGCCCGCCGACGAGGCGCGCGCACAGCTGCTGAGCTGCTGCGCCGCGCCGGACTGGGCGGCCGCCGTGGCGGCGGCCCGCCCGTACGGGGACCGGGCGGCGCTGGCCGCGACGGCTCGTGAGCAGCTGAGCGGGTTACCCTGGCCGCAGGTGCTCGCCGCGGTCGCCGCCCATCCACGCATCGGGCAACCGCCGTCGGGCGAGGGCCGGGAAGCCAGCTGGTCCCGCCGGGAACAGGCTGCCTCGACCGGCGGCGACCAGCACGGCGACGACGCTGCCCGCGCCGAGTTGGTCACCCTCAACGACGCCTACGAACAGCGCTTCGGCTACCGGTTCCTGATCTTCGCCAACGGTCGGGGCGCCGGCGAGCTGGCCGCCGCCGCCCGCCGCCGGCTGCACCACGACGAGGCCACCGAACAGGCGGTGGTCCGCGTCGAGCTCGGGCAGATCGCGGCGCTGCGCGTCGGACGACTCGTCGACGACCTCACGCCGACCACCGCCAGCAACGCCGCACCGCTCTCCACCCACGTGCTGGACACCGCCACCGGCACCCCCGTACCTGGCCTGCCGGTCCGCCTCGACGTCGCCGATCCCCACGCCGACGGCGGCTGGCGCACCGTCGCGGCCGGACGGACCGACGCCGACGGGCGGCTGCGGGACTGGGCGCCGGGCCAGGCGTGGACCTGCGGTGGGTACCGGCTGGTGTTCGACGTGGCCGGGCACCTCGGCGACGCCGGCTTCTACACCGAGATCCCGGTCGCCTTCGTCGTGCGCGACACCGCCCGCCACCACCACGTACCGCTGCTGATCAGCCCGTACGGCTACACCACCTATCGAGGGAGCTGACTGATGGGGATCGTCCTGGGTCCGAACCGCTACGGCAAGGCGGAAACCCGGGTGGTACGGGTCGACCGTGCCGCCGATCGGCACACCCTGACCGACCTCACCGTCTCCGTGGCGCTCGCCGGCGACCTCGCCGCCACCCACCTCACCGGCGACAACCGTCAGGTGCTGCCGACCGACACCCAGAAGAACACCGTGTACGCGTTCGCCCGCCAGCACGGCATCGCCAGCGCCGAGGAGTTCGGCCTGCTGCTGGCCCGGCACTTCGTGGACAGCCAGACCAGCATCGACCGGGCCCGGGTCGACATCGCCCAGCACGACTGGCACCGGCTCGGTCCGCACTCGTTCGCCCGCGACGGTGGACACACCCGCACCGCCACGGTGCGCTACGACGGCCAGCGGGCGGAGGTCGTCGCCGGCCTGACCGGCCTGGTCCTGCTCAACTCCACCGACTCGGAGTTCCGCGGCTACGTCGTCGACCCGTACACCACGCTGCCCGAGACCGACGACCGGATCCTGGCCACCGCCGTGGACGCCCAGTGGCGCTACGCCGGGACCGACCCGGCCGGTGGCTTCGACGCCGCGCACGCCGACGTCCGGCGGGCCCTGATCGACGCGTTCGTCGGCACCTACAGCCGGTCGCTGCAGCAGACCTTGTACGCGATGGGGGAGCGGGTGCTCACCGACTGCCCGGACGTGGTGGAGGTGCGCCTGGCCCTGCCGAACAAGCACCACCTGCCGGTCGACCTCGACCCGTTCGGGCTGGACAACCCCGGCACCGTGTTCGTCGCGACCGACCGCCCGTACGGCCTGATCGAGGGCACCGTGGCCCGCGACGACGCCCCGCCGGCGCTGGGCGACTGGTGATGCTGGCCATCAGCGGCGCGGCGATCGCCACCGTCGACGCCGCCGGCACCGAACACCGCACCGGGCACCTCGTCGTCGGCGACGACGGCCGGATCGCCGCCGTCGGCCCCGGCGACGTGCCCGCCGACCTGCTGGCCCGGCTCACCGGCGGCGACCCCGACCGGGTACGGCGCATCGACGGCACCGGCTGCCTGGCCACCCCCGGCCTGGTCAACACCCACCATCACCTGTACCAGTGGGCCACCCGGGGCCTGGCCCAGTCCGACGACCTGTTCGGCTGGCTCACCACCCTCTACCCGATCTGGTCGCGCATCGACGCCGACACCGTGCACGCCGCCGCCGCCGCGAACCTCGGTTGGCTGGCGTTGTCCGGCTGCACCACCAGCACCGACCACCACTACGTGTTCCCCCACGACGGCGGGGACCTGTTCGCCGCCGAGGTCGCCGCCGCCGCCCGGATCGGCCTGCGATTCCACCCGTGCCGGGGTTCCATGGACCTTGGCCGTTCCGCCGGCGGTCTGCCGCCGGACTCCGTCGTCGAGGACACCGACGCCGCGTTGGCCGCCACCGAGGCCGCCATCGACCGGTGGCACGACCCGTCGCCGGAGTCGATGCTGCGGGTCGCCGTCGCCCCCTGCTCGCCGTTCTCGGTCACCCCGCGCCTGATGCGCGAGTCAGCCGAGCTGGCCCGCCGCCGGGGCGTACGGCTGCACACCCACCTCGCCGAAACCGTCGAGGAGGAGCAGTACTGCCAGGCCACCCACGGCTGCACCCCGGTGCAGTACGCCGACGACCTCGGCTGGCTCGGCGACGACGTGTGGCTGGCGCACGGGGTCCACCTCGACGACGCCGCCGTGGCCCGCCTCGGCGCCACCGGCACCGGCGTGGCGCACTGCCCCAGCTCCAACGCCCGCCTCGGGGCCGGTACCGCCCGGGTCACCGACCTGCTCGCCGCCGGCGTCCCCGTCGGGCTCGGCGTCGACGGTGCCGCCAGCCAGGAAGCCGGCCACCTCGGCGAGGAACTGCGCCAGGCCCTGTACGCGGCCCGGCTGCGCGGCGGCCCGGCCGCGATGACCGCCCGAGACGCCCTCGCCCTGGGCACCATCGGCGGGGCCCGCTGCCTCGGCCGGGACGCCGACATCGGCTCCCTGCAGGTCGGCAAACTCGCCGACGTGGCGCTGTGGCGCCTCGACGGGCTCGGCCACGCCGGCATCGACGACCCGGTCGCCGCCCTGGTGCTCGGCCCACCCGCCCCGGTGGAACTGCTGCTGGTCGGCGGTCGCCCGGTCGTCGAGAGCGCCGAACTGCGCACCGCCGACGCCGCCGACCTGGCCGCCGGGGCCGCGCACGCCCATCGCGTACTGACCACCACGGCCCGCCCTGAACAGGAGTGACGCCCATGTCCCGCACCCAGGCCGCGCAGTCGGCCGTACCGTCGGGTGACGTCGCGGACGTCCTCACCGACGACGCCGTCGCCTTCCTCACCGACCTGCACCGGCGCTTCGCCGGCCGCCGCGCCGACCTGCTCGCGGCCCGCCGCCGCCGACGCGCCGAGATCGCCCGCACCGGCCGGCTGGACCTGCGGCCGGACACCGCCGCCGTGCGCGCCGGGGACTGGACCGTACCGCCGCCACCGGCGGACCTGACCGACCGGCGGGTCGAGATCACCGGACCCACCGACCGGAAGATGACGATCAACGCGTTGAACTCCGGCGCCCGCGTCTGGCTGGCCGACCTGGAGGACGCCAACACCCCGCACTGGGCCAACGTGATCGGCGGGCAGCGCAACCTGGCCGACGCCGTCCGGCGCACCATCACGCTGCGGACCGAGGCGAGGACCTACCGGCTCGGCCCCGGCCCGTACCCGACGATCGTGGTCCGCCCCCGGGGCTGGCACCTCGACGAACGCCACCTCGACATCGACGGCGGTCCCGCCGTCGGCGCTCTAGTCGACGCCGGACTGTACCTGTTCCACAACGCCGCCGAACTGCTGCGCCGCGACAGCGGACCGTACCTCTACCTGCCGAAACTGGAAAGCCACGAGGAGGCGGCTCTCTGGCACGACGTGTTCGCCCACACCGAGGCCACCCTCGGCCTGCCGACCGGCAGCATCCGGGCCACCGTCCTGATCGAGACGATCACCGCCGCGTTCGAGATGGACGAGATCCTCTGGGCCCTCGGCCCGTACGCCACCGGCCTCAACGCCGGCCGCTGGGACTACCTGTTCAGCATCATCAAGAACTTCCGCGACGCCGGGGAGGAGTTCGTGCTGCCCGACCGGTCGGCGGTGACGATGACCGCACCGTTCATGCGGGCCTACACCGAACTGCTCGTCGCCACCTGCCACCGGCGGGGGGCGATGGCGATCGGCGGCATGTCGGCGTTCATCCCGAACCGGCGTGACACCGAGGCGACCGCCCGCGCCGTCGACCAGGTCCGGGCCGACAAGCTCCGCGAGGCCGGCGACGGTTTCGACGGCTCCTGGGTGGCCCACCCCGATCTGGTGCCGGTCTGTCGGGAAGTCTTCGACGAGGTCCTCGGGGACCGGCCCCACCAGCTGGACCGGCAGCGCCCGGACGTGTCGGTCACCGCCGATCAGCTGCTCGACGTCGCCGCCACCGGCGGGGCCGTCACCGCCGCCGGGCTGCGCGGCAACGTCGCGGTCGCGCTGCGCTATCTGGAGGCGTGGCTGCGTGGCAACGGCGCCGTCGCGATCAACAACCTGATGGAGGACGCCGCCACCGCCGAGATCTCCCGCTCGCAGATCTGGCAGTGGATCCACAACGGGGTACGGCTGTCCGACGGCACCCCGGTCACCGCCGACCTGGTGCGCGCCATCGGCGAGGCCGAACTCGCCGCGATCCGCGCCGAGACGACCAGCGAGGACTGGACGGCCAGCCGGTTTGCGGACGCCTGGTCCCTGTTCGTCGAGGTCGCCCTCGCCGACGACTTCGTCGACTTCCTCACCCTGCCGGCGTACCGGCTGATCGACTGATGCCCCGGCTCGCTGCGGCGGACTACGCCGCCATCGACGACCGCCTCGCCGAGGTCGACGCCGCCCTGCGGCAGCGCTACCCCGGCCACACGCCGCAACGCCAGCCGGTGCACACCGTCTACGTGCCCGCCGACCGGGTCACCGCCGACCTGGTGCCGACCTGGGGCGCGGCGGCACTGGCCACGCTGGACGCGCACCCGCCGACGCCGTACCCGGCCGAGCTGGACCACCGGGTACGGGCCAAGCTCGCCCGCGAACCAGTGGAGGACCTGCGCATCGACGTCGAGGACGGCTACGGCGTACGCGACGACGCAGCCGAGGACGCCCACCTGCGGGCGGCGGCCCATGCGCTGACGACGGCACGGGCCGCCGGCACGGCACCACCGTGGGTCGGCGTACGGATCAAGTCGCTGGAAGCGGCGACCCGCCGCCGTGCGATCCGCAGCCTCGACCTGTTCCTCGACGCCTGCGGCGGGCCCCCCGCCGGATTCGTGGTCACCCTGCCGAAGGTGAGTCACCCCGGCCAGATCGCCGCCATGGTCGAGGTGTGCGAGCGGTTGGAGCAGGCGTACGGGCTGGCCCGCGACACACTGCGGTTCGAGATCCAGATCGAGACGCCGGCGGCCGTGCTCGGCGCCGACGGCCGCGCCACCGTCGCCACGCTGATCGGCGAATCGGCCGGCCGCTGCACCGGGCTGCACTTCGGCACCTACGACTACGGAACCGGATGCGGGGTCGCCGCCGATTACCTGAGTATGGACCACCCCAGCTCCGACCATGCCAAGGCCGTCATGCAGGTCGCCGCGGCCGGCACCGGTGTACGGCTCAGCGACGGCTCCACCAACGTTCTGCCGGTCGGCGACACCGCCGCCGTGCACGCCGCCTGGCGGCAGCACGCCAACCTGGTACGTCGATCCCTCGAACGCGGCTTCTACCAGGGCTGGGATCTGCACCCCGGGCAGCTGCCGACCCGGTTCGCCGCCACCTACGCCTTCTACCGCGACGGGCGGGCGTCGACCGTGGCCCGGCTCGCCGCCTACCTCGACCGCCGGGCCGGCGGCATCCTCGACGAACCGGCCACTGCCCGGGCACTGGCAGGGTTCCTGCTGCGTGGACTCGACTGCGGTGCCCTCGACACCGCCGAGGTCGGGTTCAGCCGCACCGACCTGGTCGCGGTGGCGCAACCGACCCAGGGAGCCGCCGCATGACCGTCGACCTGGTGCTGCGGTCCCGCCGCACGGTACTGCCCGACGGTGAACGGCCCGCCGCCGTCGCGGTCGGCGGCGGTCGGATCGTCGCCGTCACCGACTACCGGGAACAGGTGCCGGCGACCGTCGACACCGACCTCGGCGACGTCGCCCTGCTGCCCGGACTCGTCGACACCCACGTGCACGTCAACGAACCCGGCCGTACCGAATGGGAAGGGTTCGCCACGGCCACCCTCGCCGCCGCCGCCGGCGGCGTCACCACCATCGTCGACATGCCGCTGAACAGCCTGCCACCGACCGTCGACGCGGCCGCGTTGGCGGTCAAGCAGCAGGCCGCCACCGGGCGGTGCCATGTGGACGTCGGGTTCTGGGGTGGCGCGGTGCCCGGAAACGCGCCCGCGTTGCCCGACCTGTACGCCGCCGGGGTCTTCGGGTTCAAGGCGTTCCTGGCCGACTCGGGGGTGCCGGAGTTCCCACCACTGGACGCCGGACAACTCGCCGCCGCGTTCGCCGCCGTACCCGCGTTGTTCGTCATCCACGCCGAGCAACCCGACCAGCTGCACACTGCCGTCTCCTCCACCCGCTACCGGGACTTCCTCGCCAGCCGGCCGCCCGCCGCCGAGGTCGACGCCGTGACCTCGGCCATCGACGTGGCCCGGCGCGGCAACGCCCGGATACACATCCTGCACCTGTCCGCCGCTGGCGCGCTGCCGGTGCTGGCCGCCGCCCGCCGGGCGGGTCTGCCGGTCAGCGCCGAAACCTGTCCGCACTACCTGACCCTGTCGGCGGAGGAGATCCCGGACGGTGCCACCGAGTTCAAGTGCTGCCCGCCGATCCGCGACCGCGCCAACCAGGACGCCCTGTGGGCGGCACTCGCCGACGGCACCATCTCCTGTGTCGTCTCCGACCATTCGCCCTGCCTGCCGGCGCTCAAGACCCCCGACACCGGGGACTTCTCCACCGCCTGGGGCGGGATCGCCTCCGTACAGATGGGCCTGCCGGCGGTCTGGACCGAGGCGCGCCGGCGCGGATTCGGTCTCGGCGACGTGGTCCGCTGGATGGCCGAAGGCCCGGCGGACCTGGTCGGCCTGGCCGACAAGGGGCGGATCGTGGTCGGGGCACAGGCCGACCTGGTCGCCTTCGACCCGACGCCGAGCTACCACGTCGACCCGGGCCGGTTGCGCCAGCGGCACCCGGTCTCCCCGTACAACGGACGACGCCTGACCGGCATCGTCCGCGCCACCTGGCTGCGCGGCGCGCCGATCACCCCGGACGCGCCGCGCGGCCGCCTGATCACGAGAGGGACGGATGACCGGTAGCCGCGTATCCTCCACCCTGCCCGACCTGCCGGGCGACTTCGACCTGACCTGGTTGCCCGACCTGGCCTCCCGCGCGCTCGGCGGGGGCGTGGTGAGCGCCAACGACGAGTTCTTCGCTGCCGCCGACAATCTGGTCGATCCGCGTCCGCCGGTCTTCGCCGCCGGCACCTTCGGTGCCAAGGGCCAGGTGTACGACGGCTGGGAGACCCGACGTCGCCGCCAGCCCGGATCGGACCATGCCATCGTCCGACTCGGTGCACCCGGCATCGCGCGGGCCGTCGTCATCGACACCGCCTACTTCACCGGCAACTATCCGCCGTACGCGACGGTCGACGGCTGCTGCCTGACCGGTCACCCTGGGCCAGCGGAGCTTGCCGCAGCGCGGTGGACCCCGGTGGTGGCGCGGACCGCGTTGGCCGGCAACGACCGGGTGGTGATCCCGGTGGACGCACCGGGGCGGCTGACCCATGTCCGGCTGACGATCCATCCCGACGGCGGGGTCGCCCGGCTGCGGGTGCATGGCGAGCCGGTGCCCGATCCACAGCTGCTGACCGAGGTACTGGACCTCGCCGCGGTGGAGAACGGCGGCCGGGTCGAGGCGTGCAGCGACCGGTTCTACGGCTCGCCCCAGCAGTTGCTGCTGCCCGGCCCGGCCCGCACGATGGGGGAGGGCTGGGAGACCGCGCGCCGTCGCGACGACGGCAACGACTGGGTGCAGGTACGGCTGGGTGCGCCCGGCGTCGTCGAGCTTGTCGAACTGGACACCAGCCACTTCAAGGGCAACGCGCCGGCCGCTGCCCGGCTGCGGTGCCGCGACGCCTCGGCTACCGTCGGTGGCGCGGCGACGGCTGCTGTCGACGAACCGGATCGCTGGCACGACCTGCTGCCGGTCACCCCGTTGCAGCCGGACACCCGGCACCGGTTCCGGTTGTCCGCACCTCGCGCCGCGACCCATGTGCGGCTGGACATCTTCCCCGACGGCGGGATGGCCCGGCTGCGGCTGTTCGGGCGGTTGACCGAGGACGGTGCCGCATACCTGGCGAGTCGGCATGGAGCGCCACCGGTCTGACCCCGGGATACGCGCCGAAGGGCCGGACCCCGGGTACGGGGTCCGGCCCTTCGGTGTTCCTGTTCCCGCGGTGGGTGGGTCAGCTGTTCCAGTGCTGGGCGACGAGTTCGGCGGCCTGGGTCTCCCACTGGGCGTAGTGGTCCGGGTACGCCGACACCTGCACGGTCTGGGCGGCCTGGGTCAGCGGCATGTCCTGCCAGCCGTCGACGGCCTTCAGCCCGTTGAGGAACGCGGTGGTCGAGTACTCCACGTCGGTGATCTGCTCGACGGTGCCCCAGCCCGACGACGGCCGCTGCTGGAACAGGCCCTGCGAGTCGTGGTCGTTGCGGTCACCGAGGTGGCCGAGGTTCTCCAGTTTCGACTCCTGCAGGGCGGTGGCGATGGCGACGACGGCGGCACGCTCGTCCATGCCGGCCTTCTTGGTGGCGGCGATGATGCCCTTGACGTTGTCGGTCTGCTCGGCCGAGAGGGTGATGCGGGACTGTTCGCCCTGCACGCCGTGTGGGATGAGCTTGGCGGTGTCGACGCTGTCGCTGGCGGCCGCTGCGGCGGCGGGTGCGGCGAGGGCGGTGGGGGCGTGGTCGGCGGCCAGGGCGGGGGCGGCGATCGCCCCGCCGGCGAGGGTGAGACCGGCGATGCCCAGGGCGGTGTTGCGCAGGCTGGTGGCCAGGGTACGGCTGATGATCGTGGTCATGGGGGGTCCACCTTCCGTTTTCCGAGGGGGCACACCCGTCACCCGGCCCCTGGAACGGGCGGGTGGTGTGTGGGGTGTGCGGTAAACGGTCATCCGGGTGGTACGGGGACGCGGCGGTGGCTTCTCGCCCGCTCGGGGGCTGGCCTTCCGTGCGTCGCGACCATGTACAACGACGCGGGCCGGCCGGTCATTCCCCGGCCCGACAGCCCGCCGTCACCGCCGGTGACGACATGCGGACGGGACACCGCGTCAGATGGTATTCCTCTGAGGAATAATCATTCCTCTGAGGAATACTGCTCGACCGCTGTACCGGTCCGCCAGCCGGAGGCAGCCGGTCCGCCGGGACGCCAAGCGGGCCTGCCGTGAGCGCGCGGCCAGGTGAGCGAACTGCGGCGGCGGGCGCTGGCTACTGCGCGGCGCGGACCATGCACAACGACCCGGCCCGGCGGATCATTCCGCCGGGCCGGCCACCTCGGCGTTGGCCTCCGCCGGATCCGCCGCCGGACGACGCGGGGCCGGGTAGACCGGCGGCGTGGCGGACGCCGGGCCGGCGTCCGCTGCCTCGCTGCCGGGGTTCGACTCCATCACGAGGTAGTGGGGGCGGCGCTTCGTCTCGTAGTAGATCCGGCCGATGTACTCGCCGATCACCCCGAGGATCATCATCTGGATGCCGCCGAGCCCGATGACACTGACGATGATGGTGGTGTAGCCGGGGGCGTCGATCCCCCGGATCAACGCGGCGGCGACCACCCAGGCGGCGTACGCCACAGCGATCACGGTCAGCCCCATGCCGGCGTAGATCGCCGAGCGCAGCGGCCGGTTGTTGAACGACAGTAGTCCGTCGAACGCGTAGTTGAGCAGCGAACGCAGACTCCACCGACTCCCGCCGCCGGCGCGGGCCTCGTTCGGGTAGGCGAAGACGACCGTGTTGAAACCGATCCACGAGTACAGGCCCTTGGAGAAACGGTTGTACTCGGGCATGGTGCGCAGCGCCTGCACGGCCCGCCGGGACAGCAGTCGGAAGTCGCCGGCCCCGTCCAGCAGCCGTACGTCCACCCAACGGTTCATCAGCCGGTAGAACGCCCGGGACGCGACGGTCCGGATGAACCGGTCGCCACGGCGGTCCCGGCAGGCGATCACCTGGTCGTGACCTTGCCGGTACAACGCCACCATGTCGGGCAGCAGACGCGGCGGGTGCTGCAGGTCGGCGTCCATCACGATGACGGCGTCGCCGGTGGCCCGGTCCAGCCCGGCGAGCATCGCCGACTCCTTGCCGAAGTTGCGGCTGAGCGCCAGGTAACGGACCGCGGGATCCCGCGCGGCGAGCTGACGTAGCCGCGCCAGGGTCGCGTCGGTGCTTCCGTCGTCGACGTAGACGTACTCGACGTCGACGTCGGGCAGCGCGGCCAGCGCGGCGGACACGGCCGTGTGCAGCGGTACGAGGGAGTCTTCCTCGTTGAAGCAGGGCACCACGACGGACAGCCGCAGCGGTCCGTCCTCGGGATCAGTCGAGTCGGGGTCAGTCGAGTCGGTAGACGAGGACACCGTCGACCTCCTCCCGGGTGATGCCCAACCCGTCGACCGGACGTTGGGCGACCCCGTCCCACGGCGTACCGGGCAGCCGCTCCGGCATCACCAGGACGGTACGTACACCCAGTTGCCGCAGGTAGGCGATGCTCGCCGGGTCCGGGAAGAACGCGGTGACCGCCCTAGTCTGCTCCTGGCTGGCCGGCACGAAACCAGCCAGTCCGTTGGCCACCCGGGGGAAATCGCCCTCGGTGGTCCAGAGCATGACGTTCAACTCGAAGGCACCGGCGTCGCTCGGCAGGACCAGGACCGGCTCGGTGACCTGTTGCCACGCGGCCGGCGGTCGCGGGACGACCGGGTGGGCGACCCGGTTGACGCCTTCGAGCAGCACCAGCGCCAGCGGTATCAGCAGTACCGCGCGTACCGCCTGCCGTCGGGAGTCCGGCCACTCGCGGGTGAATCGGCGCAGCGCGGCGGCCGCCGCTGTCAGCGTACCGGCGGCCAGCACCGCCAGCAGCAGGCTGGTCCACAGCATCATCCGTCCCGGGGTGCGCAGCGCGTCCCAGCCGGGCAGGTGCTTGGACAAGGTCAGGTACCCGGGGTCGCCGTCACCACCGAGGGTCGAGCCGAGAGCGAGCAGGGCGGTGCCGACGACGCCGGCCCCGAGCGCCACCCGGTGCCGGACCCGGAACGAGGAGACCACCAGACCGGCGGCGGCCAGGGCGATCAGGGTGACGCCGGGCAGCAGCGCCATCTCCGGGGGCCAGACCAGCTCGGCGCGGGTCGCGGCGTGCCGGTCGCCCCACAACCAGGACTCTCCGGGCGCGGTGACCAGCCCGACCCACGGCGGGGAGAACAGCTCGGTCCAGGCCAGCGAGCGCTCCGCCTGTGGGTTGAGTGCGACCACCTGGAAGTAGGCCATGGCGATGCCCAGGGTGACGGCCCCGAACAGCACCCCGCCGGTCAGGTCGGCCAGGAACAGCCGTCGCCCGAACACGGGTCGCTGCCGTTTGCGCCACCAGGACCAGGCGTAGCCGATGGCGGCGACGATCCCGGCGGCGAGCAGGAAGTAGACCAGCGGCAGGCCGATACCGAAGCCGAGGCTGATCTGCCAGGCGGCGACCAACCAGCCGGCGAAGGCCCAGCCGGGGCTGCGGCGGTCGGGCCGGTACCCGTGCCGCAGTGACCAGCCGTGGCCGCGGGCCAGCATGGCCAGGCTGAGCGCGATCCCGCCGGCGGACAGGATGTTCAGGTGCCCGGAGTGGGCGAGTCGCCACGGGGCGAAGGCCCAGGCGACGCCGGCCACCGCACCGCCGATGCGGCCCGCGCCGAGCTGGCGGACCAGGGCGTACACGCCGACGAAGGCGAGCGCGTGCAGCAGGACGTACAGGATGTTGTAGCGGATCAGGGCCGCCTCGAACCCGGAACCGATCATCCCGGCGGGCGCGTAGCCGAGCAGGGTGTCGCTGTACGCGTAGGTGTACCGCTCCGGGAAGAAGGTGTTCGAGTGCCACAGCTGCGTCGGGTCGGTGGTCAGCACGTGTCCGCCCCAGGCGATCTGCCACGCCTGCAGGGTCGGGTCGGCGATGTCGCCCGGGATGGTGCTGGCGGGGTGGCGCAGAGTGGGCCAGGTCAGCACCACCGCGACGAAGAGGCCGCCGAGCACGGCCAGGGTCCATTCGTGCCGCAGGAACCGCCACAGGAGCGGGCGGGTGGCGGACGGGCGGTCTTGAACGGTCTCCACGAGAATCGATGATCTCAAATCAGTACGTGGGCTGTCGAACCCGACCCGTCACCCGTCGGGTCGGATCGGTGCGCCGATCATCGTCGTTGCCGCTCACCCATGCAAGCCCGGCTGCCGCTGCCCAGATCTAGGGAATCCGCCATTGTCACCGTGGCCGGTTGCGACGACGCTGGCGTACGGCGGTGCTGCGTCGCCGGGCCGGCCGTCGCGCCGGCGGCGGTGCGAGCTGGTGCGAACGGGAGGGTGACGAACGGTGAGCGGCAACTTCAACAAGGAGGACGCTGGTTTCGCCGCAGCGATCGCTGCGCTCGACGACCACGTCAGCAGCATGATCATCGCTGGGCAGACCGCGTACCGGATTCAGGCTGAGATCCGTGCGACGTACCAGGCGGGTTCGAGTTACGCGTTCCAGGCCAAGATCGACGATTGGATCAGTGCGTACAACAACGTGATGATCAAGTTTCAGGATCTCGGCGAGAAGACCCTCTTTGTCGGCCAGATCATCGACTCTGGTGAGGACGGCGCGGGCGTCACGGGTGCCAGCTGGGACACCAACGACGGCATCTACGACATCCTGGCCCCGGTCGGCCGCTGACCGCGGCCTCGAGGCGGAGGTGACCGGTGGCCGATGAGACATTCACCGTTACGGACAGCTACCTAAACAGTACGGTTCGTCAACGGTTCGAGGCGTTTCTCGCCGAGGCGAAGAAGGACCCGGACGTCCGGCGGCTGCTCGCCTATACCGGTCAATCGCCGGCCCCGGGCGACGACGCGCCCTTCAGCGTCCTGCTCGCCGGCAACGAGAAGGTGCTGACCGAGGTCGGTCAGCTGGAGAAGAACTTCACCACCATGGCCGACGAGGCCAAGGAGAACGTCGCCGCGCTGTTCGACCTCATCGAGAAGTTGCGTGACGATTTCCTGGAAGCCAAGGAGACCCTCGACATCGGCAGCAACGACGCACTGAGCGTGTCCCAGATGCTGGACCTGGTGCGCGACGTGTGGCAGCCCGTCCCGAACCTGCGCCCGTAGTCGCAGCAGGATCCGAAGGCGACGCGAGTGGTCGACACCGTACCGGCCAGCGGTCAGGACTGGGAGCTGGCCAACGCGCTGTTCCTGCCCTCCGACGCTGACGTCGCCTACCGCCAGCACGTCGCTGGTCCGGACGCACCGAAATGGGTCACCGAGGGCGACGCCATCGTGCTCTCCTACCCTCCACCGACCGCCGCGCCCAACCTGCGTTACAAGGACTTCAACGCCTTCGCCGTCTTCGGCGTCCAGGGCACCGGCCTCGGTCGCCCCTACGCGATCGCGACCCCGTACGCGCCCGTGACGGCCTGGCAACAGGACGAGGTGGAGGTCCAAAAATGGGTGGTCGTCGGGCTCAAGCTCGACGACAAATTCGAGTCCATGCCCAAGGACAGCCCGATCCGACGGTTCGAGAGCCTGCAGCTCAGCCTCAACCCGCTGATCAGCTACAACCCGGCCGCCAACGACGTGGCGTCCCGTCGGACGTTCTGGACCAACGAGTCGGTCCTGATCGGGGTCGGCAAGTGGGCCGAGCACTGGGCGAACGAGTTCAAGCGCTACGCCAACGAGCTGAAGACCGATGCCAGCGCGTGGGAGGGCTCGGCGGCCGGACAGTTCGCGGCGTTGCTGCGCGAATTCGAAAAACGGCTACGCGAAGTGCAACGGGAGGTGTACCCGAGCGGCGCGACCAGCGTCCCGAGAGCCATTGGTGACGGGGTGCTGGCCATGGAGAAGGCACTCAACGATCTGTACCGCGGGCACGTTGCCTTCTATACCGATCCCGGGACCTGGGTCCCTCGTTACCACGTCTTCGACGCCCTCCACGACCACTACAAGGGTGTCGAGAACGCGGTGCGGCTGGAGGACAACAAGCCGGTCTTCCTCAACGAAAGCTACGACCCCCGCAGCCAGGTGATGCGGGACGCCGTCGACAAGGCCGCAAAGGCCAGCTGGCTCGCCAAGGTCAAGGAGATCCTCGATCCGGTGGGGAAGGAGGTCATCGGCGCGATCCGTACCCAGTACGGCAAGTCCGCCGAAGTCTTCGCCAACGCGAAGTTCGACACCGCGCCCCGGCTCGTGCCGCCGACCGCCAGTGACTCCGGCGGCGGAAACGGCAAGAAGGAGATCGAGAAGCTCCAGGACGACTACGAAAAGACCATCGACAAGCTGGTCGACAAGTACGACAAGATCATCGCGGACCTCGAGGGCGACCTGCGCAACCAGAAGGACGAGTTCGAAGAGATCCTGAAGAACAACAATGGCGACAACCGCGAAGCGATGAACAAGATGAAGGAGGACTACGAGCGGATCATCGGCGACCTGCAGGACGACGTGGGTGCCCAGAAGGAATCGTACGACGACATCATCAAGAACCTGAACGACGATCAGCGCGCCAACATCGCCAACCTGAAGGACGACTACGAGCGGGTCATCGACGGGCTGCAGGGCGACCTGACCGCCCAGAAGGACGACTACGAGAAGCTCCTGCGCGGGGAGGGCGTGCCGAACCAGTTCGGCATCGTCAGTCCGGGACCGGTCCTGTTGCCGTCCCCGCAGCCCGGAGCCGGCGGTGACGGGGCAGCGCGACTGCAATACCCGGAAGGAACCGTACTCGGCCCGGACGGCCGCCCGGTGCTCGACGCCGACGGCGCCCCGGTGGTCCTGCCGCCCGGCTCCCGGATCGGCCCCGACGGCACCGTGACCGGCCCGGACGGCCGACCGGTACGCGACGGCGACGGCGCAGCGGTGCTGGTGCCGCCCGGTTCGTCGATCGTCACCGACGTGCCCCGCATCCCCGCCCCCCAGGTCGGCCGACTCGAACCGCCCGCCGGTGGGTTCGACACCCCGGTACCGGACCTGCAGACCGCCTGGGACCTCGCCCGCGACCCCAACCCGATGTGGCTGGTGCCAGGCGATGACGGCGGCCTCAACCTGGTCGGGCCGGACGGCACTCAGCGCTCGATCGGCGGCCTGGAGCTGGTGCCGGACGGCAAGGGCGGCTACGACCTGGTCACCGACGGCGGCACCCGTACCCCGGTCGGTGGGTTCGACCTCGCCCCTGGCGACACCGACGGGGTGCGCCTGCTGCCCAACGGTGACGGCGGCGTCGACCTGGTCGAGCCGGACGGTACCCGACGCACCATCGAGGGTCTGGAACTGGTGCCGGACGGCAAGGGCGGCTACGACCTGGTCACCGACGGCGGTACCCGTACCCCGGTGGACTGGCTCGACCCGGACAGCCGCGTCCCGCCACCCGGCACGATCGTCCCGCCGCAGGTCGTCGTGCCGAGCCCGACGCCCCGCCCCGATCTGGTCGGCGGCCGGGACGACTTCGGACTCGACACCCCCCGACCCGGTCCCAGTGTCGTGGTGCCGCCCGCCGCTGACCTGGTCCGCGGTGGCCCGGGCGCACCCGGTGCGGGCGTGTCCGGCCCCGGCTCGCTGGTCGGCGGGGTCGGCAACACGCCAGGTCAGGCACCGGCCGGGCAGACACCGGCGCAGGCCGCAACGGCACCCGGCGCCGGGCTCGGCCCCATGGCGGGCACCGCCGGTGCGGCGGGGGAGAGCAGCTATCCGCCCTACATGCCACCGCCCGGCGGTGGCGGAGGTGGCGGCGGCGGCCAGGACCAGCCCCGTAACCGGACGCCGTACCCGCTGCGGGAGGAGATCGACCAGGCACGCAGCAAGGCGAACCGGCGCAAGAGCGACGAGCCGCGCGGCTGGCCGTGGGAGACGGCCGAGCCGACGCCGGAGTCGCCCGCGACCGCGGACGACATCCTCGACGTGCTGGCCGGCAACCCACGGCAGCCCGGGACGACCCACCGGCCGGCGAAGGACGCCGCCGAGGACCTGCCGGTCGGCGACGCCCGGGAGTCCGGGCTCGCCGCGCTGCGGGTGCCGACCATGGAGGACACCATTCGGGGCGAGGAGAACACCTGGGGCGCCGACTCGGCCGCCAGTGGCGACACCGCCCGCTGACCGTCGCCGACCAACCGACGTACCGCAGGTCCGCCTGCGGCGGTACCTCAGCCGCAGTCCGGCCGGGTCGGATCCGTTGGCGCCGCGCCGTCCCGGTACGCCCGGGGATCCAGCATCGGACCGGTGGGCAGCAGGTCGACCAGGGCCGCCGGCAGCCGTCCCACCGATGCGCCCCGGTAGCCGAGTTCGGCGGCCGGGCCGTCGGCACCGAGCGGATACCGTACGCCGTTGTCGGCCACCAGGTACCAGGCCGCCGTCGGGGTGGTCTGCAGCAGCACGCCGCTGTCGCCCTGGATCGCCACCTGGTCCACCTGGCCGCACCCCGGCACCACCCCGACCGGCACCGTGCCGCCGGTCGCGGCGCCGGCCGGAGCGGGTGCCAGCGGCTGTGCGGTGACCAGCGTCAAGGTCGGCTGCTGCTGGTCGGCCGACACACTGGCGCACAGATCCACGCCGGCCAGGTCGACCAGTGCCGGCGGTGCCGGTGGCAACGCGTCGATCCGGGTGCCCAGCGGCGCGCCGGAGCGATGTTCGGCGATGTCACTCGCACCGAGCGGCACCAGTTGCGGTGTGGCCCCGTCGTACGCCTGCTGTTGAGTACGGGCGTCGCCGATCAGCAGCGCCAGCACCGTCGGGGTCAACTGGGCCAGACCATCGGGGGTGAGCAGGTACGCCGATCCGCCCGGCCCACTGAACAGCTGACCGATCCGGCTGGGGCGACCGGCCAGCGTCGGGCCGGCGGAGCCCCGCCCGGGCACCTCCGGCGCAGCCAGGTCCGGTCCGGCCGGCAGCAGCCGCAGGAACTCGGCGGGCACCGGGCGGACCGGTGCGGCACCGTACCCCAGCGCCTCCCGGGCCCCGCCGTCGGTGTCGATCAGGTGCCGGGTCTCGCCGACCAGCAGGTGCAGGCTGCCGTCCGGGGCGCCCACCAGCGCCGCGTCGCCGCCGAGTGGCTCGGCCGCGCGCGTGGCGGCGACCTCCAGGGTGAACCGTGGCGCGGCGTCGTCGCCGGCGCGACCCGAGCAGGCCAGCCAGGGGTCCACGCTGAGCCGGGCGGCGTCGGGCAACCGTTCCGGTACGCCGACCAACCCCAGCGGCGTGCCGCGTGGCGTGCCCGCCAACGCGGCACCGCGCACCGTGACCACCGACGGCTGGTTGCCGAGCAGCAGTTGCAGGCTGGTCAGGTTCGCCACCGGATGCAGGACGCCATTGGCGTACAGGTAGCGGGCCCCGGTGTCGAGGTCGACCACGACCGCTCCGCTGACTCGCCAGTTGACCTCGCGGGCCGGTGGGAACAGGACGGTGACGATGGTGACCAGCACCGCCACGATGAACGCGATGGCCAGTCCGCCGGCGATTCCCCGCAGCGACCGCCCGGTGGGCTGGTCCGGGTGGTCCGGTGCCGAGCGCAGCAACGCCGCCGACAACCGGCTCATCATGAACATGTGGGCCTGGACCTGGTCGCGGCGGGACTGCACCGGTCAGCCCATCACGCTGCGGATCAGGCCGTACAGGCCGAGCACCTGGAGCAGCAGGGGCACCGTCACCGCCGCCGCCACCGTGTGCGCCAGGTCTGCGGCCCGTCCCCAGTACGGCACGAAGCGTCGGCCGGGCACGTAGTGGCTGGCCACGACGAGGCCGGCCGAGGCGGCGATCAGGGCGCCGGCGATCACCAGGAACCCGACCGGCCCGGTCTTCGCCACCAGATCCAGCAGGATCAGCACCACTCCCGCGCTGCCCGGTACCGCTGCCGCAAGCCGCTGCCAGCGGGCCCGCAGCACCAGAGCGTGCAGCAGCAGCCGCAGGGTGAGCACCGAGGTGAGGGCGAACGTCCACCAGCCGTCCTGACCGGCCAGTACGAACAGACAGGCGGCCTCTATCGCGCCGCTGGCCAGGTAGAGCCAGTTGAGGAACACGTCGGCGCGGACCGTACGTTGCCGGACACCGGTGTCCGGCAGCGGCTCGACCTCCTCGGCCAACTGGCCGGCGTCGGCCGGCAGCATCGGCATCCGTAGCCCGGAGAGCCGGAAGGCGGTGGCCGGCAGCAGCGAGTTGACTACCACCGCGGTGACCGCGACGATCGCCGCCGCACCCGCAGCGGTGGCACCGACCAGGAGAACGACCCCGGCCAGTGCCGCCTGGACACCGATCAGGCAGGCGGCGGTGAACACCGGCGCGGTCCGGGTACCGACCGCCGGTACCGCCACCAGCGCCGCCGCCACCACGGCCAGCCCGGCCAGCAGCAGCGCGGCCGCACCATCGGGCGCGAAGGCGGTGACTCCGAAGGCCACGTACGCCGTACCACCGGTGGCGAGCACCCCGGCCGCCGCCGGATGCACCCGGGCCCGGGCCACTGCGGCGGCCGCGCCGAGCAGCACCACGCCGAGGGCCAGCGCGGCGAACCTCCCGGGCCGGTCCGCCCCGGTCAGCAGGGCCAGCAGCAGGGTGAGCGCGGCGGCGACCCAGGTCAGCAGGAGTGCCCTGGTCCAGGCCGGTCGCCAGGTGTCGGACCGGTCGGCCATCGCGGTGACCACGCCGTCGACCATGTCGTCGAAGTGCACCGCCGGAATCTCGGCGTAGTACGGCCGCAGGTGCAACTGCTCGCCGTCGACCAGGCCCGCGGCCCGCAGGGTCTGTTCGCCGTCGAGCCGGCTGCCGTCGAGGCGCTGCAGCACCCAGCCGCCGTGTGGGATGCCGGCCTCGGCGAGGTCCTCACCGCCGAGGCGTACCACGGTCGGCAGGAGTTCGGCGATCACCACGTCGGTGGGCAACGCCAACTCGACCCGCCCCGAGGGGACCACGACGACCAGCCGGCACAAGGTGTCGACGTCTGCCACCAGAGGTAGGCCTTTCCATGAACCGTGCCGGTATCACACTGGAATAGTCCGACGGCCGGCGGGTTGTCCAATCCGTCTATCGGAGACTGGGTGAATCCCCAGACAATCCCCGCCTTCTGGCCTGTCGCCGGGTGGCGTCGCAGGATGGCGCGGTGAGCACGCTGCTGATCCGACGGCCGCCGCGGCCGCCGGGGCCGGAAGCCGTCGAAGGCGACATGACGCTCCAGGAACCACCGGAGCTGCCCGAACCGGTCAGTGGTCTGTCGCAGATGCTGAGTTACCTGCCGATGGCGCTCGCCTCGCTGGGCATGGTGATCATCTTCCTGCGGCCGGTCGGTGGCGGCGGTGCCGGTCTGACCATCTTCGCGGTGGCCCTGATCCTCATCGCCGCCCTGGCCATGGTGCTCAGTCAGGTGCTCCGGACCGCGCGCGACCGCAAACGACAGCTGCACGGCGAACGGCGTGACTACCTCAGCTACCTGAGCCGGATCCGCCGGCAGGTCCGTGCCGCCGTGATCAGCCACCACCGCGCCCAGCAGTGGCGCCACCCCGATCCGCAGGCGTTGCCGAACTTCGTCGGCACCTCCCGCATGTGGGAACGGCGACCCAGCCACGACGACTTCACCGAGGTCCGCCTCGCCACCGGCGTGCAGCCACTCGGGCTGCGGTTCCATCCGCTGAACACCAAACCGGTGGAGAACCTCGAACCGTTGTCCGCCCACGCGCTGCGGCGGTTCGTCGAGGCGTACCGCACCGTGCCGGACCAGCCGATCACCGTGACCCTCGGCCGCTACGCCCGGGTGCTGCTGCACGGTGACCGACCCACCGCCGTGGCACTGGTCCGGGCGCTGCTCGCCGAGACGGCGGTGTTTCACGGGCCGGAAGAGGTCCGGATCGTCGTCGTCGCCGACGGTGGGGTGCGGCAGCGGTGGGAGTGGGTCAAGTGGCTGCCGCACGCGCTGCACCCCGACGACGACGACGGAGCGGGCCCGGTCCGGCTGTTCACCGACCGGGTGGCCGACCTGGAACGCCTGCTCGGTGAGGAGTTCGCCGCCCGGGCCGGGTTCACCACCGAGGCGACGGCCAGCGTCGACGAGCCGTACGTCATCGTGCTGCTCGACGGGGTCGAGGTGCCGGAGAACCACCGGATCCGCCATGACGGGTACCGCAACGTCACCGTGCTCGACCTGGCCGGGGCGTTGCCGTGGCGGACCGGCGCGCAGACGCTGTGGCTGCGGATCTCAGCGCAGCAGGTCGAGTCCGTCACCGCCGCCGCCGACCAGTCCGAACGGGTGACGGTCCTGGGCCGCCCGGTCGGGCTCGGGCCGGCGACCGCGACCGCGCTCGCCACCGCCCTCGCCCCGCTTCGGCTCAGCGGTGGACCCGACGGCGGGGAGGCGCTGACCGCCGACGTCGAACTGACCACCATGCTGGGCATCGCCGACCTGAACCGGCACGACCCGGCGCAGCTGTGGCAGCGCTGGCCGGCCGACCGTCGCCTGCGTGTGCCGATCGGGGTGTCCGCGGACGGTCGCAGCGTCGAACTGGACATCAAGGAGTCCGCGCGTGGCGGCATGGGCCCGCACGGGCTGCTCATCGGCGCCACCGGATCCGGCAAGTCGGAGCTGCTGCGGACCCTGGTGCTCGGACTGGCGTTGACTCATTCGTCGGAGTCGCTCAACTTCATCCTGGTCGACTTCAAGGGCGGTGCGACCTTCCTCGGGCTGGACCAGCTGCCGCACACCTCAGCGGTGATCACCAACCTCGCCGACGAGGAGGCACTGGTCGGCCGGATGGAGGACGCCCTCAACGGCGAGATCGTCCGTCGCCAGGAAGTGCTGCGCCGGGTCGGGGTCACCTCGGCTGCCGACTACGCCGCCCGCCGCACCCGCACCGACCCCACCCTCGCACCGCTGCCCAGCCTGTTCGTCGTGGTCGACGAGTTCAGCGAACTACTCGCCGCGCACCGGGACTTCATCGACCTGTTCGTCATGATCGGCCGCCTCGGGCGCAGCCTCGGTGTACACCTGCTGCTGGCGTCGCAGCGGCTCGACGAGGGCCGGGTGCACCAGCTCGAGTCCCACCTGTCGTACCGGATCGGCCTGCGCACCTTCTCGGCGATGGAAAGCCGCGGCGTCCTCGGCGTGCCGGACGCCTACGAGCTGCCGTCGCAGCCGGGCAACGGGTTCCTCAAGACCGACGTGACGACGATGGTGCGGTTCAAGGCGGCGTACGTGTCGGGGCGCTACCGGCCGACCCGCCGGTCCGGTCCGGAGGCCGGTGTGGCGACCCGGGTGGTGCCGTACCGCAGTGACTGGGTCGACCGGCCGGACGACGATCAGCCGCCGTCGGTCGAACCGGCATCCGGCGAGGGTACGCCCGATTCCACCGACGCCGACGCACCGTCGCTGCTGGAGATCGCGCTGGACCGGCTGCGCGACAGCGGCCCGCCCGCCCACCAGGTGTGGCTGCCGCCACTGGGCGACGCGCCGGCCCTCGACGAGCTGCTGCCGCCGGTCAGCGCCCACCCGCAGCGCGGACTGACCTGGCGGCACCGGGCCGACCCGGCGCAGCTGTCCGTCCCGGTCGGCGTCGTGGACCGGCCCTTCGACCAACGGCGGGACCTGCTCACCGTCGACCTCGCCGGAGCCGGCGGGCACGTCGGCGTCGCCGGCGGCCCGCAGAGCGGAAAGAGCACCTTGCTCCGTACGCTGATCATGAGCCTGGCACTGTCGCACACCCCGGCCGAGGTGCAGATCTACTGCCTGGACTTCGGCGGCGGCCTGCTGTCGGGCATCGCCCGCCTGCCGCACGTCGGCGGGGTCGCGGGCCGCCTGGACAGCGAACGGATCAGCCGCACCATCGCGGAGGTGCTGGAGGTGATGAGCCGTCGGGAACGGCTGTTCGCCACCGCCGGAGTGGACTCCATGGTGGATTTCCGGCGTCGGCGGGCCGCCGGTGAGTTCCCCGAGGAGACCCACGGCGACGTGTTCCTCGTGGTGGACGGGTGGGCGACGGTCCGTCACGACCTGATCGACCTGACCCCGGCGTTCACCAGTATCGTGTCGCGTGGACTCAGCTACGGGGTGCACCTGGTGGTGGCGGCCGCCCGCTGGGGCGAGATCTCCACGAACCTGCGGGATCTGCTCGGCACCCGGCTCGAGCTGCGCCTCGGCGACGCCGTCGACTCGATGGTCAACATGCGGGTCGCGCAGACCGTGCCGAAGATCCCCGGCCGGGGCATCACCGAGACCAAGCTGCACTTCCTGACCGCGCTGCCCCGGCTGTCGCATCTGGTGGGTGACGCCGGGGACCCCGGCGACGGGGTGGCCGCCACCGTCGACGCTGTCCGTGCCGCCTGGCCGGGGCAGCGGGCACCGGCGGTACGGATGCTGCCGGCGGTGCTCGGAGCCGACCAGCTCCCGGCGGCGGACGGGTCGCTACGGGTGCCACTCGGCTGGGAAGGGCAGACCCTGGGCGTGCAGTGGCACGACTTCGAGGAGAACCCACACCTGGTCGTCGCAGGAGACGCCGAGACCGGCAAGACCAACCTGCTCAAGCTGGTGGTCGCCGCCGTCGTCGCCCGCTACACCCCGGACGAGGCCCGGGTGATGGCGGTGGACGTCCGCCGTGGCCTCTACGACGCCATCCCCACCGAACACCAGCTCGGCTACGGGGTTTCGGCCTCCGGAATCAAACAGATGGTCGAGTCGGTCGCCCGCGCGATGCGTCAACGGCTACCCGACTCCAGCATCACCCCGGCGCAGCTGCGGCGCCGGGACTGGTGGCAGGGCCCGGAGCTGTACCTGGTGATCGACGACTACGACATGGTGTCGAGTTCGTCCGGGGTCAACCCGTTCGGCCCGCTGCTGGAGTTCCTCGCCCAGGGCACCGAACTGGGTCTGCACCTGGTGGTGGCACGTAGCGCCAACGGACTGTCCCGGGCCATGATGGATCCGCTGCTGCGGACCCTGATGGAGGTCAACAGCCCCGCTCTGCTGCTGTCCTGCCCGCCGGCGGAGGGTGTGCTGTTCAACAACGTACGACCGCGGGTGCTGCCGACCGGCCGGGCGCAGCACATCACCCGTCGTCGGTTGACCGAGGTGCAGACCGCCCTGGTCGAGCCGGACCCGCCGGCCGACCCGCTGTCCTGATCGGTCGCTCGGATCGGCCGTTCGAGACCGGTCGGCCATGCCTGACCGGTCAGCCGACGCCGACGCGGTCGGGCAGGTCGCCGGGGAGCAACAGCCGCATCTCGTCGACGCTGGCCCCGGGCCGGGCCAGCAGCCGTCCGGCCTGGCGGGTCACCATGGCCTGCAGCACGGTCCTGGCGTACCGGGCGTTGCCGAAGGTCTCGGTACGCGGCACCGCCGCGAAGTGGGCCCGCAGCGCGTCGAGCGTCGGCGGGGCGCACTCGTAGCCGTCCGTGGCGGCCGCCTGCGCCACGATCGTCACCAGCTCGTCGTCGGAGTAGCTGTCGAAGGTGATGGTCCGGCTGAACCGTGACGCCAGCCCCGGGTTCGACGACAGGAACTGGCGCATCTGCGACGAATAGCCGGCGGCGATCACCACGACGTCGTCGCGGTGGTCCTCCATCAGCTTCAGCAGGGTGTCCACCGCCTCCTGACCGAAGTCGGCGACCGCGCCACCGGCGGAGGTCAGGGTGTACGCCTCGTCGATGAACAGCACCCCGCCGCGGGCCCGGTCGAACGCCTCCTGGGTCAGCTGTGCCGTCTGGCCGATGTAGCGACCGACGATGTCGGCCCGCGCCACCTCGACCAGTTGCCCGGTCCGCAGCAGGCCGAGCGAGGTCAGCAGCTCACCGTAGAGCCGGGCCACGGTCGTCTTGCCGGTGCCGGGCGGCCCGGCGAACACCAGGTGGTTGTCGATCGACATCGCGGGCAGCCCGGCCGCGCGCCGCATCCGGGCCGCCGCGAGCAGGTTGACCAGGTCCTCGACGGCGTCCTTCACCCCACGCAGACCGATCATGCCGCGCAGCCGCTCGACCGGGCCGGCGGGGTCCGTCTGCTCTGTCGCGACAGGCTGGTCACCGACGTCCGGAGGCAGCAGGGTGGTCAGCTCGTCGCCGTCCACCTCGGGTTGCGCGGCGAGTCGGCCGGCCTGCCGGTCCACCATCTCCTCGAACGTCCGTCGGGCGGTCCGGCCGTTGCCGAAGGTGCGGTCGCGCGGCATCCGGTCGAAGTGCGCCGCGAGCGTCTCGGCCGTGCCCGGTCCGAGCCGGTAGCGGTGCTGTGCGGCGAGCTGGCCGACGATCGTGACCATCTCGTCACTGGTGTAGTTCTCGAACTCGATGGTGCGGCTGAACCGTGACGCCAACCCGGGATTCGACGCGGTGAACCGCCGCATGTCGTCGGAGTAGCCGGCGGCGATCACCACGACGTCGTCGCGGTGGTCCTCCATCAACTTCACCAGGGTGTCGACGGCCTCGCGGCCGAAATCGTGCCCGCCGGTCGACTCCTGGGCGGCCAGGGTGTACGCCTCGTCGATGAACAGCACGCCGCCGAGCGCGGTGGTGAACACCTCGGTCGTCTTGATCGCCGTACCGCCGATGACCTGCGCCACCAGGTCGCCCCGGCCGACTTCGACGAGATGCCCGCTGCGCAGCACACCCAGCTCGGCGAGGATGCCGCCGTACAGCCGGGCGACGGTGGTCTTCCCTGTCCCGGGCGGGCCCGCGAAGATGACGTGGCGGCTCGTCGGCGGCACCGGTAGCCCGGCGGCCCGCCGACGCTGTGCCATCCGGTTGAGGTCCACGAGGCTGGTCAACTGCCGTTTCACGGTTGGCAGCCCCACCATGGCCTGCAGCTGCCGCAGCGGACTGTCGTCACCGACGTCGCCGGGGTCACCCCCGGCGTCCGCGCCGGCCACCGTGCCGGAGTCGTTGTCGCGGTCCACGACGTTGTCCGCACTGACCCGGGCCGCGCCGACGGCCTCCCGTAGCCCCGCGCCCCGGTTGCCGGTCAGCTGGCAGTCGGCCAGCGTGACCGGCTCGGCGCTGTCGACCCGGACGCCGTCCCCGCTGTTCTCGCTGACGGTGCAGCCGGTCAGCGACGCCCGCGCCTGGCCGCCGACCTGCACCCCGTGCCGGCGGTTACGCAGGCTACGGGACCGGTCGACGACCAGCTGGGCCTGCTCCTCGGCGAGCAGCCCGTGACCGCCCGACCCGGTCGTCTCGCAGTCGGTCATCGTCACCCGGGCCCGGCCACCGACCGACACACCGTGCTGTGCCGCGTCGCGGATGGTGACGGCGGTCAGCCGGGGATGCGCCGTACCGGTCACCCGGACCCCGTCCGCCGCGACGCCGGCGATCTCGCCGCCCTCGACCCGGCCCTGCCCGCCGCCCTCGATCAGCAGACCCGGACCGTCGGTGCCGGTCAGCTGGCAGTCCCGCAGCAGGGGAGTGGCCGAATCGTCCACCCGGACCGCGGCCCCGGCGCCGCGTTCGACTGTCAACCGGTGCAGCTGCGGGTTCGCCCGTTCGATCACCGTGACACCGCAACCGCCGGCCTGCCGTACGGTCAGATCGGTCAGCACCGGTCCGGCCGCGCCCTTGACGAACAGGCCGTCCATCCTGGCCTCGGTGACCTCGCACCGGCTGAAGGTGCCCCGGGCCTGCTCCACCACGCAGATGCCGTACCCACCTGGACGGTCCACCCGCAGCCCCTCGACGACCGGGTCGGACACGTCGCCGACGACCACGCCGTGGCTGCGGGTGTCGCTGACCTGGCAGTCGGTCAACGTCACCCGGGACTTGCTGGTCACGTAGATGCCGATGTCGGTGTCCCGTACGGCGGTCCGTCGGATCCGGGTGGTGCACTGCTGCTCCAGGGCGATCGCCGGCTTGTCGGTCGCCGACACCTCGCAGTCCTCGATCAGCCCCCGGCCCTGCCCGTTGACGCAGATGCCGTTGCCGCGCGCGTCGCGCAGCACGCACCGGCGCACCACCGGGTCGCCGCGTTCGGCGATGACCAGGGCGGACGTGCCGACGTGCTCGACGACGCTGTCCTCCAGCACGCTGCCGGCCCCGGAGGTGTCGACGACACCGGCACCTTCGGGATTGACGACCCGGCAGCCGCGCATCGCCACCGCCCCCTGGTTGGCGGCCAGGACCGCCGTCCAGCCGGCGCCGGCGACTTCGCAGTCGTCGACCTCCACCTGCCCGCGCAGCACCTCCAGGGTCGCGGCCTCGGCGTCCTGACCCTGCAGGACCAGACCGGCCAGCTTGACCGCCTCGCTCAGTACCCGGATCACCGGACCGGTACGAGTGGTGATCCGTACCGAACCACGGCCGTCGGTGGCGGTGATGGTGACCACCGTGGTCACGGTCAGCCGTTCGTCGTACTGGCCGGGGGCGACCGTGATCAGCGCGCCGGGCTGAGCCGTGCGCAGGGCATCGGAGATCGTGCGATGGCCCCCGGGGCGGGACGGGTCGACCGTCAGCACCTGGCGCGTCACGCGGGCATCGCCGTCCCGTCGAGTTGTGGTGGACCGGACGCCTATGGTGGCCCCGACGCCGCGGACCTGAACTTTCCGAACCTGACTTCGCGCATCAGGATACCGATGGGCGTCGGCGGGCCCGGCGGCGTGGTCGGCAACGCTGGGGTGGTCACTAGTAATCCGGGTACGCCACCGCGCCGCTCTGGCCGGTGCGGCGGGGCACGCCGTACCGTGCGACGTGCGGGTACCGTACGATTCTGTTTCGTCCTAAGGAGTGGCTGTGGCCGACATCCACCTGAACCACCCGGGCCTGAGCCAGGCCATTGACGACATGATGCGGGCGACGGGGCAGATGAGCAACGCGATGCAGCAGCTCATGCAGGGCCTCGTGCCGTTCGAGCAGACCTTCGAAGCCGACGGTTCCCGGCCGCAGTGGGACGCGTTCAAGCTGGCCGTGGCGCAGGCCGACGAGCAGATGCAGAACTCGTTCGGCAAGGGTGCGTTGGCGCTGAGCGACATGCAGCACATCCACATCGACTCCGACCGGCGCAGCACCAACATCCTGGGCGGCTGATGACCTCCGCCTGGGACGCCCGGATCCAGCAGGGGATGGCGGAGATCCGCCGCTACCAGGAGGATCTGGCGCAGATGCAGCGCTCGCTGCAGGAGCGCAGCGCGTCGGTGACCACCGCTGACCGGGCAATGACAGTGGTCGTCGGTGCCCAGGGTGAGCTGAAGGAGATCGACTTTCACGGGGCCGCGTACCGGTCGATGGCCGGATCGGATCTGGCCAGGGCGATCCTCGGGGCCTACCAGCAGGCCCGGTCGAAGATGGCGGCCGAGACCGACCAGGTGGTGCGCTCCTTCGTCGAACGCGGCACCGGTATCCGGGACACCATGGTCGGTGACAATCCCCTGGAGGATCTGCTCGGCCCGATTCGCCAGGCCGCCCGGGACATCGGCAAACTCGACTGACGTTCCGGGTCCGGTCTAGGGAAATGTCCATGGCGGCTGCGGCGGCGGTCTGCGATGTTGACCGTGCAGAGTTGTCCTGGCGCTGCCGGTTGGACGTGTGGTGGCGCGGGGATCGCCGGGGGGAGTCGCGTGTCCGAGCTTGTGGTGCCCAGTGATCTGCGGTTGCGTTTCGCCCGGTTCGGCCAGGCCGAGGAGGTGTTGGGGCGGCTCGGCGAGACGATCGAGCAGATCCACGACCTCAACCTCGCCGGCGCGGGCAACACCTCCGACGAGATCGCCCAGACCTACCGGTCCAAGGTGGATGGTCCGACCGAGAACCTGAAGGTGCTCGTCAAGCGGGTCCGTGGGGTGCTGCTGATGACCGACGAGGGTGGTCAGCTCGCCAGCGACACCTTCGACCAGGGTGAGGTGGAAGCGGGGAACCAGGGCCGGCGGTGGTGAGTTCACCGCCGGCAGCGGAGTGAGCTGTGGCGATTCAGCCCTCCGAGGAGATCAACAACCTCTTCATGGTCCTCACCGGTTCGCGCATGCCGGACATCAACGAAGACATGCTGCGTACCGTGCAGGACCAATATCTCGAGGTGTCGGCCGACCTCGGTGAGCTGCAGACCCACGTCGAATTCCTGGTCGTCGGTGTCCGCCGGTCCTTCGACGGTCAGGCCGCCGAAGCCTTCGCGATGCGCATGGAGCAGTTCGTCTCCGGCGACGTCTCGGTGCTGGATGGAGCCGCCGAGCAGGCACGGGCACTCGCCGCCTTCGCCGGCGAGGTCGCCACCGAAGCCGAGTACATGAAACTCATGATCATCGCCGAGCTGATCGTGCTGCTCGCCGAGATCGCGATCGCGGTGGCGATGGCGTACTTCAGCTTCGGCCTGTCGACCGCCCTGCTGCCGATCAAGTTCGCCATCACCCGGATGATGATCCGGCTCGGGATGCAGCGCCTGATCATGCGGATCGTCTCGTCACCGCTGTTCAAGACCGTCGTCGACACCCCCTGGTTCCAGTCGTTCGTCAATTCGCCCTGGTTCAAGACCGCCGCCCAGGGCGTGTTCATCTACGGCCCGATTGACGGAGTCATCGAACTCGGCATGTCGGGCGGGGTCCAGGACTACCAGATCAGGAAGGGCCACCGGAAGGACGTCAACGACAAACACCTGACGTCGTCGCTGATCAGTGGCTACTTCTCGGGCGCGATCCAGCACTTCATCACCGCCAACCTGCTGCGCAAGTTCCTTCCGCCGCTCCGGTCGGGCCGTGACGGCCCGGGCGGGTTCGACCTCGACCCGCCCGGCGGCGGCCCCGGACGGGGCGCCGCCGTCTTCACCGAGAAGTCGCCGCCGCCGGTGGGGCGCGGCGGTGCCGGCGACGGTCCGAGGAAAAGAAGTGGCCCGGACACCGTCCCCGGCAGCAACGTCGGACCCGACGGGCGGCCCGCCGCCGGCCCGTCACCGATGCGCCACCTCCGGCTGCCGATCGTCCTCACCTCGGTCGGCGTCGGCACCGCAATCGGCGAGACGATCGGCGAGGTGATATCCGGTGCCGCAGTCTATGGCAGGGTCGACATCGACCCAGAGATGCCGGGCCTCGCCGCCGGTGCCGCGGCGATCCAGGCCATCACCGAGCTGAAGCTGGCCCAGCCGCTGGGCAACTGGCTCGGCCGGCTGAGCTTCGGGCCGCCGCCGGTCGTCACCGGCGGTCCCGGTAGCGCGCCGTCGGCCAACTCCTCGCCACCGCCTGCCCCGGGCCAGACGGCGACCGAGAGGAACGGGAGTACGCCGTCCGAGGCGCGGCCGGTCGACGCCCCGACCCCGGAGCGGACCGACCGCTCCGGCCCGCTGGACCGCCCTGGCCCACTGGACCGTTCCGGTCCGGAGCCGATCACCTCCGGTCCGGTGCCCCGACCACCGGTGGTCAGCGCCCCGGTCGTCGACTCCCTCGCTCCGGTCGTCTCCCCGCCGCCCGTCGGGCCGGCGCCGACGGAAATCCCCTCACCGCCGGAGCAGATGACCGAGGTGCGGCAACCACGCGACACGGCTGTGCCGCCCGTACCCGTTTCGCCGGAGCCTCCGCCGTCCTCGCCGGCACCGCCCGCCCCGCCACGGGTCGTGCCGCCGCCAGCGCCCGCCGACGACCCTGCCTGGTCGGCGGCCCGTGACGAGGCGAGCGTCGGGGTGCGCGAACACTTCTGGGGTGATCCGGCGCACCAGTTCGGACCCGAGGGCGACCAACAGCTCGTCGTCCGGTCCGGCTTCGACGTCCGCCGGGTGTTCCACGAGGGTCAGTGGTTCACCGACCTCGAGGTACGGGTGTGGATCAACGACACGACCGGAGTCGGGCCCGCCGGTATCGACGCGATCCACCAACGGTTGGCGGCCGGGCTGCACGAGCACGTCAACAGCGCCGGCCACCTGCTCGGTAACGGCGACCAGTTGCACGTCACCGTGCTGCGCGCCGACTCGCCACAGAGCGCTCACCAGGTGGTCGACCTGGTCGACCGGGACCAGCAGATGCACCAGTACGCGTGGTGGGCCGACGCGGCGGGGGAGTACTACACCCACGAGCTCATGCACCAGCTGGGCCTGCGCGACGACCGGTCCGGCACCGGGTCGATCCCCGGCAGCCTGCTCGGTGACTTCACCGCGCCCAAACCCACTGACGACGGTACGACGACGCCGGCCGACAACTGGCACCTCTGGCGCGACGGTGGGCTGCGGCAGCGCCACCTGGCTCTGCTCGACCGGCTCATCGGCCCGGTCGGCGACGATGGCGGCTACCACGGCGTGGACCGGCCGGTCCGGCCGGTGGCCAACGAACACGCCCCACGGGCACCCGGCCAGTCGCCGACTGGCCCGCACCGGCCGGCGACGACGTCGAACGACACCACCTCGCTCGACGGGCAGCCCGGCATGGAACTCGACGACCTGTCCGGCCGTCCCCGGCCCGTACCGCCGCCGCAGTTGCCCGCGCTGCCACCGCCCCGGCCCGGGCTGCCCGCACCGGCACCACCGAGCGGGCCCGGGCCGGCGACCGTAACTGGCGCTCCGACCCCGACCCCGACCCCGACCCCGACCCCGCGCGGCGCCGTCGGGTCCGCTGGGGACCCGGGACCGAGCAGCCAGCGTCCGCCTGTGGTGACGGAATCCGACCCGGTGGTATCGGCGGCACCGCAACGACGTGTCACGGTCAGCGACGTGGAGTCCGACAGCGATGACGTCGAAGACTCTGACGTCGAAGGTTCTGACCTCGACCCCGGGCAGGCCAGTGTCGCGGAGCGGACGGTGCGGCCCCGACCGTCGACGACGTCAGGAGACCTCTCGGACGTCGGTGACGGCTCGACGTCGCGGTCGCCGGTCGCCGACGACGAGTCCAGCGCTCCCCGCCCAGACGACGAGTCCAGCGACAGTGACGACCAACGTACCGAACCGAGGAGCCCAGCGGAAGAACCCGTCGAGGAATCCGTCCGGGAACCCGCCCAGGAACCCGTCGACCTCCCGGACGATCCGAGTCGGGCCGAGACTTCCACCGCACCGCCGGTCCTGCCCTGGTACACCGACCCGAAGTACGGCGGCGCGCTCGGTCAGATGTACGCATACCAGGCGGGACCGCCCCCGGGCGGGCGGGTCGACAACCTTGTTGATGAGTTGCTGCAGGACCTGGTGTCCGATTCGACGTTCGGCATCTTCACCGCCAGTGCGCGGGACGCCATTCGGCGTGCGGCCCGCGAGGCGCTGATCGACTTGTATACCCCGCCAGCGGTGCCGGCCGCACCGGCGGACGGTTCACCGGACCCGTTCATCGACGACGCGTACAGCGAATTCCTCGAGAAGTGGGACCAGGTCCTCGTTCAGGGGATCACCGTCGAGGCCGGCGGCCGGCTGGTCTGGATCCGGCCGGTCGTCACCGATGGACGGCCGCACCAGCGGACCCGCACCGGGCCTGCTCCATACAAGGTCGTTTTCGGCTCCGGGTCGGCGAACACCTCCGAGGACCGCGAATCCAACCGCGGGATTCCGGCGCCGATCGACCTGATGCTGGTCGCACTCAGCGGTTTCGGCAAGCGGCTCAGCCGGTTGATGTTCAACTTCCCGGCCAGGCTGGACGGAACGTACGCGACACCTCAGTCACGGAACCGGACCCTGGTCACCGGCCGGCAGATGTTCGTCAAGAAGACGACGATGTTCGACGCCGGTCTGCGCTTCGACGTGTACGCCGACGGGTTGAGCTTCGGCACCACCGCTACCCTGCCGCCGTCGCGCAGCGGTCTCGTGGTCGTCGTCCCCCAGCAGTACACCAGCCGGGACAACGGATGGCCGGGCGGCACCGAGAAGTCGCCACCGCAGCAGGAGGAGCAGCGGCCGACCCGGGCCCGGCCGGTACTCAACGCCATCGGCCTGACCCCACTGGTCCTGCAGTGGCACCGACAACTGGCCGCCAGCAAGCTGACGCCACGGCAGCGGGTCGGTGTCGCCGCGGTCGGCACCGCGCAACTGCTCAACGAGCGGAGCCTGATCAACCGCAGTACGCATCTGATGTCCGGCGGAGTGCGCACCGACGCACTGTCTGCCGAGGGGGTCACGGGCAGTCTGAAGCTGACCGTCGAGCCGCTCTGGGTGCAGTACATCGGTTCGGCGCCCGAGGTCGAGGTGCGCGACGACATGAGCATGGTGACCAGCCTGAGCGAGGGCGCGAGCGCCTCCAGCGGGCTGGCCTTCGACCCGTCGGTCACCGCGATCAGCCTGGTCCACCCGACCACGTCGCCGGTCGGCGACACCGGCCAGCGGGTGACCGGAACGTTCGGTGTCGAAGGGGAGGTCTCCAGCGGCGAGAGCATGGCCCTCGACCTGAGCAGCGATGTGTCCAACCATGTGGTGCTGGTCCGCCGCGCCGATCAGGCCCGGTACTACATGCAGTACCGGGCCGTCCTCACGACCGAGCTGGACAACTTCAAGATTCCGCAAGTCGGCCGCAGCGGCATCCCCGCCGAGCTCGGCGTCGCCGAACCGGACCGACGGCGGTTCGAACGGGACCTCACCGGTGGGGCGCTGTCCGACGGGATTCAGCACCAGGCGCGCAAGCCGCCGACAGCGTCGCGCATGGTGCAGGACGATCGGCTGAGACGTCTGAGGCGGCTGCTCGGGCTCGAACCAGAAGAGGGGACTCCGCGAGCTGGATGGACCCCGCAGCGGCGCACCGCTGCGGGGGCGCCGGTGGCGATGCCGCACCATCACGGCCGTCGGATCACGGCGCCGACGGCGACCGAGTCACTGGCGCTTGCGACCCGGCGCGGCACCGGCTGGGGGGTGCCGGTGTCACTGCCCGGTTCCGAGGTGGTGGTGCCCAGGATCGAGGAGGCATTGAAGTCTCTCGCCGGGGTGAAAACGCTCGACAGTGACACCACCCGGAGGATCAACGAGCTGAGCCGTCCCGCGCTGGAAGCCGACCTCAACCGGCACCTGGTCGGCGACCCGTTCACCGTCACGGTCAACGGCAAGAAGTACGACATCCTGCTGACGGTCAGCCTGGAGGAGCACCTCGACAGCGACCGGTATCCGATGAACGTCAACACCCGGACGATCATCTCGGCCGGACACTCCAGCACGACGGGCAGCGAGCTGAGCTGGGGTGTCGGGTTCACCGGTGGGCCGGTGATCCCGCTGACCAAGAACAGCCGGTTCGGGCTGCCGTTCAGCCTGAGAAAGGTCTGGTCCAGCGGCCGCAGCGACACCCGGTCGGTCGCGGTCGAGTCGTACCGTCGGACCGAGACCACCGGTGACGTGGTCGACAACGGCTACCGCGCGGCGTACCAGCTGGTGATCCGGGAAGCGACGGCCGGAGCTCCCCGCCACCGCTGGAGCTTCGGCGGGGAGGTCGGCATCGTCACACCGGTCGAGCATCTGCCGGACACCCCACTCACCCTCGAACAGGTCGATCAGGCGAACACCGTCACCGCCGGTGACACCGCCCGGACGCAGTGGACGGCGCTACGGGAGGGCATCGACTCCGTCGACTTCGTCCGGTTCGACCAGTTCGGCGTCAACGCCGTCGAGACCGCCTTCGTCACCATGCCGGAGGCGGTCGCCGTCGCCGCGGACCTTTACCGGCAGACCACCGGGAAGTCCCAGGAATGGTTCGACGATCCGTTGAACTGGCCGCGGGAACTGTGGCAGATCGGCATCCCCAACCACCTGAACGCCCACTTCGGTGAACTCACCGACGGTAGTGGCTGGATCATCTCGCTGGACGAGGGCCTCACCACGCACAGGGTGTTGATCGTCCGGGCCCGGGTGGTGCCGCCCGGCACCGGCCGGGTCTCCCACTCCGTCGAGATCGAGCACTATCTCAAGCGCGCCAGTAAGCGCGAACAAGGGTCGGAGAAGGGCTCCGACAACAAGTTCGGAGTCGCCCCGACGGGCAGCTACCTGGTTCCCCACCCGAGCGGCGACGACGAGGCCGCGATCGGCCGGGTCGACGGCGAAGTCGCCGGGCCCAGCAAGAAACGGTCCACCGGCCAGGAGATTTCCGACAGCGTCGGAAGCGCCGACATCAGCCGTGCCACGTACGGCGGTGACAAAGGGATCTACCAGGGTGACGTACTGCTGGAGATGTCGATCGTCGAGTGGAACGACCTGAAGGACTTCTTCGCCCAGGACAAGCCGGACGCGCCAGCGAGCACCACCCGGACGGAATACCTGAAGGTGCCGAGCGGGCTGGATTTCATGATGCCGGTCGAGACCGCCCGCGACCTGAGTCTGCTGCTGCCTTCGACGGCGGCCGCAACGGAGGAGGCTCCCCCGCCGGGGGCCGCGCCGACGGTGACACCGCCGCCGGCGGCTCCCCTGTACGTGGACCCGGACCTGGCCCAGGCGACGAGCCACCCGGAACGGCTGCAGGCCGACGAGGTTCTGACCGTCATCGAGAAGACGATGCGCGAGCAGGGCCTGATCCCGGCCGGGAACCGGTACACGAAGCTGCGGCGGGCCGTCCGCAGCCAGTTCTCCTCTAGGGCGCTGGAGAGTCAGGAGTTCGCGTTGCGCCGCACCGGCGTACGGGGGCTGTTCGTCGTTCCCGGTCCGTTCCGGAATCTGCGGCTGATGCAGGTCAAGGTCACGGGACGGCTTGTCGGGGAGCCGACGTCGAGCGGCAACCGGCAGGACGTCGACCTGCTGCTGCGCGCCGAGGCGCTGGACGGCTCGTCGCGCTCCGACAGCAAGGGTGATGAATGGTCCTGGACCGTAGTCAAGGCCAAGGGGTACGGAAAACCGACGTCCGCCACCGACGCTGGCGCGTCCGGCGGTGTCACCTACTCCCGGGAGAACGAGTCGGACATCGGCATGTCCCGCGACGGCAAGGACATCTTCCGGATCGGGATCAAGGGTGGGTCGACCCAGTTCGTGCAGCGGATGGAGTTCGAGGTATGGATCGGCCTGACCAACCACAAGCCGTACTGGATGCAGTTGATCTCCTCAGCGATCCGGGAAGCCTTCTTTCTCGCCAACTCGCTCTACACCGGTGGTGGACAGTGGGCCCGGCAGGTCTGGTTCGACAACCGGGTGATCGAGTGGGACTGGCAGGTCAGCACTCCCAAACCGCTGAGCGGCGAGATGAAACTGCTGGTCCCGATGGCGCTCGCCGAGACCGCAGACCAACGGGGGAGCTGGGTCTCCACGACCACCGGGCGGCCGGATGGTTTCCCCGCCACACCGCGGGAACGGTGGAGCCATCGGCCGGAGGTCCGTCCACAGGCCAACCGGGACCTGCTCGCCGACCCGACCCTGCAACCCCGCTTCGCGAAGATCGCCAGTGTGGTACAGCAGTACGGGGGTCTGGTCAACGCGTCGACGCAACTGCCGCCATCGGCGGTCGTCGACGGCAAGGTCCCCGGACTGCCGTGGCACAGCGAGGTGCGGTTGGCGCTCGACAACGATGCCGACGACTCCGCGCTGCAGGTCCGGTTACCGGATCTGCTGGGCGGTGGATATCAGATTCCGGGCACCGACGTCACCATGACGGTGGACGTCCAGGCGAGCGAGTACTACCGATCGTCGACCGGCGACCCGTTGACAATGAAGGGAAAGGGCCGCCGGTACGGGCAGAACGAGACCACGCCGAGCGTCGGGCACTCCCGCAGTTCCGCTACCACGGTGACCGTCGGTCCGTCGGGGCGCGGCGACGTCGTGGATGGCACCCGGCTCGGCACCGACGCGCCCTTCACTGTGGGAGCGAGCCATGAAACCGGCGGGGAGACGTCCATCGCGGATGTCTCCGAGCGCAACCTGGAAGACACCCGGGACTACTACCTGTATCGGTACGATGTCACGGTCTACCTCACTGGCCCGGCCGGGACGCTGGCCATCGACGTTCCGGGCGGATTCCTCGGCTGGTCGGCGAGTGTGCCGGCACGTCTGCCCACGGGCATTCCGCCGTCGCCCGGCGGCGACGTCACGGTGGACCCGGAGCCCGGCGGTCAATCGCGGATCACCCCTCTCGACGACGAGTCCGATTCCGACGTCGAGCCTGGGTCGGACAACACGCCGGCCGAGACCGCCACCGAGAATGATCCGATCTTCGCGGCGCTGACCCCGTCGTCGGTACCCGCAGGCACGGCACCGACCACACCGACCGACGTCGCGCCGCACACCCCCGGACCGGCCGAGCTGACCCAGGGGGCCGACCACAGGTGGTACCTCGACGGCCAGGAGGTGCTGAGTCGTCGACTGACCGGCAACCGTACGGGAGCCGCGTTGCTCGACGACGCCGACCTTGAACAGTTCTCGCCGGAGGACGTCCTGCCGCCAGGCGAACTGCCGGTGGTGGCCGTGCACGCCGACGGAGCCCGCATCACCGTCCCGGTGCGCGGCGCGGACGGCCGGACCCGGCAGGTCCCGGTGACACCGGTGCAGTTGGCGACGATGACCGCACCGCTGGCCAACCGGTCGGGCTCGGTAGCGCTGATCACCTGTGGTGTGGGTGTCACCGACGGCGGGTTCGTGTCCGCCTACGCGACCGCCCTGAACGCCGATGTCCTGGCGCCGGTCGCCGCCCTGCGGATCGGATCGACGACCTCGCCGCACGCGCCGCTGCAGGTGCCGGTGTCTCCGGAGGATTCGGCGAGCGGCCGGCCGTGGCGACTGTTCACCCCGGAAGATCTTGGCGGCGACGGTTGGGACACCCTCAACGACGGGATCGACGTCGACGGCTCGGACACCCTCAACCGCGTGGTCGACATCGACGGCTTCCGAGCGGTCGACGGGCCGGCGGACGACGACAGCGGGCTCGTGCTGGGCACGGGTCCGGTGTCGTACGGCTATCCGGGCCAGGCCATCGACCCCGGCGGCCCGTCGAGCGGGTACGGCGTCGCGCCCACCGGGCAACCGACAACCGGCTCGACGATCGACACGATCTGGCAGCTGAACGTGCCACCATCGATGTCCGACGTCCCGCAGTGGATCCGCAGCCGAGTCGACCAAGGGCTGTTCCCCGTGCCGTTCCTGGTCGACGACGCGATGGACCCGGCGGCGTCGAAGGTCCGCTGGGGCGTTGAGATCGAGTTCGTGCTGCCGGCGAACGACCGCGACGACCAGGGAGCGTCCCAAAGCGTCGATGATCGCCTCGCGGAGATCGGCGCGCGGCTACAGGAGGCCGGACTGATCGAGTCTGACGAGCCGGAGGATACGCACAGCCCGCGGCGGCCCGGTATGTGGTCGTTCCAGCTGGACGACACCGTCGACGGCGAGATCATCTCGCCGGTACTGACCTCGTCACCGCAGACCTGGCGGACCCTGCTGACCATCGAGCAGATTCTCAGCGCCGCCGGAGCGCAGGTGCGGGTCCGGGACCTGGTGACCGTCCTCGACGAGGAGACCGGAACGTTGTTCCCGGATCCCAGCGGTGCCACGATCACCATGGAATCGGGCGGCCACGTCCACGTCGGTAGCGGTTTCTTCGCCCGGCACACCGGCGCGCTCGGGTACGCGGCGTTGGCCGGCCTGTACCACCAGCACGAGGAGGTGCTCTACCGGCTGGCGGGCGACCCCCGCAGCGACATCGAGCACGGGTTCGCCGAGCGCAAACCGGGCTGGGATCCGACCATGCCCTATCCCGGGGACGCCGAGGCGGCGATCGACGCGCACCGCGACCGCAAACTGGGCCTCAGCTTCAACCAGGTCAGCCTCACCGACTACGACCATCCGGAGTGGCGGCTGTTCCGCGGGTCGCTGCTGGCGGCGGTGATCCAGACCCAGGTGAAGATCGCAGTCGGCATGCAGTTGGCCGCGCTGCAGCTGGCGCGAAGTGGTGCGGCCCCGCCGACCACCACGTCGGGCGTCGGTCGGCTGCGCCGATCCGGGTCAGCGCCGTCGCCGTACGGCGGATGGTCGGTCCACGACGGCGTCGACCTCACCGACTACGCCCCGCTGTGGAACTTCCTCGGCACCGCCTTCTCCCGCAGGCAGGACATGCTGCAGGCGGCGGCGCTGTTCTTCCTCAACGACTGGGCACCACCGCCGGACGGTTCGCCGGCCACGCGCTACCCGTACCTGACGCCCTTGACGGCACCGGTGAACTGGCCGACGGGTCAGCTCGACGTCGACACCGCCAGTCACCTGCTGGACCACACCCCGCCGACGGCCAGCGGCGCCGAACCGCCGGTGCACGACGCATCCCGTAACGACGACGACGACTGGCAGGCCGGCGGCGTCCGCGCCGGGCTGCGCTCCTTGCCTGGCGGCATCGGGTACGCCCTGCTCAGCGACGGTGCCTCCACCGCCGGGTTGCCGGCACCCGGGCCGGTTCCCAGTGCCATGGCGGGCAGCGTTCCGGTGGTGGTGCGCCTCGACGGCGGTACCGTCCGGCTCGACGGCGTCCAGGTCAGCCAGTCCTACCAGGTGCGGGTCGGGGCACAGCAGGTCGCCGGTATGGTCAGCGACACGGTCGACTACCGCCAGCCGCTGCGCCTGGTCCCGGTCGGCTCCGGCAAGCTCACCGACGACTACGTCCGCAGCTTCGCTGAGAACCGGCCACCGCCGCAGATGCGGGGGCTGCCACAGACCGTGATCGGGGACGTCTACGTGCCGGCGAGTCATCTGTTCACCCCGCCTGCCGGTGCGGTCACCGACCCGGCGGCACCGTCCTGGGTGCGGTTCTACCAGCCGTACCCGGGTGGGCAGTGGACGACCGAGATCGTCGCGGACGCACCCGCCGCGATCGGCTACGGACTGGTGGTCGTCGGCGGTGTGCAGTACTACCGGGACCAGGATGGAAACTGGTACCTGCCGGGGCCGGCCGACCCCGGTGATCCCAACGGCCCACGGTGGTACGTGGTGCCCGCCCCGATGACCGTGCAGAACCCGACCTACTGGCCGGCGTAGCAGCACCCCCGGTGGGGCAGTGGCATGCTGGACAGCGGACCACCGCCGTCGATCAACAGTCCCGCAGCGCGCCCGTCGTCGACCTGCCGGCCGGTCAGCCGGTCTGAGCGAGCAAGGTGGCCAGCGGCAGCTCGACCCGTCGGGCACGCAGGACCCAGCGGCCGCCCTCCGCGCCGTACACCCGGGTCACGGTGACCCGGTCGTAGCTGCGTGGCGGCACCAGCACCTCGACACCGGCGGCGTTGAGCGTCACCAGCCGGGACCGTACGGCGGTCAGCGGCGCGATCCGACCGGCGCTGGCCGCGACGTCGATCGCCTGACCCGGCTCGATTCGCAGCTGCACCAGCCGCGCCGCGTCGGCGGGTGCCGGCGGCCGGGAGTCGGCGACCACCAGATGGTCGCCGTCGGGCCCCCCGGCGGCCGGCAGTACGGCGTACGCGGTCACGGCGCGGCGTCCGACCGGCCAGCGGACCACGTCGTTGGGCAGGCCGTCGACCCCGTGCCGGGCACCGGTGCAGCGCAGCAGCAGCGCCGCTGGCGGCAGGTCGGGCTGGACCCGCCATTCGCCGGGCCCCGCCGGCGTCCAGCCCTGCGTCACCTGAACCCGGTCCAGCCAGCCGGCCGGCAACAGGTAGCTGTCCACTCCGCGCAGCAGGTGGCGCAGCTCGGGGGGCGCGGTGTCGGTGAGCCCGGTCGTGGCCACCGCACCGCCCGGGGCGACCGACACCCGCAGCACCGCAGCACCGTAGTGGGCCATCCGGAGCCGGTCGGCGTCGAGCTGACCGACGACGAACAGCTCCGCGGTGGGCAGCCCGTCGGCGGCGATCCGGGCAGCGGGCAACGCGACCGGGACGTACAGCTCGACGGTCTCCGCGTTGACCTCGGGCCGCTCGGGCAGCCAGGTCACCCCGTGGCCCCGGCTGCCCCGGGCGGCCGGGACCATCGATGGGCGGCGACCCGGCGGCGGTGGGTCGACCGGCGGCGGATCGGCGGGTGCCGGGCCGTCCGGTGTCGGGCCGGCGGGTGTGTCGGTGGTGGTGCGTCCGGGGCCGGATCCGGCCCCGGACGGTGCCGGGGGTGCCGGTACCAGCCATCCGTCATGGCTGCGCCAGCGGGCCGAGACGGTGACCAGATCGGTCGCACCGGGCGCCGCCGGCGCGAGCCGGCACCACCGGGCCGGCGCACCGGCGGCCCGCAGTGACCGTGGCTGCCCCTCGACGACGGCGAGTCGGGCACCCGGCTCCGGTGCCCAGATCTCGGCGGATATCTGGTCGGCGAGCGCGGTGACGTGGGCGCGCAGCCCGGCGAACCGCTCCGGTGGCACCGGGGTCAACAGGGCGAGGTCCTGGCCGCTCCAGCCGGCCCGGCGCAGCAGCGCCCGGAGCTCCCGTGGCCCGATGGCGAGCAGCCCACCGTCGCCGTGGCGCGCCGCCAGCCGTCCGTCGTCCAGCACCGCCAGCTCCGCCCGGAACAGGCCGTCGCGCCGCCGGACCGTGGCCCATCGGCGCAGCGCGGCCGGGCGGCCCTCGGCGGCGACGCTGACGAGTTCGACGCCGCTGGCGGTCGGGCCGGTCGGGCCGGTCGGGTTCTCGCCGGTGGGACCGACCGCCGCGTCCATGGTGCCGCCGACCGGCACCAGCCGTCCGTCCCGGTCGGACCAGAACCGGTCCGGCCGGTCCGGTCCGGGTGGCCGGTATGCCTGCCAGCTGCGCAGGTGGCCGTCGCGGTCACGGACGGCGAGGTCACGGACGCCCTCCAGCAGGACGACGCGGCTGCCGGTCGGAGGTGCCCACACGGTGGCCCCGACCCGGGTGGCCAGTTCGGTCAGGTGGTCGGCGAGCCCGTCGGTGACCTCGGCTCCGAGGCCGACGTGCTGGAGCCGGTCGGCGGGGTCGACCCGGATCTGTAGGAGATGGCCGGCGGCCGCGGCCGGTTCGCCGGTGCCGTCGGTGTCATCCGCAGGTGGTGGTGCCGGCTCGGTGACCTGTGGCCACACCCGCAGGTCACCGCCGTACAGTGCGACGGCGGACAGCGCGGCGGCCAGGTCGGTGCCGGACGCGGCGACGCGCACACCGTCGTAGCCGCACAGCGTCGGTGTGGCGTCGTCGACACCGAACGCGACGGTCGTCATCGCGGGGTGGCCGACACCGAGGCCCGCAGCGGCGGCCCGGGCGAGTGGGAACGCCTCACGGGTGGTGAAGGCAAGCCCCCGGGCGAGTGGCAGGGCCGCCCAGCCCCGCCGGTGGCGTACCCGGCCGCCGTCGAGGTCGTACCAGCCCGGCAGGCTGGTCGCCAACGACGGCGGTTGGAGGAGCAGCCAGTCGACGACGGCGCCGGTGGTGCGATCCACCGGTGTCGGGGCGTCGGTGTCGGTTCCGGTCGTGGTCGCGCCGGCCGGCACCATCAGCACGTCGCGGCCGAGCCGGTCGGCCAGCGCCTGCAGCAGGGCGGCGTGCCGCGCGCCGTCGGGAACCAGCACCTGCACGTCGCGACCACCGCCGCCGGACCGCAGGATCCTACGGGCCAGTTCGCTGGCGCTGAGCGTGGTCTGTGGTCGGGCGGGTTCGGCGAGCCCGCCCCCGTCGGTGGTCGTCAGCGTGACACGGTACGGGTCGGTGCCGCTGATCAGTGGTGATGTGCGTGGTCCCGGAGTCATGAGCACCCTTGAATACCACGGCAGGCCCCGACCGGCAGGCCGTCATCGGTTAACAACTCGTGTCGAAACGGGACCGCTGTCACGTTGGCTGAGGTAATCGGACACACCAGCTTGCCGCGCGCATGATCCGTCCATACTGTCACCGTGGGCCTTCCCTCCGCGCGAGGACGACATCGACGCGAGGACGACATCGACGATGACGCTGCACACCGGCGCAGCGCCGGAGTCGGCGTCGGCAGCTGCCGGCACCGACACCCAGCTGCGTGAGCTGTACGAGAGCCAGGCGCCAGGGCTGCTGCGGTACCTGATCCGGCTGACCAACGGCGACCGGCACCGGGCCGAGGATCTGCTGCAGGAGACCCTGCTGCGGGCCTGGCGGCGGCCGGAGTCGCGGACCGGCACCGGCGAGTGGCGCCGGTCGTGGCTCTACACGGTCGCCCGCAACGTGGCCATCGACGACCTGCGGACCACCCGGCCGGTCGAACTCGCCGGTGAGCTGCTCGACGACCACCCCGACACGGACGATCCGGTGGAACGGCTGCTCGACGCCGGGGTGGTGCACGCCGCCCTGGATTCCCTTCCGGACCGGCTGCGTACCGTGCTGGTCGAGGTCTACCTGCGGGAACGCTCCGGTGAGGAAGCTGCGCAGCTGCTCGGTGTCCCCATCGGCACCGTCAAGTCCCGAACCTTCTACGCCCTGCAGGCGCTGCGTGAGCGGCTGGCCCCCGTCGCGGTCAGCCATCGACCATCTGCAGGGTCCAGCGGGCCGGCGGCCCCGAGGTGACGACGACCGGCACGGTGGCGGGATCCGTGCGGTCGGCCAGGGCTCGGATCGCGGCCAGCTGGTCCGGTGCGGGTTCCGCGACGAGTGTCACCGTGGCCCGCGAGGCGGCGTCGTCGACGAGCGCGGTCACGTCGGCAGGGTAGCGACGGCAGCCCTGCGGCAGGTCGGTGACCCCGTCCCCGACGACGGTGACTGCGGCGCCGGCGGCGAGTAGCCGCGTGGTGAGCAGCCGGGCCGCCCGGTGACGGGCGGCGGTGGGGCCGGTGACGGCGAGCACGTCGGGTGCCTGTCGGAGGTCGATCCAGAACTGTCCGTCCGGGCCGACGCCGACCGGGATCGCGGTCGCGGCCAGCGGTGCGGCGTCTGCCTGCCCGGCCGGCCACCACCCGTACGGGGTGCCGGCACGCGGTTGACGGACGCCGGTGAGCCGCAGGACGGCCGGATCGTCGCCGATGCGCAGCTCGACCTCGAGGTGCGGTAGTCGGCGTTCGCCAGCGTACGGGTTCACCGGTTCCGCCGTCGCCGTCGCGGTCGTCACGGTCGGCACCGCCGTCGTGACCGCCGGGTCCGGTGTGGTCGGTGCCGGTGCCCGGCTGGCGGACGCCGGTGCCGGTGCGGGAATCGGCAGCGCCGGCGGGGCGGTAGGCACCACCGGCGGGGCGGGGTCGGCCGCCGACTCGGCCGGGACGGTGCCGGCCGCCGTGCCGGTTCGGGCAGCGGCGTCGGTCAGGGCAGCGGCGTCGCGCGTTGCCACCGTCGCGACACCGGCCGGAGCACCGGCCGGTGGGGCCACCGGCCGGCGGGCCGATCCGGTCGGCAGGGTCGCCGGCCGGCGGGCCGATCCGGTCGGCAGGGTCGCCGGTCGGGGCGGGCCGGCCGCTGGCGGGGGCGGGCCTGCTGCCGGCTGAGCTGACCGGGTGGCCGGTCGGCGTGCGCCGCCGCCCCGGCGCAGCACCAGGATCGCGAGAGCGAACAGCCCGACCGCGACCATCGCCGCGCCGCCACGCAACAGCAGTTCCGACTCGCGGTCGGGCGCAGGTGCGGCGTCGGCGGGCGGTCGACCCGGCGTGGCCGTCGGCGATCCGTCGACCACCGGCAGCGGCCCGTACCGCACGCCAGGTCCGCGGGCGTCGTCGGGGAGCACCAGCACCCAACCCGGCTCCAGGATCGTCGGATCGGTCAACCGTCCACCGCCGGGCTGGGCCCGTCCGGCGTTCAGCTCGAAGATCTCCGGATAGCGGCGGCCGTCGCCGAGCGTGCGGGCGGCGATGGCGAACAGGAACTCGCGGTCGCCGCCGGGCAGCTGACCGACGACGTAGTAGCGCACGTTCTGCCCGGTCGAGGCGTCCTGGGTGGAGACGGTCCCCGGGGCCGGCGCGGCGACGGCCGGCCGGGCGTCGACCCACCCCGCCGGTAGGCTCGCCACGGCCGCGCAGGTCCCCACGGCGACGATCAGACCCGCCCGCGTCGACACAGCGTGGCGGATCTCTGACCGGTGCCGCATACCCACTCCCGCCGCCCGCGGGACGCCCGCCCGCCAGCCATGAACGATCTGCCAACGCTGGGACGAAGCAGCATGTGCAAAGGTTCACGACGCACTTCCCTAATGGTGGTGAACCTAGGACATCGCGCCGACGTCCATGCCGTAGCGGACGGCCGGGAACCCGGCACCGACAAGGAGGAACGATCTGATGAGGATGCGCGGTGGCCGTGTACCGGTCGCCCTCGGTCTGCTCCTCGCCGTCATGGCGGCAGGCCCGCTCGGCGTCGCTGAGCCGGCCGGTGCCGCGAACGGTGCCGTGGCGGCCGTACCGGTGCACCGGTCGGCTCCGGAACCGGGCCCGACCGGCAGCTACCAGCTGTACTACGTGGTAGCGGCGAGTGTCGACGGCCGGCCGGAGAACCTGTGGCTCATCGCCAGCCGGCTGCTGGGCGACGCCGACCGGGCCACCGACATCTTCGACCTCAACGCCGGCCGGCCGCAGCCGACCGGCGGCGCCCTGGTGGACCCGAGTGTGCTGCGGGCCGGCTGGGAGCTGGTCCTGCCGTGGGACGCGGTCGGCGACGGCGTGCGGTACGGCCATCTGACCCCGGTCGGCGCGCCGGTGAATCCGTCGCCGACGCCGCGTCCGTCGGCCCCGGCCGGTGGAGGTCCGGCCCCGTCGTCACCGCGCCCCGGCGTCAGCGGCCAACCGGGTGCCGGGCGGCCGTCGGCCGCCGCGTCGCCATCGTCCACCCCGACCCCGACGGGCGCGCCGTCGTCGGCGGCGAGCCGTCCACCGGGGACGGTGGCCGCCGGGGCCCTGCCCTGGCTGACCGCCGGCTGCCAGGCGAGCCTGATCGACTGGGGGCAGCCGTGGCCCGCCCTCGACGAGGTGTGGTCGCGCAGCCAGGGCGCCGGGGTGACCGTCGCGGTGGTCGATTCCGGCGTGGACGCGACGCTGCCTGAGCTGACCGGTCGGGTGAACGCCGGGGCGGACATCGTGACCGGTGCCGGGCAGGCTGGCACCGACTGTCTCGGTACGGGGACCGCGATCGCCGGGATCGTCGCCGCCGACCTCAGCGCCGGGTCCCGCAGCGGCGTGGCGCCGGAGGCAGGGGTGCTGCCCGTACGGCTGGTCGACACCGCCGCCCAGGCACGGATTCCCGACCAGGTGACGGCGATCGAGGTCGCCCTCTCCACCGGGGCCGAGGTGGTGGTGGTCGGCGGCTACGTGGACCTGTCCGACCGGCAGGTCACCGATGCGCTCGCCACCGCCGCCGAGCACGACAGTGTGGTGGTCGTACCGGCCAGGGCCGGTGCCGATCTGGAGCCGGCCCCCGGCCCACCGGACGCGGTGCTGCGGGTCGCTGCCGTCGACGATCAGGGTGCGCCGGTGGCTGAACACCCGGCCGGCGAGGTCGACGTGGTGGCACCGGCGGTGACCGGCGTCGAACCGGGTGCGGCGACGGTGTACGCCGCGGCGTACGTGGCCGGTGTCGCCGCGCTGCTGCGTGCCGCCCAGCCGGAGCTGACCGCCGCCGAGGTGGTACAGCGGTTGACCGGCACGGCGGAGCTGGCGTCGGCGGTCGAGCGTGACGAGCAGTTGGGCTGGGGCAGCGTGGATCCGGCTGCGGCGGTCAGCGTGGCCACCCAGGCCCGGGCCGGCGGTACCGGCGACGGCGGTGCCGGCGGCGCCTCTGGTTGGCCGCTGGCGGTGGCGTCGGTGGTGCTGGTCATCCTCGGTGCCCTGTTCTGGGCCCGGCGCCGACTCGGCGCACCGGCGGACGACGACGCCGCCGCGGTCGAGGCCGAGGCCGTCGCTGGCGAGACGGGTGACGGTGCGCCTGCCCGATCGGCGCGGGCGGATGCCATCGGTGCCGGCCAGTCCTTCGGCGTGGACGCCGATCAGCTGTACGGCACCGACCCGGCGGGCGCGGCGGGCGTTGCCGCAAGCCGCGACGCCGCCGCGCTGACGGCCCCGATGACGTCGGCGAACACCCAGGTGACCACGGTGCTGGGCCTGTCGGCGGGCCGGCCCGCCCCCGGGACGCAGCCACCACCGGGCTGACCGCCGCTAGCACGGCGGCCTACCGGTAGCACGGCGGCGGCCGGGGTTCGGATGCCCGAACCCCGGCCGCCGGTGTCGTGACACCCGGTCAGCGGCGGCTCCAGCTCGCGTTGGCCTGGCCGGTGCACGGCCAGAGGATCACCTGGCTGCCGTCGGCGGTACGGCCGTCGTAGACGTCGAGGCACATCAGCTTGCCGCGCGCCTCGGACGCCTTCAGCGAGGTCAGGTCGTCAGCACCGTTGAGGTAGAAGCGTTGCGCGGGGGAGCCGTTGCACCGGGCGCTGCCGATGATCGTGAGATCCTTCGTCTGGCCGTTGGTGAGGTCCATGCACATGCCCTGTGAGCGGATGGTCTCGTCGGGCAGGAATTCCCACAACTGGTTGTCGGCGCCGGTGCAGGTGGCGATCGTCAGCGGGGTGGACCGCTCGGTGCCGGGCCCGTGATGCTGGGTCAGGCACTTGCCGGAGGCGTGGCTGACCAGCTGCCACCGGGTCTTCGCCGGGGTGGAGGACTTCGGTGCCGGGGCGCTCGCCGCCGGCGCCTTCGTGGAGGGCTTCGGGCTGGGGGCCGGTGCCACGGTGGCGCTCGGTGCCGGCGCGGCGGCCGGCGGGGGCGTTGCGGACGGGCTGGGGCTGGGCGGGGGCGTCGCGGCGCCGATCCGCGTGTCGGCGGCGTAGAACGTCTCGTGTTCGCGTACCAGGGCGGTGAAGGCGGCGAGGGTCGAGGAGCCGTCGAGGTCGGCGGCGGCCTGGATGGTGCCGGCTCCCCAGTGGTACGCCGCCAGCGCCAGCGGGTACGGGTCGTCGCTCAGCGGTGTCATCTCCTCGACGAGACGGCACATGGTGCTGCCGAGCGCCGGGATCGCGACCTGGGCGTCCCACGGGGTGGCGTAGCCGGCGGTCTGGACGTACTGGACCCAGACCTGCGGGAGGAACTGGGCGATGCCCTGGCCGCCGGTCGGGCCGAGCAGGTTCGGGTCGAAGCCGGACTGGGCCATGATCTGGGCGGCGACCCGGGCGGGGGTGATGGTCGGGCAGATGCTGCCGGCGGCCCGGACGGCAGTCAGGTACTCGTCCGGTACGGCGACCGGCGCGGCCGGGCGCAGTGTCGTGGGGCTGCTCGTCGCCGGTGTGGGGGTGGGTTCGGGAGTACCGGTGCCGCCGAAGGCGGGGTAGAGGGCGTACCACCGGGTGTAGCGCTCGACGGTGTCGATGTAGTCTCCGGCCGCGCTGGGCACCCCGGCGGCCGCGCGTACCTCGGGCACGCCGAGCTGGTGCGCGGCGAGCGCCAACTGCCAGGGGTCACCGGGCACCTTCTCGACCCGCAGCTGGCCGACCAGCTGGCACATGTGCCGGGCGAGGGCGTGGATGCTGGCGCTGCGGTCGGCGAGTTCCGCCTGTGGCCAGGGCGCCCAGCGCCGCCACACCGAGTCGGTCAGCCCGGCGACGCCCTTGCCGCCGCTGGCGCTGACGGCCTGCACCGGTTCGGACCTGAACTGCGACGCCGTCATCAACTGGCCGGCCAGCCGGGCCGGGGTCAGCGCCGGACAGGACTCGGCGGCGGCGACGACGGCCTGCTGGACGTCGGTCGGAATCTCGGTGCCGCGCAGCATCTCGACGGCACTGGCGGGGGCGAACTGGACCGAGGCTGCCATGGTGCACAGCGCTGCGGCGGACAACGCCGCGCCGGCGATCACCCGGCGGGCATTGGTCGTCAGTCTCACGGGGGCTCCTCGTCGGCGGCTACTTCGAATCAGGGACGATCGAAGGGCCGGCGAGGTTCAGATCCGCGACGGAGACTGGGGTGGCGCCCGGTCCGGTGCGGGGCCGTCGACCGGCGTCGTCGGCCAGGCCCGCATGGCGAGCTCGGCGACACGGCGCAGGTCGTGTCGGCTGGCACCGTCGCGTGCCTGCTGCGACATGCCCTGGATCACCGTGGCGTAGTAGACCGCGAGCGCCCGTACGTCGGTGCCGTCGGGCAGTTCGCCGTCGCGGACCGCGTCCCGTAGCCGGTGTTCGAAGGCGCGGACGTTGTTGTTGCGCTGTTCGCGCAGTGTCTGCTGGACGTCGGCGCTGGCCGGTGGAACGTTGGTCGCCGCGCTGATCACGAGGCAGCCGGCCGGGTGGCTGGGATCGGTGTACTCGACGGCGGCCTCGCGCAGCATCCGGGTGAACGCCTCGTGCGCGGTGGCCGGTTCCCGCAGGGCGTCGCCGAGGAACGCTCCGAAGGTGTGCCCGTAGGCCCGGACGACCTCGTCGAACAGGTGGCGTTTGTCGGTGAAGGCCGCGTACAGGCTGGGCGGGTTGATGCCGATCGCCTGGGTGAGATCGGCCACGGAGGTGCCTTCGTATCCGCGTTCCCAGAACAGCAGGGTCGCGGTGGTCAGTGCGGCGTCGCGGTCGAACGACCGCCGCCGTCCTCGCGGGGCCATGACCCAATGCTATAGCGGTCGCTACAGTTTCTGCTACGATCTGGACTGTAGCGGTTGCTACAAATAAGGCGGGTCCTGTGACAAAGTTGAGGAGGACGATGATGAGCGGGCTCACCGGCAAGGTCGCGCTCGTGACCGGCGCGAGCCGGGGGATCGGCCGAGCGGCCGCCGAGCGCCTCGCCGCGCGCGGGGCCGTGGTCGCGGTGCACTACGGCAGCAACGCCGCCGCGGCGGATGAAGTCGTGCGTGGCATCCGGGACGCGGGCGGGCGGGCCTTCGCCCTCGGCGCGCAACTCGGCACGCCCGGCGACATCGACGCGCTGTGGTCGGCGTTCGACGCCGGGGTGGGTGAGCACAGCTCGCGCACCTGCGTCGACATCCTGGTCAACAACGCGGGGGTGACCCTGCGTGGGCATCTGGAGGAGACCACCGAGGAACTGTTCGACCAACAGGTCGCGGTGAACATGCGGGCACCGTTCTTCCTGGTCCAGCATGGTCTCAAGCGGATGCCGGACGGCGGACGGATCATCAACATCTCGTCGGGTGTCACCCGGATCGCCTATCCCGAGATCATCTCCTACGCGATGACGAAGGGGGCGATCGACACCTTCACCCTGACGTTGGCCAAGCAGCTCGGTGCGCGGGGGATCACCGTCAACGCCGTCGCGCCCGGCATCATCGACACCGACATCAACGCCTCCTGGCTGCGCGGGAACCCCGAGGCCGAGCAGATGGCCGCCGGCCTGTCCGCGCTGGGTCGCGTCGGTCGCGTCACCGACGTGGCCGACGTGATCGCCTTCCTCGCCTCGGACGACGCGCGGTGGGTCACCGGACAGGTCATCGACGCCACCGGCGGCTCCCACCTGTAGGTACCCGCTGTCCGTGGCGGGACAACCGGCAGGGACGACCGTCCCTGCCGGTCTACTCAGCTGGTAGTGGAGGGGCACATGTACGCCGTTGTCGTGTGGTGGGACCTGGCCGGGTCGGCGCAGACCATCGATTCGCTGCACCGCCGGCTGCCCCGGCAGGACCGGATCGGCGCGGGGACGGACATCCCCCGGCACCTGGTCAGCTGGATTCACGACCGCCCCGGCAACCGGTGGGGCGCGGTGCTGATGTCCGAGTCGCCCGACGTGGTCCACTGGACCGTGCTGCTGGCGGCCACCGAGCTGATCGGCTACCCGCCGACGGACCGGTGGTCGTTCGAGCTCACCCCGGGGACGGACGAGGGGACGGGCCGACCCACCGACCTGATGCTGGTCCTGCTGGGCAGGGCCGTCAATCCGACTGCCGGGGCGGACCGCCCGACGTCCGGGTCGTCGGGCCCGTCGGCCGCGCAGCTGATGGCGGACTGGCCACCGGCGCCGTACCGCGCGGTGGAAGAGGCGGTTCCGGCTGCGGCCTGAGTCTGCGGGAAGCGACTGTCCCCGGCCACCGTACGGTGGCCGGGGACAGTCGCGGCGCCCGCCTACGCCGGGGCGAGCTCGGGGATCCGTGGTGGCAGCGCCCGGCTCACCTCGCCAGCGAGGGCCCGGATCGTCAGCAGCCGGCTGCCACCGTCCGCGCGGATCTCCCCCTGTGCGCCGTAGGGCAGCAGCAGCACCTGGCCTGCGCCGGCCCGCACCGGTGTGCCGTGGTCGGCCACGAAGGCGGCGGCCCCGACAAGCACCAGTACCGCCTCCTCGACGCCGTGGGCCGCACGTACCGGCAGGGTGCCGCCGACCGGCAGGTCCCAGAGTTCGACGCCTTCGCACTCGCTGTGCAGCATGCCGCGGCGGATCAGGCACTGCCATCCCGCCTCCGCCACTCCGGCGATGACGCTCACCTGCGCGCTGGCGTCCACGACGATCATCGCGCCGCCTCCGCCGGCGGTACCCGCAGCGAGACCACGCTGGCCCGTAGGTCGGTCTCGGCGGCCAGGGTGAGCTGGGCGCCGGCCGGGATCAGCAGGCAGGTGTCAGCGGCGAGCCGCACCGGTTCACCCGCCACGCTGCTGTGCCCGGTCCCTCGACCGTGGTGCAGGTAGACGGCGAGCTCGGCGTCGGCCCGCCCGATGACCTGCTCGCACCCCGCCGCGACGTCGACGAGATCGATGCGGTGCAACGGACCGCTGAAGATTCCCGTGGTGTCCACTGCACCCTGGGCGAAGAGGTCGGTGACGACGACGTTGCTCAACGGGGCTCCTCCATGGGGTGGGCGCGCTCCGGACAGAAGCGCGGTCGTGGTCGGCGGCAGGGTCTCGATCACCCACCAGTTCAGCTCGTCGGAACCGGTGTTTCGCAGGCCGTGTACGTTGCCGACGCCGGTGAGCGCCACCGAACCGGCGGCCACCGGGTGCGGTACGCCGTTGAGCAGCACCTCGCCCCGGCCGGCGACGATCAGGTACAGCTCTTCGGTCCGGGTGTGCCGGTGTTCGCCGCTGATCCCGCCCGGCGGGATCGAGGCCCATTCGACTGCTTCGGTCGCCGAGCCGAGCTGCCGACGGCCAGCGAAGGCCTTCCAATGGGTCCGCCCGGCCGCCCCGTGTACGCCGTAGACAGTTGCGCTGGGACCGGTCGCGGTGGCGACGGCGGTGATCGCGCCGGCTGTGGCCCGCCCCGGACCCGGCGGCCGCCGTGCCGCAGCGGCGGCGGTCATCGGGCCACCGCCAGCTGCTGGCGGTTGGCGAGCTCGGCGGCGCTGGCGGCGATTTCGTCCTCACGTACGTCGTTGACGAAGACGGCGGCGCCGATACCGACCGGCAGGGGCAGCCGCTGCTGCCCGTCGCGGTGGCGTACGGTGTCCTGCAGTGCGTGTGCCAGCACCGGTGCGGTGCACAGTGGATGCCAGATGGGTAGGCCGAGGGCGGTCATGGTGGCGAGGATTCGATCGCACTGGGCCCGGCTGACCAGACCGCGCCGGGTCGCCAGCACGGTGGTCAGCGCCATGTCGATCGCGACCGCCTCGCCGTGCAGCAGTTCCGGCAACGCGCGCATCTCGATCGTCGGGCTGAACGTGTGTCCGTAGTCGACGACCCGTTCGAGCACCTGCTCCCACAGGTTGGGCTGCAGTTCCTCGAGCATGCCGTGGATCGCGCGTTCCAGGACGTCGGTCGCCGGGTCGGGGTCGGGGTCCTGTCGGGACAGTCGGGCGGAGACCGGGACCGTGTCCAGCGGCGGTACCGGTTCGCCGTCACGGTGCGTCATGGGCTGCAGGCGGGTGGCGAGCAGGTGCCGACCGTGGGTGGCGAGCAGTTCGAACAGGCGGGCGTCCTTGATGAGACCGATCTTGAGGATCTCGGCCAGTCCGTTGCTGACGTGCCGCCGGTCGAGGGTACGCAGGAAGGTCCGGTCGAGCAGGGTGCGTTCGGCCGGATAGTAGGTGCCAAGACGGTTCTTGTGACCGTTGTGGTTGACCCCGGTCTTGGCACCTACTCCGGCATCCACGAGTCCGATCAGGGTGGTGGGGATCCGGACGTAGGGCAGCGCCCGGCGGTAGAGGCTGGCCGCCAGGCCGACGATGTCCAGCAGGACGCCGCCGCCGATGCCGATCATGGGCTCCCGACGCCGGTCGACACCGAACTCGTCGAGCGCCTCGACGACCGCCAAGACGGCATCCATCGTCTTGTGTGACTCACCGTGTGGTAGTACGAGCAGCCTGAAGTCGACGTCGTGATGATGGAAGTAGCGGCGGATGCGGTCGCCGTACAGCCGGTGCACGGTGGTGTCGGTGACCACCAGCCGCCGTAGTGGTGTCGCCGCCGACATCGACTCCAGGATGGCGTTGTTGGCGGGGTCCAGTAGGTCGTCACTGACCCGGACCTCGTAGGTGACCTGCTTGCTGGCACGAACGGACCAGTAGGACACGGGACTGCCGACGGTGACCAGCCCGTCGGCGTCGACACGGTCGCTGGCGTCCAGGTTTCGGTACATCTGCGCTCCTTCGGTGACCCGCTCTCGATCGTGAGGGGAGGTTGAACAGCCTGCGGTGGTAGCCGCGCCCGCTCGGCCGCGCCCGCTCAGACGGACGCGGCGGATCGGCGGAGTGCCAGGTGACGCCCCGGTTCCCGAGGGCAAGCGCCGGGCGGGTTCAGCGGGGATCGCAACCCAATGTAGGTGCATGCATAGAAGTCGACAAGTCGCCGGAAGTTAATTGCGCGTAACGACACACCTGGATGGATGTCCCCGCCGTGGTGGGTGCGCGGGTGGCGTCGGGTCAGCTGGACGAGTTCAGTCGCGGCCGGTGGTCTCGGGCGGCAGGTAACGCAGACGGGCCACGACGGCGGCGGTGCGTCCGTCGATGGAGGCGAGGTCCAGGGCGAGCGCGACTTCCCGGTCGAACAGTGTCGCGGCTTCGCGGCACACCTGCCGCCCTTCCTCGGTGATCATCGCGTGTACGCCACGGCGGTCCTGCTCCGCCGTGGAGCGTCTGGCCAGCCCTCGGTCCTCCAGCCGGGCCACCAGGCGGCTGACCGACGACTGGTTCAGGCCGACCGCGTCGGCGAGCTGCTGCATGCGTATCCCGCCCGGGTCGCCGGCGGCGAGGGTGTTCAGGGCCAGGAACTCACTGAGCCCGACCCCGGTGCTGCGGGCCAGTTTCCGGTCAAGTTGGGTGCTCACCTCGGCCACCAGGACAGAGAGCTGTCGCCAGAGCTCGACCTCGTCGCCTCGTCGTTGCGCCATCCTTGATCACCTGTTCTGTGTGCGTCGCATGTCCCTCTGGGCGGCGGAGGTCTGATCGACATCTGCGAAACATGCGCTCGCATGTAATGTTAGTCCCGTTTCCGGTCGTGTCGCGAGATGGCGGAGCAGTTCAGATCGCTTGTTACGTTACGTGCCGGGCGGCCCAGCTGTCTGTGAGGGAAATTTTACTTGCGGATGCATGCATGTACCCGTACATTGATCGCGGTTGTGATCCCCAGCCGGACAGTGCGAGAGGGACGACATGGACTCCGCGGACCTGCTTGCGGCACCCACCCGACCGTCGGGCGTACCCACCGCCCGCGCCGTCGACCACTACGCCTTCACCGTGACGGACCTGCCCCGGGCAGTGGCGTTCTGCACCGAGGTGCTCGGCGGTGAACTCTGCTACGAGGAGGGGCCGATCGTCCATCCGGACAGCGACTGGATGGCCCGTAAACTCGGCGTCCACCCCCGGGCCCGGACCAGGGTCGCGCTGGTCCGACTGCACGACGCCAACCTCGAACTGTTCGGTTACGACACGCCGGACCAGGTACGCGTCCCACCACCACCCGGGGTCACCGGCAACGCCTACCTGGCGCTGGCCGTCGCCGACCTGCCGGCCGCGCTGACCGCACTCGACACCGTGCCACAGGCGCGCGTCGAGACCACCACCGTCGACCCCGTCGGCGGCACCCGTATCGCCTGGTGCCGCACCGACCTCGGGCTCTGGCTACAACTCCGGCAGGGCGACGACCCGCCCGCCCGCGGCCGGTACCGCCCTCGGCCCCGACCGGCCGGCGGCACCGCGCCGGCCGTCGCGGGTATCCAGGGTGTGGAGCATTTCGGTCGGGCCGTCGCCGACCTGCCGGCTGCGGTCACGTTCTTCGTCGACGTGCTGGGAGCCGAACCGATCACTGCCGGGCAGCCCGCTCCGGGGCGCGGCGCCGCGTCGCCCACGGTCGCGCTGAGGCTCGGACCGACGGCCAACCTCGAACTCGTCGCCGGTAGCCCCGCTCCGCCCCAGACCCCGCGCAACAGCGACATCGGCGGCCACCACCTCGCCATCTACGTCGACGACGTGGACGTCGCCGCCAGCGCCCTCGCCGGGGTTCCCGGCGTGGTCGTCATGGGTGAACCCGAGACGATCACCAGTGGCCCCCTCGTCGGCGACCGATGGGTCTACTTCCGTACCCCGATCGGTCTGCAGATGGAGCTCGTCAACATGCCCGACGGGCGGCTGCCGTACGAGGCCACGACGACGGCCCGCCGCGCCACCCCGGGTGCCCACCGCTGGCACGACCGCCCCTGACCGGCCCCCACCAGCGCTTCCGACACCGCCGCCGCGACCGGCGCGCCACCGGCGCTCGCCCGGCGGTGCCGTCGCGCGTGCCCGTCGAAAGGACCCCTCATGCGTTGGACCAACCTCTACGTCTGCGGTACCGGCACCTGGCTGCCCAAGCCGGTCGCGGTCGACGACGCCGTCCGGGACGGTCGCTACCCGGCCGAGTCCGCGCAGCGCAGCGCTCAGACACATGTCACTGTCGCCACCGACGAGCAGGCTCCCGACATGGCCGTACGAGCGGCCCGGCAGGCTGTCGCGCGGTCCGCGCGTGCGGCCGGTGACATCGCGGCGGTCTTCCACGCGGTCGTGCTGCATGCCGGCCTCGACGTCTGGAACGCCGCCTCCTATCTGCAGCGTCACGTCGCCGCCCGGAACGCGTTCGTCGCCGAGATCCGCAGCGGCTCCAACGGTGGGCTGGTCGCCGTCGAGGCCGCCGCCGCGTACCTGCTGGCTCACCCTGAGGCCCCCGCCGCCCTGGTCACCGCCGCCGACCGCTGGCCCGAGCCGTACTTCGACCGCTGGCGCTGCGACCGGATCGTGTACGCCGACGGCGCCGCCGCGATCACCCTGTCCCGGCACGACGGCTTCGCCGAGATCCTGGCGATGGCCACGCACACCGACGCCGAACTGGAAGGAATGCACCGTGGCACGGAGCCGTTCGGCGCGTACGGCACCGCCACCGCCGCCGCGATCAACCTCGACGACCGGCATCGCGGCTTTCTCGCCGAGACCGCGCGCGAGGAGATCTGGCGTCGACTCGATCTCGGCGTCCGGGGCGCCTGCGAGCAGGCGCTGGCCGAGGCCGGACTGACCGGCGCCGACATCGACCACGTCGTCCTGCCGCACTTCGGACTCTGGCTGACCCGACGACAGATCCTGCAACCGCTCGGCGTCACCGACCTGACCCGTACCACCTGGGACTTCTCCCGACAGGTGGGCCACCTGGGTGCCGGCGACCAACTTGCCGGCCTCAACCACCTCACCGAATCCGGTGTCCTGCGGCCCGGCGCGCACGTGCTGCTCGTCGGGGCCGGCGCAGGTTTCACCTGGACCGGCGCCGTACTGCGGATCCGCAACACCCCCGCCTGGTCCGGCCAGCCGGTGTGACCGGCGCCGGCGGCCATCTCCACACCTTGCAGCAGGGAGGAATCGCGTCATGAGTCAACTCACCCGCCGGCGGCTGCTCGCCGGCACGGCCGCTGCCGGTGGCGGCATGCTCGCCGGTGGCGTCCTGGCCGGCGACCGCCCGGCCGTCGCCGCGCCGACCGGCGTACCGGCCGGGACCACCGCTGACCCGGCCGCGACCGGTGCCGTTCGCCCGGTGACCGTCACCGCCACCGACCCCCGCTACCCGGACCTGGTCCGCGGCACCAACCAGCGGTGGGTCGGTCGCCCGGACACGGTCTGCGTGGTCACCTCCGCCGCGCAGGTCGCGGCGGTCGTGCAGCAGGCGGTCCGGACCGGCACCCGGTTCGCGGTGCGTAGCGGCGGGCACTGCTACGAGGACTTCGTCACCAGCGGCGACATCCGGCTGGTGATCGACCTGTCGCAGCTGACCGAGGTCCGTTACGACCCCGGGCGGCGGGCCTTCTCCGTCGGCGCCGGCACCCCCCTCGGCCGGGTCTACCAGGCCCTCTACAAGCAGTGGGGGGTGTTTCTGCCGGCCGGGAACTGCCCGACCGTGGCCGTCGGTGGGCACATCGCCGGCGGCGGGTACGGATCCCAGTCGCGGCGCAACGGCCTGGCCGTCGACCACCTCTACGCCGTCGAGGTGGTCGTGGTGGACGCGAGTGGCCGCGCCCGGGTCGTGGTCGCCACCCGGGAGGACGACGACCCGTACCGGGATCTGTGGTGGGCGTTCACCGGCGGCGGGGGCGGCAACTTCGGGGTGGTGACCCGGTACTGGCTGCGGTCACCCGGTGCGACCAGCGCCGACCCGGCCCGGTTGCTGCCCCGCCCGCCGTCGCAGGTCTGGATCCACGAGGTCGCCTGGCCCTGGGAGTCGCTCACCGAGGACCGGTTCGCCCGGCTGATGCGCAACCACGGCGAGTGGCACGCCGACAACAGCGCTCCGGACTCGCCGTACGTCAACCTGTTCAGCCAGCTCAAGCCGTGGCACAAGGCGCAGGGTGCGGTGACCATGGTGACCCAGGTCGACGCCGACGCGCCGGGTGCCGAACGGATGCTGGCCGACTACGTGGCACAGGTCGGTGCCGGGGTCGGGGTCGCGGCGCGGGTGCTGCAACACCGCAAGGTGCCCTGGCTCGTCGCCACCGGCTGGTCCGGCTTCACCGGACCGGACCCGACGGTACGGTTCAAGGGCAAGTCGGCCTACCTGCGGGCCAGCTACCCGGAGGAGCAGCTGCCGGTGATGTACCGGCACCTGACCCGTACCGACTTCGCCAATCCGACAGCCCTGATGATGATCGCCTCGTACGGCGGCCAGGTGAACGTGTGGCGACCCGGCGACACCGCGGTGCCGCAACGGGACTCCGTCATCAAGATGCAGTGTGTCACGTTGTGGAACGACGCCCGTGACGACGCGGTGAACCTGGCCTGGGTACGCGAGTTCTACCGCGACCTCTACGCGGCCACCGGTGGTGTGCCGGTGCCCGGTCCCGTGATGGACGGCTGCTTCGTGAACTACGCCGATGTCGATCTTGGCGACCCGGCGCTGAACACCTCTGGCGTGCCCTGGCACGACCTGTACTACAAGGACAACTACCGGCGGCTGCAACGGATCAAGGCACGCTGGGATCCGCGCGACGTCTTCCGCCACGCCCAGTCGATCCGGCTGCCCGGTTCCGCCGACCGGCCGGTCCGGTGAGTGGAGGAGCGATGGCGATCCACCACGGCACCGTACCCCGGCTGGACAGCCTCACCGGGATGCGCTTCCTCGCCGCCGCCGCGGTGTTCGGTTTCCACCTGTCCCTGCATCCACAGCTGCTGGGTGACAGCGCGGTGGCCCGGGCGTACATTGCCCTGCTGGCCAACGCCGGCTGGTTCGGGGTCACGTTCTTCTTCGTTCTCAGCGGGTTCGTTCTGGCCTGGTCGGCGCGTCCGGCGGACACCTACCGGGAGTTCGTCGGTCGTCGACTTGTCAAGATCTACCCGAACCATCTCGTCACCTTCGTGGTCGCGTTCGGCCTGTTCGGACTGGCCGGTGCCACCACCTGGGAGGCGGTGGGGAACCTGACCCTGCTGCACGCCTGGGTGCCGCGCGACACCAGCTTCTTCAGCATCAACCACCCGAGCTGGTCACTGTCGACCGAGATGTTCTTCTACCTGATGTTTCCGCTGCTGTGGGCAGGCCTGCGACGCACCCCGACCCGGGCCCTGTGGCCCGCCGCGCTCGGCCTGATGGCGGTGATCATGGCGTTGCCGCTGGTGGCCGCGACGCTGCCGGCCGGCGAGGTGTTCGGCGAGAACCACCGCAATTCACCGCTGTACCAGCATCCGATGAACCAGGTCTGGTTGTTGTACGCGTTCCCGCCGGCACGGCTGCTCGACTTCGCCCTCGGCATGTTGATGGCGATGATCGTTCGCCGTGGACAGTGGCCCGGCCTGCGCCCGGCCCCGCTCGCCGGACTGGTCGCCGTCGGCTACCTGGTCAGCCTGACGCTACCGGTGCTCTACCAGCTCAACTCGGGTCTGGTGGTACCCCTGGCGTTGCTGATCGCCGCCGTGGCGGCCGGCGACGCACAGCATCGGGCCGGCTGGCTGCGGCGGCGGTGGATGGTCTTTCTCGGCGAGGTCTCCTTCGCGTTCTACCTGCTGCACGACATCGTGCTGACCTGGATCGGTCGGGTCAGTGTCGGATGGGATCTTCCCGCCGGGGGCGGGTTCCTGGTTGGTGTGATCGCCTTCGCGGTCAGCCTCGCCGGTGCCACGGTGCTCTACCGCACCGTGGAGCGGCCGTTGACGCAGGCATGGGCACGTCGGCGGTCCCGGCCGGCGGAGCCCGTCGGGGAACCGGTCGGCGTGCCGACCCGCTGACCGGCACCGGCTTCGGGCCCGCCCCGCCCCTCGGCGGGCCCGAAGCCGGCTGACGGCGATCGGTTGCACTGTGTGAATCATGCGAGGGATTGTCCTAATAAGTGCGCTATAGGCCTTTTCAATCGTGGTCGCCTATGTAACCCTGATGTTTCGCGTCTGCCCGACGTCCTGATAGACGTCCAATGGGGAGGTACAGGTGACACGATCGAGAAGACTCGCGGCGGCCGGACTGGCCGCCGTACTCGTGTTCGGCCCGGGGCAACCCGGCTGGGCCGCGCCGACCAGCGGTGACAGTGCTGGTCTGCCCGCCGCCGCAGGGGTGCCGGCCGGCCAGCGCACCACGGTCACGTTGATCACCGGTGACCAGGTCACCGTCACCGGAGCCGGTGGGGCCGCGCTGCGACCGGGCGCGGGCCGCGCCGGCATGCAGTTCCGCACCTACCGCGTCGACGGGGACCTGCACGTCGTCCCGCGCGACGCGGTCGACCTGGTCCAGCGCGGCACGCTGGACCGGCGGCTGTTCAACGTCACCAAGCTGATCGAATGGGGATACCACGACGCGGCCCGCGCCGACCTGCCGCTGATCATGACCCGCTCGGACGGCGTGGCGGCGCGCGGCACGGCCCAGCCGGACGGCGTCGAGGTGCAGCGGGACCTGCCGGCGATCGACGGCACCGCGGTCACCGCCGACAAGGCGACGATCGCCGACCTGTGGTCCACGGTGGCCGGTCGCACCGCCGCCCGGGGTGCCGACGCCGGGATCGACCGGATCTGGCTGGACGGCAAGCGTGAGATGCTGCTCGACCGCAGTGTCGCCCAGATCGGCGCACCGGCCGCCCACGACGCCGGGTTCACCGGCGCCGGCATCACCGTCGGCGTGATGGACAGCGGCGTCGACGCCGGACACCCCGACCTGGCCGACGTCGTCATCGAGTCGCGCAACTTCACCGACGCGCCAGCCGACGGCGACACCGTCGGCCACGGTACGCACGTCGCGTCGATCATCGCCGGCAGCGGTGCCGCCTCCGGCGGCAAGTACCGGGGCGTCGCTCCGGACGCGAAGATCATCTCCGCGAAGGTCTGCCCCGGCTCGTTCTGCGACGACTCCGCCATGATCGACGCGATGCACTGGCTGGCCGTGGAGAAGCAGGTCCCCGTCGTCAACATCAGCATCGGCGGCGGCGACGGGCCCGAGATCGACCCCCTGGAAGAAGCGGTCAACACCCTCACCGCACAGACCGGCACCCTGTTCGTCATCTCCGCCGGCAACGCCGGTGCCGACCGTACCGTCGGCTCACCCGGCAGCGCCGACGCGGCCCTGACCGTCGGCGCGGTCGACCGCGACGGTTCACTCGCCGACTTCTCCAGCCGTGGCCCCCGGGTCGGTGACGACGCCGTCAAACCCGACATCACCGCGCCGGGTGTCGACATCGTCGCCGCCCGCGCCGAGGGCACCACCCTCGACATCCCGATCGACGAACACTACGTCTCCGCGCCGGGCACCTCGATGTCCGCGCCGCACATCACCGGCGCCGTCGCGCTGCTCGCCCAGCAACGCCAGGACTGGACCGCCCCGCAGTTCAAGTCCACCCTGATGGGCTCCGCCGCGCCGCACCCCGGAACCGGTGCGTACGGCCAAGGTGCCGGCCTGGTCGACGTGGCCCGCGCCATCACCCAGACCGTGACCGCCGAGCCGGCCAGTGTCTCGTTCGGCCGGGCGATCTGGCCGCACCACGACGACGAGCCGATCACCCGGACCGTCACCTACCGCAACACCGGCACCGCGCCGATCACCCTCGACCTGACCTGGGACGTCACCGGACCCACCGGCGCGAGCGTCCCGACCGGCATGTTCACCACCAGCGCCGCGCAGGTGCAGGTGCCGGCCGGCGGTACGGCCAGCGTCGAGGTCACCGCCGACACCCGGGCCGAGGCCGCCGACGGCTTCTACAGCGGCCACCTGGTCGCCACCGCCGGCCAGACCCGCGTCGTCACCCCGGTCGGGGTGCACCGCGAAGTCGAGAGCTACGACATCACCGTCGCCCACCTCGACTCGTCCGGAGAGCCAACCGCAGAGCACTTCACCGCCCTCATCGGTCTGGACACCGACTACGCCGACCTCGTCTACGACCCGGACGGCACCGCGACCGTACGGGTGCCCAAGGGCCGCTACGGTGTGTTCAGCAGCATCGACGAGTTCGATGAGGACGGGGACCCCCTCGCCAGCGCGGTGCTCGTGCAGCCCGAGGTGAACCTCACCGAGGAGGTCACGGTCACGCTGGACGCCCGCGAGGCCGAGCCGGTCAGCGTCACCATCCCGCAGGCCAACGCCCGCACCGACACCGTCGAACTCTCGGTGGCCTTCGGGACGGAGGCAGGAGCGCTGAACGTCAGCGCCTCGTACCCGAGCTTCGACGGGGTGTCGACCAAGAACCTCGGTACGGAGCCCGTGTCGTGGATCAACTCGGCGATCTCCCACCACTGGTACAAGCCGGACGGCGAGGGTGGCTTCGCCAACAGCCCGTACACGTACGCCCTCGGTGAGATGTTCAGCGGTAGCTTCCCGACCGGTTACCAGAAGGACTATCAGGCCGCCGAGCTGGCCCGGGTCCGCCAGGACTTCCGGGGCGTCAAGACCGGGGAGGTCACCGATCGGCTGATCTATGCCGTGTTCGACAACCCGTCCCTGGCGTCGTTCGGCTCGCTGACCGAGGTCGCCGTCCCGGGTGAGCGGATCGAGTGGTACAGCACCGAGCAGGTCGCCTGGTTCTCCGACCTGTTCTTCTCCAACCCGGCCGAGGACGGCTGGCTGGAGTCGGTGTCGTTCCTGTACGAACCGGCCCGTCCGTACACCGCCGGTGGTCGGCACACCGACACCTGGAACCTGCCGCCGTCCGGTCCGGCGATGCCGGCCCTGCCCGCACCGTACGGCTGGGTCAGCCGGCTCGGCGACGAGATCGTCGCGGAGGTGCCCCTGTTCGGTGACGCCGCCGGCCACGCCGGCATGTCGACGTCGGTGACCGAACGCACGGCCCTCTACCGTGACGGCGAGCTCGTCGACGAGTGGGAGGTCGGCGGGTTCGGCTACTTCGTCGTGCCACCTGGGCAGGCCGAGTACCGGTTGGAGACCTCCGCCACCCGCGACGTCAGCGACCTCGCCACCGAGGTGAGCCTGGCCTGGACGTTCCAGTCCGGGCGGGTCAACGGTGACGAGCCGCGCGAGCTGCCGGTGATGGTGGCGCGCCCCGCGCCGCCGGTCGACGAGACCGGCACCGCCGCTGCCGGCGAGCAGGTCGACATCCCGGTGGCGGTCCGTCGGCAGACCGGCGTCACCGTCAACCTGGACGCGGTGTCGGTCGAGGTCTCCTACGACGACGGCACCACCTGGCTACCGGCCCCGGTGCGCGCCGACGGTCGCAACTGGGTTGCCACCGTGCAGCACCCCGACAGCGACGGGTACGTGTCGCTGCGGATCGGGGCGGAGGACCGCCAGGGCAACACGTTCACCCAGACGGTGATCCACGCCTACCGGCTGGCCGCCGCCGACTGACGTCACGCACTCCGCGACGGCCCTGGTGGCCGTGACCCGTACCCGGGCCACGGCCACCGGGGCCGCGTCGTTCCGGCCACCCGATGTGTTGATCGACTTCGCCTGGTCGACTCGACACGCCGACACCCTGTCAGATCACCCGCATTCGATCATGACCAACCCGGCCAGCGGGGACGGCCTGCCGACCCAGGTTGCCCCGGCCCATAGGATCGCAGGCATGCAGGAGGGCCGGTGGACGTCGATCACGCCGTCGCAGTTCGCACACGAGCGCGAGGCGCTGGCGCACCTGCAGGGGCTGCTGCCCGACACCGAGCCGTTCCGGGCCTGGTCGAACTTCACCTTCACCGCTGACACCGGGCACCCGTACGAGGTCGATCTGCTGGTCGCCACGCCCGGCGGGCTGCACCTGATCGAGATCAAGAGCTTCACCGGCCGGCTGATCTCCAGCGGGTCCAACTGGATCCACCAGCAGCCCGGCGGTGGTGTGCACACCCTCGACAACCCGCTGCACTTGGCCGATGCCAAGGCGAAACGCCTCAAATCACTTCTGCAGGCGGCTGCGGCGGCCAGCGGCGGCGGGCGCGGCAACCGGATCCGGGTGCCGTTCATCCAGGCGGCGGTCTTCCTCAGCAAACCCGGCCTGAAGGTGGCCCTGTCCGACCACCACCGGCACAACGTGTACGGCCCGCAGCCGCCCGCCGACCGGGAGACCGCGGGCCGCGAGCCCGCCGTCGGTGGCGGCAGCAGCAGCGGTGACCTGCCGCCGATCGGCACCGGCCTGCTGCTGCGCCCACCCTGCGACGAACGCCACCGGGTCACCCCGGAGCTGTCCCGCGCCCTGCCGGGGCTGCTGGAGAAGGTCGGCATCGCCCGCAGCCGCCGCCACCTGCAGATCGGCTCCTGGGAGCTGCAGCCCCGCCCCTTCGACGTCGGCCCCACCTGGCAGGACCACCACGCCACCCACCGGGAGCTGCCCCGGGAGCGCCGCCGGGTGCGGATCTACCTGGTGGAACGCAACGCGGTGCAGGCGCAGCGGGCCAGCATCGAGCGCGCCGCCCGCCGGGAGATGCGGGTGCTGCACGGCATCAGCCACCCCAACATCGTGCAGGTCGACGCGATGGAGCCGCACGAGGCCGGCCCGGCGCTGGTGTTCCGCCACGACCCGCGCTGGCTGCGGCTGGACCACTACCTCGCGCAGTACGGCGACCGGCTCGAACCGGCCAGCCGGGTCACCCTGATCCGGCAACTGGCCGAGACCCTGGCGTACGCCCACGGCCGGCACCTGCACCACCGGGCGTTGTCGGCGCGCAGCATCTTCGTCACCCCGGCACCGGCACGGGGCGGCCGGCGGCGCGGCAACGACGAGGACGGCTGGCTCTGCCCGCAGCTGCTGGTCAGTGACTGGCAGGCGGCGACCCGGGCCGCTGACGGCGCGGGCAGCGCCACCGTCGGCACCGCCGGCACCGGCTCCGACGAGCCGATCCTCGCCTCCAGCCACGCCGCCGATCATCTGGAACGCTCCGCCGAGGCGTACCTCGCCCCCGAGTTGAGCTCACCGGCGCCGGACCCGGTGGCGATGGACGTCTTCGGGCTCGGCGCGGTGGCGTACCTGATCCTGACCGGGCAGCCGCCGGCCGGCAAACGCACCGAACTGCTCGCCCGGCTCGCCAAGGAGAACGGTCTGCGGGCGTCGGCGGTGACCGACACGGCCTCGCAGTTCGCCGACGAGCTGATCCAGGCGGCGACCGCACCGGTGCCGACCCAGCGGCTGACCACGGTCGCCGAGTTCGTGGAGATGCTGGAGGTGGTCGAGGACGAGCTGACCGCCCCCCCGTCGCCGCCGGCGGCCACCCCGACGGCACCAGCGGACGCCACCAACCCGGCGACCGGCACCGCCACGGATCCGAGTCGACCGGAACCGAGTCGACCGGAACCGGAGCCGGTCCAGCAGCCGGTCCAGATCGATCCGCTGGAGGCGCGGCCGGGCGACACCGTCGGCGAGTGGACGATCACCAAACGGCTCGGCACCGGGTCGACCTGCCGGGCCTTCCTGGCCCACAACGACCGGACCGGCCGCGACGAGGTGCTCAAGGTCGGCCTCTCCGACGAGAAGGCCGCCCGACTGGCCCGCGAGGCCGAGGTGCTCGGGCCGCTGACCGACTCCCGGGTGATCCGGCTGGCCCGGCCCGATCCGCTGCGGATCGGCAACCGTACGCTGATCGTGCTCGAACACGCCGGTGAGCGGACCCTGGCCCGGCAGCTGCGCGACGAGGGCCGGCTCACCGTCGACGAGCTGGAAAACTACAGCGACTACCTGTTCGGCGCGCTGGACTACCTCGAAGGCGAAGGCGTCTACCACCGCGACATCAAGCCGGACAACATCGCCATCCGGATCCGCACCAACCGGACCCGTCAGCTGGTGCTGTTCGACTTCTCGTTGGCCGCCGTGTCGGTCAAGGAGATCACCGCCGGTACGCCGCGCTACCTCGACCCGTTCCTCGGCACCGCCGAGCGGCCGGTGTTCGACCGGTCTGCCGAGTGGTACGCCCTGGCGGTCACCCTGCACGAGATGGCCTCCGGCGAGCTGCCGGTCTGGGGCGACGGGGCCACCGAGCCGCAGTTGACCGAGGGCCCGCCGCTGCTGGCCGCCGAGGCGTTCGACCCGGCGATCCGCGACGGCCTGATCGCCTTCTTCGAGGAGGCACTGCACCGCGACGCCCGGCGCCGGTTCAGCTCGCTCAAGGACATGCGCGACGCCTGGCAGCGGCTGTTCCGCCAGTCCGACGCGAGCGCACCGGCCGGCACCGACCATCCGGAGCCGGTCGACGACGAGATCGACGCCGACGCTGCGGCGGCGGCCCGCGACGAGGCGGCGACCCGGGCGACCCGGGCGACGGCGTTGGAGTCCGCCGGACTGACTCCCCGGGCGATCTCCGCCGCCCACCGGCTGGACGCCAACACCGTCGGTGACCTGCTCACGGTGGCGCCCCGGCTGGCGCACCTGCGGGGGCTCGGTGCCCGTACCCGACAGGAGCTGCAGCGCCGGGTGAAGGAGTGGCGGGCCCGGCTCGGCGAACGGGAGCCGGTGGCTGCCAGCCAGGCGGAACGCCGCGCCGCCTCCGCCGAAGCGACCCCGGCCGCCGTCGGCGCCGACGGCGACGTGGAGCTGCTGCGGGTCGGCCTCGACGCGATCGCCGCGCTGCTGGTGCCCGCGCCGAACACCCGTAACCCGACCGAGGCGCAGGCCACCCGGCTGCTGCTGGCCCTGCCCGATGCCCGTGGCGTACTGCCGGATCTGCCGCCGTGGCCTCGGCAGCCGCTGGTCGCCAAGGCGGTCTCGGTCACCCCGGGCCGGATCGCGCAGATCCTCGGCAAGCAGCGCCGCCGGTGGCGCGGCCTGCCGGTGGTACGCAGTCTGCGTACCCAGGTGATCGGGTTGCTGGCCGACAGTGGCCGGGTGATGTCGGTCGATGAGTTGGCGGCTGCGTTGCTGGCCAGCCGAGGTTCGGTGCGCACCGGCGAGCAGTTGCGGATGGCGGTGGCCCGGGCGGCGGTGCGGGCGGCGATCGAGATCGACGCGTTGGAGGAGGACCAGCGCCTGCTGCTGCGCCGGCACAGCGACACCCACCCCGGGTCGGCCGGCGACGGCGGCACCGCCGCAGGCCCGCAGCAGGCGGACCGGCAGCCCACGGTACGGGAGCCCGCAGCGGCGGCGGACCGGCTGCTGGTCGCATTGGAAGCCGGCGACGAGGACCCGCCGGACACGCCGACCGCGCCGGCGCTGCTGGACTACGCCGACGCGCTCGGCCGGGCCGCTGACCGGCTCGCCGACAGTGAGGTGCTTCCTAGCCCGGCGACGGTGCTGCGTACCCTCGCCGGGGTGAGCGCCCCCGGAGGCGCGGCCGAGGTGGTCGACGAACGCCGCCGGGTGACCCTGGCCGCCGCCGCCGCCCAGCGGGCGGCGGCCAACGCCCGGCTGGAGATCTACCCGAAGGATCTGTCGCCGGTGCGGGCGTTGCGGCTGTCCCAGGCCGGTGTGCTGCCGGCGGCCGGCCCCGGCCAGCCGACCGCACCGACTGACGCGCCGCCCACCGGGTCGACTGACGCGTCGGGCGTCATCGGTTCGGTGCCCCGGCAGGCGACATTGACCGCCGAGCAGATCGCCGCCCGGGTGCGCGGCCGGTTCCCGGAGCTGGCTCCGCTGCCGCCACCGGCGCAACTGGACAAACTGCTCGCCCAGGCCGGCTTCGACCTGCGGATGGTCGGCGACGTGTGGGTGGCCCCGCCCCGTCCACTGTCGTCGTCGATGTCGATCATCCGGCGTCGGTCGTCGGCGTCGACTCCGACGACGTCCTGGCTGGCCGACTCACCGGAGTTGGCGGCGGCGCTGCGCGCCGAGGAGCGGCTGTCCGCTCCCGGTGACGGTTTCCGGGCGTTGACGGTGCGGCTGAGCCGCTACCCGGCCGCCGCCGACGAGCTGGTCCGCCGCTTCGGCGCCCGGCCGGTGAGCGTGGCCGACCGGTTCCTGCGGCACCTGCGGGCCCTGGTCGACTCGCGTCCGAAGCCGACCTGGGCCACGGTGCTCGGCGCGGACCTGGCCGAGCCGGGTTCGCGGGCGGCGCTCAAACTCGGCGAGTACGTCGACGAGGCGTGGCAGCGGGCCCTGCCCGAGCTGCTGGCCGAACTGGGTGCGACGACCCCACCGGCTGACTCCGGCTCACCCGCTGCGTCCGGCTGGTCTGCCGGGCCGCTGCTGCTGTATGACGCGGCACCGTTGGCCCGCTGGCGGTCGATGCCCCGGCTGGACACCCTCGCGGAGGCGGCCCGCTCCGGTGCGGGCACCCTGTGGCTGCTCTGCCCGGCCGAGGATCCGCAGGCGCTGCCGAAGCTCGACGGTGAGGTGGTGCGGGTCAGCGAGAACGAGTGGATCCCGCTGCCGGACGCCTGGGTGGCCAACGCCCACCGCAGCGTGGCGGCCTGACCCGCCCGGCTCCTGCTGCCTGCTCCCGCCTCGGGTCGCCTCGTGATCCACTTCGCCTGGTCGACTCGCCACGCCGACACCCCGTCAGATCACCAGCATCCGATCGCGGCAACCCCGTCCACAGGCGTCCCGGTTGTCCACAGACCACCCTGGTGACGGCAGCGCCAGCGCGGCTGGGCGGGCACCCTCGGCGGCATGGACCCGCAGCTGCGTACCCTGCTCGACCGCAACCACGGCGTGCTCTGCCGGCGCGACGCCGCCGAGGTGGTGCCGTCCTGGGCGATCGACGTGGCCCGCCGTGAAGGGCGGGTACGCCGAATCCTGCCCGGCGTGTACGCCGACACCCTGCTGCTCGGCACCGCTGCCGCCACCGGCACCGCTGCCGCCGCCGGCGCCGGCGACCCCGGCCGGTTCCCGGCCGCCGGGCTGGGCGGGCTCGACCCTGCACGGGCCCGGCGGGCGGCGCTCGGCTACGCCGACGGGCGGGGCGCGTTCAGCCACCTGACCGCGCTGCACCTGTGGGGGCTGTGGCAGCCGGCAGCTGGCGAGCCGGTGCACCTGACGGTCCCGGCGACGGTACGGCTGAGCAACCACCCCGGGCTGGTGGTGCACCACGTACGCGGGTTCAGCCTCGACGCGCCGGACACGCTGACCCGGCATGGGGTGCCGGTGACCCGGCTGGACCGGGCCCTGGTGGACTCGTGGCCGCTGCTGCCAGCGGGGGAGCGGCGCGGCCCGGTGATCCAGGCGGTGGCGGGGCGGCACAGCACCCCGGGGCGCATCGGCGCGGCGCTGGCCGGTGCGCCGAAGCTGCCCGGCCGGGCGCAGCTGCGGGAGCTGCTGGGCAAGCTTGCGGCGGGCTGCCACAGCCCGTTGGAGATCTGGGGCCACGACCACGTCTTCACCGGTGCCGGGATGCCGCCGCTGCGCCGGCAGGTGCGGGTCAGCGACGGGCGGCGCACCTGCTATCTCGACGTGTACGCCGAGGCGCAACGGGTCGCGTTCGAGTTGGACGGCGCGAGTGCGCACGGCGCGCCGGGTCAGCGGGAGGTGGACCTACGCCGGGACGCCTGGCTGGCCACGCTGGGCATCCAGGTGGTGCGGTTCAGCCACCGGCGGCTGGTGCACGACACCGCCGAGGTACGTCGGGAGATCCTCGCCGTGCTGGCTGCCCGCCGCTGACCGGCCACCCCCGTCAGCCAGCCCGCGCTTCTAGTCGTCTTCAAGCAGTGCGTACGCCTGCTGCGCGGTGAAGCCCTCACTGAGCAGGGTGGTGTACGGATCGGCGACGTCGCCACGGAACGTCCGGTCGCGGCCTAGCGGGTCGAGTGTGTAGACGTGCACCTTGGTGCCTTCACCGGCCAGGCAGTCATTCTCGTGACAGGAGACCCAGTCGGGGAAGAAGAACTCCGAGCCGAAGTAGGCCCAGAGCTTCGGCGGCCCGTCGTTGGCGTCGGTCGGCCAGCCGAGCACAGGCTCCTCGGTGGGGCTGGGTGACGGGGTCGGCGACTGTGTCGGGGTGGGCGTCGGTGTCGGTGCGGGTGACCCGGTGGGCGTCGGGGTCGGCGACGGCGTGGGAGACCAGATGGGCGTCGGCGACTTCTCGTCCTCGGGGCGGAGCTGGCCGCTCGCCGAGGGCAGCCACACCACCAGCGCGACGGGCAGCATCAGCACCAGGAGCAGCAGGGACCACGGCAGCGGTACGGCAGCCCGGCCCTGCCGGACCCGTGTCTGCTGCGCCGCGTACCACCCCCAGGCGACGACGGGGGCGAGGATCGCGGAGATCGGGGCGAAGATCGCCACCCCGTCGACGCCGCCAGCGGCGTAGCCGATGAGTGTGCCCGCCGCGATCACGACGGGCACGATGACACCGAACACCTCGGGCAGCGACGGCAGGCCGCCCGGTGCCGGTGGAGGGGTGCCCGACCCGCTGTCAACATGCCCCATGATCACTTCCTGTGCCCGGCCCTTCGCAGATCATTGTGGCCGAGTCGCTGGCGTGCTCCGCGACCAGGGGCGGCCCGGCACCACCGTGGCCCAGCACTGCGGCTCAACTCGTGATCCACTACCGCGAAACCACAGTTGATCCACTTCGCCTGGTCGACTCGACACGCCGACGCACGTCAGATCAACAGCATCCGATCGTGAGGACTCCACGTCTATCGTGGTCCCCACTGGCGATAGACAACAGACTGGGAGCGCCGAGGTGCCGTCAGCGGGTGACACCAGCATGAACGCCTCAGCGGATGGGCAGGGGCAGGTGTTTCAGGCTGGGCGGGATATCGTGATCTCCGGTCAGCCGCACGCAAATGTCCGCAAGCTGACAGTGCTGAACGTCGCGGCAGCGGCGCAGGTCCTCACCGAGATGGCGGCCAGCGCCGACACCCTTGACGAGGCAGTGGTGATCGTCGCGGACATGGAACCGGAGGTGGCGGCGAGTCGTCTCGCGGCGATGCCGCCGGAGTCGGCCGCGCAGATCCTGGCCCGGATGGACCACCAGCTGGCTCGCCAGCGGTTCACGAAGCTTCCGATTGACGCGGCCACCACCATCGTGAGTCACCTGCCAACCCGGTTCGCAGCCACGCTTGCCGCTGAGCTTCCGCTGTTAGTCACAATGCGGCTGCTCGCCGGGCTGGAATCCACAAGGGTGACGGCGATTCTGACGGAGTTGCCGGATCCGCTGGTAGCAGAGTTACTGATTGAGTATCCCATGAGGTTTGCGAACGAGATATTCGTCCCGATCTCCTCGGCCTATCGATTCTATTCGCACTGTGGGCGTTGGCTGATGGGGCTGCCGGATGCGCAGGCCGCCCGGGTGGTGGCTACGGCACCCGCTGAGGCGACCGCCGCGACCCTCGCAGAGATGCCGAGTACTTTCCTGGCCGAGAAGGGGCCGACGCTGCTGTCCGGGGTGGACAGCAACTACCTGCAGACGGTGCTCACCTTCCTCAGGCCGGTCTGGCTGGCTGGCGCGCTGCTGAGCGGCCTGGCGGATGACTGGGTGGCCGCCGCCCTGGCGGGTATGCAGGAGACTCGGTGCGCGGTGCTGCTCGCTCAGGTCCCCGAGGAGCGGGCCGCTGAAATCGTGCGGCAGATGCCGCAGACGGAGCAGCAACGCATCAGGCCTCACCTGTGGTAGGACGCTGGACGGCGGCGCGTCGGTAACGCCGGTGTCTATGGTGGTCGCCATCAGCGACCGATGATTGGGCGGAGGGTCGACGTGTCGTCAGTAGGTGACACCAGCATGAACGCCTCAGTGGATGGGCAGGGGCAGGTGTTTCAGGCTGGGCGGGACATCGTTATCTCCGGTCAGCCGCACGCGAACTCCCGCAAGCTGACGGTGCTGAACGTCGTTGCGGCGGCGCAGGTCCTGACCGAGATGGCGACCAGCGCCGACACCCGGGACGAGGCTGTGGTGATCGTCGCGGACATGGAGCCGGAGGTGGCGGCGTTGCGCCTCGCGGCAATGCCCCCGGAGTCGGCTGGGCAGATCCTGGCCCGCATGGACCACCACTTGGCCTGCCAGCGGCTGCTGGGGATTCCATCTGACGAAGCCGCCGTCTTGCTGGCTCGCATGCCACCGCAGCAGGCAGCAGAGTTGGTTACCAGGCTCCAGCCCGAGACCTCACTGCAGCTGCTGTCACTGATGGAACCCGAACAAGCAGCCAGAATCCTTGCGCAGATTTCGGTCGTTTCAGCGGCGGACCTCCTCTGCGAGCTTCCGAGGAGTCCCGGGCTTGATGTGGACGTGTCAGAAATCATGATGTCGATGCCGGTCGGCAAGCTGCTGGATCTGCTAGTTGAAATGCCGGTTCCTGAGTCAATGGGTCTTACGACATTGCTGGAGCAAGATCGAGTCGTGGACTTGTTTGATCAGTTGGAGGTGTCGACGGCGGCGAAGCTCCTGGACAGGTTATCCTTGGACTGGATCGGTCGCCGTCAGATGAAACTGGCACCCTACGACTGGAGCGCCGAGGAGCTTGAGAGTGACTGCCTTGGAGTCTTGCTGATTCTCCTGTCGAACCTGTGTGGCCCGGCCGAGAGGCGGTTATTGGAACTGCTTGCGGCGATGTCTGCCGAGGCGACCTCCGATTTTCTCGCCTTTGCCGGTGATTGGGACCATTCCCATGCCTCGCACCTGCTTGCCTCGATCCCGGTTGATCACGCCGCACGGGTGTTGGCCGCTTCTCCCGCCCACCTTGCGGCGACATGGCTCGCGGTGTTTACGGATGAATTGCTGGCCGAACGTGGGGCGGTTCTCCTGTCGCAGGTCGCGGACGAGTATCGGTCAGAGCTGCTCGCTGCGATGCCGGCCCGGCGGGCCTGTCACGTTCTGGCCGGGCTCGCGGATGACAGGGCGGCTGCTGCCCTTGCGGGTCTGCCGGATGGCAGGGCCGCTGTACTGCTCGCGCTGGTCGCCGAGGAACGTGTCGCACAGATCCTTGAGCAGCTCCCGGATAAGACACGGGCGACTTTGGTTGAGCACCTGCGGTGAGCCGATCGTCCGGAAGGTTGAGTGACGGTGACCATCGTTGGACATCAGGGGCCGTCATCCGGTGACGCCACCCGGCTGGGCGGTGCCGGGTGGGGTGGCAGGGGCACTAGAGTCGTGCCGTGATCGACCGAAAACTGCTACTTGCTGACCTGAAGAACCAGGTGAAATCGCTGGAAAACGACCTGCGGGGGCAGGTCGACGCGGTCGAGGAGGTGCGCGACCGGCTGGAGGGCGAGTACCACCGGGCCTTCAAGATCGGGCGTACGGCGGCGACCTGGGCCGTGTGGCGCGATGAGCGGGTGACGCAGGCCGCGGTGGCCTGGGTGCTCGGCAGCGTGTTCGTCCGCTTCTGTGAGGACAATTCGCTGGTGACCGATCCGTACCTGGCCGGGCCGGGGGAGCGGATGGTGATCGCCGAGGAGGCCGAGGCGCAGTTCTTCCGCGACCAGCCACATGAGACGCTGCGCGGCTGGCTGCTGACCGCCTTCGACGCGATCGCCGCCAGCCAGGCCGGCCGGTCACTGTTCGACAAACGGCACAACCCGCTCTACCAGATCCCGCTCTCACACGACGCGGCGAAGTCGCTGGTCGCGTTCTGGCGGACCCGGGGTGCGGACGGCGCGCTGGTGCACGACTTCACCGACCCCGACTGGGGTACGCGGTTCCTCGGTGACCTCTACCAGGATCTGTCCGAGGCGGCCCGCAAGACGTATGCGCTGCTGCAGACCCCGGACTTCGTCGAGGAGTTCATCCTCGACCTGACGTTGACCCCGGCGATCGACGAGTTCGGCCACGACGTGGTCAAGATGATCGACCCGACCTGCGGCTCCGGGCACTTCGTACTCGGCGCGTTCGACCGGCTGCTGAAGCAGTGGGAGCGCCACGCCCCGAACCGGGACCCGCAGGAACGGGTCCGGCTCGCCCTGGACGCCGTGCACGGCATCGACATCAACCCGTTCGCCGTGTCGATCGCCCGTTTCCGGCTGCTGATCGCCGCGATCCAAGCGTGCGGCTTCAAGTCCCTCGCCGACGTCGCCGGCTACACCTTCCCCATGCACCTGGCCGTCGGCGACGCCCTGATCAAACACCGGGCCGGCACGCTGTTCGGCGAGGACCCGATGGTCGAGTTCGCCTACGCCACCGAGGACATCGACGAGCACCCCGGCATCCGCGAAGTCAACCGCTACCACGTGGTGGTCGGCAACCCGCCCTACATCACCGTCAAGGACAAGGGCCTCAACGAGGCATACCGGGAAATGTACGACGCCTGCTCCGGCAAGTACGCCCTGTCGGTGCCGTTTGCGCAGCGCTTCTTCAACCTGGCCAAGTCGGGTGGGGGCGACGGCAAGAGTGCGGGCTTCGTCGGGCAGATCACCGCGAACTCGTTCATGAAGCGCGAGTTTGGGAAGAAGCTGATCGAGAAACTCTTCGCGATCGACGTCAACCTGACCCACGTCATCGACACCTCCGGGGCTTACATCCCCGGTCACGGTACGCCGACGGTGATCCTGGTCGGCCGCAACACCAACCGCAGCCGCCCCGGCACCATCCGGACCGTCATGGGCATCCGCGGCGAGCCCAGCGCCCCGGAGAACCCGAGCCGGGGCCACGTCTGGCGCGCCATCGTCGACCAGATCGGCCAGCCCGGCTCCGAAAGCCAGTGGGTCAGCGTCGCCGACACCCCCCGCCCACAGTTGGCCACCTTCCCCTGGAGCCTCACCGGCGGCGGCGCCGGTGACCTTTCGGCAGTGCTGGAAGCACGGAGACACGCCCGGCTTCAGGACCGGATCAGCGGTGACATTGGGTTCGCTAGCTTCCCGGGCCAAGATGACGCCTTTTTCGCTCCCCCGAGTTGGTTTGCGCGGAAGTCTGTATCGGCTGGGCTGCGTCGCCCACTGGTAATCGGCGAGATCGTGCGCGACTGGGATTCACCTAGCCGCGACCATGCGTTGGCCCCTTACGACTCTGAACTCAATCCAGTTGCCTTGGATGCGAGTAAATCATGGGGCCGCCATCTTTGGTCGCTGCGGCGCACGCTCGGGTCGACGACTGGATTTGGCGGAATGACTAGGGCGGAATCAGGGGAGCCTTGGTGGACCTGGTATCGCTGGGTTCCTGAACGTTACCGGGCGCCGTTGTCGATCACTTTTGCGTTTGTGGCGACGCATAATCACTTTGTGTTGGACCGGGGTGGGAAGGTCTTCAAGCAGTCGGCGCCGGTGATCAAGTTGGGGGAGGGGGCATCGGAGGAGGATCACCTGCGGTTGCTTGGCGTACTCAACAGCTCGACGGCGTGCTTCTGGCTCAAGCAGGTCAGCCACAACAAGGGTCGGCCAGGGGCGGAGCAGGCGGGCGCGGATGAGCCGTGGGAGCATCGCTACGAGTTCACGGGGACGAAGCTGCAGGAGTTTCCGTTGCCGGCGGCGTACCCGTTGGGGGTGGCTCAGCAGATCGACTCGCTGGCGCAGCGGCTCGCGGCGGTGAGCCCGGCGGCGGTCGCCGCCGAGAGCGTACCTACCCGGGACCGGTTGGCGGCGGCGCGCGACGAGTGGCATTCGACGCGGGCGCGGATTATCGCGTTGCAGGAGGAGCTGGACTGGCAGGTGTACCAGCTCTACGGCCTGCTCGATGAGGAGTTCACCGCGCCGGCCGGGTCGGTGCCGGAGCTGCGGGCGGGCGAACGGGCATTCGAGATCTTGCTAGCCCGGCAGATCGATTCTGGTGAAGTCGAGACCACGTGGTTCAAGCACCACAATCACAAATTCCAGCCGATCACCGAGATCCCGGCACACTGGCCGCAGGAGTACCGGGCGGTGGTGCAGCGGCGGATCGACATCATCGAGAGCAACCGCAACATCGGGCTGATCGAGCGGCCCGAGTGCAAGCGGCGCTGGTCCACCGACGGCTGGGACAAAATGGAGCAGGCCGCGTTGCGGGACTGGCTGCTGGACCGGTGCGAGGCGCGCGAGTTGTGGTTCCACACCGTCGACGGGATGGAGCAGCCGCGTCCGTTGACCGCTGCTGGGCTGGCCGACGAGTTGCGCCGCGACGCCGATGTGCTGGCGGTCGCCCAGCTGTACGCGCCCGGCCAGGATCTCGGCAAGGTCATCGTCGACCTGGTCGCCGACGAGCACGTGCCGCACCTGGCAGCGCTGCGCTACAAGCCGTCCGGTCTGGTGAAGCGGGCCGACTGGGAGCAGGTGTGGCAGCTGCAGCGCGAGGAGGACGCCCAGCCGGACGAGCCGGCGAAGAAGCGGGTACGGGAGCGGATCCCGGTGCCGCCGAAGTACACGTCGGCGGACTTCGTCAGGAACAGCTACTGGCGGCACCGGGGCAAGCTGGATGTGCCGAAGGAGCGGTTCATCTCGTACCCGGGGGCCAGCCGCGACGGTGACCCGACGCTGCTGCTCGGTTGGGCCGGCTGGGACCACCGGGAGCAGGCGCAGGCGCTCGCCACCTTGATCGTGGCCCGTGAGCAGGAGGACGGCTGGGACGCCGATCGGCTGCTGCCGTTGGTCGCCGGTCTGCGTGAGGTGCTGCCGTGGGTGAAGCAGTGGCACGGCGAGTTCGACGCGGAGTGGAGTGCGTCGCCGGCCGATATCTATGCCGGCTTCCTCGACGAGACCACCAACCGGCTGCACCTGACCGACGAGGCGTTGACCTCGTGGCGTCCGCCGAAGGCGACCCGGGGCCGCAAAGCGAAGGCGTGACGTAGCAGCCGGTAGGGCGAGGCGTTGACAGAGTCCGGCTCACTCCCGCAGTCGCGGGCAGTGGCCGGGCTCGGTCAGCGTTGGTGCTGCTTGGCGAACCGGTACGGGCTCAGCGGTCGGTGCTCACTGCCGCGACGAATGCGCGCCACGAGGCCGGCGCGAAGGCGAGGGTGCCACCGTCGCGGTCCTTGGTGTCCCGCACGTACACCCGACCGGGGAGGTTCTCCGCCACTTCGACGCAGGCCGTGGTATCGGATCGGGTTGACGTGTGCCAGTTGGCGCGACTCATGTCCACTTCTCGGCCATCCTCATGATCAGTTCTCGGCTCTGCCCACTTGAGAGAGTATGCGCGCGGATGGACTCCCAGTCCCGATCAAGCTCCGCGACGTCGTCGGGCGACTCGACCACTTTGCCTCCCAGCCGGCCCTCCACGTATCCGACGCCTCTCGCTTCAACGGTGGCGATGGCGAACGGGCCGTCAAGCCCAGGGTAGGCCCCCGTCGTGGTCGGCACCACATGCACGATCGCGTTCGGCCGGGTGGAGGCGACGGCCAGCACGGTCAGCTGCTCCCGCATCACCTCGGCATCACCGACCTCCCGGTGCAGGACGTTCTCATCGAGCACCGCGACCAGCCGGCACGGCTCCGATTCCCGGTTCAGGATCTCCTGGCGGCCAAGTCGGGTGGCGATCGCGGAGTCCTGCGCGGGACCGACGACGTCGTACGAGGTGAGTAGCGCACGTGCGTAGGCCTCGGTCTGCAGCAGACCCGGCACGACGAGGGGCTGAAACAGCCGGATCATGCTGGCACGGGCTTCATAGTCCACGAACTCGCGGAACCAGACGGGGTCGTTTTCGCCGATGACGAACTCGCGGTAGAACTTCATGAACCCGGTGCCGAACACCTTGTCGACCATGCCCAGGTAGTTGGGCAGGGCGGGGCGTTCGCCGCGCTCGATGGAGCCGACGTGTTTCGCGGAGAAGTGGACGCGCTCGCCCCACGACTCCTGGGTGAGGCCCATCGACTCGCGCACTCGCCGTAGCTCCGATATCAGGTACTCGCTGCCGCTCACAAGCCCCTCGCATCCCTCGGATTCCCTCGTGCACGCAGCCCAGGAGTCGCGCGAAGCGTCCTGTGCGTGTGGTCGCCATTCATCTTGCTCCACGAGTCGCGATGAGTCCAGGGTGGATTCCGTTGCTGTGGACAGCTGCCAAGGTCGGCTTAGTAATTGATCTTCAGACCGTGCCGAAGAAGGACTTCAGCGCGGGCACCCGGCGGATGAGGAACTGGTCCAGCGCCAGGATGACCAGCAGCGAAAGACCGAACAAGGGCAGAAAGACGCCGAGTACGACCATCGCGGCGAGCAGCGTCCAGTTGCCCCAGACGGGGAGCTTCGCCCGTGGCGCGGCGAGCCCGGCGGCGGTGCCCCGGCGCGTCCACCACATCATCGGACCGGTGACGCACATGAAGATCACGGCGAGGCAGAAGAGCGTGGACATGATCGTGTTGACGGTGCCGAGGCGGCGGCCTTCGTGCAGGGCGATCCCGTGGGAGACGACCTTCGCCATCGCGCTGTAGTCGTGGTAGCCGTACTGACCGACCACCTCGCCGCTGTACTGGTCGACGTGGATGGTCATTTCCTGGCTGACGTCGGATTCGGCGGGGTTGCCGACGTCGTACCACTGGCTGCTCATCACGCTGAACACGCCGGTCTCGCCCTCGGGGTAGAGCACGAGGTACGGCCCGGGGGCGTCCTGGGCCTGGGCTGCGGTGACCGCCCGGTCGATCGAGATCGGGGTGCCGCCGCCGGTGCTGCTGCCCGGCGGGGCGTTGCCGGAGGCCCACCCGGCAGGGGCCGACTGACCGTCGGAGTCCTCGATCTGCTGCCGGATGGTGGACTCGGCACCAGGGTCCGCGCCCCACAGCCCGGAGCCACCGTTGACGGCGATCTGCTGGGCCTGGGCACCCCACACGCCGGTCCAGGGCAGGCCGGAGACGACGAGCAGCAGGATGCCGAGGCCGACGGGAAGCCCGACGAGTGCGTGGTAGATGCGGAGCCGGGCACCACGCTTGCCCTTGGCCTGTGCGCCGCTGCGGGAGCGGCGGCCGAGGAAGAAGATGATGAAACCGGTGATCGTGAGCACGATGGCCCAGGAGGCACCGAGCTCGACGATGCGGTCACCGATGCCACCGTCACCGATCAGCAGGTCGCCGTGGATGCGCTCGGCCCAGGTGGAGATGAGCTGGTCCTGGCTGAGCTCACCGGTGACCGTGGCGGTGTACGGGTCGACGTAGATGTTGGTGCTGCCGCCGCCTTCGAGTTCCGCGACGAACAGGGTCGCCCGGTCGCCGATCCCGTCCTGCACGGACAGGATGGGGCGGTCCGGGAACGCCTCGCGGACGGCCGCCTCCTGGGCCGACAGCGCCGCTCGTTGCGCGCCGTCAGCCACCGGCACCTGCAGCACCCCGGGATGGGCCAGGGAGTCGACCTCGGCCCGGAACATGTAGGTCATGCCGCTGACGGCAAGGCAGAACAGCACGGGAATGACGAGTACGGATCCGTAGAAGTGCCAGCGCCAGAACGCGGCGAACCAGTTGGTCTTGCGTGGCCGGGCCGGGGACGGGGGTGCCTCCCCGGGCGGGGTATCCCCGGAGGGCGGTGTCTCGGCTTCTACGGTGGTCATCGCGGTGGACCCTTCCCCTGATCAGCACGTTGTTCGGCGGCGCGGCCTGTGGTACTAGCTAGAGTCGTGCTGGAGACGCCCTGGGTTCCCGTCCTGACGATCGTTTTTCTGCTGACCGGGCTCGTCTGCGTCGGTGACCTGGCGATCCGTCGCCGTAATGTGCCGCGCGAGCAGGCGTACTCCGATGCGGAACTGATCGATATCAATCACGCCGTGATGAGCGCCGCGATGATCCTGATGGCCTGGCTGATGGTCGATGGCGTGTTCGCCTGGGCGCAGGTCGCCGTCTTCGGCATCCTCGCCTTCGCGTTGCTGCCCGCGTACCTGCGGGCGCGTGGCACGTCGGAACGGGTCGACGTGCTGGGTCACGTCACGCAGAACGTGGCGATGATCTGGATGCTCGCGGCGATGCCGATCCTCATGTCGGAGATGGCGGTCGGCGGTGCCTCCGGGCACGTGCACGGGGTAGCCGCTGCCGGCGCGGTGCCCACACCGACCCCGGCGTGGGCGGACATGACGAACGTCGTCTTCGTGGTCCTGAGCGCGACCGGGGCGCTGTGGTGGCTGTACCGCGCCGCGACGACGAGGTCCGGCCACCGGCTGCATCAGCTGAGCTGCGCCGTCATGGGTGCAGGCATGGCGACGATGCTGCTGCTGATGAACACCTGAGACCGGCCGGCGGTACGGATCAGCCCTCTGTCCGGCCCTGAAACGAGGGCCGGACAGAGGGCTGCGGTGCGTGGTTGCCGGGGGCCGGTCAGTTGCCGGCTGGCCGGTGGTTCAGCGGTTGACGGTGACCTCGGCGACGAACGACCGCCAGGCGGCCGGAGCGAAGGCCAGGGTGCCGCCGTCGCGGTCCTTGGTGTCCCGGACGTACACCCGACCAGGCAGGTTATCGGCGACCTCGACACAGCCGCTGGTGTCGCTGTGCGTGCTCTTGTGCCAACGTGCAGCGGTCATGTCCACTTTTCCGCCATCCTCATGATCACGTCTCGGCTCTGATTCCCGGGCAGAGCGTACTCCCGCACGGCCTCCCAGGTCCGTTCGAGGTCTGTGATGTCCTCAGAGCCTTCGACTACGCGGCCTTTGAGATGACCTTCGAGGTAGCCGACTGATCTGCCGTCCACCGTCGCGAGCGTGAACGGGCCATCCAGCCCCAGGTAGGCGCCGGCGCTCGTCGGAACGACGTGTACCCGGATGGAAGGCAATTCGCTCGCGGCGACGATCGCGAGCAGTTGCTCACGCATGATCTCCGGTCCGCCGATCTCCCGATGGAGCATCCACTCGTCCATCACAGCGACGAGCTGACAGGGGTCCGGCTTGCGGTGCAGAATCTCCTGCCGAGTGAGTCGTGTGCCCAGTGCTACTTCCAGGTCCTCGTCCCTTGCGCCGTAGGCGGTGAGAATCGTTCGTGCATACGCCTCGGTCTGAAGCAGTCCAGGGACTGCGAGCGGTTGAAACACGCGTAGCAAGCTGGCCTGCCGTTCGTGTTCGATGAACGGTCGTAACCAGACTGGCGCGTGTTCGCCGATGACGAACTCGCGGTAGAACTTCATGAACGCGGTGCCGAACACCTTGTCCACCATGTTCAGGTAGTTGGGCAGGGCGGGGCGTTCGCCGCGCTCGATGGAGCCGACGTGCTTCGCGGAGAAGTGGACGCGCTCGCCCCACGACTCCTGGGTCAGACCCATCGACTCGCGCACCCGCCGTAGCTCCGATATCAGATACTCGCTGCCGCTCACAAGCCCTCGCATCCCTCGGGTTCCCTCGTGCACACGCGGCGGGACATCGCCGCCGGGCGTCCCCAATGCGTGTGGTCGCCATTCATCTTCCTTGACGAGTGCCGGGGCGTCCAGCATGGATTTCGGTCTGTGGATAGCTTCAAGATCAAATCGATATTGATCTTCGTGCTGTTATCAGACGGGCGCTACTAATCGCAAGCCTTTCGCATCCCCCAGTTTCCCTCGCGGTGGCTGGTGTTCGCGGCATCGGACTCCCGGCGTGCACATGCTCGCCGATGCGGTTTCGCCGACCACGACTACGAGTCCAGGGTGGATGTCTCGACACATTGGCTATTCGAGGAGGATCTTGGTGGTGCACAGGAACGACGGGATCGGCGGGACACCCCGGCTGGCCCGCTACACGTCGATCGGGACGCCACGGCGTACCGATGCGACCCCGAACCGGCCGCCGCTGCCGCGACGGACGCCGGGGGAGACGGACATCGGCCGCGACCCGCGCTTTCGGCTGACCGCCGCCCGCGCGGTCGACCCCGCTCTGACCGGCGCGGTCGACGCCGCGCTCGACCCCGGCGACACCGTGGTGGCGCAGGCGGTGCACCAGGCGCGGCTCGACATCGCCGAACACCTGCCGTCGGCGCGGTTCGGGGAATGCCGCACCTGCGACGTCGCCGCGCCGTGCCGGCCGTTGCAGCGGTCGCTGGTCATCCTCGACCGTTGGGACCCGGGCAAGGCCCGGCGGGTGCGGGCAGTGCTGCAACTGTCCGGGCTGATGCCGGACGGCTACCCGCACGGGCAGGACGACGCCGATGACTGACCAGCCGCTGCGGATCGGCGAGACGCTGCACCTGGGCAAGGCCGACTGGGTGTACGGCGACTGTTCGATGCGGGTACGGGTCTCCGACATCCGCTACGGCCACGACAGCGACGAGTCGCCGGTGATCGGCATCCTCGCCACGATCGTCGGCGGTGGACGCGACGGCCGGATGGTGGCGATCGCCGTCTACAAGCGGTCGTTGACCCACCCCGGGGTGCGGGAAGCACCGCGTGCCGTCAACGGCACCGACCCGTACCAGTGATAGAAGTCGGATGCGGCCGGCGCGGCGCTGACACCCGTCGTCGGTGCCTGCCGTGCCGGCCGCGTCGGCGGGTGTGGCGGGATTGTCAGCCCGGCGGCGCTGACCGAACGGACACGGTCAGGTTCCGGAGGGACCTGTTTCCTTGAGTTGCTGCCGATACATCTGCATAGTCGCGATACGGCCCAGATCGTCTATTCGTCAGGGGGACCGTGGTGCGGGCATCCGACTATCTCCATCAACGGGAGCGTGAGTGGCGGCCCGCGCTGCGCGCCGTGTCGCTGGTCGCCGAGATCGCGGTGCCCGAGCTCGAAGCCCGCCGAGCGGTCAGTGCGCTGGGAAAACTGTACGGGGCCGGCAGCGAGTACGAGCAGCGTCAATTCCTGCACTACCGCTACCCGGCCTGCCTGCTGGTCGGCCTCAGTGGGATCGGTGCGTCCCGCTACGAGCAGGGCAACTACTGGGGTGCCGTGGACGACCACACCCACGGTCAGTTCGACCCGACCGCCTGGGGTGCGGCGTTCCGGGCCAACCTGGACCAGTTCGGCCTGGCCCGATTCCCCGGCCTGCCGCAGATCAACGTCGGTGAAATCCTCATGCACGGCGGGATTCCCGCCTACTGCCTGGGGGATCTGCTGAATCTGCTGCTGCAACGGCAGTCCCGCGAGCCTGGCACCACCGTCGCGGACTTCTTCGCCTGGGCGTTGACGCCCGGCCGGGAATCGCGACTGAACACCCTCGACGTGCCGGTGCGGCGGCTGCTGCAGCATGGCGGCGAATACGCCGAAGACCTCGTCGACCGCTGCCTCGACCTGCTGGACCGGTTCCGCGTGCCGGCGTTCAACGCCGACGGGCTCGGCCTGCCGCCGCACCTGATCGATCAGGCCCGCGGCTACGTCGACGCCGGGCAACTCGACTGGGCCGGCACCGCGGCCCGCACCGGCACCGCCGCCGGGGGCAGCGGCGGCGCGGCGACCCCCCGACCGTACGTGGAGCTGGAGCCGTACGGCCGGGGCCTGCTGGTGCGGCTGCCGGCGGTGCCCGACGCACCCGGCGGCCGGGTCGAATGGCGGGTCCGGGTCGGCGAGGACGTCCAGACGATCGTCAGCCGCTCCCGGATCCCCGGTGACGTCGACACCGCACCACCGGCCGTCGCGACGATCTCCCGACCGGCGCGGCAGGTCACGGTCGAACTCGCCGCCATCGAGCGGGAGTTCGAACTCGACCTGATCGACCCCCGCGAACCGATGCTGATCTTCACCGACGAAGGCCGGCGGGTGCCGCTGACCGCCAGCCTGCCGCCGGAGCCGGTCTGGATCCTGCACGCCGCGCGGGACGGCAACGGCCAGCCGGTCACCCTGCACATCGACCGGGCCGCCGCCGCGTCCACTGGCGCAGGTGGTGCCGACCCGGCGGCCGACGGCGACCTGCCGGTGCCGTACGGCTGGTTCGGCTGGACGCTGCGCCGGGTCGACCTGGGACAGGTCACCGGGCTGCGGCTCGCTGACGGCCCGGCCCGGCGGGTCGGCACCGCCCGGCGGGCCCAGCTGCGCCTCAGCCCGCCGCTGCCCGACGTGGTCAGCGTCGCCGGCACCCCCGTGTACGGTGCCGCTCCACTGCTGACCCTGCCGACCGAGGCGGGCGTGGCCACCGAATGGTCGATCCGCGTTCGCCGGCCCGGCAGCGCCGAACTGCTCACCGGCACCAGTGTGCGGATCACCGACGACACCGTCACCGACCCGTGGGAGCAGCTGCCCCGGCCGCTCGTCGGCAGCTACGAGATCACCGTCCGGGGGCCGCTCGGCCGGGGCCTGTCCCGCACCATCGACCTCGCCGAAGGGCTGACCGTCGCCGGCCACCCGGTGTGGCGCGAGCTGCGGCCCGACGGACTCGCGCCGGCGACCGTACGGCTCGGCGCGGCCGCGTCGGCGCTGCGGGTCGACCCGCCGCTGACCCGGCTCGACCCGACGCAGACCAGCGCCGACGTGCAGCTCACCGCCGCCGGACACACCACCACGGTACGGGTCACCCCGCCGCACATGGCCGCCCAGTGGGTCAGCGCCGGCCGCACCACCCCGTGGTCGCTGCAGCCGCTGCGCCTGGACACCGAAACCGTCGGCGACGGTGAACTGCTGGTTCGGCTGCCGGCGGCGGTCGACGCCGACCTCGTTGTCACCAGCGGCGGCCAGCAACGGCAGACCGTCGCCTCCCGCGCCACCTACGGTCAGCCGCTCGCCCGGTTCCCGCTCGCCGCGATCGCCGACACCGTCCGGGTCTGCGGCTCCGCCCAGCTCGCGGTCCGCCTGAGCGGCCAACAGTTCCCCGTCGCCCGCTGCCTGCCCCGACAGCTCGCCGGCACCGTCCACCTCAAAGACGACCAGCTGGTCCTCGGCGACGCCAGCCCGGTCAACGGGCTGACCGCCGGCGTCTACCAGGTGCTGGCCCCGTGGCGGCCACCGCACGTCACCGCGATCGGCACCGACCTGGCCAGCGAGCCGCTGCCGGCCGATCTGACCCGGACCGGCCCGCTGGCGGTGCTGCTGCGCGTCGACGACCCGTGGCTGCCCGAACCCTGGCCCGACTGGCCCGGCCCGGACAACAGCTTCACCGTCGACGGCGACTGGGACCCGCCGCTGCCCGACACCCCCGACACGGCGCTGTCACGCCACCTGGCCGGGCTGGCCGACCTACCGGACCGCCCCGACGTCGCACCGCTGATCCTCCCGCTGTACCGGCGCGCCGAGGACCTGCGCCGCCACGGCGTCACCGTCGACGTCCGCGCCACCGCCGCCGTGCTGCGCCGACACCCGGTCGCCGCCCTCACCGCGCTGACCCGCACCCGGTCACCCGCAGCCGAACTGGTGGCCCCGCTGGTGCACTCCGGGCTGGTGGCGCTGCCGCCGCTGGCCTACCTCGGCACCGCCGACGAGGCGAGGCTGTGGCAGACCAGCCCACTGGCGGCGCTGCTGGCCACCGCGTACCGGCTCGCGGTCACCGCAGCCGGCGACGACCTGCACGAACGGGCGGCGACGGCGTGCGGCGACTCCCTCGATGTGCTCCTGGCGGGTCAGCCCGACCCGCACCGGGCGGTCGGCCGCTTCGACCAGGCCGCGCAGCAGTTGGCCCGGCTGCCGGCCGAGCAGCGCGACGAGCTCTGGCGGGCGATGCGGATCGTCCCCGGTGGACTCCTCGACGCCGACGAACGGGTCGCCGCCGCCCGCCGGCTGTTCGACGTGCGAAACCGGCCCGGCGTGGCCCGGGTCGCCGCCGCCGGCGCCGACCTGCTGCGCACCCTGCGTCCCGCGCTGGCCGCCGCCGGCGGCCCGGTCGTCGACGCGGCGGTCGGGGCGCGGCAGTGCGGCCCCGGCTGGCCGGACCTGCCGGCACTGTCGCTGGCGTTCGCCTTCACCGCCCGGCTGGTCGCCCGGGACCGGCTGCCGGCCGCCCTGCTGACCCGGACCATTGCGCACCACGCGACTCTGGCCCGGCACGCCCCCGACCTGACCACCATCGACATCTTCCTCGCCGAACTCACCCTCACCGGAGACGCCGAATGATCCTGGATCCCCTGGCCACCAGCGACGACATCGTCGCTACCTATCAGCGGTACCTGCGCAGCCTGGTCGAGCCGAGAGATCCCCGGCTCGCCGCCGCACTGGACACCGCGATCGCCGACGCGATCAGCCAGGAGATCACCAAAGGGCCACTGCTGGAAGCCACCCCGCCGTACCGCGCCGGGCGCACCCCGCGTCAGCTCATCGACGCCGGGGCGCTGCACCCGGAGATCGCCGCGCTCGGTGCCGGCCTGGCCCTGGACCGGCCGCTGTACCGGCACCAGGAACGGGCGATCGGCAAGGTACGGGCCGGCCGCAACGTCGTCGTCGCCACCGGCACCGGCTCGGGCAAGACCGAAAGCTTCCTGCTGCCGATCCTGGACCGGCTGATGGCGCAACGCGCCGCCGGCACCCTCGGCCCCGGCGTCCGGGCGCTGCTGCTCTACCCGATGAACGCCCTCGCCAACGACCAGATGAAACGGCTGCGCACCCTGCTCGCCGGAGCCCCCGACATCACCTTCGGCCGCTACACCGGCGAGACCAAGCACACGCTGAGTGAAGCCGCCGAGGTCTTCGCCCACCAGCATCCCGGTGTGCAGCAGCTGCCCAACGAACTGCTCAGCCGCGAACAGATGCAGGCCACGCCGCCGCATCTACTGCTGACCAACTACGCCATGCTGGAATACCTGCTGCTGCGGCCACTGGACATGGACCTGTTCGAAGGCGACCACGCCGGCCACTGGCAGTTCATCGTCGTCGACGAAGCCCACGTCTACGACGGGGCGCGCGGCGCCGAACTGGCGATGCTGCTGCGTCGCCTCGTCGACCGGGTCGGCCAAGGCCGGTCGGTGCAGTGCATCGCCACCAGCGCCACCGTCGGCGGCGACCTGGCGGCCGTCGCCGACTTCGCCAGCTCCCTGTTCCCGGTGCCGTTCCAGCATGACCCGGCCGACGCCGCGTCGCAGGACGTCATCACCGCCGAACGGGTCGAGGTGCCGGCCGGGCCGGAATGGGGTCCGCTGCCCGCCGCCGCGTACCGGCAGCTTCGCGAGGCCGCGTCGCCGGCCGCCGCCCTGCTGGAGCACGCCCGCCGCGACGGCGTGCCCACCGTGTCGACTGTGCCGGCGGTGCCTGCCGAGTCGGCCGATGATGCGGCCGCTGCGGTGCTGGAGCAGGAGCAGCGGGTACGCCGACTCAAACGGCTGCTCTCGCACGGGCCGATGCCGTTGCGTGAGGTCGCCAAGGCGCTGTTCCCCGACGACGCCGACCAGACAGCCGTCACCGACCTCGTCGCACTGGCCAACGCCGTACATGACAGCACCGGCACCCCGGTGCTGTCCGCCCGCTACCACCTGTTCGCCCGCGCCACCGAAGGTGCCTTCGCCTGCCTCGGGGCCAACGGCCCGCACGTGAGCCTGACCCGGCGCGAACGCTGCACCCACTGCGGCGACGCCGCCTTCGAGATCGGCACCTGCCGCCGGTGCGGCACCGAACACCTCGCCGGCACCGTCGAACGGGTCGGCACCACCGCCGTCTTCCGGTCCCGCCGCTCCCGCGACGAACAACAGACCTGGCTGGCCCTCGTCGACGACGTGACCACCGACGAGGACGAGGAAACCCTGCAGACCAACAGCGTCGCCAGAGCCAGCGAAACCGGTGCGCTCTGCGCCCGCTGCGGAGTGTTCCAGGTCGGACCGGCCGGCAACTGCCCGCAGTGCCCCGCAAGTCCGATGCGGACCGTGCGGTTCGTGCGGCAGAACGCCGAAGCGCTCACCGCCTGCGTGGGCTGCGGCGGACGCGGCGACGGGCTCATCCGGTTGTTCGCCAGCGGCAACGAAGCCTCCGCCTCGGTGCTCGCCACCGCCCTCTACCAGCGACTGCCGCAGGCCACTGACCCGGCGCAGCAGGCCCGGCCCGGTGGCGGCCGCAAAGTGCTGCTGTTCAGCGACAGCCGCCAGTCGGCGGCCTACTTCGCCCCGTACCTGGAAGACTCCTACCAGCGGGTGCAGCGCCGCCGCCTGCTGCGCGAAGGCGCACTCGCAGCCGCCGGCCGGCGCGACGACGAGATCCGGCTCGACGACGTCGTCCACGACACTTCCCGCGCCGCCGAACGCTACGGAATCTTCCAACGCCGCGACTCCGCCCAGGCCCGCCGCCGGCAGGTCGCCCTCTGGGCGCAGACCGAGATCGTCGGCGTCGACGAACGGAACTCGCTCGAAGGGCGCGGCCTGCTCGCCTGGGGCATGTCCCGCGACCCCGCCTGGCAGGCACCCCAACCGCTGATCAGCCTCGGTCTCACCGAGACGGAAGTGTGGGCGCTGCTCGACGAGCTGCTGCGCTCCGTACGGCTGCAGGGAGCCGTCGCCGCCCCCGACGGGGTCGACCCGCGCGACGAGGCGTTCGCCCCCCGCGTCGGGCCGATCTACCTGCGCGGCACCGGCTCCGACTCCCGCCGCAAGGTGCTGAGCTGGCTGCCGACCAAAGGCGCCAACCGGCGGGTCGACTACCTGCGGCGGGTCCTCGCCCGCCTCAGTGTCACCGCCGACCCGCACCAGCTCCTCGACGGCATCTGGCGGCTGCTGACCGTCGGGCCGATGAGCGAGCTGCTGCGGCCCAGCCTCGAACCCGGCATCGGGCAGGTCTACCAGCTCGACCACGAACTCGTCACCTGCACGGTTCCCGGCGACGACCACCCGGTCTGGCAGTGCGGCACCTGCCGGCGGATCACCCCGTACACGGTACGAGGGGTCTGCCCGACCATGAAGTGCGTCGGGGAGCTGACCCGCTGGGTGCCGCCGCCGGCCGACGTCGACCACGACCACTACCGGTCGGTGTACCGGGCGATGAACCCGGTACCGATGCGGGTGCTCGAACACACCGCCCAGTGGACCAGCGAACGGGCCGCGTTCATCCAGCAGGAGTTCGTCCGGGGCGAGGTCAACGCGTTGTCCTGCTCCACCACGTTCGAGCTCGGTGTCGACGTCGGTGAACTGCAGGCCGTCATGCTGCGCAACATGCCACCCACCACCGCCAACTACGTGCAGCGGGCCGGGCGGGCCGGCCGGCGCACCGACTCGGCGGCCCTGGTCCTGACCTACGCGCAGCGGCGGTCACATGACCTGTCGCGGTTCGCCGAACCGGACCGGATGATCGCCGGCGAGGTCCGCGCACCGTACGTGCCGCTGACCAACGTACGGATCGACCGCCGGCACGCCCACTCGGTGGCCCTGGCCGCGTTCTTCCGGCACCACTTCCGCACCTACGGCACGATCTGGCGGAAAGCGGGGGAGTTCCTGCTCGCCGGCGACGACGGCGTCGCACCGGTGACGTTGGTCGCCGGCTTCCTCGATCCGGTGCCGGTGGAGATCGTCGAATCGCTGCACCGGGTGCTGCCGGCCGAGGTCCGCGACGAGATCGGCGTCGACTCCGGCGACTGGGTGAGCCACCTGGTCGGCCTGCTGGAATCGGTCCGCGCCGAGCTGCAGAACGACGTCGACATCTACGAGCAGAAACGGGCCGAGGCTTTCGCCGCCCGCAAGGACGACAACGCGGCCCGGTTCGGCCGGGTCATGAAGACCATCACCGGCCGGGAACTGCTCGGCCTGCTCGCCAACCGCAACGTCCTGCCCAAGTACGGCTTCCCGGTCGACACCGTCGAACTGCGGCTCACCTTCGCCGACGACCAGATGTCCCGCCAACTGGAGCTGTCCCGGGACCTGTCGTCGGCGATCTACGAATACGCCCCCGGCGCCGAGGTCGTCGCGGGTGGACAGACCTGGCAGTCGGCCGGAGTGTACCGGCTGCCCGGCCGGGACCTGGAACGGCGCCACTACGCCGTCTGCGCCGGCTGCGGCCACTACCGGGACTCGATCGAACGGCTCGACCCGCAGTGCCCGGCCTGCGGGGCACCGGCCACCGGCGTCCCCCGGCAGTACGCGGTGCCGGTGTTCGGATTCGTCGCCGACCGGTCCGGCGGCCGGCGGCCCAGCGCCGCGCCCCGGCGCACCTGGCACGGCGCCACCCACGTCGTCTCCACCGGCGCCGAGATCTTCGAAGACAAGGTCGACCTGCCGGGCGGCTCCGTGACGGTGCGGGCCGGCTCACGCGGCGAACTGATCGCCATCAGCGACGGGGCCGGCGGCGCCGGCTACCTCATCTGCGACCGGTGCGGGTTCGCCCAGTCCAACACCAGCAGGAAGCAGCGCCAACATGCCAGCCCGCTCACCGGCCGGGAATGCCGGGGCCGGCTGGAACTGCTGTCGCTGGCCCACAAATACCAGACCGACGTCCTCGACCTCAGTGTCGACAGCGCCGCGCTGGGCGGTATCGACGACAACGGTTGGCGGTCGCTCGCGTACGCGGTCGTCGAAGGGGCGGTGCTGGCCCTGGAGATCTCCCGCGACGACATCGACGCCACGGTCTACCGGACCGAGGCCAACCGCAGCCTGATCATGCTGTACGACACCGTGCCGGGCGGTGCCGGGCACGTGCAACGGATCGCGGCGCGGGTACGTGACGTCCTCGACGAGGCGCTGCGGCGGGTCCGCGACTGCGAATGCGGGGTGGAAACCAGCTGCTACCGGTGCCTGCGAGTGTTCCGCAACGACCGCTACCACGAGCACCTGCGTCGCGGTGTCGCCGCCGATGTGCTGGGTCGGCTGCTCGGCCGCGCCGACCAGACCTCGGTCGGGGCGCTGCGGGTCACTCTCGCCGAGCACGCGGCTGCGGTCAACACCGACCGTAGGTTCCTGATCGACGACGTACCCGGTGAGGTGTTCGAACCGGTGACCACCGGCCAGCTCGACCTCTACGAGGGACGGATCGTCTTCGCCCGGCAGGCCGGTGCGGCGTCGGTCGGCCGGCTGTGGTTACGCCGGGACGCCGAAAACGGCGACATCGTCGGCGCCGGCGTCGAGCCGCTGGTGGGTGAACCGCTCGACGGCCTTGATGATCTGACACTCATCGGCATCGCGCTGCTCTGACCAGGCAGACCGCTGTACGCGGGTCGCCGGACCACATCATCGAATGTCACCTAACGTGCGTGTTGGATGACATCTGGTGGTGTTCGGGGGTGGTGCTCGTGTCAACTGTGTCATGGTGGACGGCGGACGACGTCGCCAACGTGGAGAAGGACCTGGCCCGGCATCCCAAAGCCGGGCTGTGGGGCTACACCAGCCCTGCGGAGCTGGCCCACTGGGTCTTCGCCGATCCGGCCTTGCCCGCCGCCGGGGAACTGGCGGCACCGAGCGTGGATCCACTCGACGCTGATCTTGACGAGCCGGCGCGCGCCTCATGGGCACTCGCCGGCTGGTACATCTGGATGACCGTGCCGAACCCGGTCGAGACCGACGGCAAGCTGTGGTTCCTGAACCAGCGGCGGGTACGGGGCCGGTCGCTGCTGCGGGTGACCCTGGGCCGGCTGGAAACACTGTGGCTGTTCGAGGACGGCGACGGGATCAACTTCCACCTGGACAAGGTGGCCGTCGAGGCGGCCTTCGACGTCGGTGTCATCGACGAGGACGCGTGGTTTGCTCGGGTCACCGAGCGTGACCACGACCCGCACAAGACCCTGCGGGGAGATAAAGTCGGATACACGTGCGACAGCGTCGACGACGCGTGGTGGGCTCTACGGCAGCCACCGGTCCTCGCTGCGGCGCGGCTGGTCAACGCCATGAGTCTGGCCGTCGGTGGCTTCACGTTTGATCGGCTCCACCGGCCGGAGCGGCTGGCTCGGGCCTGGTCAGCCGCGCAAGTGCACTTCGATTCCCTGACGCCGCAGCCGGTGACGGGGGCGGCGTTCGACCGTCCGTACCGGTCTCCGGTGGTGGACCCGGCGGCGTTGACCGACACCCGGGCCTTCGACAAGCAGGCGTACGTGGCCGGGTGCGACGAGCACGACCGGCTCAGCCGCTGGCTGATCGACACTCTGGCCGCCACGGGCATCTTGGTGGGCACCGGGCTGGCGAAGGTGCCGGTGGACCTGGCCTGGCAGGACGCTGACGGCCGGCAGTACATCGCGGAGGTCAAGAGCCTCGTCGGTGCCAGCCCGGAGGATCAGTTGCGCCTCGGTCTCGGGCAGGTGCTCGAGTACCGCCACCGGCTGGCCCTGCTCGGCCGGGTGGTCACCCCGATCCTGCTGACCTCGGCCCCGGTCGACGAGGTGTGGCGCGACATTTGCCGGGACAACGGCGTGACCCTGCTTGTCGACGGCGACCCGCTGCCTCACGGCGGTTGATCCACTGCCGCGCGGCGGTTGATCCACTGCCGCGCGGCGGTTGATCCACTGCGCGTTATCGACGCGACACGCCGGTAGAGAGTTCGCTAGGGCGTATCGGATCATGCGTCGGGCTGACTGCTTCAGCTGTCGCCGGCGCACTCGTCGATCACGCTCTGGACCTCGGTCATCCAGATCGCCTCATTGCTGCCGGAGCGCTTGAAGGGTGCCCGCCGCGCCATGTTGAAGAAGCCGCCGGACGGCATTGCCGGCCGGCCGTCGAGGCCCTGCTGCACGACCAGCGCGGAGATCAGCCCACGGCCTTCGGCATGCTCGCGGCGTGACGCGTACTCGAGGATGTGTGGCAGGGGTCCCTGGTGGTAGGGCACCACAACTCCGTCAGCGGCGAGCCGTTCGCTGAGCTGACGGTAGGTGATCAGCGCATCCTCGAAGCGCCTCGCCTGTCGGGCTAGATCACGAAGTATGTCGATGCTGAGGCCGACCGCTCGGTCGAATTCTGGGTCACCTACTCGCATCCGTCCATCGTGCTGATACGCAGGTGAAGCACAATCGGCAGTTCGGTCATCACTCGGCTCGAGTCAGACGTCGACACCGATGCGGGCGGCGAAGGCGCGAAGGTCGGGGAGAGACCGGTGGCGGTCGCTCGCCAGCAGGTCGATGGTCAACCGCTGGGCCCACGGTCGGTAGCGGACCTCCTGCGGCGCGGTCTGCTCAGCGGCGAGCAACGCCCGGTACGCCTCGGCGTTCGTGCCTCGGCCGTGCAACGCCAGCGCGGTGTCCTGCCAGTAGCGGGCCCGACGCTCCACGGTGCCCAACTGCTGCGGGGTGATGGCGCGGGCGCATTCGACCGCCGCGCCGAAGTCACCCAGTGCGCGGGAGACACCGATCCGGTACAGCGCGACGTCGACGCTGCCGAAGGCGGGCTTCAGTTCCACTCGCCGGGCGGCCTCGTCCGCCTCGGCGAGTAGATCCAGTGCAGTGTTCCGCTGGTCGGCGAGAGCGGCCGTGTAGGCAGCGGTGGCGAGCAGCCGCCCGTACGCGGTGACGTCAGCGGGCCGCCGCAGCCCGGTGGCGGTGTCGAGCGTCGTCGCGCCGGTGAGCACGACCTCCTGCGCGGTGCCGCGGTGCCGGGTCCGGCGGAGCACGATCGCGGTGATCCGGGCATGTTCGGCCTGCAGCAGCGGGTCCCCGCAGGCCCGCGCAGTCTTACCAGCCCGGTCCATGATCGACCAGGACATGCCGTCCTCGTGCAGTTTGATCAAGACCTGTGCGGTGAGGTGGTACGCCCGGGTCGCCAGGGCGGTGACCGCACATCGTCGGTCGTCGGCGGCGTTCGCGGTGACTGTCGCCGCGCCGGTGACCAGTTGCGGTAGGCGGGTGGCGAGTCGGGCGTACCGACACGCCTGAAGGTCCGCTGACGCGGCGGCCAGCGTGGCGCGCAGCTCGACCGGGCTGACAGGTGGGGTGGTGCTCGGGTACGCGCCGAGGAGCAGGCCCGACAGCCCGGCCGCCAGCTGTGGTGGGCGGCTGGTGGCGTGGCCGGCAGAGCCCGGGCCGGTGGGGATGGCCGCACCGGCGAGCCCCGCCAGACCGCCCAGTACCGCGCGCCGTCGGATCACGTCCTCTCCCGTCTCAGGCCAGGATCGGCTACCGGGAAGCCTAACGATCGAAGTGGACTCGTGGTGGCTGGCCGATGTGCCAGAGTTGGTCAAGCCGAACAGCTCCGGTGGAATGTCGAACACGTCGGCGAGCCGTCGGAGGGCGGACACGTCGGTCAACCGCTGCCGGCCGCGTTCGATCCGCGACAGGCTCGCCGCAGAGTAGCCGCAGCGTCGCCCGGCCTCCGCGAGGGTCAGCCGGGCGGCCGTGCGGGCCAGCCGGATCAGGTTGCCGTAGTCGCCGGCTGCCGCCGCCCGACGCGTCTCGGGAAGGCCGGCCCACCGGCGGTCGCCGCTCATCGCAGTCTCCCGCCCATGGTCACGCTCGGTATTGCCTCCACTGTGCAACGCGCGTGCCAGCGTGTGCAAAGCGCTTGCGTATCCGGTAACGGCGCGTGTCGGCGCTACCTGGTCTCTGATGTTCTGCAAGGGCGGCGGTGATGGCGTCGGACGGCGGGTGAGGAGCGCAGACAATGGACCAGTCGGATCAAGGTCGACCTGGCCTTCGCCGGGTCGCTGTCGTCAATCGGACACTTGGCGTGGGCCTGTTCGGCGTCGTGGCGATCGTCGTCATCATGCTTGTGGCAGGTGGCTCCGGGCGATCGGCTGCGGTGAGCGCGATCGGCGGGATCGTCGCCGCACTGGCTGGCCTCGCCGCTGCGTATGTACGTGAAAGATGAGCAACATGTGATGGATTGATAACTGAGGGTAGTGTGCGGCGGTCCGGGTGGGCGGAAACGGTCCGCGCGGTCGATGCGCATTCCGTCGCTCTCGGTACGGTAAGCGTCATGCCTGCGTCGACCTCACCTCAGCTGCTGCGGGAGTACATCAGCATCCCGGAGCGGACCAGCACCAGTGACTTCGTGCTCAAGCTGGCGGACAGCGTCACCGACGCCGAGGCGACCCTGGCCGAATACGTGATCACCGACCGGCTGGTCGGCAACTTCGACGAGGCACTCGGGCTGATCCGCTCGGCGATCGAAGGACACACCTCCAAGGCCGCCTACCTGCACGGATCGTTCGGTTCCGGTAAGTCGCACTTCATGGCCGTTCTGCACGCCCTGCTGCGCGGTGAGCCGGCCGCCCGGGGCCGCGAGGAGTTCTCCGGCCTGGTCAACAAACACAGTGTCTGGCTCGACGGGCGGCAGTTCCTGCTGGTGCCGTACCACCTGCTCGACGCCCGGTCGCTGGAGCAGCGGGTCCTCGGCGGCTACGTCGACCGGGTCCGCCAACTGCACCCGGGAGCGACGATCCCGGCCGTGCACCGCACCGACGCGCTGCTGGAACAAGCCGCCGAACTGCGCAAGACGATCGGCGACGGCCAGTTCATCGCCAATCTGCCCGGCGGCGACCCGGACGACGAATGGGGCGACTCCGAGGCGTACTGGACCGGGCCGCGTCTGGACGCCGCGTTCGCCGCCGTCCCCGACGACCCGCAGCGGCGCAAACTCGTCAACGACCTGCTCAGCAGCTGGAACAAAGGCTTCTTCAGCAACGCCCGCGAGGACGCCGAAGCGTACATCTCCCTGGACCGGGGGCTCACCGAGATCAGCCGGCACGCCAAGGAGCTCGGCTACGACGGCCTGATTCTTTTCCTCGACGAGTTGATCCTCTGGCTGGCCAACTCCATCGGTGATCAGCAGTTCGTCTCCCGGGAGATCCAGAAGATCACCAACTTCGTCGAGGGCGGCGACACCCGCCGGCCGATCCCGGTGATCAGCTTCATCGCCCGCCAGCGGGACCTGCGGGAACTCGTCGGCGAAGGGGCGACCGGTGCGCATGAGCTGAGCTTCCAGGACACCCTCAACCTGGCCAGCGGCCGTTTCGACACGATCACCCTGGAAGACCGCAACCTGCCGGAGATCGCCCGTAAGCGGCTACTCAAACCCCGCGAAGACGTGCCCGGCGCGGCCGAGGCGATCACCGCCGCCTTCGACACCACCACCAAGGTACGTCGCGAAGTCTGGGACGCCCTGCTCGGCGTCGACTCCGGCGCCGGTGCCGACCTGGACGCCTTCCGCGCCACCTACCCGTTCAGCCCGGCGTTCATCTCCACCCTGGTGCACGTCTCCAGCGCACTGCAACGTTCCCGCACCGCGCTGAAGCTGATGCGTCAACTGCTGGTCGACCGGCGGGAAACCCTGCGGCTCGGGCAACTGGTGCCCCTCGGTGACCTGTACGACGTGATCAGCGGCGGCGGCGACCAGCCGTTCACCGACAAGCTCAAGCACGAGTTCGAGACCGCGCAGCGCATCTACACCGGCAAACTGCGGCCCCACCTGCTCGCCCAGTACGACCTGACCGACGAGGACCTCGACCGGGCCCGCCGGGGCGAGGAGCTACCCGGCCCGATCGCCGCCCGGCACCGGGGACTCACCGGCGACGACCGGCTGGTGAAGACCCTGCTGCTGGCGGCGTTGGCGCCGAGCGTGCCGGCGCTGCGCAACCTGACCGCCCGCCGGCTGTCCGCGCTCAACCACGGCTCCATCGTCAGCCCGATCCCCGGCGGCGAGGTCGCCCAGGTGCTGCGCAAGGTCAAGGACTGGGCCGGCGTCTTCGGCGAGATCCGCGTCGGCGACGGCGACGACCCGGTCATCTCGCTCGAACTGGTCGGCGTCGACGTCGACAGCGTGCTCGCCACCGCCAAGCACTACGACAACGACGGTGCCCGCAAGAACCTGGTGCAGCGGCTGCTGTGGGATCAGCTCGGGGTGCCGTGGACCGACACCTTCCACGCCGAGGCGGAGCTGGTCTGGCGGGGCAGCCGCCGACGGCTCGAACTCGTCTACGGCAACGTCCGCGACGACCGGGACCTGCGCGACGACGCCTTCCAACCGGCCGACCCCGCCGGCTGGCGGCTAATCATCGACTACCCGTTCGACAGCGGCACCCACACCCCGGCCGACGACCGGCAGCGGGTGCAGCAACTGCGGGAGCGGATCAACCCGCGTACGGTCTGCTGGATCCCGGCGTCGCTGACCCTGGAGCGCCTCAACGACCTCGGCAAACTCGCCATCCTGGAGAAGATCCTCGAAGGGCGCCGCTTCGACAGCCACGCCGAGCATCTCAACCCCGACGACCGGCGGCGCGCGCTGAGCACCCTGACCAACCAGCGCAGCAGCCTGACCGGCAAGCTGCGCGACGTGCTGCGGGAGGCGTACGGGCTGGCCACCAAACAGCCCACCGACGTCCGCGTCGGATACGACGACCACCTGGAGCCGCTGATCCGGCCGTTCCACCCGACCCTGCCGGTCGGCACCAGCTTCGCCGACGCGCTGCGCACCATCGGCGACCAGATGTTCACCCACCAGTTCCCCGCCCACCCGGACCTCGACCCGGACCGCAAAGGCGAGCCGGTCCGCCCGGCCGACGTGCGGATCGTGCTCGACCGGGTGAGTCAGGCCATCGGCAACCCGGAGGGCCGGGTCGAGGTCGAACGCGCCCACCGGCAGACCATGCGGCGGCTGGCCAACCCGCTCGGCCTCGGCCAGATGCACGAGGCCGCCTTCGTGCTCGGCAACGAATGGGTGCAGCACTTCACCCAACGCGCCGCCGTCGAAGGCATCGACGGCGAACTGGCCGTACGGGACCTGCTGCGCTGGATCGACCACCCGCAGCCCCGAGGGCTGGACCCGCTGGTGGCCCAGCTGATCGTCGCCGTCTTCGCCGAACAGACCGACCGGATGTTCTATCTGCACGGCGCGGCGGTGTCCCCGGCCCCGGAGCCGGGCCGGATCAGCACCGACTACACCCTGCGGTCCGAACCGCTGCCCAGCGAAGCCGACTGGACCGCCGCCCGCGACCGCGCGACGCGGCTGTTCGGGGTGCACAAACCGGGTCTGCGGCGCGGCCGCATCGTCGGACTGCTCGCCCGTGACCTGGTCACCGAGGCACAGCGGCGACGCGGCGACGCCGACGACCTGGTCGCCAAGCTGGAGCAGCACGCCCAGCACCTCCACCTGGACCCGGACGCATCGACCGGGCGGCTGGCCACCGCCCGTACCGCCGCCACCCTGCTCGCCACCCTCGCCGGCCGGGCCCCGGCGGTGGAGACCATCGAGCAGCTGGCCCGCGCCGACCTCGGCGGACCCGCTGGCGTCGACAAGGTCGCCCGCAGCGTCACCGCCGCCGCCGAGGTACGTAGCGCCCTGGTCGCCGCCCGCTGGGACAACCTTGGTCTGATCGCCGACCTGCCCGAGCGGTACGCCGCCGAAGCGGCCGCGATCCTCGGTAAGCTGCACGCCGCCGCCCAAGCCGACGAGCTGACCACCCCGCTGGTGCCGGTGCTGCGCCGGGCCGAACGCGACGCCGTCGAGCTCATCGCCCGGGTGATGCGGGAAAGGACGCCGGCACCGCCCACGCCGCCGCAGTCCGGGTCGCAGGTCACGCCGGTGGCGGTGCCGCCGGCGACCCCGCCGCCGGCGGTTCCGTCGGTGCAGAACCCGGCGATCGAGCTGCGCCCGCCGCTGGCCGACCCGTCGTCGACGGTCGGCAGCACCGCCGGGCAGGCCACCGTCGCCGCCGCAGCGCTCGACGAGGCGGTGACCCAGCTGCGGGCGTTCGCCGCCGCCCACCCCGACGCACACGTCGAAGTCAGCTGGCGGGTCGTGCCGTGACCGTCGCCGCGCCAGCCAACCGGGTCAGTCCGGCCGTACTCGCCCAGGAGGTCGGCGACCAGCTGCGCCGCGCCGCCGCCGGGGAGCCGGATCCGGTCGTCGTCGTCACCGCGGAACCGGACTGGCCGCACGAACCGCAGCTGGTCCTGGCCGGTGACCGGCGGGCCCGCGTCGTCGCCTGCCCGTCGCCGTTGGCGATCTGGCAGCACCTCGTCACCCGGCCGGACGGCGAGGTGCTGATCCTGCTCACCCCGCTGCGCACCACCGAACTCGGCGACGGGATCCGCAGCCGGATATTCCGCCAGCGGGCCATCACCATCGAACCGTGGGACGTGGTGCTGGCCGCGTTCGGCGCCCGCAACGTCGAACCCGCGCTGGCGGCCGAAAGCTGGGCCGGGTCCGCGCTGCTGGAGGCGATGCCTGCAGGCGGCTGGCCGAAGCTCGACGCCGCCAGCGTACTCAGCCGGGACGTCGCGCTCGGCCGGCTGGCCGCCGCCCGGTTCGGACTCGACCCGACCGGCGCGCGCGCCGCCGACCTCGACGTGCCGACCCTGCTGCGGTGGACCCGACGCCCCGGCGCGGTCGACGCGTTCAGCACCCTGCGGGCCGAGGAGCGGGCCGGACTCGGCCGCTGGCTCACCGGCCGCCTGCACCACCCCGCCCGCGCGGTCATCGCCCTCATCGACGCCGGCCACGGGCCGGACGCGCTGCCGCTCGGGCTGGTCTGCGACGCGGTGTGGAGCAGCGCCGACCAGGAGGCGGCCCGGGCCCAGGGGCGGATCGACCCGCTGCTCGGCGCGGTACGCGGCGACGACGACACCATCCGTCGGTACGCCGCAGCCTGCGTTGAGACCGTGACCGGGATGCTCGCCGACCGCGACGACCAGCTACGGCGGGAGGCCCACGGAATCCTCGACCGGGCAGAGGAGCTACTGACCGGGCTGGCCGCCACCGGATGCGCCGGGCACAGTCCGATCCTGCGGACCGGGTTCGCCCACCGGCTCGACCGCGCCGCCGCCGCGCTGAGCGCCGCCGCGTCGGCGACCGGCGCGCCGTCAGCCACCGGCGCCGCGTCCGCGTCGCTGGACGCCGAGTTGGACCGTGCCGTCGCCGCCGTCGCCGACCACGTGCTCGCCGTCGACGAAGCGTCGAAGGTGACCCGGGTACGGATGGCCCGCCGACTGCTTCGCTGGCTTGCCAGCGACCCGGCCGCTGCCGACAGCGTCGCCGACGGCATCCACCAGCAGATCAGCGACCTGGGCTGGGTGGACCGCGCACTGGCACAGGTGTGGGCCGGTGACGATGTGCACGCCGGACTGCAGGCCGCGTACCGGGACATCCACCAGCAGGCGACGCGGCGCCGGCGGGCGATCGACGAGGCGTTCGCCGACCGCCTCGCGGCCTGGACCACGGCCGGGCCCGGAAGCGACGGTGACCTGCTGACCATCGAGCAGGTGCGGCGTCGGGTGGTCGATCCGCTGATCGCCGCCCGCCGGCCCACCCTGTTCATCGTGCTGGACGGCATGAGCGCCGCCGTCGCCGTCGAACTCGCCGCCGAGCTGCGCCACCAGTGGGACGAGTACGACCCGGTCGCAGGCGGCGGTCCGGCCCGTCGGCGGGCGGCGGTCGCCGCCCTGCCCACCCTCACCGCGGTCAGCCGGACCTCGCTGTTCGCCGGTGAGCTACGCGAGGGCAACCAGGTTACCGAGCGGCAGATGTTCACCGCCGGCCGGTGGGGCGAGCGAGCCGTCATCTTCCACAAGGGCCCGTCGCGGGGCGGTGCCGGCGAGGCGTACGCCGACGACCTGCGCGACGCCCTGGCCGACCCGACCCGGCTCGTCGCCGTCGTGATCAACACCGTCGACGACACCCTCGCGTACGGTCGGGAAGGCGACGAACCCGGCTGGCAGCTCGGGCAGATCGGCTTCCTCCGCAGCCTGCTCGACCTGGCCCGGTCCGCCGGCCGCGCCGTGATCATCACCAGCGACCACGGGCACGTACTCGACCAGGGGGCCACCGCCCGCGCGGCCACCGACGCCCGGTCCGCCCGGCACCGTCGAGGCGACACGCCCCCCGCCGACGGCGAGGTCGTGCTCGCCGGCCCCCGCGTCGTCGCACCCGGGCAGCGCATCGTCGCGCTGTGGGACCCGGCACTGCGCTACCGACCCACCCGGGCCGGCTACCACGGCGGCGCGTCACTGGCCGAGGTCACCGTGCCGCTGCTGGCGTTCCTTCCGCCGAACGCGGCCAACCCGCCGGCCGGCTGGGCGGCGCTCGGCCCGCAGCACCCCGACTGGTGGCAGCCGGCCCGCACCGCCGCACCCGCTGTGGCGGCGCCCACGCCGGCCGCGACACCCCGCCCGGGGAGCGGTCGGCAGCGTCGATCGCCGGCACCGGTCGAAGGGGAGCAGCCGCTGTTCGCCGTACCGACGCCGACCGCGGCGCCCCCGGCGGCGCCGGCACCGACCGGCGCGGACCTGGTGGACGCGCTGCTGGCCAGCAACCTGTACGTCGAGCAGCGCGACGCGATGCCCCGCCGACCCGCCGACGCCAAGGTCGCGGCGGCCCTGCGGGCCCTGGTTGAGGCCGGCGGCGTACTGCCGTTGGCGGTGCTCGCCCAGCGGGCCGGCGAAGCCCCGCTGCGGGCCACCGGGTTCGTCACCACCCTGCAGCGGGTGCTCAACGTCGACAGCTACCCGGTGCTGTCACTGACCGACCAGGACCGCACGGTGCGGCTCAACCAGCAACTGCTACGTGAGCAGTTCGGCCTACCCGGTGCGGGGGAGCGCAGATGACGTCATCCGCCGAACCCACCGCCAGCCCGGCCCGGCGCCGCGAGGTGATCGACGCGCTGCGGCGCGGCGCCGTACCCGCCACCGGGCTCGACCTGTTCGCCGTCGGCATGGACCGGATCACCGCCGCGATCGGCGACGACCTGACGACCGTCACCACCGGCGGGGCGGTGTTCAAGGCGATTCGGGGCGAGTACGGCTCCGGTAAGACCTTCACCACCCGGTGGATCGCCGAGCGCGCCAAGCGGGCCAACCTGGCCGTCGCCGAGGTGCAGATATCCGAGAACGAGACCCCGCTGCATCGGCTCGAAACCGTCTACCGCCGGCTTACCGAGCGGCTCGCCACCGCCGCCTTCCCGCCCAGCGCGCTCCGGGCGGTCGTCGACGGCTGGTTCTACGCCCTGGAAGAGGACGTCCTCGCTGGCGGCGACGTCAGCGCCGATGACCCGGCGGCCCTCGACACGGCCGTCGGTCTGCTCCTCGAACAGCGCCTCGCCGTGGTCAGCCGAACCGCGCCGGCGTTCGCGGCGGCGCTGCGCGGCTACCGTACGGCGACCCTCGCCGGTGAGACCGCGACCGCCGACGCGGTGCTCGCCTGGCTCGGCGGCCAGCCGCACGTGGCCGCCGCCGCCCGTCGGGCCGCCGGGGTACGCGGCGACCTCGACCACTTCGCCGCGTTGAGTTTTCTGCAGGGCCTGCTGGCGGTGCTGCGCGACAGCGGACACCCCGGCCTGCTGCTGGTGCTCGACGAGGTGGAGACCCTGCAACGGGTCCGCTCCGACGCCAGGGACAAGGCGCTCAACGCGCTGCGGCAACTCATCGACGAAGTGCACTCCGGGCGGTTTCCCGGGCTGTATCTGCTGATCACCGGCACACCGGCGTTCTACGACGGACCGCAGGGGGTGCAGCGGCTCGCTCCGCTGGCCCAGCGGCTGGCGGTCGACTTCACCGCCGACCCGAAGTTCGACAACCCTCGGGCGGTGCAGATCCGGCTGCCCGGCTTCACCCACGAGTCACTGGTCGAGCTGGGCACCCGGGTCCGTGACCTGTACGCCGTCGGTGCCACCGGCACGGGCGCGGACCGCATCGCCGGGCTCGTTGACGACGAGTTCGTCGCCCAGTTCGCCCGCGCCGTCGCCGGCGGACTGGGTGGCAGGGTCGGAGTGGCCCCCCGGTTGTTCCTCAAGAAGCTGGTCGACGTGCTCGACCGGGTCGACCAGGTGCCCGACTTCCGGCCCCGGGAGCACTACCCGCTGACGCTCAACGACACCGAGCTGACCGATGTCGAACGCAACGCGGCCCGGGCCGACGACATCGCCCTCGACGACTGCTGATGGCCGCCGCCGACCTACTGCATCCGGTACTGCTGCACCACATCGTCAACTCGTTGCAGTGGCCGGCGTTGCGCCCGTTGCAGTCCGGCGCGGTCACTCCGCTGCTCGCCGGCGACGACGCGCTGCTGCTGGCACCCACCGCCGCCGGTAAGACCGAAGCCGCGCTGTTTCCGCTGCTGTCCCAGATGGCCCAGGAGAACTGGTCCGGCCCCGGTCTGCTGTATCTCTGCCCGCTGAAGGCGCTGCTGAACAACCTGCTGCCACGGGTGGAGCAGTACACCGGCTGGCTCGGTCGGCGGGCCGCAGTGTGGCACGGCGACGTCACCGCCGGGCAGCGCCGCAGGATCCTGCGGGATCGTCCCGACATCCTGCTGACCACCCCTGAGTCGGTGGAGTCGATGCTGGTCAGCCGCAACGTCGACCACGACGAGTTCCTCCGGTCGGTCCGTGCGGTCGTCGTCGACGAGGTACACGCCTTCGCTGGTGACGACCGGGGCTGGCATCTGCTGGCGGTGTTGGAGCGGTTGACCCGGGTCGCCGGCCGGCCGGTGCAAAGGGTCGGCCTGTCCGCCACCGTGGGCAACCCTGACGAGCTGCTGAGCTGGCTGCAGGGATCCGGCCGGGGTGAACGTCCGGCCAGGGTCGTCGCTCCGGACCTGCCCGCTGCCGCGATCCCGCCATTGGTGACGGCTGGAGCTACTTCAGTGGGTCCGCCGCCCGGGAAGGTGGAGCTGGACTACGTCGGGTCGGCGGACAACGCGGCCCGGATCATCGCGGCGTTGCACAGCGGCGAGAAGCGGCTGGTGTTCTGCGACTCGCGGGCTCTGGTCGAAGAGCTCGGGCAGAAGCTGCGGCTGGCCGGCGTCACCACGTACCTGTCGCACGCCTCGCTCGCCCTGGACGACCGGCGACGGGCCGAGCAGGCTTTCGCCGAAGGGCGCGACTGCGTCATCGTCTCCACCAGCACCCTCGAACTCGGCATCGACGTCGGTGACCTCGACCGGGTGATCCAGATCAACGCTCCCCGGACCGTCGCCGCGTTCCTGCAGCGCATCGGCCGCACCGGGCGGCGGGCGGGCAGCACCCGTAACTGCCTGTTCCTCGCACTGGACACACCGAGCCTGGTGCACGCCGCCGGACTGCTCCGGCTGTGGGGTCAGGGCTGGGTCGAGGACATCGTCGCGCCGCCGGAGCCCCGGCACATCGTCGCCCAGCAGATCCTGGCGCTCTGCCTGCAGCGGCACCGTGTCGGTGACCGGCAGTGGGCGCAGGAGTGGAACGGCCTTGCCCCATTCGACACCGGTGCAGAGGTGATCCTGAGGCATCTCGTCAGCGAGGGCTATCTCGACGACGACGACGGCATGCTGCACATCGGACCCGAGGCCGAGTTGCGGTTCGGCCGCCGCCACTTCATGGACATGATGGCGGTTTTCACCGCGCCGCCGCAGTTCACCGTCCTGCTGGGTCGTACCGAGATCGGCCGCACCGACCCGTACCTGTTGACCGAGCGGGTGATCGGGCCACGGCTGCTGCTGCTCGGCGGTCGTAGCTGGCGGGTCACCCACATCGACTGGCGTCGGCGTCGCTGCTTCGTGGAGCCGGCCGAACGCGGCGGCCGGGCACTCTGGTTGGCTGGTGGCACCCCGCAGGGGTTGTCGTACCGGCTGGTGCAGGCGATGCGGGAGGTGCTGCTCGGCGCGGTGCCGCCGGTCCAGCTGACCCGCCGGGCGACAGCACGGCTCGCTGAGGCTCGCGACGGTGCGGCCGGGCTGGTGCACCCCGGCGGTACGGTCGTCGCCATCGACGGACACGATGAGCTGCGCTGGTGGACCTGGGCCGGGTTCCGGGCCAACGCCACACTGGCGGCGACCATCGGCGATCTGGCGGATCCCACCCAACGACCCGACGACACGAGCATCCGGTTGCGCGACGGCGTCGACCGGTCCGGCTGGCTGGCGGCGACCAGCGACGCGGCGGATCGGGTCTGCCTGCCCGAGATCGACGAGAAGGCCCTGCACGGGTTGAAGTTCAGTGCCGCGCTGCCGCGTCGGCTCGCCGAAGCGACCCTGGCGGCCCGGCTGGCCGACGTGCCATCCGCCCAGGCGGTGCTGGCCGAGCCGGTGCGTTTCGTCCACTGGCACCAGTAGCCACCCATGATCCACTGCGCCTCATCGACGTGACACGCCGGCGACGGTCAGCTGGGGCGCATCCGATCATGCGCGGCAGCCGCCGGTGGATGATCTTGTGATGCTGCCTCAGAGTTGTGAGCGTAGGCTCGGGCCAGTGTGGAACATGACGATTCGCACCAGGGTGCCGGTCTGGTTGGCCGCCGGTGGCGCGCTGCTGGTGCCGGCTGCGGCGCTGGTCCGGGTCGCCGCGTACCGGTCCCTGCGTGACACGGTACCGACGGCACCGACCAACGTGGAGCTGTTCGACCTGGCGGCGGTGCACCACCGGACCGCATGGTGGGCTGTTGTTGCTGACGGTTGTGGGCGTGGTCGCCGCGCTGGTGGGTGTATTCCTGCTGGCCGGGCCCCGCGAGGTGCTCGCTGATTCCAGGCCGCTGGGCTGGGTGATCGTCGGCGTGCTCTTGCTGGGCTACCTCGGCTGGCTCGCGATGCAGGCGTTCCTGCCGACCGGCGGACCGCACGAGTTCATCGTGGCGGATGACGTGCCGACGCGGCGGCGAGTCCTTGCTCTGGTCAACGGTGCTCAGACGTACCCCTACCCGGTGATCGGCCCCACCGGCGTGCTGGCAGCGGCGGCCTGGGCCGCCGTACGTGTGTGGGTCGTCGCGCGACTGTCAGGTTCGGAAACCAGATCCGACGCGGAGCGGGAAGACCGACCACGCTCTGCTTAGCAAAACACAGTCAGCGTTGCCGCCCTCAAGGCGGTCGATGTAGGCCCCTTGAGAGGGCCGGATTCCTGCGACGGTCAGGCCGTCCCAGGCCGTCCCGCTGGTGGTCGGGCCGCGTCAGGTGATCCGGACGCCGACCAGACTCAGCAGGTAGACGACGGCGAAGGCGCCGAAGAACAACCCGGCGGTGCCGAGCGCCGCCTGGCTGGTCGGCGACGGCCGTACCGGTGCCGGGAGCCGGCGGTTGACGTAGAGGGTGAGGCCGACCACGACCGGGGTGTGTGCGGCGGCGATGATCCCGCCGACCGACAGGATCTCGACCGGGTTGCGGACCAGCAGGAACAGCACCAGCGGGGCGAGAGTCATGGCGACCGCGACGTACGTCAGGTAGACCGCCCGTGGGCGACGCAGCAGCCGACCCATCCGGCCAGTCGGTTCCTGATCGCAGGCGGGCCCGTCGTCGTGCCGGCGGGCGGGCGATCCGTCGTGCCGGCCGCTGGCGACCAGCCGGGTGGCGTCGGCGTAGGTGCGCGCCCAGCCGTCCTGGTTGGCGAAGATGGTGCCCCACAGCGCGACCACCACACAGGTCAGCAGCAGCACCTCACCGACGGTGCCCCACAGATCGCCGAGCAGCGCGGTCAGGTCGCGAGCGACGTCGACCCCGTCGGGAACCTGCCCCTGTGGGGCGAGCAGTTCGGCGCCCAGCACCAGGAAGGAGACGATAACGAGTCCACCGCCGGCGACGCCGAGCGCGGCGGTCCGGCTCATCGTCCGGGTCCAGGCGCGCACCCGGTCGATCCGTTCGTCGTGGCCGACCCGCTGGCCCGGACCAGCCCTGTCGCCGGCCCCGTCGTCGGTGTGGTCCGTCGAGTCGTCGGTGTGGTTTGTCGACGAGGACGGGCCGGTAGGTCCGCCGAAGCCACGCGCCGCCACCCAGTAGGAGAACCACATGATGCCGACGGCACCGGCCAGGATGAATCCGACCCAGGGCAGCACGAAGTACAGGTCAAGGTCGTCCGGTACACCCGGTACCAGGCCGGTCGCGATGTCGCCGCTGACCGTGCTGGCCGCTGCGGTGATGGCCGCGCCGACCAGCACCAGCGCCATCACGGCGGTGATCCGTTCCACGCCCCGGTACCGGCCGGCCAGCACCAGCGCGCCTGAGCCGAGGATGATGATGCTGGCGTAGACCGCCTGGCCGCCGGGCAGCGCCACCATGAGCGCGCTGCCGACCAGGGCGGCGATGCCGGCGATGGTGACCACCCCGGCGACGACCTGCGGGACGAAGATCACCCAGATCGCCCAGTTGGCCGGTCCCGGTACGTCGCGGAAGCCATCGAGCAGGGTACGGCCGGTGGCCACGCTGTACCGGCCAGCCTCGCGAATCATGATCCACATGAGTACGGTGACGACCAACGCCAGCCACAGCAGTTCGTAGCCGTACCGAGCGCCGATACGTGGGGTGAACAGCACCGAACCGGAGCCCACCGACGACACCATCCACAGCAGACCGGGCCCGTACCAGCGGGGCCGGTCGCGGCCGGTCGGGGCGGGGGCGGCTTGTTGGCGTAGACGGAACGCGGTTGTCATGGTGAGGATTCCTGAGTTGTCATCGAGGAAGGCTCGGACCTCTTCCGACCTACCCACCCGCCGGTGAACGACACACGTCAGGTAAGGGATTGACGCTCGACGACACGGCGGGAGGCTGTTCCGGCCTCCCCGACAGGTGCGCACACAGGTGGTAGGAAGTCCATGACTCCGTGTACGCCGAGGATCGGTGGGTGCAATGAGAAACAGTCGACAGCGGTGCTGGCCTGCCCGACCTGGCCTGCGCTCGGCCGGCGTGCGGTGGCCGATCGCGGCCGTGGTCGGGGTGGCGGTGACGGCGGGGATAACCAGCGGTGCGGCGGCCGCGCCGGTCACCGACCCCGGTAGCGGCACCGCCATCACCACCCGGGTGTTCGACCGGGCCACCGGGGAGCCGGTCAAGGGCGTCTGCGTGCTCGCCCTGCCGGTCCCCACGTTCAGCCTGCCGAAGGCCTGCCCGGCGCGTAGCGGTGGGGGCGGTCGGGTGACCGTGCAGGTGCCTGGGCCCGGCCAGTACAACCTGTTCGCCCTGCCGAAGCTGGACAGCCCGTACGGTGCGCAGTGGGTGGGGCCGGACGGTGGCACCGGCCGGCAACAGCAGGCCCGGCGGGTCACCCTCGCCGCAGGCGAGACGAAGCGCGTGGCGCAGGTCCTGCTCGATCCCCGTGCCACGATCAGCGGGTGGACCCACCCCAGGGAGCTACCCGGTGTGGTTTCGATCGCCGCACCTGATCCTGACGTCGCGAACGATCCGCGCACGACGCCGATCCGCCCGGACGGCACCTTCGACATCGACTGGGTCGGCCCCTACGAGTGGCCGGTACTGCTCCGCCTCGACGGTGAGGCGATCCAGTGGAGCGGCGGGGTCGGCAACCGGCTGATCGCCGAGACGGTGCGGGCTGTCCCGGGCGGCTCCGCCGATCGCTACGAGTTCCATCCGGGATACACCGAGGCGCGACTGTTCGTCCAGATGGCCAACGGCGCACCACCCTGCCCGGACCTTCGAGTCTTCTACCGCAATGTGGCGACCAGGGACGTGATGGGCGGCACCGGACTGACCAGCCTGCTGGCCGGCGGACAGCAGATCAAGATCGAGTATCAGTGCGCCGGGGAGACCCGCTGGTACGGCGGCACCGACTTCGACTCCGCCACCCCGGTCGTCGTCAAGTACTTCGCCTGGCTCCGGGTGTACCTGCCGTAACCGGGTCGGCGGGTGCGCTTGTCGGCGGCGGTGGGGCCGTGCGAGGTCAGCCACACCGGGACGCCGAGCGCGTCGCGCACCGCGTCGACCCACGCCGCCGGCTCCGGTTCCGGGTCGGCGGCGTACCGGGGTCGGCTGGCCAGCAGCTTCGCGGTCAGCGCCGCCTGACGGTCCAGGTCACCGGGCGGACCGGTCGGCAGCCGGTCGGTCCAGTCGTAGCCGTCGCACAGCCGCAGCCGGTGCGCGCCGACCAGGTCCAGATGGGTCAGGGCGAGGGCGTCGACGCCGCCGGTGACGTCGAGGGCGTACCGGTGGGCGACGGCGTCGAAGTGGCCGAACCGGAACCGGCCCTGCCAGGCGTTGGTGCCGTTGTGCCGCTCCGGCGGGCGCAGCGCCGGGTCCTCGGTGACCAGCGGGCCGGGCCCGTGCCGGGGGGTGAGCGTCCGCAGCACCCCGAGCCGGGTCGCCGTACCGGGCATGCCGGCCTCGGCCAGCAGCGTGTCCACGTTGCCGAACGTCGTGGTGCTCCACGTGGTGTACGGGTGGAAGCCGTGCCACTCGTCGAGCAGCACCCCCTGGGCACCTTCGAAGACGACCGGGCCGGCGCGCAGCAGCCGGGTCGTCCACGAGCCGTCGACGATCACGACCCGCTGCGCGAAGGCGGTGAACGCGGTGACGGTGTCGGCCACCGGCGGGGCGTCCAGCGGGCCCAGCTCGGCGGTGAGCCGGTCACGTAGCAGCGTCAGCCGGTGCCGCAGCAGGCCGGGGTCGTGGCAGTCGGCGACCCGGGGGGCGGTGTCGGGGTGGGCGAGGCCGTACGACATGGTCTCGCCCACCCCCATCCCGCAGGAGCCGTGCCGGTCGGCCCCACGGGCGATCTCCCGGGCCTGGTTCGCGGCCCGGTGGTACGGGGTGGCCAGCAGCGCGTCACCGTCGACGGTCAGCCGGTCCAGCGCGTCGGGTACGCCGATCCCGGCCAGGTGCGCCGCCTCGCCGGCCAGGGCCAGTGGATCGACGACCATGAACCGGGACAGGTGGGTCGGCACCCCGTGGAAGGTGCCGGCGCCGAACTGGGCGAAGGTGTGTGACCGACCGTCGGGCAGCACGACGTTGTGCGCCGCCTGCCCGCCCCCGTTGAAGCGGATCACCGCCTCGACCGGTCGGGTCGCGCAGAGCCAGTCGACGACGGTGCCCTTGCCGGCGTCGCCGTAGCCGAGGTCGACCACGGCGACGTGCCGGCTCGCCGTCGCGTCCGCCCAGCCGTCGCCAGGGCTGCTGGCCACCAGGTTCACAGCCGGGTCACCTGGTCGGTGTGGCCCGAGCCGCCGGGCAGGGTGCCGCGTACCGCCGGGGTGCGGTCGGCGCCGACGCGGGCCAATGCCCGCGACACGGTGGCTGCGGCGTCGCCGGCGCCGACGTCGCGCAGATCGGCCAGGGCGGTGTCGAGGTCGCAGGCCTCCTCGCCGAGCGCCACGGTGGTGGCGATGGTTTCGCAGACCGCGTCGAGGTCGTCGAGTTCGACCGCGTTCTGCCCGAGCAGGTCGCGCCAGAAGTCGAGGATGCGGCGGTTGCCGGCGTAGTGGCTGCCGGCCGGCATCAGGTAGTAGGTGTCCCACCGGCGACGGACCTCGTCGACGATGCCCCGCAGCGGGACGTCCTCGCCGAGGCGGTCGCCGATGACCGTACCGACCTCGCGGGCCTTGACCTTGGGGTAGGCCATCTCGTCGCCGATGATGAACAGGTAGCCGCGCTTGCCGCGCCGCTCGTGGCAGTCGATGGCGGTGTGCCGGGCCATGAAGTACATGGCCAGTTCGTAGGATTCCATCATCTGCCCGCCGCCACCGCCTTCGAGCACGATGTTGCCCAGGTGGTCGTCCATCCGGTTGTCCGACTCGAACTGGCTGATCTGCAGCGGCACCCGGTCGCAGGTGGCGTCGCCGATCGCGCCGAAGAGGATCTGCGGGTCGGTGACGTAGCCCTTGCGCAGCAGCAGGCCGAGCAGCTGCGGCAGCTTCTGCTGCAGAGTGCGGGGCACGGCACCCATCGAGCCGGTGACGTCGAACAGTACGGCGATGGCCAGCGACTGCGGGTGTTCGGCCGAGTCGCGGCTCTCCCGGGCGGTGACGCCGCGCGGGTCGAGGGTCGGGTGGACGGTACGGGCACCGCTGTCGCTGTACGCGAAGGCACTCTTGCCGCTGGCCTTGCGGTAGGCGCTCGCGGCGCGGTAGACGTCGGTCGACCAGGCTCCACTGCCCATGACGGGCCTCCTTCTCGGTAATGGTCTTCTAGCGGGGGTTCGGGTCGGTTCCTTGGCGGTGGTTGGGGTCGGGCATGGTGAACGGGCGGAACCGGCGGGGGCCCCAGAGCCGTTCGATCAGGTCGTCGAATTCGGCGAGCAGCCGCCACGCGTCGTCAGGGCGTTGGCGTAGCGCGGCCAGCTGGCATCCGGCGGTGAACCGGCGTACCGGTGCCGGTGCCCGCTCGCCGGTCAGCCAGGCCAGGCACCGGGCGGCCATCGCCAGGTCGGTGCCGGGGCCGGGGGCGTGGCGGCGGCGGATCTCGTCGGGATACCAGTCGGCGTACGCCGGGACCAGCGCCGGTACGGGTGAGCCGTCGACGCTGGCGTAGCACCAGTCGACGATCACCACGCCGTGCTGCTGCGGTTCGATGAGGACGTGTCCGGGCAGGACCGCGCCGTGCACCAGGCCGGTGCGGTGGGCGAAGCCGAGCCCGACGAGCAGCCGGCGGAACATCCAGGCGGCGTCGCGGGCGTCGACCCCGTCGGGGTGGGCGCGGCGGACCTCGGCGAGGCTGTACAGCCCTGTCGGGGTGCCGAGCACGCTCACCTGGCGCAGCGCGCCGGTGCCGGTGTCCCGGTGCCGGAAGGCGTCGACCAGCCGGGGCACGTACGGCAGGTAGCGGGGGTCGCCGCGCTCGGCGAGCCGGGCCAGCGCGGTCTGCTCGCGGGCGATCAGGTCGTTGTTGGCGGGGTCGCGGGGGACCTTCACCAGCTGGTCGTCGCCGTGGCGGTACAGGTCGGCCAGGTCGCCGACGTAGGTGGCGGTGCGGTCGACGACGTACCGGTGCCGGCCGGTGTCGATGGTGACGGTGTCGCGGCCGGCGTTGCGGTGCCGCTGCCACAGCTCGGCAAGGCGGACGAAGGCGTCGGTGGCCCGCGGGTCGGTGCCGTCCGCTCCGGCGGTGTCCGGGTGCAGCAGCCGGGCCAGCTGGTGGTAGCGGCGGGTCGCGTCGTCGGTGCCGAACACCTCGGCCGGGCCAGGGGCGGTCATGACGAGGTGGATCGCCTCGGTGACGGTCATCTGATCTGCTCCTCCCGGGCCGGGCGCAGCAGCGCCGGGTGCAGCAGCCGGGCGTCGCCGGCCCGGTAGAGGCGGGCCCGGGGGCCGCCGCGCGGCCCGCCGCGCTCGGTGGTGGCACCGACGCCGTCGAGGAAGCCCGGCACCGACAGGACCTTGCGGTGGAAGTTGCCGGCGTGCAGCTCGACACCCCACACGGTCTGGTAGACGGCCCGTAGCTCGCTGATGGTGAACTCGTCGGCGACGAAGCGGGTCGCCAGTGGGGTGTACTCGAGTTTGGCGCGGGCCCGGTCCAGCCCGTCGGCGAGGATCCGGGCGTGGTCGAAGGCGAGCTGTCGGGTGGTGCCGGGCCGTTGCCGCACCGGCTGGTCCGCCTCCACGTGGTCGGGTAGGCCGAGGGCGGAGACCGGCACCCAGGCGGCGGTGGCGGCGTCGCTGCCGGCCGCCGGGTCGGGCAGCTCGGGGGCGAAGGCGAGGTACGCCACCGAAACGACCCGCATCCGGGGGTCTCGGTCGGGTGTGCCGTAGCTGGCCAGCTGCTCCAGGTGCACCCGGTCCATGGCGGCGGCCCGAGTGTCCAGGCCGGTCTCCTCGGCCAGTTCGCGGGCGGCGGCGGTGGGCAGGTCTTCGTCGGGCTTGACGAACCCGCCGGGCAGGGCCCAGGCCCCTTCGTACGGCGGTGCGCCGCGCACCACGAGCAGGACGTGCAGGTCTCCGTCGCGGATGGTCAGCGCCACCACGTCGACGGTGACCGCGAGCGGTGCGTACGCCCGGGGGTCGTAGTTGGCGAGGAACTCCGTCTCCGGCATCGTCGTCCTTCTCGTTGCTGGATGTTCTCGTTCTTAGTATTTCTCGATCTGAGAAAAACTCGACCTGAGAAGAACCTACCGCAGTCCGCTCCGGATGTCATCCCGACAGTGGCGCTCGTCATGCCCGGCGACGGTGATCGTGGATGGGCCCCGTCGTCGACTTAGGTTAGCCTCTGCTCACAGTTGCCAGGAGTCGTGTGCCACCCGCACCGGCCGACGTCCCGTCGGGGGAGAGCCCGTGCCCGTACGCCCACCCGCCCCCCTGACCGCGGCCCGGCTGCTGCGCCGGACCCTGCGTCGGCACCGTGGCCGGCTCACCGGTGGGGTCGCCCTGCTCAGCCTGCATCAGGCCGCCGAAGCGGCGGTACCGCTGGCCATCGGGCTGATCGTCGAACAGGCCGTGGCCACCGGCGAACTGAGCGCGCTCGTCGGGTCGGTGGTCGGCCTGGCCGCCCTGTTCACCGTCCTCACCTTCGCCTGGCGCTTCGGTGCCCGACTGACCGAGGCCGCGATCCACTCCGAGACCCACCGGCTGCGGGTGGAGGTCGCCGCGCGGGCCCTCGATCCGCGTGGGCACCGCACCGGTCTGCGCTCGGGTGAACTGCTCGCCATCGCCGCCGCCGACGCCGAACGCACCGCCCTGATCATCCGGGCCAGCACCGTCGCCGTCGCCGCGCTCGCCGCCCTGGCCGTGGCCTCGGCGGTGCTGCTGACCATCGACGTCGCCCTCGGTCTCGGCGTCCTGCTCGGAGTTCCGGCGCTGGTCGCCGCCTTGCAGGCACTCGCCCCGGTGGTCACCCGGCGCACCGCCGCCCAGCAGGCCGCCGCCGGTGCCACCACCGCGCTCGCCACCGACCTGGTCACCGGGCTGCGCGCCCTGCGCGGGCTCGGCGCCGTGGACAACGCCGCCCGCCGCTACCGCGACTCCAGCCGGCACACCCTCGCGGTCACCCTGCGGGCCACCACGATGAGCGGCCTCTACCAGGGCATCACCGCCGGGGCCAGCGGGCTGTTCCTCGCCGCCGTCGCCGGCGTGGCGGGGTGGATGGCGATCCGTGGGCGGATCAGCATCGGGGAGTTCATCACCGTGGTCGGGCTGGCCCAGTTCGTCGCCGAACCGGTCCGCGCTCTCGGCTTCTGCGGCCAGCTCGCCGCCGCGGTCTGGGCCTCCGCCGGCCGGGTCGCCCGGGTGCTGACCGCGCCGCCCGCCGTCCTGCCCGGACAACGGACGCCCGCCCGGCCGGCGCGGGTGCGGCTGGCCCTGGCCGGGGTCAGCTACCGCAGCCTGCGCGACGTGGACCTGCGGCTGCACGCCGGTGAACTGCTCGCTGTCGTGGCCCACGAGCCACGGGACGCTGAAGCGCTGCTCGACCTGCTGCGCGGCCGGGTGCCCGCCGACGACCACCGGGGAACGGTGACCGTCGACGCGGTGCCGGTGTCCGACCTGAGCATCGACGCCCTGCGTACGCAGGTCCTGGTGGAGCCGCACGACACGGCGCTGTTCGAGGGAACGCTGCGCAGTAACCTGCTGGTCCACTCCGGCGACCCGGACCCGGACCCGGACCCGGGCGTGGGCGTGGCCCGGCCCGCTGGCCAGGTATCGGCCGACGCCGTGTCGGCCGAGGCCGACCCGGTGCTGGCCGCCGCGATCACCGCCGCCTGCGCCGACGACATCGTCGGGCTGCACCCCGGCGGGCTGGACCACCCGGTCACCGATCGCGGTGCCAGCCTCTCCGGCGGCCAGCGGCAGCGGATCGGGCTGGCCCGGGCACTGGTCGCCGACCCGCCGATCCTGGTCCTGCACGACCCCACCACCGCGGTCGACGCGGCCACCGAGCAGCGGCTGGCCGCCGGACTACGCGCGGCGCGCCACGGCCACGACCGGCCAGACGACCCGGCTGCCCCCGCCACGCTGGTGGTGACCAGCAGCCCGACGCTGCTCGCCCAGGCCGACCGGGTGCTCGTCCTGGCCGCCGGTCAGGTGGTGGGCTCGGGCAGCCACCACGACCTCGCGCGTACCGATGAGACCTACCGAGCGGCGGTGCTGCGATGACCGCGACCGGAGCCGAGCAGACCGCCGACGCGATGCCGCCGGCACCGCAGGCGTCGCCGACGACACCACTGGCGACGCTGCCGACCGCGACCGTACGGCGGACCTGGGCGGTGCTCGGCACCGAACTGCGGCGCAGCCCCGCCCTGACCGGCGCGGCGCTGGTGACCGTCCTGGCCGCCAGCGCCTGCGGCCTGGTCGCCCCCTGGGTGCTCGGCACCATGGTCGACGACATCCGGTCCGCGGCCGGCACTTCGGCGGTGGTCCGGGCGGTCGTGCTGATCGTGTCCGCGGCCGTCGTCGGCGCGATCCTGACCGGGTGCGGCGCGGCCCTGGTGGCCCGGACCGGCGAGACGGTGCTCGCCCGGCTGCGGGAACGGGTGCTCGACCGGGCCCTGCACCTGCCCGGCGGCACCCTGGACCGGATCGGCCCCGGCGACCTGCTGGCCCGGGTCGGCGACGACGTGTCCGTGGTCACCCGGGTCATCACCGACACCGCACCGGTGCTGGTCTCCGCGCTGCTGACGGTGCTGCTCACCGTCGCCGGCCTGTTCGCCCTCGACTGGCGCCTCGGCCTGGCCGGGCTGACCGCCCTGCCGATGTACCTGCTCGCGCTGCGCTGGTACCTGCCCCGGTCGGGGCCCTACTACGCCCGGGAACGGGTGGTCACCGGCGAACGGTCGCAGGCGATGATCGGGGCGTTGCGCGGGGCGGCCACCGTCCGCGCGTACCGCCTGGAGGCCGCGCACACGGCGGCGATCGCGCGCCGGTCGGCCGCCGCGCGGGACCTGTCGATCTCGGTGCTGCGGATGTTCACCCGCTTCGGATCCCGGCTCAACCGGGCCGAGTGGGTCGGGTTGACCTCGGTCCTCGTGGTCGGGTTCCTCCTGGTGCGGGCCGACCTGGTGACGGTCGGCGCGACCACCGCTGCGGCGCTGTACTTCCACCGCCTGTTCAACCCGCTCGGGGCACTGGTCGCCGAGTTCGACCAGGTGCAGCAGGCCGGGGCCAGCCTGGCCCGGCTCGCCGGAGTGGCCGACCTGCCGACGCCGTCGCGCCCGACCGCGCCCGCCGTCGTGACCGACACCTCGATCGAGCTGGTCGGGGTCAGCTACCGCTACGACGACGGTCCGCTGGTGCTGCACGACGTGTCGCTGCGGATCGCACCCGGCGAGCGGGTGGCGCTGGTCGGTGCCAGTGGGTCCGGCAAGACCACCCTGGCCGCCATCGTCGCCGGTCAGCTGCGACCCAGCGCCGGCACCGTCCGGTTCGGCGGGGTGGACCTCGCCGACGCCGACGCGGCCGACCTCGCCGGCCGGATCGCCCTGGTCAGTCAGGACGTGCACGTGTTCGCCGGCCCGTTGACCGACGATCTGCGGTTGGCCCGCGCCGACGCCACCGCCGAGCAGCTCACCGCCGCGTTGGACAGGGTAGGGGCGTTGGGCTGGGTGCGGGCGCTGCCGGACGGGCCAGACAGCGTCGTCGGCGAGGGCGGCCACCAGCCGACCGCCGCCCAGGCCCAGCAGATCGCGCTGGCCCGGCTGGTACTCGCCGACCCGGACGTGGCGATCCTCGACGAGGCGACCGCCGAGGCCGGCAGCGCGGGCGCCCGGGACCTGGAACGGGCGGCGTTCGCCGCGACCGAGGGCCGGACCACCCTGATCGTGGCGCACCGGCTCACCCAGGCCCGCCACGCGGACCGCATCGTGGTGCTCGACGCCGGTCGGGTGGTGGCCGACGGCAGCCACGACGAACTGGTCGCCGCCGACGGCAGCTACCGCCGGCTGTGGGACAGCTGGACCGGCGTGGACCAGGCGCCGGTTGACCGTACTGCAAATCTTGTTTAGTGTCACACGTCGATATGTTCTGCCCGTTCGCCGAGGGAGACCGCCGTGCGTCGTTGGAGAATCGGGTTGGCCGCGGCCGCGGGAGCGGCCGTCCTCGTCGGGGCGGTGGCCCTGCTCGCCCCGACAGCGAGCGCGGCGACCGCAGCGTTCGTGAAGGTCAACGACTGGGGCAGCGGCTACGAGGGCCGGTTCACCGTCACCAACGACACCTCCGCGACGATCACCTCCTGGCGGGTCAGCTTCGACCTGCCGGCCGGCAGCCGGATCAGCTCGTCGTGGAACGCGCGGCTGAGCACCGCCGGGAACCGGTACACCTTCGACAACGCCGGCTGGAACGGCACGGTCGGGGCCGGGGCGAGCACCAGCTTCGGATTCGTCGTCGCCGGTAGCGGCACCCCGGCGAACTGCACCGTCAACGGTGCCGCGTGCGCCGGCGGCACCACCCCGACGACCCCGCCGCCCACCACGGCACCCCCGACCACGGCACCCCCGACGACCGCACCGCCCACCACGGCGCCGCCGCCCGGAACCACGCCGGTCGCGGTCAACGGTCAGCTGCGGGTCTGCGGCGTCAACCTGTGCAACCGGTACGGCCACCCGATCCAACTGCGCGGAATGAGCACCCACGGGCTGCAGTGGTACGCCCAGTGCGTCAACGACGCGTCACTGGACGCCCTGGCCACCGACTGGCGCGCCGACGTGCTGCGCATCTCGATGTACATCCAGGAGGACGGTTACGAGACCGACCCGCGTGGCTTCACCGACCGGGTGCACGACCTGATCGAGAAGGCCTCCGCGCGCGGCATGTACGCCATCGTCGACTGGCACATGCTCACCCCCGGTGACCCGAACTACAACCTGGACCGGGCGAAGACCTTCTTCGCCGAGATCGCCCGCCGGCACGCGGCCAAACCCAACGTGCTCTACGAGATCGCCAACGAACCCAACGGGGTCAGCTGGGCGTCGATCAAGAGCTACGCCGAGCAGGTCATCCCGGTGATCCGGGCGGCCGACCCGGACGGCATCGTGCTGGTCGGCACCCGAGGCTGGTCGTCGCTGGGCGTCTCCGAGGGTGGCAACGAGTCCGAGGTGGTCGACAACCCGGTGAACGCGGCCAACGTCATGTACACCTTCCACTTCTACGCCGGCTCGCACCACGACACGTACCGGTCGGCGCTGTCGCGGGCGGCCGACCGCGTGCCGATGTTCGTCACCGAGTTCGGCACCCAGACCTACACCGGCGACGGTGCCAACGACCTGGTCAGCGCGCAGCAGTGGATCGACCTGTTGGCGGCACGCAAGATCAGCTGGGTGAACTGGAACTACTCCGACGACTTCCGCTCCGGCGCGGTGTTCCGCACCGGGGTCTGCGGCGGCAGCTCCTACACCGGCACCGGCGTACTCAAGGAGGCCGGCGTGTGGATCCGGGACCGGATCCGTACCCCGGACGACTTCCCGACCCACTGACCAGGCATCACGGGCCGCTCTCCACCACCCGGCCACGTACGCACGCGGTGCCGGTCGCCACCCCGGTCGGGTCCTCCGGCATCTCGATGCGCACCTCGGCAAGCACACAGTCGCGGGCGCTGTGCAGCAGGTTGCCGAAGACCCCGGTCCCGGCGTAGTCGGCGGTGAAGGTGGCGGTGGCACCGTCGGCTGGCCGCCGTACGTCGACGTGGATCGCGGTGCCGTACGGGATCCGCTCGACGGCGTACGGCAGGAAGCGGGGCCAGCTCACGCCGCACTGCGGGGCGTACCGCAGCTCGAGCACGCCGAGCGCCTGCCGGCCGAGGTTGACCTCGACGGTGTCGACGGAGAGTACCTGGGGATCGTCGGCACAGCCGCTGTCCTTCGGGTCGGCACCGTCGGCGACGGCGACACGCGACGGTGGTGTCGCGGAGTCCGGGCCCGGCGACGTCGGCGGCCGGACGTCGGTGATCGCGTGGATCAACCCGGCGAGCGCGGCCACCGTGGCGGCGGCGCTGGCAGCGAGCCAGGTGACGGTGCGCCGTCGCCACCGGCGATCGACCGTCGTGGCGGACGGCGCTGGACCCGCCGCTGCCACCGGAGCGGCCGCTGCCACCGGAGCGGCCGCTGTCACGGGACCGGCCGCTGCCGCTGGGCCCGCCGCCACCGTGGACATGCCCCGGTCGGGAACGTCCTCAGCCACGCAGGTGGCGGTGCCGTCGGGGTCCGTGGCCGACGTCGGCGCGCCGACCACGGCGGCGACCTGCTCCCATCGGGCCCGCCAGACATCGAGGTCACCGTCACAACCGCTGACGAAGGCCGCCACCGTCTCCCAGGTCGGGAACCGACGGCCACCAGCGGCCTCGGACAGCGCGGTCTGGGACCGGCCGGTCCGCCGCGCGAGTGCGGCGTACTTCGGCCGGCCAGCGGATTCGCGAAGCGCGCGCAGTTCGGCGGCGAAGGCCTGCACCGGTCCCGCGTCGCCGTCGATCCGGCGTTCAGGTCGCCCCAACGTGGACTCCTCGTGCGCTCGGTTGATTGTCCACGTTGATTCTTGCCGCAGCACCGGTGTGGGACAACTCCTGACTCGGTAGAAACGGGACCGTGCCCGACGTGTCACGGCACCTTTTCTCGGTGAGGTGAGCTGGGAAAGGGAGATCGAGTTCGCAGAAGAGTTGTCGTGGGACTTATGGTCCTATGTCGGAGACTGCTCGTTTGTCCGCCGATGTGTAGTAGGAGGTCGGATGAGAGTGGACGTACTGGGTTGGGTCACCGTGCAGTCGGACGATGGTGCCCAGATCGAACTGACCGGGGAGAAGCCACGGTTGCTGCTGGCGCTGCTGGCCTGCCGGGCCAATCAGAAAACCTGCATCGAAACGGTGATCGACGCGCTGTGGGGATACCGCCCGCCGAAGTCATGTATACCTAATATTCAAACATATGTGTGTCGTATCCGGCGGGTCCTCGACGCCGCGAGTCCCGGTGCCGGCGGACGCCTGTCGTATCAGTCCGGGGGATACGGTCTCGAGCTTGACCCCGCCGAATGCGACATCCAGGAGATACAGACGCTGGTCTGCGGTGTGTCCGGACCGTACGGTGCCGCCGAGCGGACCCCACCGCTGAATGTGCTCCAACGGGCCTGCGGCCGCTGGCGGGGCAGGCCGTTCTCGGCGGTCGCGGTCGGCCGTTCGTCGCTGATCGCCGGCGAACTGCACCGCTGCGAGGAGCTCTACCTCCAGGTCTGCGAGGAGTACGCGGCGACCGCGCTGCGTCACGGCCGGCCCGGGGACGCGGTGCCGGTGCTCCGTCGGCTGACCGCTGAGTTCCCGATCCGGGAACGGCTGTACGCGGTGGCGATCCGCTGCCTCGTCGGTGCGGGTGACACCGCCGCCGCGCTCGGGCTCTACCACCAGGCCCGTACGGTGCTCGCCCGGGAACTCGGCGCGGAACCCGGACCCGAACTACGGGCCCTGCATCAGGATCTGCTGCGGTGCCCGCCGCCGTCGCCCCGGCTCGCGGGCGGGCCTGATCAGCGGCGGTATGTGTAGCACGTCGATGGTGGGTCCGTGGCGGCCGCGCGGACACGGGTGGAGCGCACCTGCGGTGGTCTTGTAGGGCCGGCTCCGAGGATGGGTGCACCCGCCGCAACCGTGGCGGCACTCCCGTGAGAGGGGAACGACGATGCAGACCACTGCCCAGAGCACGGCCCAGGACGTGGCGGTCGAGATCGACGACGAGGTGCTGGCCTCGTTGCTCGGCGACGACGCCTCGGTCAGCCAGCTGATCGAGGAGCAGGCGGACACGTCGATGCTGCCGTCGGCGGCCTCGGTCATCGTGCTCAGCATCGTGGTGAAGTGCTGATCCGGTCCGCCAACTGACGTGGGTGTCCGCCGGCGCCGGCGGACACCCACTGCGGCCAGCACCGTAACGGGGGAGACCGGAGGATCTGATGACCGCCATCGCGGAGTTCGTCGCCGTACGGGAGGCCGCGACCGAACGGGCCGGCGTGGTGCTGGCACCCCCGCCTGTCGGACGGCTCGGCTCGCGCCCGCGACTACGCCGCATCACCGGCGGGCGACTCGACGAGGCAGTCGCCACCGCCGGTCCGAGCGGTGACCCGGAGCCGCTGCACCGGGCGGGGGCGCTGCTCGCGGCCCTGCACGGGCGTACGCCGCCGGTGGACCGCGCGGTCGTCGGCGCCGGTTATCCGTGGCGGCCACTGGATCTGCCGACCTGGTTGGCGCTGTCGCCGGCCCAGCGGGAGCTGGCCGGGTGGTTCACCGCGCGGCGGGACTTCTGCCAGCGGGCCGATCAACTGTCCGGGGCGCTGGCACGCGGAGCGATCTGGCTGCACGGCGACGCCCGGGCGGACAACATCTGTCCCGGTCCGGCCGGCGGCCCGCTGCTGATCGACTGGGAATGCACCGGCACCGGTCGCGCCGAGTACGACCTGGGGGCGCTGGCCGGCAGCCTGATCAGCATCGCCGTCACCACCGGGCCGGCCAGCAACGGCGACCCGGCGGCGGCCCGGGGGGAACTGCGTCGTGCGGTCGGCTGGGCTGCCGGGCTGGTCGGCGCGGTACTACACGGCTACCGCACGGCGTACCCGGCAGCCGAGCTGGACCGGCGGCTGATCGCTGGCGCGACCGGTCTGTCCCTCATCACCACCTGCTGGGCCCGCTGCGGCGTACTGCCGTTGGACCGGCGCAACCAGACACTGGCCCGCGTCGGTGGCGGGCTGGTGGAAGACCCTCGACGGTGGAGCGTGTTCGATGACCGCTGCGACTGACGATCTCCTCGACACCGCGCTCGGCCGGCTCCGCCTCGACGTACGCTCCGTGCTCGACGACCTCCACGACGGCGTCGCTGACGCCGACACCGTCGGGCCGTCGCGGATCGACCGGCTGGTCCGGCAGATCTTCCTGGTCGCCCACTGCGGAGTGCCCGACGAGGGCCATGCCGACCGGACGAGGCTCGACCAGGTGGTACGGCACTGTCAGGCCGCGCTGGCGGATCTGGCCGTACCGGTGCCAGGGTGGCGACCGGTCGACGGCCCGGCCAGGCAGGACGCCGGCGCGTCGGCGTCGTCGGTCACCATGCGGGCACCGGACGGGCTGTTGGTGCGGCTGCCCGCCGACCGGGTCGCCGCCGTACCCGCCTCGGGGGCCGGGCCCTGGACCGTGACGGTGCCGTTGTTGGGCACCCCGGTCGACGGCCGCTGGCTGTACTGGTTCGCCGGCCGCCAGCAACCGCGCTACCAGGCGCGGATGTACGTGCACCTGCGGTCGGACACCGCCGTCGACGACTGGCTGCGGATGATCCGCGTACTCGGTCGGGGCGGCTACCCGTTCCAGACGAAGATCAGCACCCGGCTCGAGGGCCGGCAACGGCGCGACGGCGTCGTGGTCTACCTGCCGGACCGCGCCGCCGCCCGGGCCGCCGCCGAGGTGGTCACCGCGACGGTGCCGCCCGCCCGGCGCGGTGCGTGCCCGGCCGGCTTCGCCCTGCCGTTGGCACCCGGCGTCGGACTGGCGGTCCGCGACGTCGCGCAGCACTGCGGCGCGTTGGGCTCCGACGGTGTCGACTTCGACCTCAGCTGGGGCTACTGGTGGGCGCGGCGGCTCGCCTCGGTCGCGGGCGCGGCCGACCTGCCGGCCCGCCTCGACCAGGAGCTCGGCCTGCTGTCCCAGGCGTGGGCGCTGACCCGACGGTGGTGGCACGGTGGCTGACGAACAGTCCGGGCAGCTGGACCTGCCGCCGACCCTGCCGGTACGGCGGATCCTGGTCATCGGCAGCGGCGCCATCGGTGTCGCGTTCCTGCCGGCCCTGGTGAGCACGCTGGTGTGGCAGTACCAGGCACAGGTCCGGGTGGTGCTGACCAGCAGCGCCACCGATCTGGTGTCGGCCCGCAGCCTGGCCGCCATCAGCCGGCATCCGGTCAGCGGACCAGGCTGGCCGGCGGAGGCCGCCGCCGGCCCCGCCCACGTACGGCTGGCCGAATGGGCCGAGCTGGTCCTGGCCTGGCCGGCGACCCTGTCGTTCTGCGCCCGCTGCGCGTACGGCATGACGACGGACCTGGCCAGTGCCACCCTCGTCGCCGCCGACGCGCCGGTGCTCGTCGCGCCCTCGCTGGCCAGGTCCGTCGCGACCGGTGCCACGTTCGGACGGATCCGCACGATGCTGACCGAGGCCGGGGTGACCGTCGTCGGCCCGGTGCAGGGACGCGGTGTCGCGGACACGGCCGTCGGGCCCGGTGCCTGCGTCAGCATCGCGCAACTGCTGCGCACCGCCGCCGCTGCCGGCCGCGGCACCACCGGTCACGGCGCCTCCGGCGCCGGTGACGATGCCCCGGACACCTCGACGATCCACTGAACCCGCTGCTCCCGCCCAACGCGAAAGGCGCACCATGAACGAGTCGACCACCGTGTGGCCCAGTGACCTGACCGCCCGCGACCTGCCCCAGGTCGACCCGGCCGTGCTCGACGAACTGGTCGGACCGGCACGCGTCGCCGCGATGGCACAGGCCGGGATGGCCCTGGGCAACCCGGAGGCGATGCCGATCGACACCCTGATCGGTGCCGTCGAGGCCGGGATCTGCCGGTCCTGGGTGATGTTCGCTCCCGACCCCCGCGAGGCAGGACAGCAGCGGGCCGTCGCGTTCATCATGTACGCACCGTTCAGCATTCCCGGTGTCTGGGCCGGTGAGGTCATCCGTACCGCCGCCGCGCCGCACCTGCGCGGAGTCGGCTTCGCGGCGATGGCGTACGCCCTCGATCTGATCTTCGCCGATCCCGCCGCCCGGCGGGTCATCGGCTTCGTCTCCACCACCAACCACGCGTCGCTGGCGATGGTGGACCGGCTCGGCTACGTCCGGGAGGGCATCGCCCGGCGGCTGATGGTCACGGCCGACCCGGCAGTGCCCGGTACGGTGGTCGAGGTCGACGCCGTGCTCTGTCGGATGCACCGGGACGAGTGGCCGGGTGCGTCCGTGGTGCAGGCCCGCCAGCGTCAGGTGAGCGCCCCGGTCGGTCGTCGATGACGCCGGCCGGCCCCGGCACCACCTGCCTGCGCGGCTTCGTCCGCACCGTCTGGTCCGCCGGCGACCTCAGCCAACTGCCCCGGTTCGTCCACCCCGACGTGGTGGTGAGCACCAACAGCCACGGTGACCGCGTCTGCGGACTGCCCGCGCTGGCTGACCTGATCCGCCAGGCGCGGGCGCCGTTCGACCACTACGAGATGACCATCGTCGAGGCGGTGGAGCAGCACCGGGTGGTCGCCACCCGGTGGACCGTGCGGGCCCGGCTGCGTGACCCGGCGCTGCTCGGTGACGGGCTGCGGGCGCTCGCCGGGGAGCTGACCGACCTGCTCTGGCTCGGGTTCGCCGGGATGAGCTTCACCACCTTCCAGGATGGACGGATTGTGCGCGAACGCACCGAGAGCAACCCGGCGACCGTCGCGCAGCAGCTCGGCACCCCCGGCTGATCAGGGAAGGGACAGCAACCCGATGAGTGCACCGACCTACTTCGGACCATTCAGCGTCCTGGCCCGGTTGCCCCAGCTGGCGGTGACCATCGAGCCGCCGTTCGAGGGTTTCACCGGTGCCGTGTACCACCGCGTCGTCGAGCGCGCCACCGACGACGACGCCTGGTACCTGCGGCACGCCCCGGCACCGGGGCACCTGCTCGACCTGTGCTGCGGTGCCGGACGGCACCTGCGGGCCTTCGCCGTGGCCGGCTGGCAGGTCACCGGTGTCGAGCTGGCCGACGGCGCGCTCGAGCGGGCGGCGGCGCTGCGCGCGGCGGCACCCGCCGACGTCGCGGCCCGTACGACGCTGCACCAGGCCGACGCCCGGCAGGTGCGGCTCGGGCACCCCGTCGACTGTGTGCTGATCGGCGGTTTGTCGTTCGCGCTGTTCGACCGGCACGACCGGCAGGCGTTGCTGCGTACCGCCCGCGCCCATCTCGCTCCCGGTGGGACGCTGCTGTTCGACTACTCGCCCCGCCAGCCGGCCGTCGCCGACCGTCAGGACGTGCTCGGGGTGCCGTTGCGCGGCGACGGGGGCAGCGGCTTCGCCTGGATCGGCTGGCGGCGCAGCGACCGGGCCGGGGTGCAGCACACCAACATCTACGGCGAGCTGGTCGCGCCGGGCGTCGCGACCCGTCGGTACCTGTCGACGGTCTCGATCGACCTGCTCGACGACGACGAGGTGACCCGCGACCTGACCGCCGCGCGGCTGCGGGTGGCGCACACCATGGACCTCGCCCTGGCCGCCGGCGACGGGCCGATCCCGGTCCGGATGGTCTCCTGTGTGGCGGTGCCGTGACCGGCATCGAGGGCGGCCGCCGGGCACCGACGCCGCCGGTGACACCCGCACCGACGCCGGCATCACCGACGCCGCCGCCGACACCGACGCCTCCGCCAGCGCCGCCGGATGACGGGGCCGCCGAGCGGACGCTGGCCGCCGAGCTGATCCGCCGCGCGGCCCGGGACCAGCAGGTACGGGCCCAGGTCGACAAGTCGCCGCAGGACTTCCAGCACTGGCGGGCCGTCGACGCGGACAACCTGTCCTGGCTGCGCCGACTGGTCGACCTGACCGGGTGGCCCGGGTCGGCCCGGGTCGGCCCGGTGGCCGCCACCGCCGCGTGGCTGCTCGTCCAGCACGCCGACCACGACTGGCGGTTCCAGGTCCGCTGCCTGCGTCTGTTGCGCGACCGGATGGTGCACGGTGACGTACCGGCCTGGCAGGTGGCGTTCCTCGCCGACCGGGTGTTCGCCGGCACCGGCGCCCGGCAGCCGTTCGGCACCCAGGCCGGGGTGGGCGTCGGCGGGGCACCCGTACCGCCGGCCGCCCAGCGGTGGTGGGACCAGGCAGCACCGGCCCTGACGGCGCTGCGGGCAGCGATGGCGGGTGCGGCGTGAGACTACGCGACACCGTCGCCAAGGGTGCCGCCACCGGCACCGGCAGGGAGGCCACGGCCGCCGAGACGTACCAGCGGATCCGGCCCTGTCTGCGGCGCCTCGGAGTGACCAGGGTGGCCGACATCACCGGCCTGGACCGGGTGGGCATCCCGGTGTTCAACGCGATCTGTCCACGCTCACACGACACCGTGTCGGTCTACAGCGGCAAGGGCACCAGCCCGGCCGCCGCCCGTACCTCGGCGGTGATGGAGGCCGTGGAGCGCCACCACGCGGCCCGCCCCCGGCGGCCCGACCTCGTCGCCAGCTACCACGAGTTGTCCGCCCAGGGCCGCCGAGTGGTACCACCGGCGGACTTCCTGCTGACGCTCGCGCCCGGCTACCACGACCGGCAGCCGATCGCCTGGTCGTACGGGCACGACCTGATCGCCGACACACCGGTGCTGGTCCCGCACCACGCCCTCGCGTACGGCACCGCCCCGCTGCCCGGCCCGGGCTGCTTCGCCTACACCACCACGAACGGCCTGGCCGCCGGCAACAGCGTGGAGGAGGCGCTCTGCCACGCGCTGACCGAGGTCGTCGAGCGCGACGCCCACACGCTGGCCGAGGTGGTCGACCGGCAACTGCCGGCGATCCTGGCCCGCCGCCTCGGCCCCGAGGCCGCCCGGCGACTGTCCGACCGGCTTGCCGGCCAGCGCCTCGTGGACCTGACGACCCTACCGGCGTCCGCCGCCGACCTCGTTGCCCGGTTCACCGCCGCCGAGGTCCGTCTGCATCTGGTCGACATCACCTCCGACCTGGGCATTCCTACCTTCCGCGCGGTCAGCTCGGAGGATCTGGGCCCGGACACCTCCGCCGGTCACCACGGCGTCGGCACCCACCCGGACGCCGAGGTGGCCGTCCTGCGCGCGCTGACCGAGTGTGCCCAGTCCCGGGCGGTCGACATCCAGGCCATGCGGGAAGACATCAGTACGGCGTACGACGAGGTACCCGACGCCATGCTGCACGTACGGCGGGCGACCCCACGGCAGGCGGCCGGACACCTGCCGCGGCCCGGTACCGTGCCGTGTCCGTTCACCACGGTGCGGTCGTACCCGACCGACGACGTGATGGCCGACGTGACGTTGCTGCTCGACCGGCTCCGGGCCGCCGGTTGCGACCGCGTCGTCGCCGTCGACCTGTCGTCGTCGGAGGTGCCGGCCGCCGTGGTCCGGGTGCTGGTGCCCGGGGCGGAGTCCTGGGGCATCGACCGTGGTCGGCTCGGTCGGCGGGCGACCCGGGCCTGGCGACGGGCACTCACCGCCGCCGGTGCCGACCGGGCGGAGGTGCCGAGGTGACCGGCGTACCCGCCGACAGCCCGGTGGTGGTCTTCGTCGGCCCCAGCGTCGACCCCGGGCGGGCCCGGATGATCCTCGCCGCCGAGTACCGGCCGCCGGTGGTCCGGGGCGACATCGACGCGCTGCTGCGCCGGCCGGTTCCGCCCCGGGCGGTCGGGGTGATCGACGGCAAGTTCCTGCAGAGCCTCGCGATCTCCCCGAAGGAGATCCTGCGGGCCGTCGACGCCGGGGTGCGGCTCTACGGCTCGTCCAGCATGGGGGCGTTGCGGGCGGCCGAGTGCCACCCGTGGGGGATGGTCGGCGTCGGCCGGGTCTTCGAGGCGTTCCGGACCGGCGTGGTCGACGCCGACGACGAGGTGGCGATGGTCTACGACGACCAGGACCGGCCGCTGTCCGAGCCGCTGATCGGGATGCGGCTGGCGCTGGTCGACGGGGTCGAGGCCGGTCTGGTCGACCCTGAGCACGCCCGGGCCTTTCTCGACGCCGCCCGGCGGGTCTACTTCCCGCACCGTACGGTGCGTTCCGTCCTGCGAGCCGTGGGCGCCACCCTGACGGCGGCCGACCGGGCCCGGCTGGCCGAGTTCCTGGCCGGCCGCGACCGGGATGTCAAGCGCGCCGACGCGTACGCGTTGTTGCGCAGAATCCGGGACGATTGGTACGCGACTCTACCGTCGGCGGGCACGGTAGCGCATGATCGGACGGATGGGGGCGAGCGGAACTGACGGTGGCACGCCGCAGCCGGTACGGACGCCACCGGGGCCGGGAGACGGCGTGGCGGCACCGACCCTCTGGGCGATCAGCGATCTGCACATCTCCTATCAGGAGAACCGGCAACTCGTCGCCGACCTGGCGGCGCCCTCACCCGACGACTGGCTGATCGTCGCCGGTGACGTCGCCGAGACGATCGTCGCCACCGGCTGGGCGCTCGGCACCCTGCGGCAGCGCTTCGCCCAGGTGATCTGGTCGCCTGGCAACCACGAGCTGTGGACCACCGCGCGGGAGCCGTCGGGGCCGCGCGGCGTGGAACGCTACCACCGGCTGGTCGAACTGTGCCGGGCGTTGGACGTGCGCACCCCGGAGGATCCGTACCTGCACTGGACCGGGGCCGGCGGGCCGGCGGTGGTCGCACCGCTGTTCACCCTCTACGACTACAGCTTCCTACCGGCCGGAACCAGCACCAAGGAACAGGGGCTGGCGTACGCCTACGGCACCGGCATCGTCTGCACCGACGAGTCCATGCTCCACCCGGATCCGTTCCCCAGCCGGGAGCAGTGGTGCTGGCAGCGGCTCGACTACACGGCGCAGCGACTGTCCGAGGTGGAGCCACACCTGCCGACGGTGCTGGTCAACCACTATCCGCTGGTCCGCGATCCGATGAACGTGCTGCGCTATCCGGAGTTCGCGATGTGGTGCGGCACCGAGCGGACCGCCGACTGGCACGTGCGGTTCCGGGCGTCGGTGATGGTCTACGGCCACCTGCACATTCCACGCACCACCTGGTACGACGGGGTGCGCTTCGAGGAGGTCTCGGTCGGCTACCCCCGCGAGTGGCGTGCGCGTCCGGGCCCGCCGGCGCAACTGCGTCGCATCCTGCCGCACCCGGTGGGGTGACCGCACCGGCTGGTCAGGTCGGTGGTGCCGGGTCGGCGCCGAACGCCGCCAGCAGCCGAGCGGCGGCCTGCGCCGGGGTCAGCTCCCCGGTGAGCACCCGGGCCTCGACGTCCGGGGTCAGCGCGGTCACCGCCGGATGCCGGTGGAGCCGGTCGAGCAGCCCGTCGTGCACCATCGCCCAGACCCACCGCAGCTGCTGCCGCTGCCGGTCGCGGTGCAGGTCGCCGCTGGCCCGGCGGCGGTCCTGATGGGTGAGCACCTGCTGCCAGACCTCGGCCAGCCCGGTGCCGTCGCGGCCGCTGGCGGTCGACACCGGCACCGTCCATACGTCCTGGTCGGTCCGCAGCATCCGCAACGCCCCGGCCAGCTCCCGCGCGGCGGCCCGCGCTTCGACGGCGTGCGCGCCGTCGGCCTTGTTGACCACGACGATGTCGGCGAGCTCCAGCACACCCTTCTTGATGCCCTGCAGCTGGTCGCCGGTGCGGGCCAGGGTGAGCAGCAGGAACGTGTCGACCATGTCGGCCACCGTGGTCTCGGACTGCCCGACACCGACGGTTTCGACCAGCACCACGTCGTACCCGCCGGCCTCGACCACCACCATGGCCTCCCGGGTGGCGCGGGCGACCCCACCGAGGGTGCCGGCGGTCGGCGACGGGCGCACGAACGCCGCCGGATCGCCCGCCAGCCGGGCCATCCGGGTCTTGTCACCGAGGATGCTGCCACCGCTGCGGGCCGACGACGGGTCGACCGCAAGGACCGCGACCCGGTGTCCGTCGCCGGTGAGCATGGTGCCGAGCGCGTCGATGAAGGTCGACTTGCCGACGCCCGGGACACCGGTCACCCCGACCCGACGGGCCTGCCCCGCGTGCGGACCCAACGCGACCAGCATCCGCTGGGCGTGTTCGCGGTGGTCCGGGCGGGTCGACTCGACCAGGGTGATCGCCCGGGCCAGCCAGGCCGGGGCGCCGGCACGGACCCCGGCGACGTAATCGTCGACCGGCGGCAGCCGTCGGCCGGTCATCCGGCGTCGTCGTCGCCGTGGCCGAGCCGGGCGGACAGGTCGGTGAGCAGATCGACGGCGGCCTCGGCCAGCACCGTACCCGGCGGGAAGATCGCGGCGGCACCGGCGGCCCGCAGCGCGTCGAAGTCCTGCGGCGGAACCACCCCACCCACGATGATCATGATGTCGTCGCGGCCGAGGGCGGCGAGTTCGTCGCGTAGCGCCGGGACCAGGGTGAGGTGCCCGGCGGCGAGGGAGTTGACCCCGACCAGGTGCACGTCGGCCTCGACGGCCTGACGGGCGACCTCCGCCGGGGTCTGGAACAACGGACCCACGTCGACGTCGAAGCCGAGGTCGGCGAAGGCGGTGGCCACCACCTTCTGCCCCCGGTCGTGCCCGTCCTGGCCCATCTTGGCCACCAGGATCCGGGGCCGGCGCCCCTCCGCCTCGGCGAACGCGTCGGCGGCGGCCCGGGCCCGCTCGATCCCCGCCACCGCTCCCGCCTCCTGCCGGTACACCCCGCTGATCGTACGGATCTGCGCGGCGTGCCGGCCGTAGACCTCCTCCAGCGCCATCGAGATCTCCCCGACGGTGGCCCGCGCCCGCGCCGCCTCCACCGCCAACGCCAGCAGGTTGCCCGACAGGTCGTCGGGGCGGGTCGTCGGGGCGGCCGCGGCTGCCCGGGTCAGCGCCGCCAACGCGGCGACGCAGGCCGGCTCGTCGCGTTCGGACCGCAGCCGACGCAGCTTCGCCAGCTGTGCCGCGCGTACCGCCGTGTTGTCGACCTTGAGCACGTCGACGGGTTCGTCGACGTCGGGCCGGAACCGGTTGACCCCGATGACCGGCTGGCGTCCGGAGTCGATCCGCGCCTGGGTCCGGGCGGCGGCCTCCTCGATACGCAACTTGGGCAGCCCGTCGTCGATCGCCCGGGCCATCCCGCCGGCGGACTCCACCTCCTGGATATGCGTCCAGGCCCGACGGGCCAGGTCGTGGGTGAGGCGCTCGACGTAGTGACTGCCGCCCCACGGGTCGATCACGTCGGTGGTGCCCGACTCCTGGGCGAGCAGCAGCTGGGTGTTGCGGGCGATCCGGGCCGAGAAGTCGGTCGGCAACGCGAGCGCCTCGTCCAACGCGTTGGTGTGCAGCGACTGGGTGTGGCCCTGGGTGGCGGCCATCGCCTCCACGCAGGTGCGTACCACGTTGGTGTAGACGTCCTGGGCGGTCAGCGACCAGCCGGAGGTCTGGCAGTGGGTGCGCAGCGACAGCGACTTCGGGTTGCGCGCCCCGGCGTCGCGGACCAACCGGGCCCAGAGCAGCCGGGCCGCGCGCAGCTTGGCGACCTCCATGAAGAAGTTCATCCCGATCGCCCAGAAGAACGACAACCGGGGCGCGAAGGTGTCCACGTCGAGCCCGGCGGCCTGCCCGGCGCGCAGATACTCCACGCCGTCGGCGAGGGTGTAGGCCAGTTCGAGGTCTGCCGTCGCCCCGGCCTCCTGAATGTGGTAGCCGGAGATCGAGATGGAGTTGAACTTCGGCATCCGTGCCGAGGTGTAGGCGAAGATGTCGGAGATGATCCGCATCGACGGCCCAGGTGGGTAGATGTAGGTGTTGCGGACCATGAACTCCTTGAGGATGTCGTTCTGAATGGTCCCGGTCAGCTGCTGCGGCTCGACGCCCTGCTCCTGTGCGGCGACGATGTAGAGGGCGAGCACCGGCAGCACCGCGCCGTTCATCGTCATCGACACGCTCATCTTCTCCAGCGGGATACCGTCGAAGAGTTGGCGCATGTCGTAGATCGAGTCCACCGCCACGCCGGCCATCCCGACGTCGCCGGCCACCCGGGGATGGTCGGAGTCGTATCCCCGGTGGGTGGCCAGGTCGAACGCGATCGACAGGCCCTTCTGCCCGGCGGCCAGGTTGCGCCGGTAGAACGCGTTGGACTCCTCGGCGGTGGAGAAGCCGGCGTACTGGCGGATGGTCCACGGCTGGGTGGTGTACATCGTCGGGTACGGCCCGCGCAGGTACGGTGCCAACCCGGGGACCGTGTCGAGGAAGTCCAGCCCGGCGGTGTCGGCATCGGTGTACAGCGGCGCGACGGTGATGCCCTCCGGCGTGTGCCAGACCGGCAGCCCGGTCGTCGGCGGGTCAGCGGCCGGTCGGCCGGTCTGGTCGGCCGGCGACCCGTCCGTCGGGTACAGCGTGGCCTGTCGGAAATCCGGGATCACCGGGGCACCCCCAGGGCGTCGAGCGTGGCGTCGAGCACCGCCAGGGCGTCGCAGCCGGCGTACAGGTAGCCGTCGAACCGACCGTCGGCGTCCGGCGCACCGGCCAGCAGGACCCGGCCGACACCAGCGGCGACCAGCGCGTCGGCCACCGGCCGGGCGGCGGTGGCGTAGCTGTCGTCGGCGCCGGCGAGGCAGACCACCGCGGTGGGTGTGGCGGCGACGGCGGCGGCGAGCACCGCCGGGTCGTCGGCCGGATCACCGACCCGTCTGGTGGCGATGCCGCCAGCGGCGAACAGGTTGGCGACGAACCCTGCGCGGGCAGCGTGCGCGGCCAGCGGCCCGAGCGTGGCGATCAGGACCGTCGGGCGGGAGCCGGTGGCCTCGGCGTACGCGTCGGCGCGGTCCCGGCGGGCCTCGAAACCCTCGGCGAGGTGGCGGCGGGGCAGCCCGCCGCCGGGCACCGGACCGGCCGGGGTCCGGGCGGGCCGCCGTTCGGTGAGGTCGGCGAACTCGCTGACCCCGGTGACCGGGCGGCGCCGGTGGGCGATGTCGTCGGCGCGGCGCTGCCACACCGCGTCGATCCGGTCGGCGACGAGCCCGCTGGTCAGGGCGGCCACCGCGCCGCCGGCTCGTTCGATCTCGGTGAACCAGTCCCAGGCGGCGCCGGCGAGGTCCGCGGTGAACCGTTCGACGTACCAGGAGCCGCCGACCGGGTCGAGCACCCGACCGAGGTGCGCCTCGGCGAGCAGCACCGACTGGGTGTTGCGGGCGATCCGCCGGGCGAACCCGTCGGGCAGCCCGAGGCGGGCGTCGAACGGCGCCACGGTGACGGCGTCCGCGCCACCGACCCCGGCGGCGAAGCAGGCGACGGTGGTCCGCAGCATGTTCACCCAGGGGTCGCGGGCGGTCATCATCGCCGACGAGGTGACCGCGTGCTGACGCTGGCCGCCCGCGTCGGACACCCCGCACAGCTGCGCGATCCGGGCCCAGCACTGCCGGGCGGCCCGCAGCTTGGCGATGGTGGCGAACTGGTCGGTGTTCGCCGCGTACCGGAACTCCAGCTGATCGAAGGCGCCACGTAGGTCCAGCCCGGCGTCGGTGAGCACCCGTAGGTAGGCCAGCCCGGTGGCCAGCGCGGCACCGATCTCCTGGGCGTCGCTGCCTCCGGCGTCGTGGTAGACGGTGGCGTCCACGACGACGCCGCGCAGCCGCCGCGCCGGTGCCGCGTACGCGGCGAGCTCCGGCACCACGGACAGATCGGCCGGCTGCCCGGTGCGGGCCTGCCAGCCGATCGGGTCCGCCCCGAGATTGCCGGCCAGCGCGTGCGGGGCGACGCCCTGCGCGGCGGCGAGCGCCAGGTACGCCCGGGCGGCGTCGACGGCGTCGGCCCCGGCGTCGAGGACCACCGGGGCCAGGTCCAGCAGGACACCGTCGAGCGCGTCGGCGAGCTGGGTCGGCCGCAGCCCGCTGGCGGCCAGATCGATCCACAGCGAGGTGGCACCGTTGGCGAGGTCGGTCAGCGCCGCCTGCCGGAGCGCTGCGGGATCCGGTTCGGCGTAGCGCTGGCGGACGTCCCAGCCGGCGACGGTCTCGTCGGGTTCGGTGCCGCCAGCGCCCGCGCCGTCGCGGCGGGCCGACGCGCCCCGGACGAACGGCGCCGATCCGGGTACGCCGACCGCCGGGGCGCTCGTGGGGCGGGTGTACAGCGGTCGGCGGGGGATGCCGTCGTACGTGGTGGTGCTCAGCAGGTCGTCGACGGCGTCCGCGGGGGTGTCCGGACCGGCCGCCCCGGAGCGGCGCAGGACGGCGAGCGCGAGTCGCCGCCAGTCCTGCGGCGTGGCCGGCGGGAAGCCGGCGGCCAGGTCCATCGTTTCAGTGGGCACCGCCATGAACGAATGTTAAGGGCGGCGGGGGTGGTGGGCAGCAGCCGGAGCCACACTGTGACCGCTTCCACCGGTCTGCGGATGACCGCGTGGTGTGCGTCGGAAGACCATCGCCCGGTCAGCCGAAGCCGCCGAGCCGGAACGCGGCGAAGCCGGCGGCGGCCAGTGGCACCGCCGCCGCCAGGCCGCGCAGCCGGACGCTCGTGCGGCCTCCGGCGAGGAGTACGACGGCCACCGCGAGGGCGATGTTGATCATCAGGAGCCACAGCGAGTCCCGGCCGTACCGTGGGTCGCCGATGTCGCGGGCGTGCAGCGCGGCCTCGGCCAGCAGCACCGCGCCGGGCAGGGCGACCCCGACGACCTGTCGCCACCCGTGTCCGCGCGCCCAGGTGCCACCGACGCCGAAGACCACCCCGGCCAGCACACCGAAAGCCATCCAGAGCAGCGCCGTCGGCGCCCACATGATGGCCAGGTCGTCGCCCTGGATGAGGGTCGCCGCCAGGTAGTAGCTCGGCACGGCGACGACCAGGGCGCCGGCCGCGCCGGCCGCCGCGCGCAGCCAGCCGGTACGGACCCAGTAGCCGAAGCCGAAGGCGGCCACCGCCCAGACGGCGCTGGAGTTGCCCAGCTCCGCGAAGGGGTACGGCATGGATGCGATCCACACGAAGTCGAGGAAGCCGAGCAGGAAGCCGCCGACGACGGCGACGACAGCGACCTGAGTGGTGTTCGGGTTCATGGCCAGGGAGCATACCGGGTATGTATCCAGCGTCGGTTCCGCTGCACTCCACCTCGCGTGATGCTTGCTGTCAGTGACCGGCCGGGCCGAGTTCGGCGATCTCGTAACCGTCCGGATAGGTCGGGGTGCGGATCACGCCGTCGGCGAAGATCGGCGTCCGGCGGGGCCGGGCCAGTCGACGCAGCAGCCCGGCCCGCAGCCGCAGCGCCAGATGCACCCCCGCCCGGACCGCCGCCGGCGGTGCCGCCACGCCGGTCGCCGCCCGGAGCCGTTCGTCGTAGATCGTCGCGACCAGGGCGTCGCCGAACGGGGCGAGCGGCCGGGGCACCCGACCACGCAGCAACGCCCGCGTCGCCCGTTCGATCGCCGCCGCGTCGGCGCTGTACCGCAGGTGTCGCCGGTCGTGCTCGTCGAACCAGTCGGCGAACTCCTGATAGGAGCCGGGTATGTCGGCGATGCCCATCCGCCCGCCCAGTTGACGGTAGTAGTGGTAGGCGGCGGCCCGCTCGTGACAGCACGGCTGGCGCCACCCGTACCGCTGCAGCCAGCGGATCGGGACGACCACCAGACAGCCGAGCACGTAGCGGTAGTCGTCGGCGGCGATGTCGTAGTGGCGGTGGATCCGGTTGGTCCGGCGCACCGCCTCCCGGCCGCGCGGGTGGTCGAATCCGTGCAGCAGCATCTCGTACATCAGCAGACCGGTGTCGTCGATCCGCTTGCGGGTGTGCCGCAGCAGTTCACCCGTGCCCACGTGCACGGCGGCGATCCGGGGCAGCGAGAACGACCGGTTGAACGCCAGGTTGAGCCCGAGCTTGCTGTCCCAGGGGAACTCGTGGCGCACCATCGTCTGGTAGATCTCGAGGTAGTCCCGCTGCGGGTCGAGGGTGCGGATCCGCCGCAGGTTGGCGTACCGGTCCGCCATCACAGGTCCTTCAGCGCCTCGTCGACCATCGTGGACCTGGCGTACCACCGGGCGACCCGGGCGAGCCAGGCGACCTCGCCAGGATATCCGTCCGGTGGATCGTGCGGTTCGGAGAAGTCCGGACGGTCCGCCGGGGTGCCGGCCCGGGCCCGGCGGGTCCCGGCGGCGATCATCGCCGCCTCCACCACGGCCGCCCGGTCGGCGGCGGCCAGGCCGGCCCGGGCGGCGCGCCGGTCGGCGGCGGCGGCCACCCGCTCGTCGATGTACGGGCGCAGTGCCAAGCGGCCGTCACGGATCTCGGTGATCCGCCGGTGCAGCGCGTAGTCGATGTCGCGCAGTGCCACCCACCGCCGATGGGCGCGCTCGTCGAGCACGAGATGCGGCTGCGCCCCGGCGACCGCGCGCCACAGCGGGCCCAACCGGCGCCAGGCACGTTGCCGCCGCAACCAGCGCCGGCCGGCGTCGAGGGCGGGACCCCAGGTCGGCAGGGTGAGGCCGATGAGCATCGCCAGGGCGCCGATGGTCACCAGGACGGCGGCGATCTCGGCCTCCCCGCCAGGGCTGTGGCCGAGCCGGTAGGCGAGCAGGTAGCCGGTCTTGACCGCACAGTACGTCAGCGCCGTCGTCGCCCCGAACGCGGTGATCCGCAGGCCCCGCCGCAGCCAGCGTCGTGGGGTGACCAGCGAGAAGCGCCAGCAGAGGCGGGCGAGGTCGGCCGCGTACGCCACGAAGGCGCACAGGTAGACGACCAGGTAGGCGGCGACGGCCGGATGCGCCGCGTCCTCGACAGCCAACCGGACCGGTGGGTCGGCCGACAGCGTGGCCGCCCACAGCAGGGTGAGCAGGACGAACGCGACGCCGGAGGCGATCAGCCGGCGGCGGGCGCGGCGGGCGGCGACGGTGGCCGGCAGGGCGAGGAACAGCAGGAGGATCTCCGAGTTGGCCGCCACCGCCATCACCCCGGCGTGGGCGAGCAGCTTCGCGAGGTTCGGCAGCCCGGTGCTGCGGTCGACGGTGGCGGCGACCGGGCCGACCGCGAAGGTGACGCCGGCCGCGTAGGCGAGGAACGCGTACACCATCGCGCGCAGCACCCGGTTGTCCCGGTCGCGTCGCAGGTCCCGCAGTTTGTAGCCGAAGGCGTACCAGCCGGCGGCGGCGCAGACGGCGTACAGGGCGGTGGCCATCGCCCCGCCTACCGGGGCGGGGGCTCGAGGCCGTGCCGCAGCCGTGCCGCCAGCGCGCTCTCCACCGACGAGTCGGCGCCGGCTGCTGCCGCCGGGCCGTCGTCGCGTACGGCCAGCTCCAGCAGGACGGTCGCCATCATCTCGGCCTCCTGCTCCTCGCCGCGACTGTAGACCCCGGTGCGGTGGAGCACCCGATTGACCAGGGTGGGTCGCAGCGCCGGCATCAGCAGCTGGCTCGCCTGCTGGTCGTCGAGGGCGAGCGCGCGGTGGTCGAACAGGATGTGGCCGAGTTCGTGGGCGACGATGTGGTCGCGGTGCACCTGGCTGGTGCGTTCCTCGTAGGCGATGACGTGACCGGCGTCGGTGAAGAAGGTCAACCCGAACGGTGCGCCGGCGGGCATCGGTACGCCGACCAGGGTGATCCGCTGGCCGAGGACCGTCCCGACCTGTCGACACAACTGCGCGGCGTCGAACGGCCGGGGCATCCGCAGGCCGCGGTCCTGCAGCTGTCGCAGCCGGGTCAGGCAGGTCCGTCGCAGCTCGGATGACTTCATGTCCGTGCTTCCCTCAGTCTCGTCCACCCGTTGCCACTGCATGACGATCACGAGGTGGGGCGTCCGTCGGTGGCGGTGCCGTCGTCGGTACGTGGCGCCTGCAACGCCTGCATCACCCGGTCGAGGATGTCGCCGACCGCGTCCAACTGCTCCTCGGGCAGCGCGCTCAGCCGGGTCGCGACGGCCCGGACCTTCAGGTTGCGCATCGCCTGCAGGGCGTGCAGGTCCCGTTCGATCTCGCCGGAGCGTCGCCGGTCGAAGAAGAAGGCGGGGTCGACGTCGAAGAAGTCGGCGAGGGCCTCCAGATGCTCCTTGGTCGGGTTGGTCCGTCGGCCGGTGCGCAGTTGCCAGATGTACACGTCGGAGATCGATCCGCCCCGCTCCCGGATGGCGTCGGCGACCTCCCGCGAGGTGTAGGGATCGCGTCCGGCCGGCCGGACGGTGTCGAAGAGCAGGTTGAGTTTGTCGGCCAGGGTGGATCCCGATCCGGCAGGGGGGGTGGGGCCGCCGCCCGTCACGGCTACCTCCGTCGGATGTGCAGCTGGTATTAGTCAGAATCGCGCTGTCGGTTAATATTGGTTGGCGGCAGCACGCGGAGTCAGTATACGATCACCACCTGGGGTTGACCAACCGACGTGCGGGCGACCTCGATGCCGCTGGTGCGGTGAGGGGCGCGGAACGGGGGCGCCCCTCACCCCACCAGCCAGCGGTACCCGGCGTCCGCCACCGGGAGCCGACCTACCGGCCGACGGTCACTGGACCGCCCGGGCCACCGCGATCCGGGTGCTGCCGCGCTGGCCGGCCTCGTAGAACATGTACTGCACGCCGCGGTCGGTGCCGAACGCCGGTGCCGCCACCCGGCCGTTGTCCGGGGCGCCGGTCAGCGGAGCGTGGAACACGCCGAGGTGGACCTCCCGGTCGAAGTTGTCGCCGACCTCGGTCAGGTACATCCGACCCGATCCGCCGTGGTAGACGACGTAGGTGGTGCCGTTGCGGTGCAGCAGATGCGCGCCGCTGAGATCGCTCAACCCGTCGCCGGACGGGCTGACCAACGGTTGCGGGTCGAACTGCCAGCTGCGGCCGTCGGCCGACCAGCCCCAGAAGATCTTCCGGAAGCCCGGTCGGACCGTGTGGTATCCCATGTAGACCATGACGTACCGGCTGCCCAGCGCGGGGATGCGGTGGTCGAAGACCCGCGCGTACGACGCCTCGGTGAGGTTCGGGACCATCGCCGTCGACAGCACCACACCCTGGTACGTGAACCGCACGCCGTCCGACGAGATCGCCAACCGGGTGGTGTCGTTGTCGCCGTGGAAGTACAGATAGAACTGCCGGGTCGCGCTGTTCCACAGCACGTGCGGCGAGGAGACGTGCTCGACCGAGTAGTGCGGTGACCAGTCGCGCCGGACGATCGGGTTGCCGGCGTACTCGGTGAACGGGCCGGCCAGTGAGTTGCCGTAGGCCAGGCAGATCCCGCCGGGCCGGTCGTGTGGGGCGTAGTAGAGGTAATAGCGGGCCAGCCCGCCGCTGATCCGGTCGTACACCCCACGGACGCAGGGGAAGATCAGCTCGCCGGTCGGGTTGTAGCGCAGGTTGGCGTGGTCCAACGGTTGCCCGAGGTAGGCGTAGGTCGGGAATCCGGCGGGCGCGGCGCTGGCGGGTCCGGCGCCGACGGACAGCCCGCCGAGGCCACCCGCCACGGCGGTGGCGCCGAGCAGCGCGGTGCCACGCAGTAGTTGGCGACGGTCGAGGCCGGCCGGGTGCCGGCGATCCGGTTCGGATGCGGGTCCGGGTCCGGATCCGGGTCCGGGGGAGTGCGCGGAGCGGGGGTACGGGCGCATGGGGTGGCCTTTCCGACACGTGGGCGGTGGACCGGGGGAGTCCACGGCGTCGTCACTGGCAGTCAGGTGAGGTGGAGCGGCCGGCCGGGCCCTCGTGTGGGCTGAGTCTGCTCGCGGTCGGATCGCCGCGTCAAGGTGCTAATACGAATTATCACCGGAGTGTCGATCCATGTCGCGCACGGCGGCAGGGGTTGACGGGGACCGCCGACAGGGTTCAGGATCTCAGGCCAACGGAAACTAATGCGTATTAGCAGAGAAACGGACGGACACCAACAGTGACCGGATCTCGCCGACGGGTCACCCAGCAGGACATCGCCCGGATGACCGGCGTCAGCCAGGCCACGGTCTCCCTGGTACTCAACGGCCGGGCCGACGCCGACGTACGGATCGCGCCGGAGACGCGCGAACGGGTCCTCGCCGCGATCCGCGCCACCGGCTACGTCGCCGACCCGGTCGCCCGCCGGCTCGCCGACCGGCACAACCGCATCCTCGGCGTCTTCACCTCCGAGCCGGTGTTTCCCAGCGGCACCGGCGACTTCTACCAACCTTTCCTGCTCGGCATCGAACAGTGCGCCGAGCACCTCGGCTGCGACCTGCTGCTACTCACCAGCGCCCCGGTCCTCGACGGGCGGCGTCGACTGTTCCACCAGGACAACCGGCTACGGCTGGCCGACGGCTGCGTCCTGCTCGGCCGTCAGCTCGACCCGGCCGAACTGACCCGGCTGCTCGCCGACGGACTGCCGTTCGTCTCCGTCGGACGGCGCGACGACGCGGGCGGCCCGGTGCCGTACGTCGGTGCCGACTACCCCGCCGCCACCGGCGCGCTGGTGCGCCGCGCCGTCGCACTGGGCCACCGTCGGCTCACCTATCTGGGCCAGGGTGACGGCCCCGAGTCGCACGCCGACCGGATGCGCGGATTCCGTACCGCCGCTGCGGCCGCCGGCGTCGAGTGGCGGCACGAGCCGGCCGCCGGCCGTGACCCGGCCGAGCTGCTCGACGCGGTCACGGCGGGCACCTGCACCGTGGTCTTCGCCGAGGAGTACGCCGACGGCGTCGCGCTCGCCGTACAGGCCCGCCAGCGAGGTCTGGACATCCCGGCCGACCTGTCCATCGTGGCCCTGGGTGACCCGACCCGGCCGGCCCGCGCCGATCTGGACCTCACCGGTTTCCGGATCCCCCGGCAACAGATGGGCTGGCAGGCGGTCGAAGTCCTGACGGCGGCGCTGCGCGGTGCCACGGCCGCGCCCGCGCAGCGGCTGTTGCCCTGCGAGGAAGTCGTCGGCGCCACCCTGGTGCCGCCAACCGGAAGGAACCCGGCACAGTGACGGAGTACGGCTGCGACATCCTGGTCGTCGGCGGTGGACTGGGCGGGGTGGCCGCCGCGCTCGGCGCGCTACGCGCCGGCCGCACGGTGGCGCTCACCGAGGAACACGACTGGCTCGGCGGGCAGCTGACCAGTCAGGCGGTTCCGCCGGACGAGCACTCCTGGGTGGAGCGGTTCGGGGTGACCGCCAGCTACCGCGCGTTGCGCGAGGGCATCCGCGACTACTACCGGCGGCACTATCCGCTGACCGAGGCGGCCCGCGCCCAGCGCGAACTCAACCCCGGCGGCGGGCACGTCAGCCGGCTCTGCCACGAGCCCCGGGTCGCCGTCGCGGTGATCGAGGCGATGCTCGCGCCGTACCGTGGCGCGGGGCAGCTGCGGGTGCTGCAACCGTACCGGCCGGTCGCCGCCGACACCGACGGCGACCGCGTCACCGCGGTCACCGTCGCGCACCGCGACGGCGGCGGCGAGATCACCATCACCGCGCCGTACGTGCTGGACGCCACCGAGACCGGTGAGCTGCTGCCGCTGACCGGCACCGAGTACGTCACCGGCTTCGAGTCGCGGGCCGACACCGGCGAACCCAGCGCCCCGGACGTGGCCGACCCGACCAACATGCAGGCGGTGTCGGTCTGTTTCGCGATCGACCACGTCGACGGCGACCACACCATCGACCGGCCGGCCCGGTACGGGTTCTGGCGCGACTACCAGCCGCCCTTCTGGGGCGACCGGATGCTGTCGTGGCGCTCACCCAACCCCCGTACCCTGCAGATCGGCCAGCGCAGCTTCACCCCGAACCCCGACGACGACCCGCTCGCCGTCGTCGCCGACCAGCGACTCAGCCCCGGCGACGGCAACCTGTGGACGTTCCGGCGGATCGCGGCGCGCCGGATGTTCCGCCCAGGGGCGTACCCCAGCGACATCTGCCTGGTCAACTGGCCGATGATCGACTACTTCGAGTCGCCGGTCATCGATGTGCCCGACCCGGCCCACCATCTCACGGCCGCCCGGGAACTGTCCCGCAGCGTGCTCTACTGGCTGCAGACCGAGGCACCCCGCCCCGACGGTGGCACCGGCTTCCCCGGCCTGCGGCTGCGCGGCGACGTCACCGGCGGCACCGACGGGCTCGCCCAGGCCCCGTACATCCGGGAATCGCGTCGGATCCGGGCCGAGTACACCGTCGTCGAACAGGACCTGTCGCTGGCGGTACGCGGCGACAAGGGCGCGGTGCGCTACCCCGACCCGGTCGGCGTCGGCATGTACCGCATCGACCTGCACCCTTCCACCGGCGGCGACAACTACGTCGACGTCGCCGCCTGCCCCTTCGAGATCCCGCTCGGCGCGCTGCTGCCGCAGCGGATGCGCAACCTGCTACCCGCCGGCAAGAACATCGGCACCACCCACATCACCAACGGCGCGTACCGGCTGCACCCGGTCGAGTGGAACGTCGGCGAAGCCGCCGGCACCCTCGCCGCGTACTGCCTGGACCGGCGGGTCGAACCCCACGCGGTACGCGCCGACACCGACCTGCTCGCCGACTACTCCACCCGGCTCGACGCCGCCGGCGTCGAACGACGCTGGCCGGACGTGACCGGCTACTGACCTCACCCGTCACCTGAGGAAGGACCCCACGACATGAGAAACCGGATAGCGACCGCGGCCCTGGCGGCCAGCCTGCTCGGCGTCGCCGCCTGCGGCGGGGACGACGGCGGCACCGACGGCCCGGTCTCGCTACGGATGACCATCTGGTCGGCCAACGAGGCGCACCTGGCCCTGTTCGACGAGATCGCCGACGCCTACCTCGCCGACAACCCGGGCGTGGCCGCGATCAGTTTCGACCCGTTGCCGTTCGAGAACTACACCACCACACTGACCACGCAGATCGCCGGCGGCAACCCGCCCGACCTGGCCTGGATCTTCGAAAGCTCGGCCCCGGACTTCGTCACCTCGGGCGTGCTCGCCCCGCTCGACGAGGTGGTCACCGACGCCGACGACCTGGTCGACTCGGCCACCGCGCTGTGGCGCGACGGCGACACCCTCTACGCGTACCCCTTCTCGACCTCGCCGTTCGGCGTCTTCGTCAACCGCGACCTGATCGCCGAGGCCAGCCGGCCCGACCCGGCCGCGCAGCTCGCGGCGGGGGAGTGGACCTGGGCCAACGCGGTCGACACCGCCGCTGCGGTCAACGCGGCCACCGACCGGGCGGGCCTGGTCATCCGGGACTTCGACTACCAGGGCTGGGACTACCTGTCCACCGTGTGGGCCGGCTGGGGTGCGCAAGCCTGGAGCGACGACGGGCGTGAGTGCGGCTTCACCGACCCGGCGATGGTCGACGCGATGACCTTCCTGCACGAGGCGATCTTCACGGCCGGCGCGCTGCCGGGACCGGGCACCACCGCGGACTTCTTCGCCGGCGAGGCCGCGCTGACGATCACCCAGATCTCCCGGGCCTCGCTGCTGGAAGACGGCGCGTTCGACTGGGACCTGCTGCCATTGCCGGCCGGCCCGGCCGGCGAGTACGCGGTGATCGGTCAGGGCGGTGTCGCGGTGCTGCAACGCGGCCCGAACGCCGAGGCCGCCGCAGACTTCCTGGGCTACCTCACCAACCCGGAGAACTCCGCCAAACTGGCGCGGTTCTTCCCACCGCCCCGGCAGTCGCTGCTGACCGCCGACACCCTGGCGCAGACCAACCCGCTGCTCACGCCGGAGCAGCTGCAACAGGTCGTCATCGACGGCATCGCCGCCGGGGTGGTCAAGCCCAGCCACACCGACAGCGCCGAGATCAACCAGGCGGTCCGGGCCGCCCTCGACCCGATGTGGCGGGCCGACGCCGACGTGCCCGGCGTCCTCGCCGGGGTCTGCGCGGCGATCGCGCCGCTGCTGGCCGGGTGATGCCGGTCCGGTCGGTGGCGGTGGCCCGGCCCGGCTGGTGGACCATCCACCGCCGGGACCAGGCCGCCGGCTACCTGTTCATCACCCCGCAGCTCGTCGGTACGGCGGTGTTCGTGCTGGTGCCGCTGGGCCTGGTCGGCTGGTACAGCCTGCACGAGTGGAACGTACTGGCCGGCACGTTCGAGTTCACCGGCGCGGACAACTACCGGCAGCTGACCGACGATCCCGCGCTGCCCGGCGTACTCGGGGCCACCGCCCTGTTCTCCATCGGCCTGGTGACGGTCAACCTTGCCCTGGCGTTGCTGCTGGCGGTGCTGCTCAGCCAGAAGCTGCGCGGCACCGTCGTGTTCCGGACGCTGTTCTTCTCACCGGTGGTCGTGTCACTGGTCGCCTGGACCATCGTCTGGCGGTTCCTGCTGCAGGCCGACGGTGGCGTCAACGGCCTGCTCGGCACCCTCGGCGTCGACGGGCCGAACTGGCTGCGCGGCGAGGCCACCGCCATGGTCGCGGTGATCGTCGTGCAGGTGGTCAAGAACGTCGGCCTCAACATGGTGCTGTTCCTGGCCGCGCTGCAGGGCGTGCCGGGGGAGCTGTACGAGGCCGCCCGGGTCGACGGGGCCAGCCGGTGGACCCAGTTCCGGCGGATCACCGTACCGCTGATCAGCCCGACCATCCTGCTCACCTCGATCATCACCGTGGTCGGGTCGCTGCAGGTGTTCGCGCAGATCGCGGTGCTCACCCAGGGCGGGCCGGGCAACGCGACCACGGTGCTCGTCTACTACCTCTACCAGCAGGCGTTCCAGTTCCACCACTTCGGCTACGGGGCGACCCTGTCGGTGCTGCTGTTCGGCATCGTGCTGGCGTTGACCGTGGTGCAGTGGCAGATGCGTCGGAGATGGGTGTTCCATGAGCAGTAGCACGCTCTCGCCACGGGCGAAGCTCGCCCTGTACGGCGTACTGCTGGTCCTCGCCGTGCCGTTCGTCTTCCCCACCTGGTGGATGGTCACCTCGTCGGTGAAGCCGGTGAGCCAGATCTTCGCCTTCCCGCCGACGCTGTGGCCGACCGACATCAGCTTCGCCGCCTACCGTGACGTGTTCACCCTGCAGCCGTTCGCCCGGCAGTACTGGAACAGCGCCTACATCGCCGCCGTGGTCACCGTCGGCACGCTGGCGGTGTCGTCGCTGGCCGGCTACGCGTTCGCCCGGATCCGGTTCCGGGGCCAGCAGGCGCTGTTCCTGCTGGTGCTGCTCGGCCTGCTGATCCCCAGTGAGGTGACGATCGTCCCGCTGTTTCAGATGTTCAACCAACTGGGCCTGATCGACACCCACTGGCCGCTGATCCTGGTGCCGATCTTCGGCGCGCCGAGTGTGCTGGCCACCTTCATCATGCGGCAGTTCTTCCTCGCCCTGCCGGGTGAGCTGGAGGAGGCGGCCCGGGTCGACGGGCTCGGCCGGTTCGCCATCTTCTGGCGGATCGCGCTGCCGCTGGCCCGCCCGGCGCTGGGCGCGGTGGCGATCTTCACCTTCCTGCACAGCTGGAACCTCTATCTGGAGCCGATCGTGTTCCTGTCCACTCCGGAGAAGTTCACCCTGCCGCAGGCCTTGACCCAGTTCGTCGACGCCTACGGCGGGCCGATGTGGAACGTGCAGTTGTCGGCGGCGTCGCTGACCGCGATCCCGGTGCTGATCGTGTTCGTGATTGCCCAGCGGCAGTTCATCGAGGGCCTGGCGCACACCGGCCTGAAGGGGTGACGGCACTGGCGGACGGGATGCCGGGCGGCGGGACGTAACGTCCCGCCGCCGCCGACGTTGAAGCAGTGTGACACCCCTACTTTTGACAGCCCTTCCCCACGTCCTCGTCGCGACCCTGCTCGGCACCGTCTCGGCCGTACCGCCTGCGGCCCCGCCGACCGGCGCGGCGCCGTCGGCGGGTATCGCTGTGGCGTCCGCCGAGGCCGGCATCCGTTCGGAGGTCCACGACCGGGTGGGACGGCGACTTGCCGGCATCTGTGTCTTCGCCACCGAGGTGAAGACCTTCGCGTTCCCGGACTTCTGCCCGGCGCGCAGCGACACCCAGGGCCGGGTGACCGTTGCGGTGCCCGGGCCCGGTACGTACACCCTCTTCGCGCTACCGGACTCCGGCAGCCGGTACGGCGCCCAGTGGGTCGGCCGCCACGGCGGCACCGGGACCCAGCAGGAGGCGGTGCGGATCACCGTGGCCGCCGACGAGATCGCCCCGGCACCGACGATCTATCTGGACCGGCGGGCCGCCATCACCGGCATGGTGACGCTGGGACCGATCGGCAACGGCACGGTCGGCATCGTCGGCCCGGACCCGGACGGCCGCCGGGATCCCCGGTACGCGCCGATCGCCACCGACGGCGCGTTCCACATCGACTGGCTCGGCCCGTACGCCTGGCCGTTGCTGTTCCAGGCCGACGGCTACCCGTACCAGTGGAGCGGCGGTGTCGGTAACCGGCTGCTGGCCGAGCTGGTCCCAGCGACGACGACACCGTCGTCGACCTACTGGTACCCGCTGCGGCGTGGCGCGGACGTCGCCGTGGTCGTACCGGACCAGCCCGGTCCCGGGCGGCTGGTGGTCCGCAACGTGACCACCCAGGATCCGGTGGCGGTCGTCGACCATGACAACTGGGCCGAAGGCAAGCAGTTTCCGCTGCTCAGCAGGCAACAGGTGACGCTGAGCTGGGAGGGCGGGGGGATCGTCCGGTGGTACGGCGGCACCGACGCCACCGACGCCGTACCGGTGCCGGTCCGCGACAGCGGCGGCCTGGAGCTCGTCCTCGCTCCCGCCTGACCCGCCTGACTGTCGTTCACGTCCCGCCGTGGTTCACGACCCCGGCGGCTGGTCGTCTTCGGTGGCCTCGGCCCGGACCGGGAGGCCGAGCTGCGCCCGGGCGGCGGCGATCGCCTCCGGTGTGTCGGGAAGGACCCGGCCGAGCCCATCGAGTCGCGACAGCATGCCGAACGCGGTGAGCGCCTTGCGATGTTCGGGCCGGACGCCGGACAGGTAGACGGCGATGCCGCGCCGTTCCAGCCGCTGCACCACGTCGCGCAGCACCAAAGCACCGGAGGCGTCGATGGTCGACACCCGCGACATCCGCAGGATCACCACCCGTACGTCGGCGACCTCGGACAACTCCAGTAGGAACCGGTGGGCGGCGGCGAAGAACAGCGGCCCGTCCAGCCGGTACGCCACGATGTGCTCGGCCAGCAGCGCCTGCTCCTCGGCGCGGTGGTCGCCGGTGTCCAGTGGCACCCGATCCAGCCGTACCGCCTGGGCGATCTTGCGAAGCGCCAGGCCGCCGGCGACGACCAGCCCGACCAGCACGGCGGTGACCAGGTCCAGCAGGACGGTGGTCGCCGCGGTCAGCGCCATGACGGCCCCGTCGGAGCGCGACGCGCGGGCCAGCGCGGTGAGCGCGCTCACCTCGACCATCCGGACGGCGGTGGCGATCAGCACCCCGGCCAACGCGGCCACCGGGATCCGGGCGACCAGCGGGGCCGCCGCGATGAGGATCACCGCCAGGATCACCGCGTGGGACAGCGCGGCCAGCCGCGAGGTGGCGCCGGCCCGGACGTTGACGGCCGTCCGGGCGATCGCGGCGGTCGCCGGCACCCCACCGAACATCGGGGTCACCAGGTTGGCGACGCCCTGGCCGAACAGTTCCCGGTCCGGGTCGTGCCGCTGCCCGACCGACATGCCGTCGGCGACGGTGGCCGACAACAGGCTCTCCAGGGCGGCCAGGGCGGCCACCGCGATCGCCGCGCTGGCCAGGGCTGGTACCGCCGCCAGGTCCAGGAACGCCAGCGACGGCGTGGGCAGGCTGGCCGGCAGGGCGCCGATGGTCGCGACCGGCAGCCCGCTCGCGATCGTCGTCGCGGTCGCCGCCGCGACCGCCAGCAGGGAGAACGGGACGGTCGGTCGCCACCGCGCTCCGATCAGCATCGCGGCGGCCACCGCGCCGGCGATCAGCAGCGACGGCCACCGGGGCGCCGCGGCGAAGGCCGCGACGGCCTGGCCGGCCATCGCCAGCACCCGTTCGCCGTGGACCTGCACGCCGAGGGCGGCCGGGATCTGCTGCAGCAGGATCACCGCGGCGATGCCGGCGGTGAACCCCTCGATCACCGGCGCCGGCATGTAGCGGGCGACCTGGCCGGCCCGTACCAGCGCCAGCAGGATCAGGATCAGCCCGGCCAGTAGGCCGACGGTGAGCACCCCGCTGGGCCCGTACGTCGCCACGATCGGCACCAGCACCACCGTCATCGCCCCGGTCGGGCCGCTGACCTGCAGGTTCGACCCACCGAAGAGCGCCGCGAGGGTGCCGGCGACCACGGCGGTGACCAGCCCGGCGGCGGCGCCCAGCCCGGAGGCGACGCCGAAGCCGAGGGCCAGCGGCAGGGCCACGATCGCCACGGTCAGCCCGGCGAGCAGGTCACGTCCGGGCCGTCGGCGAACCGCCCGCCAGTCGGCGGCCTGCGGCAGCAGGCGGCGTACGGCGGTGGTGTTCACCGGCGCCCCGAGGCGGCGTCGGGGGACGCCTGACGCAGCGCGGCGAGCAGTTCGGTCTGGTCGACCAGCATCTCGGTGAGGATCCGCCGGGCGGCCCGCATCAGGTCCGCCACGTCCGGCCCGGCCAGGGCGTAGGTGACGGCGGAGCCGTCCCGGCTGGAGACCACGATCCCGGCCCGGCGCAGCACCGCGAGCTGTTGGGACAGGTTCGACGCCTCGACGTCGATCTCGGCGAGCAGTTCGCGCACCTGGCGGGGGCGTTCACCGAGCAGCTCGAGCACCCGGATCCGCACCGGGTGGCCGAGCATCCGGAAGAACTCGGCCTTCTTCTGGTACAGCGGCACTGGCATATGTGTAATTGAAGACTTCTTCAAGTCGTCATCCGTCGCCGGGGGTCCGTGCTGTGCGAGCCGTCACTTCGGCCCGGCTTCCCGCCGGAGTGCCGCGAGGTCCGGCCGTCTGCCGGCGCTGCGCGCCCCGGCGTCCGTCCCGGGCGCGCTATGAGTGAAACGGGATAGGTGTACGTCGATTCAAATGGCCTACGGTGGGCGGTACCGGTCGATACCGAACCGGTACCCCGGCCCGTTCCCAAGGAGCCATGACATGCCGAGACAACGCACCGCCCGGGCGATCCTCGCGACGGTCACCGTCATCCTGTCGCTGATCGGAGCCCAGGTCGTGGCCACCGCGCCGGCCTCGGCCGCGGTGACCACGATCTACTACGACGCCAGCCGGGCCGGTCAGTTCGCGACCAACTTCGCCGAGGCCGCCCAGATCTGGAACAGCAGCGTGGACAACGTCCGGCTGCAGCCGGGCAGCCCGGCGTCGGTCGTCGTCTACGTCGACAACGGCTGGCCCCGGGCGTACGTCACCCGGCTGGGCGCGGGCCGCATCTACATGGGTACCCAGGCGGTGAACCAGGGCTACGACCGGACCCGGATCGCCACCCACGAGTGGGGACACATTCTCGGACTGCCGGACCGGCGTACCGGGCTCTGCTCCGACCTGATGTCCGGCAGCAGCGCGCCGGTCTCCTGCCGCAACGCCTACCCGAGTGCCGCCGAAGCCGCCCGGGTCGACCAGCTCTTCGCCAGCGCCGCCGCGACAGTCCCCGACGCCTCCCTCGGCAGCCGATCCTACGTCTGGGTCGGCAACTGAACCGACGACCGGTGGTCCCGCCATCGCCAGGTCCGATGGCGGGACCGCGGTTCGTCAGGCACCAAGGGCGAACCGGTCCAGCACGACCGGTGCGACCTCCGGGGTCCGCAGGTCGAAGACGTAGCTGGTCACCTCACCGGTGCCGGTGTCCAGGACGCTGAACACCGAGTGGTCGTTGCTCTGCACGAACGGCAACGGCGTACCGGCCGGGTTGGTCAGCGGCGCGACCGTCGGCAGCTGCGGCGCCAACCCGCCCGGGTTGCCCTGGGCCAGGTAGTTGTCCGGGTTCCACGGTGCCGGCGGCACCGGCCGGGACCGGCCCGACAGCGGATGGAACGCCCCGTAGGAGTTGCCCACGTTGGAGGTCTCCAGGTAGTGCGTACCGGAGGCGGCGGTGAACCGGTTCCACAGGTGCGAGTGGCCGTTGAGCACCAGGTTCACCCCGGCCGACTCCAGCAGCGGGGCGACGTCGCGGGTCAGCACGTTGTCCGCGCGCGGGTAGTCGTACCGGACCAGCGTGTTGCCGGCCGCGTCGGTCTCCTCGGTGCGTACCGGATCGGTGAACGGCGGGTTGACGTTGTCACCCAATCCGTGCGGGCCCTCGTGCAGCATCACCACCGTGTACGTCGCGTCCCGGAACTGCTTGCTGGCCAGCTCGCGCTGCAGCCACCGGTACTGCCGGCTGCCGACGTCGATCTGCTCGAAGATGTGCGAACCCCAACCCTGGGCCAGCGGATCGCCGGTGGTCGCCGGAGCCTCGGTGTACCGGGTCCGCTGCCAGTTGGCCGGGTCGGCGGCGATGCCGGTGCCTCGCCAGATCCGGGTGGCGTACAGCGAGATCAGTCGGACGTCGCCGATGGTGGTGGCGTACCAGCGTTCGCCGCCGGGTCCGCTGGTCGGCAGGGAGAAGATCTCCTCGTACGTCTCGGTGTTGAACGAGTTCTCCAGGATCCAGCGTTCCTTGATCTTCGGATCGTTGCGCGGGTTGACCTGCCGGGCGACCTCCCGGTACGCGGCCTCGGCCACCTCCCGGGGCACCGGGGCGTTGAACGACTCGTTGAGCGTCGGTAGCCCGCTGCGGCCCTGCACCTCGTGATTGCCGATCGCCGGGAAGATCGGTGCGTGCTGCAGGATCTCACCGCCGGTCCAGGCGACGCCGTTGACAGTCCGCGACGCCCGCCCCTGCAGCGCCGGGAAGAACGCACCGCCGCGCTGGTCGTCGAACCACTCCGAGGCCCGGTCCGGAACGTTGACCAGGTCGCCGGCGAGGAACACCGCGTCGATCCGGCCGACCGTCTCGACCGCCTTCTGCAGGTTCGCCGGGGTGTTGGGCATCGACTGGTGGTCGCTGGTCAGCAGGATCTTCTGCGCCTGACCCTTGGCTGCCGCCGGCGCCAGGGTGTAGGTGTCGGAGGCGACCAGCGCGCCCCCGTCGATCGACACCACCCGGTACGGCGTCCGACTGCCGACACCGAGTCCGCGTACGGTCGCCTCGTGCCGCCAGATGTGCCGGCGGGTGATCTGCGCCGGCGGGTCCGGGATCTGCGAGGCCGCGTCCTCGGCCACCCGGGACAGCTCGCCGGTGCGGGCGCGGAACACCCGTACCCCTCGAATCTTGCCGCCGGTGGCGGCGGCCCGCAGTTCGGCCCGGTTGAGTTCGTCGGCGCGCTCGCCGACGACCACGACGTGGTGCCGACCGGCGAACTCGGTGAGCCAGACGACCCGGACGGAATTCTTCGTCGGAGACTGCAGGAACGGTTCGGTGAGCAGGACCGGCGCGGCGTCGGTGCCGGCGGTCGCCGAGGCCGGTGTCATCGCGCCCATCAGCAGGGCCAGGATCGTGAGGATAGCGGTGAACTGCCAGATTGGTCTGGGCACGGTGCCTCCACGCTGTCGGTGTCGAACGAGCGGGAGCATCGCCGCCGCAGGTGAACGGAGTCGGCGACAGACGCTGACCAGCGGATGAACGCCCGGGCCCGCACGTTCAGCGGTGCACCAGCCCGCCGCCGACCTCGATCACCTGACCGGTGACGGCACCGGAGTCGGGGCCGGCCAGGAAACGGACCGTGGAGACCAGGTCGTCGGGGTCCAGTCGGCGCGGTACGGCCTGACGTGCCAGGATCGCGGCGTCGACCGCTGCCTCGTCGACCGGCCGGCCACCGGCGAGTTCACGTTCGCCCTCGGTGCGGATGGCGCCCGGCGAGATGGCGTTGACCGTGGTGCCGTCCGACCCCAGCGCGCGGGCCAGCGACCGGGTGAGACCGACCAGCGCGGCCTTGCTCGACACGTACGACGGCCCGGACGGGCCGCCCAGGCGGACCGTGGCCGAGGTGACGTTGATGATCCGGCCGCCGCCACGGGCCCGCATCCCCGGCGCCAACGCCTGGCTGAGCAGCATCGGAGCGGTGACGTTGACCGCGAACGTCGCCTCCCATTCGGCCAGCGGCAACTCGTCGATCCATACGTTCGAGGCGCGGGCGGCGTTGTTGACCAGTACGTCGACCGGCCCGGCCGCCTCGGCCATGGCCAGGACCTCGGCGGGCACCGACAGATCGGCCTCGACGAGGCGGGCGTACGCGCCGGCCGCCCGGCACCGCGCGGCGACGGCCTCCGCCTCGTCAGGAGCGGCCAGGTGGTGCAGCACCAGCGTCACACCGGGCGTGGCGAGTCCGACCGCGAGGGCCGCGCCGATGCCGCGGCGCGCCCCGGTGACCAGGATCGTCCGGCTCATCAACGGATCCTGCGGTCCGGGGTCTCCCGTCGTCAATGACCACGCCGCGTCAACGTCTGACTACGTACAGTCCGTGATCGGTCGCGTGGCATCGCCGGACCGTTCCTGCGGTCGATCCCCGACGGTGCCGGTTGCACCCGTCGTCGATCATCAACCGCATGATCGGCAACATCTGGACCAACGCCCGGAAGAACCGCCGCCAGCAGCGCAGATCGTCCCGTTTCCGCAATCTCGACGGCTGCTGCGACGGCTGCGACTGCTGCGACCTCGGGCTGTTCTCGACCCTGCTCACCATCGGCGCGCTGGCGGCGACCGCGACGCGGGCACCCGGGCTGGACCGGGCGGGGGAGGCGGCCATCCGTGGCTACCGCCGGTGGTTGTCGCCGTACTGGCCGGGCCGCTGCCGGTTCACGCCCACCTGCAGCGCGTACGGGTTGGCGGCGGTGCGCACCCACGGCCTCGGTGTCGGCGGCCGGCTGGCCGCCGCCCGGTTGCGCCGCTGCCGCCCCGACGTGCCGCAGGGCACCGCCGACCCGGTGACGCGCGCCCCCGTACCCTGACATGGGCGGGCCGCAGGAGGAGAGTCGATGGTGGACACAGAAATCGTAGCGATCGTCTTCGACTTCGACGGGCTGCTGATGGACACCGAGACGACCCTGGTCGACGGCTGGCGGCACGTCTGGGCGGCGCACGGCCTCGACCTCGAGCTCGACGGCTGGTTCTGGCCCGGCAACGGTGGCAACTGCACCGACCACCGGCTCGACCGGCTCGCCGCCCTGGTCGGCCCCACCTTCGACCGGTCCGCCTGCCAGGCACGGTACGAGGCGTACCGCCGGGCCCGGCACGAGAGCCTGGACTTCTGCCCGGGCATCCGCGACTGGCTGGACGAGGCCGCCCGGCTGGGCCTGCGGACCGCGGTGGCCAGCAGTTCGCCCCGGACCTGGGTGCGCGAGCACCTGGGCCGGGTCGGTGCCGTCGACCGGTTCGACGTCATCGCCACCGGCGACGAGGTCGCAGCACCGAAACCGGACCCGGCGGTGTTCCGACTCGCGCTCGACCGGCTCGGCGTCGCCGGCCGCCAGGCGGTCGCGGTGGAGGACACCGGGCACGGGGTCCGGGCCGCCGCCGACGCGGGAATGTGGACCGTGGCGATCCCGAACGCCTTCGTCGACCCGGCCCAGGTGTCGGCGGCGGACCTGACGCTGACCAGCGCCGCCGCGCTGCCCCTGGCCGAGGTCCTGGACCAGCTCCCGAGTGGGCTGGCGACCCGGGGCTGAGCCACCGGCCGCGCGGCCGGGACCTCCCGGACGATCCGAGTCGGGCCGAGTCGGGCCACATCCGTGGCGGCCCAACGGCGGGGCGGCCGTCGGGCGTGGCAGGCTGGACGGCATGGCGCAGGGGCAGGACCACTGGGAGAGCGTGTACCGCACGAGGCAGACCACCGAGGTCAGCTGGTACCAGGACGATCCCCGGATGTCGATGAGGCTGGTCGCGGCCGCGCTGGGCGGCGCCGACGGTGCCGTGGTCGACGTGGGCGGCGGCGCCTCGACGCTCGCTGCCGGCCTGTGGCGGACCGGGCACCGGGACCTGACCGTGCTGGACATCTCCGCCACGGCCCTGGCGACGGCCCGGCACGACCTCGGCGACGACGCGTCGGCGGTGCACTGGGTGGTCGCCGACGTACGGCACTGGCGACCCGCCAGACGCTACCGCGTGTGGCACGACCGCGCCGTGTTCCACTTCCTCACCGACGAGGCGGACCGCGAACGGTACCGGGCGACCCTGCGGCGCTCGCTCGAACCGGGCGGCCACGCGGTGATCGGGGTCTTCGCCGACGACGGACCCACCCACTGCTCCAGCCTGCCGACCGCCCGCTACACCGCCGAGGAACTCGCCGCGCAGTTTCCCTGGCTGCGGATGCGCCAGGCCCACCGGGAAGAACACCGGACGCCCTCCGGCGCGGTCCAGCCGTTCACCTGGCTGCTCCTGTACGCCGACCCGGCGGCCTGACCCGGCCAGCTGACGCCGCACCCGGCCAGCTGACGCCGCACCCGGCCAGCTGACGCCGCACCCGGCCAGGGCCGACCGGCTCGGTTCGACCGTCCCGACCAGCTCGCCCGGGACGGTCGGGACGGGTCAGCCGCCGGCGAGGCCGGTGCTGGCGGCCGCGCGGGCGGCCGTGGCGTCCGGCGCGGCCAGGGCGGCCCTCGCCAGCCGTCGACAGTCCTCGACAGTGTGCGCGGCGAGCGCGGCCCGTACCGCCGGCACCGACCGGGCCGACATCGACAGGCTGGACACCCCGAGCCCGGTCAGCACCACGGCCAGCGCCGGGTCGGCGGCCGCCTCGCCGCAGACCCCGACCGGCTTGCCGGCGGCGGCACCGGCCCGCGCGCAGCCGGCGATCAGCTCCAGCAGCGCCGGTTGCCACGGGTCGAGCAGGTCGGCCAGGTCGCCGCAGAGCCGGTCGGCGGCGAACGTGTACTGGCTCAGGTCGTTGGTGCCGATGCTGAGAAAGTCGACGTGGCCCAGCAGCGCCTCGGCGCGCAGCGCGGCGGCCGGCACTTCCACCATGGCGCCGACGGTGGGCAGCCCGGTGGCCCGGGCCAGGGCGGCGAAGTCGGCGGCCTCCGCCGGGGTGGTCACCATCGGTGCCATCACCCAGACGTCGGCACCGGTGGCCGCGGCGGCCTGGGCGATCGCGGCGAGCTGGCCCTGCAGCACCTCGGGGCGCCGCCGTGCGGTCCGCAGGCCCCGTACGCCCAGCGCCGGGTTCGGCTCCTCACCGGCGTGCAGGAACGGCAACGGCTTGTCCGCGCCGGCGTCGAGGGTCCGCAGCACCACCTTGCGCCCGGCGGCGGCGGAGAAGACCTTCGCGTACGCGGCGACCTGCTCGTCGTGCCCGGGTGGAGCGGCGCGGTCCAGGTAGAGCAGTTCGGTGCGGAACAGTCCGACACCTTCGACGTCGTCGACCAGGTCGGCCGCTGAGCCGATGTTGGCCAGCAACGCCACCGGATGCCCGTCGGCGGTACGCCCCGGCCCGCTGGTCGCCGCGAGTTCGGCCCGCCGACGCTGCTCCCGCCGGGTGGTGTCGGTGACGGTGTCGGCGTCCACCCCGACCGCGACCTCTCCGGTGGCGCCGTCGACGGTGACCAGAGTTCCGTCGGCCATGTCCAGGATGCCGTCGCAGCGCACCACTGCGGGCAGGCCGAGCGCCCGCGCCACGATGGTGGTGTGGCTGGTCGGCCCGCCGGCGGCGGTGACCAGGGCCAGAACCCGGGCCGGGTCGAGCCCGGCGGTGTCCGCCGGGGCCAGGTCCCGGGCGACCAGGATGAACGGCACCCCCGGATCCGGTACGCCGGGCATCGGCTCGCCCAGGCAGACCGCCACCGCCCGGTCCCGCAGGTCGTCGAGGTCGGCGACCCGTTCGGCGAGGTAGCCGCCGGCGGCGGCGAAGGCTGCCCGGTGCTCGCCGAGCGCGGCGTCGATGGCGTGCGGGGCGTCGGCGCCCGCGTCGACGCGGGCCCGTACCGCCTCGTGCAGCACCGGGTCCTCGGCCATCATCACCTGCGCGCGCAGGATCTCCGCCGCTGTCGGGTCGGTCGCGGTGCCCGCCCGCCGACCGAGTTCGGCGGCGACCGTGGTCAGGGCGGACACCGCCCGGTCCGCCTCGGCGGCCGGGTCGGGCACCGGCACCGGCGCGGGCAGTCGGGGGGCCTCGGCGACCCGGTACGCCGGGCCGGCCGCCCACCCGGTGCCCACACCGAGCCCGGTCAGCAGGTCAGGCACGGCCGGCCGCCGCGTCGGCGTCACCGGCGGGCGCGGTGTCCTCGGCGTCGAGGTCGCTGGCGAGCAGCGCCGCCAGCTCGTCGAGGGCCGCCTCGGCGCCGTCACCGTCGGCTTCCAGAGTGACCTCGGTGCCCTGCTTCGCGCCGAGGGACAGCACGCTGAGCATGCTGCGGGCGGGAACGGCCGGTCGGTCGGCGGTGCGGATCGTCACCGGCACCGCGGCGGTGGCGGCGGCGGCGACGAACAGCGCGGCCGGCCGGGCGTGCAGGCCACTGGCGGATCCGACGGCGACGGTACGGGTGGGCATGGTGCGCCTCCTTGGTCCCTGGTGGGGTCAGGGCTCGATGGTGACTTTGATGGCGTCGCCGCGGGCGACCACGTCGAACGCCTCGAGCGCGCGGTCCAGCGGCAACCGGTGGGTGATCAGGTCGGCGACCGGCACCGCGCCGCTGGCGATCAGCCCGAGCGCCTCGGCGTTGTGCGCCGGGCTGGAGCCGTTCGCCCCGACGATGGTCAACTCCCGGTAGTGCACCAGGTTGGAGTCACAGGCGATGATCGGCTTGTCCTTGGGCAGACCGCCGAAGAAGCTGATCCGTCCCTGTCGAGCGGTCATCTGCAACGCCTGCTCCTGGGCGACGCCGGCGGCGGTGGCGGTGATCACCACGTCCGCGCCGCGTCCGTCGGTCAACTTCTTGATCTCGTCGATCACGTCGGTCTCGGCGCCGCAGACGGTGGCGTCGGGGTGTACCAGCCCGGCCGCGAGGTCGAGGCGTTCGCGGTTGACGTCGACCAGGAAGACCCGGGCGGCGCCGCGCGAGCGGGCCAGCCGTACGTGCAGGCAGCCGATCGGACCGGAGCCCATGATCACCACGTCGTCGCCCGCGCCGACCCGGGCCAGGTTCTGCCCGTTGAGGACGCAGGCCAGCGGCTCGGCCACGGACGCCTCGGCGTAGCTGACGCCGTCCGGGATCCGGTTGAGCCCGTCGACCGCGAGGACCTTGGCCGGTACCACCATGTGTTCGGCGAACCCGCCGTCGTAGTGGTAGCCCATCGACTCCTGGTTGGGGCAGACCGTCATCCGGCCGCGTCGGCATTCGCCGCAGGCGCCGCAGGGGATCGCGGCGATCACCTGGACCCGCTCGCCGACCTGCCAGCCGGTGACCTCGGCGCCGACCGCGGCGATCTCGCCGGCGATCTCGTGGCCCATCACCCGGGGTGGGGCGATGTGGTGGTGACCGAAGTTGCGGATCTTGACGTCGGTGCCGCAGGTCGAGCAGGCCCGGACGCGGATCGACACGTCAGCGGGGCCGGGCTGCGGCTCCGGTGCCTCCTCGATCCGGACGTCGCCGGGGGAGTGGAACCGGACGACCTTCATGTGGAGCTCTCCTCTCGCACCGGCGCCAGCAGCCGGAGCACGTCGTCGATGTCGGTGGCCTCGCGCAGCGCGCGGGCGGAGTCGGGTTCGAGCAGGATCTGCGCCAGCGCGGCGAGCAGTTCGACGTGCCCGTCGCCACGGGCCGCGATGGCCACGCAGACCGTCACCGGGAAACCGTCCCAGTCCACCGGTTCCGGGAAGCGCAGCACGGCGAGCGCGTCCCGGCGTACCGCCTCCTTGCTGGCAAGGGTGCCGTGCGGGATCGCCACACCCTCCCCGACGTAGGTGGAGACGGACTGCTCGCGTTGCAGCATCGCGGTGACGTACTCCGGGGTCACCGCGCCGATCTCGACCAGGACCTCGCCGCACCGGCGGATCGCGGCGATCCGGTCGCCGGCCTGTTCCTGAAGCCGGACGGCCCGGCGCTCGAGCAGAGCGCCGGGGTCCGGTCGGCGGTCAGCCATCGAGCTGGCCGCCCTGCTGTACGGTGGCCACCAGTCGGGCCACGGCGGGGTCGCCGATGAAGATCTGCACCGGGACGATCACCTTGTCGGGTGCGCTGCCCCGGGCCCGGTCGACCAGACCCTGGTGGCAGACGACGACGTCGGCGTCGGCGGGGATCGCGTTGACCGGCGTGTGCTCGACGGTCACCTGGTGCTTCTTGAGCTGCTTGCGCAGCTGACTGGCGAGCATCACGCTGCTGCCCATGCCGGCGTCGCAGGCGACGACGACCTTGCGGATGTCCTGCGCGTTGATCGATGCCATGGGCCTGGTGCCCTCCGTGGTCGCGGGTGGGTTGCGGTCGTGGACCGGGTCAGTAGGTGGTCGGGGTGGACCGGTAGGCGTGCGCCCCTGCGGCGTCGCCGGCCGGGGTGTCGATGCTGGCGGCCTGCGGCCCGGAGTCCTCCTCGACCGGCTCCTTGCCCTCGCCGCGGCCGAAGCCGAGCAGCACCGAGGCGACCGCGAAGGTGACCGCCGCCGAGATGACCACGCCGAGCAGGACCCCGAACCAGCCGCCCCGGGGGGTCATCCCGAGGTAGGCGATGATGCTGCCCGGCGAGGGGGGACCGACGAGACCGGCGCCGGTGACCATGAAGGTCCAGACCCCGGCGGCACCGCCGGCGATCATGGCCAGGATCAGCCGCGGCTTCATCAGCACGTACGGGAAGTAGATCTCGTGGATGCCGCCGAGGAAGTGGATGATGATCGCCGCCGGGGTGCTGGGGCGCAGCAGCCGGGGGCCGAAGAGCAGGAAGGCGACCAGCAGACCGAGGCCCGGGCCGGGGTTCGACTCGATCATGAACAGGATCGAGTCGCCGTCGGTGGCTGCCTCGGCCACGCCCAGCGGTCCGAACACACCGTGGTTGATCGCGTTGTTGAGGAACAGCACCTTGGCTGGCTCGACCAGGATCGACACGAACGGCAGCAGGCTGTGGCCGACCATCCAGTCCACTGCGGATCCGATGGCGTCGGTACCGGTGCTGACCACCGGACCGATCACCCAGAGGCCGACCAGCGCCATGCCGCCGCCGATGATGCCGGCCGAGAAGTTGTTGATCAGCATCTCGAAGCCGGCCGGGATCTTCTCCTCGATCAGGTTGTCGAAGAGCTTCAGCAGGTACGCGGCCAGCGGACCGATGATCATCGCACCGAGGAACATCGGTACGTCACCGGCACCGACGATGATGCCGACCGTGGCGACCGCGGCGACCACCGCACCGCGCTGGCCGTGTACGAGGCGACCACCGGTGTAGCCGATCAGAATCGGCAGCAGGACGTCCCGCATTGGAACGACCAGTTCGGCCATGGTCTCGTTCGGGATCCAGCCGGTGGGGATGAACAACGCGGTGATCAGACCCCAGGCGATGAACGCGCCGATGTTGGGCATCACCATGCCGGCGAGGTAGCCGCCGAATCTCTGCACGCTGGCCTTGAACCCGGTGCCCTGCACCTGGGGTGTGTAGTCGGTGGCCATGGTTGTGGTGCTCCTTCTATGTGGGGGTTAGGGGTAGGTGACAGGTGTGTGGGTCCCGAGGTGTCGGGACACCTCGGGAGCACGAGGTGCCGGAGACCGTCGGACAGGTGGGTGCAGGCGTACCGTGTCCCGGCGCAGGTCGGCCGGGCCGGGCATCCGGCTGCCGGGCAGGCTGACCGCCGCCGCTCCCCAGGCGAGCCCTTCGGCGAGCGCGTCGGGGCCGGCGGCACCGGCGGCGAGGAAACCGGCCAGCAGCGCGTCGCCGGCGCCGACCGTGCTGCGGGGGTGTTCGACCCGGGAGTCGCCGGTGTGTACGCCGTCGGCGTCGACCAGCACGGCGCCCTGCGCGCCGAGGCTGGCCAGGACGGTGCCCGCGCCCCAGGCCCGCACCTGCTGCGCGGCGTCCACCACGTCGTCGAGGGTGTCCAGCGGCCGCCCGACGACCTCGGCCAGCTCCTCCCGGTTCGGCTTGACCAGCGCGGCACCGGCCTGCGCGGCCGTACGCAGTGGTGGGCCGCTGGTGTCCACGGCCAGCCGCAGTCCGGCGTCGACGAGTCTGCGGCACAGCTGACCGAAGGCGTCGAGCGACAGCCCCGGTGGCAGGCTCCCGCAGACCACCACCCAGTCGGCCCGCTCGGCGGTGCGCAGCAGCCGGGCGGTTATCGCCTCGAACTCGGCCACGCTCAGCGTCGGGCCGGGCTCGTTGACCTTGGTCACGGTGCCGTCCGGTTCCGCCAGGGTGAGGTTGGACCGGGTGCGTCCGGCGATCGCGACGGTGATGACCTCGACACCCTCCACCGCGAGGAGCCGGACGAGTTGCTCGCCGTCGTCGCCGCCGCACGGCAGGACCGCGACGGTCGGTACGCCGTTGGCCAGCAGCGCCCGGGACACGTTGACGCCCTTGCCGCCGGGGTCGAGCCGGGTGCCGGTGGCCCGGATGACCTCGCCCCGGACGAGGTCGTCGACCTCGACGGCACGGTCCAGACTCGGGTTGAGGGTGAGGGTGAGGATCACGCCCGCACCACCCGGGGCCCGGCGGTCTCGACCTCGGCGACGAGGTCCTCGTTGAGACCGGTGTCGGTGATCAGCAGATCGATGTCGGCGAGCCGGCCGAACCGGGCCAGGTAGTCGTTGCCGATCTTCGTATGGTCGGCGAGCAGGACCGAGCGCCGGGCGGCGCCGATCATCGCCCGCTTGACCGCCGCTTCCGCCGGGTCCGGGGTGGTCAGGCCGCGTTCCACCGAACATCCGTTGGTGCCGATGAAGGCGACGTCGACGTAGATGTCGGCCAGTGGCCGCAGCGCCCAGTCGTCGACCGTGGCCATGGTCCGGCTGCGGACCCGCCCGCCGAGGAGCAGCACCTGCAGGTTGTTGCGGACGCTGAGGGTGGTGGCCAGCGCCGGGGAGTTGACCACGACGGTCAGCTCCCGGTCGGTGGGCAGGATCGCCGCCAACCGCGCGGTGGTGCTGCCGGCGTCCAGGATGATGGCGCCTTCCGCCGGGAGTTCGGCGAGCGCGGCCTTGGCGATGCGCTCCTTCTCGGTGGTCAGGACCGCGTCGCGGGTGGCCAGCGCCGGTTCGAAGCCGATGCGTTCGACCGGGATGGCGCCGCCGTGCACCCGCCGCAGAACACCGGCCCGTTCCAGGGTGGTGAGGTCGCGCCGGATCGTCTCGGCGGTCACGTTGAGTGACTCGGCGAGCGCGGTCACGTCGACCCGGCCCTCGGTACGGGCGAGCCGGACGATCTCCTGCTGCCGCTCCTCGGCGTACATGTGGTTTCACCGCCGTTTCGTTTTGCTTCAGGTTTGTTTACGCCCGCTTCTGTGGGATGTCAAGGGGCTGGTTCGGAGAAGTTCGATCTTGACCGCTCGGGTGACCTGCGGTCCGTCACACGGCGGTGCGGTCCGCACCGCCGACGCGGTCCGCGCCGCCGGCGAGCCCACGGTCGCGCCGATGGAGCCGCGAACGCCGCCTCCCGCCTCGGGGCGACGACCGCCCACAGCGCACGGGGTACCGGCTCAACGCCGAGGGCTGACCAGACCGGCGTCGTAGGCGACGATGGTGGCCTGTACCCGGTCGCGGACCCCGAGCTTGCCCAGTACGGCGTTGACGTGGGACTTGACGGTGCCCACCCCGACCCCGAGCCGGGCGGCCGCCTCCGCGTTCGACAGCCCCTGCGCGACCAGCCGCAGCACCTCGCGCTCGCGGGGGGTGAGGCCGGCCACCGCAGGCGGCGGTACGGCCTCGGCGGGCTGACCCGCCACGAACGCCGCGATGAGCCGGCTGGTGACAGCTGGCGCGAGCAGCGACTCCCCACCGGCGACGATCCGGATCGCGGCCAGCAGTTCGTTCGGTTCGGCGTCCTTGAGCAGGAAACCCGACGCGCCGGCCCGCAACGCCTCGAATACGTAGGCGTCCAGGTCGAACGTGGTCAGCACGAGCACCCGGGGGCCGCCCCGGGCGGTCAGCAGCCGGGTGGCGGTGATTCCGTTCATGCCGGGCATCCGGATGTCCATCACCACCACGTCGGGGCGCAGCCGCGCCGCCGCGCTGACCGCCGCCGCGCCGTCGCCGGCGGTGCCGACGACCGTCAGGTCCGGTTCGGCGTCGATGATGGCGACGAACCCCGCCGCCACCACCGGCTGGTCGTCGACGACGATCACCCGGATACCGATGCCGTCACCTCCTGGTGCGCCACTGGCCGCTGGTACGGCAACCACACCTGTAGTGTGCCGCCCGGTGCTACGCGGCAGACCCCGGCCAGCGCCTCGGCCCGGGCCCGCAGCGCCGCGACGGTGGGGTCGCGTACCGCCGCCGCGACGCCACGGACCTCCAGGTAGAGACACGGCTCCGGACCGAGCGCCACCCGGACCTGAGCGGGGCCGGTGTCGCCGGCGGCCAACGCGGCCTCCGCCAGCCGGTACGCGCAGACGTCGAGCGCCACCGGCAGGGTGTCCGGGCCGTCGGGCAGGTAGGTGGTGACCGGTCGTCCGGCGGCGCGGTACGCGGCGGCGAGCGCGGTCAGGTCCACCGTCGTCGGCTGCGGGGTACGGTCGTCGGCGTCGGCCACCGGGGCCCCGTCGTCGCCGGTCGCGGTACTCCGCAGACCGACCAGCAGGTCCCGCATCGCCGCCAGGGCGGACCTGGCCGCGGCGGCGACCTCGTCCAGCTGGGCCACCGGATCGGCGGCCGGCGGGCGCGCCGCCACGGCGGCGACCTCGGCGGCGCGGGGCAGCACCCGCTCGTCGAGCTGTGCGGCGATCCGCCGCCGCGCGGCATAGGCGACGCTGTCGGCGGCGGCGTTCGCCGTCAGGATCGCCGTCTGCTCGCCACGCAGGACCCGCCCGCGCCGGTGCCGCGCCGCCACCCCCGCCAACCAGACGACGGCGAACCCGACGCCGAGCAGCACCGCGAAGACGATCGTGGCGAGGGCCGCTGTCACGACGGTGACCGCAGTCGGCACAGGCCGACCGTCCGCTCCGATGTCGACCTCCGCCCCCGGATCGACGTCGTTGATCAGGCCGATCGCGACGACCAGGCCGATCACCAGGGCGATCGCCGGCACCGCCAGCCAACTGACCCGTGCCGTCGTCCGGGTCGCCACCGTCCAGATCGCCACGACCTCTGCCAGGCAACCGGCCAGCAACGCCGTCACCACGTCGCCCGACGGCAGCAGCCCGACCCCGATCGCCAGCGGCCACGCCAGCGCGGTGCCGGTGGTGGCAGCCAGCACCAGCCACGGCGCCCGCCGCCGCCACGGTAGCGCGGCGGCGTGCGCCACCAGCAGCGCGAGCAGTACCAGCACCGGCCCTGGCCCGTCCCGTTGGAGCAGCGGCCAGTCGAGGGCGACGACACCGACCGGCAGCGCGATCGCCAACATGGTCAACGCCAGGTCGGTCAGGTCCGGGCCGGTCGCGCGGGCTCGGCGACCCACCGCCGGGTCGGCCGCTGGCAGGTCCAGCCGGACCTGCCAGCCGCCGTCGTCGGTGGGTCCGGCGGTGAGGTCACCACCGAGCGGCCGCGCGCGTTCCCGGACGCCGGCGAGCCCACTGCCCGAGCCGATCACGTCGTCCTCGGCGGAGCGGGTACCCGGCTGGTTGACCACGGTCACCAGGAGCCGGCCGGTCCGGACGCCGATGTCGACGCGTACCGGTCCACCGGGCGCGTAGCGCACCGAGTTGGTCAACGCCTCCCGCACGCACCCGAACACCAGGTCGGCGTCGCGGTCGGTGACCTGGGCACCGACGGCCAACTCGACCGGTTGGCCGAGCTCCCGGAACCCGGCGACGAGGCCGGCCAGCCGGTTGTCCAGCGTGCCGGGCTCGCCGACGTACCCGGTCGGGTCGTGCCGCAGCACGCCGACGAGCTGACGGACCGTCGCCGTGGTCTGGTGGGCGGCGTCGACGGCGAACCGCAGAGCCTGCCCGGCCAGGTCCGGCCGGCTGGCGGACAGCCGCCGGGCGGCGGTGACGGTGACCACCACGGCGGTCAGGTGGTGGGCGCTGACGTCGTGCAGTTCGCAGGCCAGCCGGTGTCGTTCGCGGGCCGCCGCCTGCTGCTGGGCGAGCCGTGCCGTGGCGAGCGCGGCGGCGGCCTGTCGTCGGCCGAGCCGCCACCGTTGCCGGCTGTGGCCCAGCCCGGTCGCCAGCAGGTAACTGACCATGTTGAGCCCGATGGCGCCGACGGCATCCCCGGTGGCCCCGTAGCCGAGCAGCGTGGCGACGGCGCTGCCGACACCGACCAGGCCGGCGACGGCCAGCGCACGGTCGAGCCGTCGGTGCGCGGCGACGGAGAACAGCGCCACCAGTTCGGCGACGCTGAGTGCGGCCAGGGCCTCGTGGGGCGTTCCGGCCGTCCCGGCCCAGAGCGCGACCGCCACCGCCGCGCAGCAGTGGTACGGCGCCCGGACCCGCCAGCCCAGCGCGACGGCGACCACGGTGGTCGCCGCGACGGCGACCACGACGCCCACCGGAGCCGGCCGCGCACCGCCGACCAGCGGCCCGACCGGCCAGAGAGCCAGCTGCCCGGTCGCCAGCACGGCGGGCAGCAACCAGCGTCGCCATCCGTTCATGTCTGGTCGACAATAGAGGTCCGCCGGTCGGGGCGTACCTCGGGTGGAGCCGGTCCCTATCCACGGGAAGAGGCGGGATTCGTGCCGTCGGACGATGCCGGCGTCCCTTCGGGGCGGCAGGCTCGACGACATGACCCCGATGTCCTACCCACCCCCTGCGGTGCCGGCGCGACCCTGGCGCATCCCGGCTCCCGCTGGCACCCCGTACCACCGGCTGGCCGCGACCGACGCCCATCGCTGGTGGCGGCCACTACTGGGCACCGGCACGGTGCTGGTCTCCTTCCTGGCGGCGCAGGTCGCGCTGATCATCGTGTTCATGATCGTCGCGTTCGTGCTCGACGCGCCCCGGGACGCCGACGGACTGCCGGTGCTGCCGGCGCTCGCCGAGACGGCGTACGCGTTGCTCGGGATCGCCACCGGGTTGCCGCTGGTGCTGGTGGCCGCCTGGCTGATCCAGCGTCGCTCGCCGGGCAGCGTCTCCTCGGTCGTCGGCCGGATCCGGTGGTCGTGGCTGGGGCGGTGCCTGCTGATCGCCCTGCCCGTGGTCGTCCTGTTGCTGGCCGGCACGTACGGACTGACGGCGCTGACCGGCGCCGACACCGGCGTCGACGACGTCGAGTGGGTCGGTGTCGGGATGTTCGTGACCAGCGCGGCGATGCTGCTGGCACTGGTGCCGCTGCAGGCCGCCGCCGAGGAGTACCTCTGTCGGGGCTGGCTGCTGCAGGCGGTCGGGGCGTATCTGCGCGGCCCGTGGCCGGCGATCGTGGTCCAGGCGGTGCCGTTCGCTCTCGCGCACGGTTGGGGCACCACCTGGGGCTTCCTGGACCTGCTGCTGTTCGCGGTGGTCACCGGATGGCTGACGGTCCGTACCGGTGGACTGGAGGCCGCCGTCGCGCTGCACGTGGTGAACAACCTCGTCGCGATGCTGCTCGCCGGTGCGCTCGGTCAACTGACCATCGAGCAGACGGCGACCGACGCGCCGTGGCAGATGCTCGTGGTCGACGCTCCGTTACTGATCGGCTATGCCATCGTGGTCGCCTGGCTGGCCGGGCGGCGAGGGCTGGCCCGTACGACGCCGGCCCCGGCGCCGACCTTTGCGCCGCCGTGGCCGCCGGCCGCCGGCCCGCCACCGCTGCCGACCATCACCGCTGTCGGTGACTCTGCCTCCCGGTGAGCCGACTGCCCTGATCGGCCGGGTCGACGGCGCTCTGCCGCGTTGGTATCAACTGAGTCAGTTGCGGCAAAGGTCGTACTTGGAGGTGTTTTGTCTGTTAGAAAGCCTTATTGGTTGAGCAGCTACCACTGAAGGGGCGCGTCCCATGGCCACGCCAACACTGCGGCCCGCAGCCGATCGGGCCCTGCCCGCCGCTGCGGCCCGGCTGCGCCGCTACGACAGGGTCAAGCGGGTGATCGACGTACTGGGCGCGGTGACCGCCCTGGTCGTCGCGGCCCCGGTGATGGCGGTGGTCGCCGTGGCGATCCTCGTCCGGCTCGGGCGGCCGGTCCTCTTCCGACAGGTCCGGCCGGGTCGTGACGGCGAACTGTTCGAGATCATCAAGTTCCGCACGATGCTCGCCCAGGACCCCGCCCGTGGTTTGGTCAGCGACGCGGACCGACTGACCCGCCTCGGCCACTGGCTACGAGCGACCAGCCTGGACGAGCTTCCGGGACTGTGGAACGTGCTGCGCGGCGAGATGAGCCTGGTGGGGCCACGCCCGCACCTGGTCAAGTACCTCGACCTCTACACGCCGTGGCAGGCCCGCCGACACGAGGTGCGCCCGGGCATCACCGGACTCGCCCAGGTCCGTGGCCGTAACGCCCTGGCCTGGGAGGACAAGTTCGCCTACGACATCGAATACGTCGACAACCGCAGCCTGCGCCTCGACCTGCGGATCCTGGCCGAGACCGTCCGGGTGGTCCTGCGGCGTGAAGGCATCGCCGCTCCGGGCACGGTGACCTGGCACGAGTACACCGGCCCACCGTCGAACGCGGCCGCCGTGCCGACCGACGCCGGGGGTGACGCCGCGTCGACCGACGCCCGCTGTGCGGACCCGTCGCTGGTACGGTCGTCGTCGGGCGGCGGGTGCGGCAGTTGACGACGGGGCCGACGGTCCTGCTGTTCGGCGCCTCCGGGCTGCTCGGCCGCAGGGTCCATGCCGCGCTCGGCGTCGACCTGCGGGTGTGCGCACCGGCCCGGGCAGAGTGCGACCTCGCCACCGCCGACCCGGTCGCCCTGGCCGACCTGCTGGCCACCGTCCGCCCCGACGTGGTGGTCAACTGCGCCGGCCGCACCGACGGCGGGGGCGCCGATTTGCTGCGGATCCACGTTCTGGCGCTCGCGCGGCTGATCGAGGCGATGGCGACGACCGTACCCGGGGCACGGTTGATCCGGCTCGGGTCGGCGGCCGAGTACGGCATCGTGGCATCCGCGACACCGGTGACCGAGGAGCATCCGGCCCACCCGGTCAGCGCCTACGGTCTCAGCCACCTGACCGCCACCCAGTGGGGGGAGTTGGCCGGCCGTGAGGCCGGGGTGGAGGTGGTGACCCTGCGGGTGTTCAACCCGGTCGGGCCGGGGCTGTCCCCGCAGAGCGCGCTGGGCAGAGCCGCGGCCCTGCTGCGCGTCGGCGGCGACGCACCGCTGGCGATGGGGCTGACCGACAGCGTGCGGGACTTCGTCGACCTGCGCGACATCGCGTCGGCGGTACGGGCCGCCGTACTGGCCGATGCGTTGCCGGTGCGGCTGTTCAACGTCGGTTCCGGACACGCCGTCGGCGTCCGCGACGCCGTGGTCGCCCTGGCCCGTGTCGCCGGCCACAGCGGTGAGCTGCGGCCGGGCGCGTTCACCGCGACGGCGGGCCGCTCGGCGGCGGTGCCGTGGATGTGCGCCGACACCAGCCGCATCCGACAGGTACTCGGCTGGTCACCCAGCTACGACCTGGCGGACTCGCTGAAGGCGCTCTGGGCCGATCACCAGGACGTCGGCCCCCACAGCCGCAGGTAGCGGCTGATCATCGCGTTCGTCTGCCGGGGCACCTCGAACTGGAAGAAGTGGCCCGAGCCGGCCACCTGGCCGATCACGGCCTCGGGCACCAACTGCCGCAGTCGACCGTAGTCGCCGAACGGCGCCGGACCGCCGATGTAGAGCAGCCGGCGTCCCCATGCGGTCAGCGCCGCGTCGCCACCGGCCTCCACGAAGCCGGCGAGCCCGTCGAGGGTCGCGGCGGCCACCGTGTCACTGGGACGCAGCATCTGGTCGATCGTCCAGTCCACCAGCCGCGGGTCCGACTCCGGAATGAAGAACGACCGGATGATGTCGATGCGGGCCTGGCGCGGATCGTCGCCGCGGATCGATTCGGCCAGCGCCGCGACCTGTTCCGAGGTGCCGGGCGGCACCGCGACCGAGGCGTCGAGCAGCAGCAGCGCGGCGACCCGGTCGGTCGCCTCGGCGGCGGCGGCCAACGACCAGACCCCGCCCATGCTGTGCCCGATCAGCACCACGTCGGTCATGTCCAGTTCGACCATCAGCTGCCGCAGGTCGGCACCGAGCTCGGGCACGGTGAAGCCGCGGTCACCGGCCGGGCTCGCGCCGTGACCGCGCATGTCGACGGATATCACCCGGCGTCGCCAACTCGCCAGGTGGGCCGCGATCGGCTTCATGAATCGGTGGTTGCAGCACCACCCGTGCACCAGCAGGACGTCCTGACGGCCCCGGCCGGTCTGCCAGTAGCGCATCCCGGCGGCGGTACGGTCGTGAGTCATGTCGTCTCCTTCGCGTTGACGTCCAGGATTCGATACTTTCAGTAGTCATTGTGCCGCATTTGGTGACGGTGAGCACCTGCCGTTCAGGTGGTGCGACATCCGATGCCTCGCTGGCCGCGTTCACCCTCACCGGGTGATGTCCGCCGCCGGTCGCAGCGGCGATGCTGTCGCCATGACCGACGCGCTCGACACCTTCTTCGACGCGATCGGCGACGACCGGCGGGTGCCGCCCCCGGCCAGCGGCACCATCCAGTTCAACCTCGTCGACGACGAGCAGCGGGTTCGTACCTGGGCGGTCAGCTACCGCGAGGGCCGGGCAGTGGTCGACCGTCGGCCGCCGCCGCAGGTCGACTGCACGATCGACGCGCCACAGCGGACCTTCCAGGCACTCGTCGAAGGCAGGGAGAACGTCATCTCGCTGCTGCTGCGCAACGGGGTGTCGGTCCGTGGCCACCTGCCGCTGTTCCTGATCTTCCGGCGGCTGCTGCCGCCGCGCGCCGACACCGCCGGCGCGCCGTCGCGGGCCAGGCCGATCGGCGCCGGTCAACGGGCGGCCACCGCGGTCGACCGACCGGTGAGCATCCTCTACGGCAACCTGTTCATGATCAGCGACCGGCGGGGCGACATCACGCCGACGCCGTACGCGCCGTTCGGTCTGTTCTTCTACGACACCCGGTTCCTGTCCCACTGGCGACTGACCGTCGACGGCCAGCGGATGCACACCCTGTCCATCGACGATCTGCAGTACTTCGAGTCGCGGTTCTTCCAGGTGCCCGGCGAACCGACACACTACGTCGACGCCGACCTGTCGGTGTTTCGCCACCGCTGGGTCGGTGACGCCTTCACCGAACAGATCGCGGTGTTCAACCACCGGGAGGAGCCGGCGCGACTGCGACTGCGCGTCGAGGCCGCCGCCGACTTCGCCGAGGTGCTGGAGGTCAAGGACGGTTACCACACCGACCGGGAGATCGTCGTGACGGTCGAGCAGGACGCGCTGCGGTTCTGCTACGAACGGGACACCTTCTTCCGCGAGACGATCCTGTCCAGCAGCGCCCCGGCCGAGGTCGACCCGGGCGGGATGACCTTCGAGCTGTCCCTCGACGCTCACGACACCTGGTGCACCGACCTGACGGTGAAGACCTTCATCCGGGGAGCCGGCAACCGCGACCTGCGGGAGAGTCTGCGCAGCTACGCCGAGCGGCCCAAGCCGCAGGTGCACAAGGAACTCGACGAGTGGGTGGCCGCCGCGCCGACGCTCACCTGTGACTACCCGCCGCTGCGGGACGCGTACCGGCGCAGCGTGGTCGACCTCGGTGCGCTGCGCTATCCCGGGGTGAACTTCCGGGAGATGCTGCCGGCCGCAGGCATGCCCTGGTTCATGACCTTCTTCGGCCGCGACAGCCTGATCAGCTGCCTGCAGTCGCTGCCGTTCGTCCCCGGCTCGTCCGTTCCCGCGCTGCGTATCTGCGCCCTGGCGCAGGGCACCCGGGACGATCCGTTCCGCGCCGAGCAGCCGGGGAAGATCCCGCAGGAGAGCCGATACGGCGAATCCGCCCTCTTCGACGAGGTCTCCCACGCCGCGGACTTCTCCGCCGCCGACACGACCCCGCTGTTCGTCGTGCTGCTCGACGAGTACGAACGGTGGACCGGCGACACCGCGCTGGTGCGTAGCCTGGAGTTCGAGGCCCGGGCCGCACTGGACTGGATCGACCGGCACGCCGACCTGGTCGGCACCGGCTACGTCTGGTACGGACCCCGCGAGACCCGCACCGGGGTGCTCAATCAGAGTTGGAAGTGCTCGCCCGGATCGGTCGCGTTCCAGGACGGGCGGGCGGCGACGTTCCCGCAGGCGACCTGCGAGATCCAGGGCTACGTCTACGACGCCCGGCTGCGCGGTGCCCGGCTCGCACGGACCTGCTGGGGCGATCCGGAGTACGCCGAGCGGCTCGAACGCCAGGCGGCGCAGCTGCGACAACGGTTCAACCGGGACTTCTGGATAGCCGACCGTGGCTACTTCGCGCATGCCCTGCAGGCCGACGGCACCCAGGTGGACGCGCTCACCTCGAACATCGGCCACCTGCTGTGGAGCGGCATCGTCGAACCGACCAAGGCGCGCGCGGTGGTGCGCCATCTGATGAGCCCGCAGCTGTTCTCCGGTTGGGGTGTGCGGACCCTGGCCACCAGCGCCCGCGGGTTCAACCCGGTCGGCTACCACACCGGTACGGTGTGGCCGTTCGACAACTCCCTGATCGCCTGGGGCCTGCGCCGCTACGGCTACCGTACGGAAGCCGCCCGGGTGGCCTGCGCGGTGCTGGAGGCGGGCCAGTACTTCGGCGCGCGGCTGCCGGAGACCTTCGCCGGCTACGACCGTTCACTGACCAAGTACCCCGTACCGTACTCGGCCGCCGGCACCCCGCACGCGACGTCGGCCGGCGCGACGCTGCTGTTCCTGCGGATCCTGCTCGGCCTGGAGCCCTACGAAGGGGACCTGATCGTCGACCCCGCCGTGCCGGAGGAGATGGGGCACATCGAGCTGCACGACATCCCGGGCCGGTGGGGACTGGTGGACGCGCTCGGCCGGGGCCGGCACGACCTGGGTCGGCCCCGGCGGCGTAGCCGCCGGCCCGGTGATCCGTTGCGGGCGGCGCTGTGACGACCGGTGCGACGACCACCCGGGCGACCTGGCACAACTGGTCGGGCGGCCTGTGCTTCACGCCGGAGACCGTCGCCCGGCCGGAATCGGTGGCCGCGGTGAGTCGGACGCTGCGCGAGGCGGCGGCGCGGGGGGTGACGGTACGCCCGGTCGGGGCCGGGCACTCCTCCGCCCCGTTGGTGCAGACCGACGACGTGCTGATCCGGGTCGACCGGCTGCCGACCGGGGTGCTCCAGCCGCCGGCCGACGGCCAGGCCTGGGTGGGTGCCGGCACCCGGTTGCACGAGCTGGAGGAGATCCTGCGTCGGCACGGTCTGACCGTGCCGAACCTGGGTGACGTGGACACCCAGGCGATCGCCGGTGCGGTCGGCACCGCCACCCACGGCAGCGGTCTGGGACTACCGAGCCTGTCGGCACAGGTCACCGGGGTGCGACTGGTGGCCGCCGACGGGGCGGCGCGGCAGATCGACGCTGCGGGCGATCCACACCTGCTGCGGGCCGCGCAGGTCTCGCTCGGCGCGCTCGGCGTGTTCACCGCCGTCCGTACCAGGGTGGTACCCGCCTTCCACGCCCGGCGCCGCGAGTGGGGACTGCCGGTCGAGGAGTGCCTGGCCACCTTCGGCGACCTGCTGAAGGTGAACCGCAACGTCGACTTCTACTGGTATCCCCGCCGGGACGACGCGCACCTGCGCACCGTGAACCCGGTGGCGGACGACCCCGGGCCGAGCCCGCCGCCGCCCAGCGGATGCACCGAGGACCGGACCGGATCCAGCGGCGCGGCGCTGATCAAGCGGCGCTCGTTGCGGTTCCATGAGATGGAGTACTACGTCGCGGCGGAGGCGGGCCCGTCCTGTTTTCAGGAGGTGCGCGAGCGGATCCGTACCCGGCACCGCCAGCACGCCGCCTGGCGGGTGCTGTACCGCTACGTCGCGGCCGACGACGCGTACCTCAGCCCGGCGTACCAGCGCGACTCCGTCACCATCTCGGTGCACCAGAACGAGACGGTGCCCTACCGCGAGTTCTTTGCCGACATCGAACCGATCTTTCTCGGCTACGGCGGCCGGCCGCACTGGGCGAAGATCCATCAGCTGCAGGGATCCGAACTCTTGGCGCGCTACCCGCAGGCCGACCGGTTCCTGGCCGCGCGTGAGCAACTGGATCCGGATGGTCGGTTCCTCAACGACTACCTGCGGCGGTTGCTGGACCTGTGACGGGTGCCGGCGCCCGCGGCGATCCGACCCGCGACGGTCCCGCACCGGTGCCTCGGCCGGCTGGGGCACCTATGATTGCCCGGTCGCGCTGCCGGGTAGGACCGGTGCGCGCGCGGGCCCACGCGCTGGAGCCGGACCACGTGGGCAGACCGCCAACCGGGAATGAGGTATTCGTCCGTGTCGTCATCCACCGCCAGCCAGCCGGCCGGGTCGCAGTCCGTCTCCGGACCGGGCACGCGGCCGTCACGGCGTACCCTCTGGATCGTCGTCGCCGTGGTCGCGGCGCTGTTGGTGTCGGCGACGATCGTGGCGGTGGTGGTCGAGAGCCTGGGTTCGCGCACCGGGGGTGAGACCGCCCGGGTGGTCCAGGCGCACCGGGGCGACCGCGACCAGGCGCGACTGGAGGTGCTCGACGGTGCCACCGACCTGCGGATCGTCGCCGACGACCTGGGCGACCAGTTGGTCCGGGCCGAGACGGCGGCCGACGGCGCGGTGCTGCCACAGCTGACCGAGGCCGACGGCGTGGTCCGGATCGGGCTGGTGGACAGCGGTGACGGTGGTGCCGCCGTCCTGGAGATCCGGGTACACCGGGACGTGCTCTGGTCGATCCGCATCGCTGGTGGTGCGACCAGCCAGCGGGTGGATCTGGACACCGCGCGCGTCTCGGAAGTGGACCTGGCCGGTGGAGCAAGCACAATGGATCTCGTCCTGCCGGTCCCGGACGGCACCGTCGCCGTCCGGATGTCCGGTGGCGTCAGCACCTGGCGGGTGGCGGTGCCGGCCGACGTCGGGGTGCGGGTGCGGCTGGGCTCCGGCGCGGGTGGCGTCAGCCTGGACGGTGCCCGTCACGACGGCGTCGCGGGCGGTGAGACGCTGACGACGACTGGTTGGGAGCAGTCGACCGACCGTTACGACATCGACGCGGTGGCCGGCGTCGCCGAACTGACCGTCACCAGCGGGCGGTAACGGCCGACGGGGCCGTCACCCGGCGTGGGCACCCTGAACGAGTGCCTTCGCTGGTTCGCCCCGCTGGGTCGGCTCCTCCGGCGCGGGAAACGCCGGCAGGTGCCGGTCGGCCCGCCCGGCGAACAGCGCCACCTCGTAGGCGACGGCGTCCATGTCGGATCCGGCGTCGAAGACGGCGGCGATGATGGCCCCACCGGGCGTGGCAGCGATGAAGAGAAACGCCGTCCCCATCTGGATCACGATCTGCCGTACCCGGCCGGTGCCGGCGTGCTGGCCCACCGCGACCGCCAGGGCGCGCAGTCCCGCCACGACACCGGACAACTGTTCGCCCAGCTCGTGGTCGACCCCTTTGGACCACGCCAGGAGAATGCCGTCGGGGGAGAGCGCCACCGCCTGCTGCGCCTGCGGCACCCGTTCCACCAGGTCGTCCAGCAGCCGGGAGACGTCACCAGTGGTGACCACGGGGTATGCCATGAAGGAACTCTCTTTCGGTCGGTGCCCGTTCCCGGGCAAACAGTACCCCCGACCGGACCTTCCGGGTGGTTACGGCACGGACCACCCGAGGAGATTTCTACTCCATGGTGGACGCGCGCGCGGCGCCACCGGCGAGTGGGACGACCAGTGGCGTGCCGCTGGCCGGGTCATCGATCACCATGACGCGCAGGCCGAACACCTCCTCGACCAGTTCGGCGGTCAGCACCTCGGCGGGCGTTCCGGCCGCCAGCACCCGGCCGTCCTTCATCGCGACCAGGTGCCGGGCGTACCGGGCGGCGAGGTTCAGGTCGTGCAGCACCATGACCACCGTGCGGCCTCGTTCCCGGTGCAGCCTGTCGACCAGGTCGAGTACGTCGATCTGGTGGGCCAGGTCGAGGTAGGTGGTCGGCTCGTCGAGCAGCAGGATGTCGGTGCCCTGCGCCAGGGCCATCGAGATCCAGGCCCGCTGCCGCTGCCCGCCGGAGAGGGTGTCGACCGGTCGCTCGGCCAGATCGCTGAGCCCGGTCCAGGCCAGTGCCTGGGCGACGATCTTCTCATCGGCCCGTGACCACTGCCGCAGCCAGCTCTGGTGTGGCTGCCGACCCCGGACGACCAGGTCGGCGACGGTGAGCCCGTCCGGTGCGCTGGGCGCCTGCGGCAGGATGCCCAACCGGCGGGCGACCTCCCGGGTCGGCATCCGTTGGATCTGTTCCCCGTCGAGCAGGACGTCACCGCCGGCCGGGCGCAGCAGCCGGCCGAGCGCCCGCAGCAGCGTCGACTTGCCGCAGCCGTTCGGTCCGACGATCGCGGTGACCGCGCCGTCGACGACGTCGAGGTCCAGTTGCGGTACGACGACCCGGTCGCCGTAGCCCAGACGCAGGGACCGGGCCCGCAGTCGGGTCGCGCCGGGTGGATCGTCCGCTCGGCCGCCCGCAGGGACGCTCACCGGTAGCTCGGCCAGGCTGGTCAACGCTGCTCCTCGGGTCGTGTGCCGGTCGACGACGCTCGCATGAAGGGTAGCCTTACCAAACGGCGGACTCCAGGTGGTGGGTGGATCCCGGGTGTTTTCTTCGGGTCGTTCCGACGTCACCACCGCCCCGCCGGCCACGGGCGCCGCAAGTCGCAGGCGCGGCGGGCATCGACGGAGAGCCATGGTGCGGCAGGATGGTCCAGGGCGGCGCCGCCCGCGTCCGACGACCACTGCCGGAGAGACCGTGACCATCGAGGTTCACCCGTACGCCATTGGAAGCGACCGGTTCGCCGTACCGGCCGGTCTGGAGACCCCCAACCTGCTGCTCGACCTCGACGTGCTGGAGCGCAACCTCGACGAGATGGCCGGGCACTGCCGGCTGCATCAGGTCGCGCTGCGCCCACATGCCAAGACGCACCGGGTGCCGCAACTGGCCCGGCTGCAGCTCGACCATGGCGCCGACGGCATCTGTGTGGCCAAGCTCGGCGAGGCGGAGGCGTTCGCCGCCGCCGGCGTGTCCCGGATGACGGTGGCGTACCCGCTGGTCGGCGCGGACAAGGCACAGCGTGCGGTACGGCTGGCCCGCCGGTGCGAGCTGACCGTCGGCACCGACAGCGTGGCCGGCGCGCGTACCCTCAGTGACGCCTTCGCCGCCGCCGGTCGACTGCTGGACGTACTGCTGATGGTCGACAGCGGCTTCGGTCGATGCGGGGTGGCACCGGCCGACGCGGCACGCGTGGCCTGGGACGTCGCCGAACTTCCTGGCGTGCGGCTGACCGGGGTGATGACGTTCGAAGGGTCGGTGTACGGGGCGGTCGACCGGGCCGACCTCGTCGCCCGGTCCCGCGCGGCGGCAGCCACCACGGTGGCGGCGGCCGAGGCGATCCGCGCCGCCGGGCTGAGCCTGTCCACGGTCTCGCTCGGTTCGTCCGCGGCGGCTCGTACCGTGGTCGCCCAGCCGGGGGTGACCGAGGTCCGGCCCGGGATCTACGCCTTCAACGACCTCGGGCAGATCGCGCTCGGCAACGCCACGGTCGCCACCTGCGCGGTGCGGGTGCTGGCCACGGTGGTCAGCCATCCCGCGCCCGCAAGGGCCTGCATCGACGCCGGGTCGAAGTCGCTGGGTCTCGACGGGCTGCCCGCGACGGGTCGGGCCGCCGACTACCCGGGGTACGGGCTGCTGGTGGATCTGCCGGGCTGGCGCATCGAGCGACTCTCCGAGGAGCACGGTTGGCTGCGGTGGGTCGGGCCGGGGGAGCCGACCCCACTGACGGTCGGTCAGCGGGTGCAGGTCGTCCCCAACCATGTCTGCATGGTCTTCGCCGGCCTTGGCGAGGTGACGGCGCTGCGGGGCGGCGAGATGGTGGCGGTCTGGTCGACGATCGGACCGGGAGCGTCGCGGTGACCGGTGGACTCCACCCGGCGCCGGTGGACCGCCGAGGTCGCCGCCGGGTGGATCGAGTGGGACGCCGGGGCCCAGGCCGGGGCGGGTGCCGCCGGCTAGCCGGCTGCACCGACCCCGTTGTTCGTGCTCACCGACGCACCCGGGTCCGCGCCGACGGCCGATCCACCGGCCGGTCCGTCGCCGGTGCCGGCCCGTGGGACGGACCGACCGGAGCCGGTGGGCACCGGCGCGGGTGCGCAGAGCGCCGCGAGGTCGTCGACCAGGTCGTCGCTGCGTCCGTACGGGTCGAGCAGGTGCACGTGGACCGGGTCGAGGGCCGGCACGGCCACCTGGGAGATCAGCGGGTGCAGTGGTCGGGTGTCCTGCTCGCTGGCGCCGAGCAGGTCCTCGTGCAGCTTCTCGCCGGGGCGTAACCCGGTGTAAATGATCTTGACCGGGTTGTCGTACTGCTCGGCGATGGTCCGGGCGACGTCGGCGATGCGGACCGGTTCGCCCATGTCCAGCACCAGGGCCTCACCGCCGCGGCCGATCGCCGCCGCCTGGATGACCAGTTGCACGGCCTCCTGGATGGTCATGAAGTAGCGGGTCACCTCGGGGTCGGTGACCGTGATCGGTTTTCCGGCGGCGGCCTGGGCCATGAATGCGTGCAGGACCGAGCCGCGGCTGCCGAGCACGTTGCCGAACCGGACGCTGAGGAAGGTCCCCTCGTTGGCGCCGGCGGCGAAGGCGGTCAGCCGTTCGGTGATCCGTTTGGAGTAGCCGAGGACACTGGTCGGGTCGGCGGCCTTGTCGGTGGAGATGTTGACGAACCGCTCCACCGAACGGCACGCCTCCAGCAGCGTCTGGGTGCCCCAGACGTTGGTCTTCACCGCTTCGCCCGGATGGCGCTCCAACAGGGTGAGGTGTTTGAGCGCGGCGGCGTGGAAGACCACCTCCGGGCGACGGCTCCGCATGATTTGCCGGACGGTGTCGCTGTCGCGCAGGTCGGCCAGGATCAGGTCCGGGCTGTCCAGCAGGGCCCGGCCGCGCAGCGACAGCTGTACGGCGTGCAACGCGGACTCGTCGCGGTCGAGCATCATCAGCTCGCCCGGCTGGAACCGCATGATCTGCCGGCACAGCTCGGAGCCGATGGAGCCACCGGCCCCGGTGACCAGCACCCGTTTGCCGGTCAGGTAGCCGGCGATGGCGTCCAGGTCGGTCTCGATCTGGTGCCGGCCGAGCAGGTCCCGTAGGTCGGGATCGCGTAGGTCGGTGACGGCGGGCGCGTTCTCCAGCAGTTCGCTGACCGAGGGGACCACCTTGAACCGCGCGCCGGCCCGGTGGGCGAGGTGGCGAATCTCGCGGATCAGGGCGGCGTCGGCGTTGGCGACCGCGGAGACGACGGTGGTGGCACCGGTACGGGCCGCGACCGCCGGGATGTCGTGCCGGCCGCCGAGCACCGGTACGCCGTGCAGCCGCAGCTGCCGTTTGGCCGGGTCGTCGTCGAGCAGCCCGACCGGCAGGTACCGGCCGCCCGGCTCGTCGAGCATGGCCCGCAGCAGCGATCCGCCGGCGGCACCGGCACCGAACAGCAGCACCCGTTGGGTGTGCTGCCCGACGGGTCGCCGCCGGCGTTCGTGGCGCAGCCGCCGCAGATACCGCACGCCCAGCATCTGGGTCAGCGCCAGGCACCCGCCGACCAGTGGCGCGCTGGCCGGTACCGGACGTTGCGGTGCTGCCAGGTCCAGCAGGAGCAGCACCCCGATGGTGGCCAGCACGCAGCGCGACACCGCCCAGACCTCGTCGAAGCTGCCCAGCGGGTAGCGGTCGCGGTAGAGGTAGCTCAGGTGCGCGGCGGCGGTGTGCAGCACGACCGCCGCGAGGATCGCCAGCACGAGTCCGTTGAGGTGGATACCGGCGATGGCGAACTCGTAGCGGGTCCAGACGGCGACGACCAGCCCGACGCTCCAGGCGGCGAGGTCGGCCAGCCACAGTGGCGCGACGGCGCGGTCGCGAGGGCGCCGGGCCGTGGTGTCCTCGGTGAGTCGGGTCGATGGCTCCATTCCAGCCCCGTTCAGTCGGCAGCGCCCGTGGCGTCCGGCGGCGTGCTCTGGTCTCGTCCACTGACTACTGACAGCAGCAGCAATGCCACTATTTGACCAGAAATAGCCCGTTGACGCCGTAGATTGGTACAAGATGGTGCTGACCATGACGTAGCGGAATTTTGGGAGGCCGTACCGATGGAACTGCGGGACTACTTCGACGCGGTGCGGAAACGGTGGCTCTGGGTGGTGGCGGCGATGACCGTGACGGTGGGCGTCGCGGTCGTCGTCAACGTGCGGGCGACCCCGCAGTACGCCACCTCGGTGACGTTCTTCGTCTCGACCTCCAGCGCGCAGGGCGTCACCGACGCCTACCAGGGCGGACTGTTCTCCCAGCAGCGCGTCAAGTCCTACAGCGGGCTGCTGACCAGCGACCGGCTCGCCGACACCGTGGTGAACCGGCACAGCCTCGGGCTGACCGCCGGTGAGGTGCAGGCCCGGATCAGCGCCCGCCCGGTGCCCGACACCGTCCTGCTGCAGGCGACCGTCACGGACAGCTCACCGAATCGGTCGGAGCGTGTCGCCGTGGCGATCGCCGACGAGTTCGTCGACCTGGTCCAGCGCCTGGAGACCTCGCCCGGGGCCGACCGCCCAGCGGTCAAGGTGGAGGTCGTCTCCGGGCCGCTGCTCAACCCCACCCCGGTATCGCCCCAACCGGTCCGTAACGTCGCGCTGGGCCTGCTGCTGGGCCTGCTGGCCGGTGTCGGTCTGGCGCTGCTGCGCGGCCTGCTCGACAACACCGTACGCAGCGTCGAACAGATCCAGGAGGTGACCGCTGCGCCGCTGCTGGGCACCATCCCGCTGGACAGCACCGCCCGTCGGGAACCGCTCATCACCGGCCGGCAGACCCACTCCCCGCGCGCGGAGTCGTTCCGCCAGTTGCGGACCAACCTGCAGTTCGCCGACGTGGACAAACCGATCCGCAGTCTCCTGGTGACCAGCGCGATGCCGGAGGAGGGCAAGACCACCACCGCCACCAACCTGGCGCTGACCTTCGCCGAGGCGGGCAGCTCGGTGGTGCTCGTCGAAGCCGATCTGCGCCGGCCGCAGGCCACCTCCTACCTGGACATGGAAGGCGCCGTCGGTCTGACGAACGTCCTCGCCGGGCACGCCGAGCTCGACGACGTGCTGCAGCCCTGGGGCGACAGCGGGATGACCCTGCTGCCCAGCGGGTTCATCCCGCCGAACCCGAGCGAACTGCTCGGCTCCCAGCAGATGGCGGACCTGCTGACCAGTCTCCGGTCGCGCTTCGACGTGGTGATCGTGGACACCGCGCCGCTGGTGCCGGTGACCGACGCGGCGCCGATCGCCGCACAGGTCGACGGTGCCATCCTGGTGGGCCGCTGCGCCAAGACCACCGAGGCGCACCTGCGTGCCGCCACGGCCGCGTTGCGGGCGGTGGACGCCCGGCTGCTCGGCTGCGTACTGAACATGACGCCGCACCGCAGCGGCTCCTACCACTACTACTACAACGACCGTGGCCGCGGCCGTGGCCGGCGCGGCAGCCGTACGCCGGCTCCGGCGCGCCAGCGGCAGGCCACCGCTGTCGACACCACCGTGCCGGTCGGTGACCAGCCGACGCCGACCGGTGGCGCCGCCGTCAAGGCTTCATGATGAGGTCCAGCGTCGTGTCGACCGTCAGACTGATCTGCCGGGCGCAGACCCGGAAGTCGTCGAGCGGTCGCAACACCGGATCGGCGAGGTCGTCGGCCTCCGCGGAGACCGGCTGGACCCGGCCACGTGCGGCGGCGGCGGCTCGCACCAGGGCCCGCGCCCGGTCGACCAGGTCCGGCTGCGCCGGCGCGGTCGCGGCGGGCACCGCGCGGGCCAGCCGGCCGAACTGGCGGACGGTGAAGGTCCGGCCCACGGTACGCGGTGCCAACGCCACGCAGTGCGCCCGGTGCCGTCGACTCGCGGTCAGGATCAGATCTGCGGCGTCGAGCATGGCCGCGTCCACCTGCCGACTGACGAATCCGGTCGGATCGGCCTGGCGTTCCCGCAGCACGGTCTCGGTGTGCGGGTGCATCGGGTGGGCGACCAAGGCGTGGGTGCCGGCGCTGTGGGTGACGAAGACCGCCGCGTCGGAGCCCAGCCGGGTGGCGAACTCGTGCCGGGCCAGCCGTTCGGCCATCGGTGACCGGCAGATGTTGGCCCGACACACGAACAGGGTGGTGAACCGGTTAGTGGACATCCTCGCAACCAGCCATTCTGATCGGCCGTCGACCGCCCGGACGGGCGCGTGGTCGCCGCCGTCCGTCCGGCCGCGACCCGGTCAGCCTAGCGTCCGATTGGCCCGAATCGGCGGAGCACCACGATGACCGGGCAGATCCATCTGTCGGCGCCGGACGTCACCGGGCTCGAGGAAGAGTTCCTGGTCGCGGCGGTACGGTCCGGTTGGGTGGCACCGACCGGCCCGGACGTCGACGCCTTCGAACGGGAGATGGCGCAGCGGGTCGGCGTACGGCACGCGGTCGCCGTCAACGCCGCCACGTCCGGTCTGCACCTCGCGTTGCTGGCCCTCGACGTCGGCCCTGGCCACGCGGTCGTGGTACCGACGATGACGTTCGCCGCCGCCGCCAACGCGGTCGTCTACACCGGGGCCGAGCCGATCTTCGTCGACTGCGAACCGTCGACCGGCAACATCGACGTCGCGCTACTGACCGAGCTGCTCGCCCGGCGTACCGCGCACCAGCCGCCGGTCCGGGCGGTGATCGCGGTCGACATGTTCGGCCGCTGCGCCGACTACGACACCCTGCTGCCGCTGTGTGAACGCCACGGGGTTCCGGTCGTGGAGGACGCGGCGGAGGCCGTCGGTGCCACCCTGGCCGGCCGCCCAGCGGGCGGGTTCGGCCGGGTCGGTGTCTTCTCCTTCAACGGCAACAAGATCATGACCACCTCGGGCGGGGGGATGGTCCTCACCGACGACGCCGAGCTGGCCCGACGCTGCCGGCACCTGGCCAACCAGGCCCGCCAGCCGGTGCCGCACTACGAGCACACCGAGGTCGGCTACAACTACCGGCTCAGCAACCTGCTCGCCGCGCTCGGCCGGGCCCAGCTGCGTCGGTTGGACTCGATGATCGACCGCCGCCGGGAGACCCGGGCGCGGTACGCGAAGACCTTCGCCGACGTCGCCGGGGTGCGTCTGCTCGGTGCCACCGGGGACGCACCGGACCAGGGCAGCAACGCGTGGCTCACGGTGATCGTGGTGGACCGGCCGGCGGCCGGCTGGGCCGCCGCAGACCTCGGTCGCTACCTCGCCGACCACCGGATCGAGACCCGTCCGGTGTGGAAGCCGATGCATCAGCAGCCGGTCTTCGCCGACGCCCGGCGGGTGCTCACCGGGGCAGCCGACCGACTGTTCGCCGACGGGCTGGCCCTGCCGAGCGGTTCGGCGCTCAGCGACGGCCAGATCGACCGGGTGCTGGCTGCCATCGACGCGTTCCTCGACGGCGACCGGAGCCCCCAGTGAGCGCCCGGGACCTGGTCATCGTCGGCTGTGGTGGGCACGGCCGGGAGGTGTTCGGCATCGTCGCGGCGGTCAACGCCGCCAGCGCGACACCCCGCTGGCGCGTCATCGGATTCGTCGACGACGATCCGTCGCCGACGAACAAGGCCCGGGTGGACCGGCTCGGCGTACCGCTGCTGGGTGACCTCAGCTGGCTCACCGCCCGCGACGCGCCGCCGGCGTACGTCCTGGGCGTCGGCGCGCCGGCGTCCCGGCAGGCGCTCGACCGGCGGATCGCCGCCGCCGCTGCCGCGACGGCACGGCGTCCCCGCGCCGCGACCCTGATCCACCCGAGCGCCACCGTCGGCCCGGACAGCACCCTCGGTGCCGGTGTCGTCCTGTTCGCCGGGGCCCGGGTCACCACCAACGTCACCCTCGGCCGGCACGTGCACCTGAACCAGAACAGCGTGGTCGGCCACGACACGACAGTGGGTGACCACTGCTCGGTCAATCCGCTGGCCGCGGTCTCCGGTGACTGCCAGCTGGCCGAGGCGGTCCTGATCGGGACGACGGCGGCGGTACTGCAGGGGCTGAGCGTCGGCGCGGGCGCGACCGTCGGCGCGGGGGCGTGCGTCGTGCGCGACGTGCCGGCCGGCACCGTCGTCAAAGGGGTCCCCGCGCGATGACCGGCCCCAGGGTGAACAGCCAGCGAGTGCGCAAGGAGCAGTGATCGTGCGGATCGTGGTGATGCTCAAGACGGCGGAGGGCGGCCGGTGGATCGTCCCACAGGTCGAGGAGCTGCGCCGGCGGGGCCACGAGGTGATCGTGGTGCTACCGGCCGGTCCCGGCCGGCTGCGCGACCTGTTGCAGCGTGGCGGCGTGTCGATGGTCGACTCACCGTTCCGGTTCCGCTTCCGCCCGGGGATCGCGACGCTCGTGCAGCTGTGGCGGCTGCGGCGGTTGATCCGCCGGCTCCGCCCCGACGTGCTGCAGTACCACCACTATCACGCCGCGCTTGCGGCCCGGCTGGGTACGCTGGGGCTCGGCATCGCCCGGGTCTTCATGGTGCCGGGCCCACTGTTCCTGGAGTCCCGGCTGATCCGGGCGAGCGAACGGTTCCTGGTCCGGCTCGACGACGTGGTGATCGCCGGCAGCGGCTGCACCGCCGCGCGGTACCGGTCGCTGGGCCGCGCCGACCGCAGCCTGCCGGTCGTGCCGTACGGCGTGGACACCCGGGCGTTCCGCCCACCGGACGTCGCGACCCGGCTGGCGGCCCGCCGCCGCCTCGAGCTGCCGGACGACGTCTTCGTGGCGATCATGGTCGCCTACGTCTACGCGCCCAAGACCCTCGTGCACCGGGGCACCGGCATCAAGGGCCACGACGTGCTCCTGGAAGCCTGGCGGACGTTCCACCGGGACCGTCCGCAGTCCCGGCTGATCCTGGTGGGGGCCGGGTGGGACGCCGCCGGCGAGGATCACCGTCAGGCGCTGATCCGACGGTTCGACATCGCGGGCGACCCGAGCGTCGACTGGTACGCCGGGGTCGTCGACGTCAGCCGCTACTACGCGGCCGCCAACGTCAGTGTGAGCCCGTCGTTGTCGGAGAACCACGGCGCGGCGCTGGAGGCGGGCGCGGTGGCCGTACCGTCGATCGTCTCCGACGCCGGGGGACTGCCGGAGACCGTCGCACCCGACAGCGGCTGGGTCGTCCCGGCCGGCGACGTGGACAGTCTCGTCGCCGCGTTGCACTCCGCGTACGCGGAGTTCCGCTCCGGCGGGCTGCGGCGACGCGGGATGGCAGCCCGTGAACTGGTCGAACAGCGTTTCGACAGCGGCGACTGCGCACGGGCCGTCGCCGACGTGATCGAGGTGACCGGCGGGCTCCACCCGGTGTCCCGTCGCCGTCGGCGGCTGGCGGGTTCGGCCACCGGGTGAGCATCCCCCCGGCGTACCGGGACATCTCGCGACAGCAATCCTTCGATGACAACGGACTTGACGACGGTGGACGGGGGCACGGTGGACAGATGGTCAGGCTCCGCTACGGGCACGATCGCGGTCAGTACGGAAGCACGGTTGTTACGCACGCCCGACGGTGCCGTCTGGACGGTGTCCGGGCCGGCGCACGCGTTCTGGACCCGGTACCTGTCCGCGTTCGACCGGGTGCGGGTGCTCGCCCGCACCAGTGAGGTACCGCAACCGCCGTCCGGTGCGGCCAGGGTGGACGGGACCGGGGTCGAGGTCTGGCCGTTGCCGTACTACGTCGGACCGGTCCGGTACCTGCTCCACCGTCGGGCCCTGCGCCGGTCGCTGTCCGACGCGGTCCGCGACGTCGAGGGTGTCCTGCTGCGGGTGCCGTCGCCGCTGGCCAACCTCCTGGTGCCGATGTTGCGCCGGCAGCGCCGGGGCTACGCCCTCGAGGTCGTCGGTGATCCGCAGGATGTGTTCGCCGCCGGGGTGGTGCGCCATCCCGTCCGGCTGCTGGTGCGTCGCTGGGCCGCTCGCGCCCTGCGCGAACAGTGCCGGTGGGCCGTCGGGGCGGCCTATGTCACCGAGACCTACCTGCAGCGCCGCTATCCGCCCGGACCCAACACGACCGCCACCTGGTATTCCAGCGCCGATCTGCCGGCCACGGCGTTCGTCGACCAGGCACGGACCCCACCGCCCCGCACCGTACCGGTGACCCTGATCTCGATCGGCGCGCTGGAGCAGATGTACAAGGGCGTCGACGTCCTGCTGTTGGCGATGTGCCGGCTGAACGGCCGCGGAGTCGCGGTCCGTCTCGTGCACGTGGGCGACGGCCGGCTCCGCCCCCGCCTCGAACGCCTCGCGGCGCAGCACAACCTGACCGACCAGGTCACCTTCACCGGTGCCCTGCCCGCTGCGGCGGTGTTCGACCAGCTCGACCGGGCCGATCTGTTCGTCCTGCCGTCGCGCACCGAAGAGCTGCCCCGCGCGATGATCGAGGCGATGGCCCGCGGCCTGCCGGTGATCGGGACCTCGGTCGGCGGCATTCCGGAGCTGATCGGCCCCGACTGTCTGGCTCCGGCGGGCGACCCGGCGGCCCTGGCGGAGGCCATCGGGGCACTGCTGGCGGATCCGCAGCGGATGGCCGACGTCGCGTCGAGGAACCTGGCCAGGTCGCGCGACTACCGCGTCGAGGCACTGGCCCCGCGCCGGGCGGCCTTCTACCGGGCGTTCCGGGTCGCCTGCCGACCGGCCACGGTGTCGCCAGCGGTGACGCCGCGGGAACCTGCCGCCGCACGCTGAGACACGCACCTGCGGCGGCACGGTGGCGGTTGTGTCGGCGCGCAATGTCGGGCGTGACCTGACGCGGCCGACCTACGGGTCGGCGTACGCGGCCGTGCGGTGCGTGATACGACGCGCCCGGTCTGGTGGTCAGAGCAGTTCGGTGCCGGCGGTGGCGGTGAGCCGCCGCCGAGTGTCGAGCACCAGCGGCGCGGTGGCGAGCAGGTCGTAGTCGACCCCGTCGTGGTCGGTCAGCACGAGCACCGCGTCGGCGGCGGTGACCTCGTCGGCGGTGAGTGTCACGGGCCGCACGAACGACGGCATCTGCGCCGGCCGCAGGTACGGGTCGACGACCCGTACCTGCGCACCGGCCAGGTGCAGGAGTTCGGCCACCCGTACGGCGGGTGACTCCCGGCAGTCGCCGCTGTTGGGCTTGTACGCCAACCCGATCAGCAGCACGGTGGCGCCCCGGACCGCCCGGCTGTGCCGGTTCATCGCGCTGGTCAGTCGTTCCACGACGTACGTCGGCATGTAGTTGTTGACGTCGTTGGCCAGTTCGACGAACCGGAAGCTGCGACCGAGGCTGCGCTTGACCTCCCACGACAGGTAGGACGGATCGACGGGCAGGCAGTGTCCGCCGACACCCGGTCCGGGGGTGAACCGCATGAATCCGAACGGTTTCGTGCTGGCCGCGTCGATCGCGTCCCAGATGTCGATGCCGAGCATGTGCGCGTACATCGCCAGTTCGTTGACCAGGGCGATGTTGACGTGCCGGAAGGTGTTCTCCAGCAGCTTGGTGGTCTCCGCCTCCCGGGTGCCCCGGACCGCGACGGTGCGCTCCACGAGGCCGTCGTAGAAGGTCTGGACGGCCCGCAGCGACTCGGCGGTGATCCCGGAGACGACCTTCGGGGTGTTGACGAACGTCCACTGCCGGTTGCCCGGGTCGATGCGTTCCGGGCTGTACCCCAGGTGGAAGTCCAGCCCGGCCTGCAGCCCGCTGCCCTTCTCCAGCAACGGGCGTAGCAGTTCGTCGGTGGTCCCCGGGTAGGTGGTCGACTCCAGTACGACCGTCGCGCCGGGGGTCAGTCGTGTGGCGAGTGACCGGGCGGCGTCCTCGATGTGACGCAGGTCGGGTGCCCCGTCGTGCAGCGGCGTCGGTACGGTGATGACCGCCGTGCCGAAGCCGGTCGTGTCGGCGTAGTCGGTGGTGGCGGTGTACCGGCCGGTGGCCAACGCGTCGCGCACCTGGTCGTCGGGGATGTCCTCGACGTACGACGTGCCGCGGCGCAGCATCGCGACCCGCTCGACGTTGGTGTCCAATCCGACGACGCGATGGCCGACCTGCACGGCCCGCATGGCCACGGGCAGACCGACGTACCCCTGGCCGACGACGACTACCGGAGCGCTCTCCATGGCCTCGTACCCCCGCACGACAATGCAATAATTTGGACAAATGATATCTAAGCACCTGATCTTCGGCAGGGAGGCCGGTTTGCCGATCACCGTCGACAGCGCGGCCAAATCCAGTGGCACCAGTGACCGCCCACGCCCGACAATCGGCCGGTGTCCACCACCACCGACGCCCCGGCTCTGCCCACGGGCTACGTACAGCGTCCGCCCACGACCGCCGACGCGGCCGAGATATTCGCACTGATCGCGGCCTGCAACACGGCGGTCATCGGCCGGCCCGACTACACCCTCGCCGAGGTGGCCGACGAGTTGACCGAGCCCGACTTCGACCCGGCACGTGACGGCTGGCTGGTCCACGACCGGCAGGGCCGCCTCGTCGGTTGGGGCTGGTCCTGTCGCAAGGGCGACAGCGACACGGTCGACATCGACGTCTATCACGTCCCGCACGAGCCGCAGGTGGGCCGGTGGCTGTGGCACCGGGCGCAGCACCGTGCCGTCGCCATCGTCGCCGAGCGCGGCCACCGCCGCGCCGTACTCGACGCCGGGTGCTACCGCGAGGACACCGCGACGGCGGCCCGGCTCGCCGAGTACGGGTTCAGCGTCGCCACGGTGTTCAACCGGCTGTTCATCGCGCACGATCCGACGACCGTCCGGGCGGTGCCGTCGCCCGGCGACGGAGTCCGCATCCAGGACATGGCGACGGAGCCCGGAACCCGCCGCGACGCGTGGACGGTGCACCAGGCGGCGTTCGCCGACCACTTCGGCTTCGCCGCCAAGAGCTACGCGGACTGGACCGCCCACCTCGAGTCGCAGAGCAGCCACGACTGGAGCCTCGGCGAGGTCGCCTATCTCGGCCCGACCCCGGTCGCGATGGTGCTGCGCTCACACGCCTTCGTCGCCGACGAGCGCAGCGGCTACGTCTGGCTGCTCGCGGTGCACCCGCACTGGCAGGGCCGTGGTCTCGGCCGGCTGCTGCTGCGCCGGGCGCTCGCCGCCGACGCTCACGCCGGCCGTCGGGGCACGTTCCTGCACGTCGACACCGATCCGCGTCGGCCGGCGCTCGGGCTGTACCTCGCCGAAGGGATGCGACCGGTCCAGGTGATCGACGCCTGGCGGCGGATCGTCGCGCTGCCCGGCGAGGTCGGCGGCGGTACGGCGTAGCACCTCGTCGACCAGTGCGCCGTCGACAGCCGTCAATGACGCTGTCATCGTCACCACCACCAGGGTCCTGTCCACCTGGACCACCCCCAGAGCGGCCGTCTCGGTGACCCGCCCCGATCCGTGGCCGAGAGTCTGGACCAGATCCAGCCGCCAGGCCCGGTCACCGGCCACCGGAGCCGCCCGGGTGAACGCCTGGACCCGTAGTCCTGAGCCGCGGTCGGTGAAGTCCCGGCACGCCACACCCGCCCGGTCCGCCGCGGCGAACACCAGGTCCACCGGCTGCAGGTAGGACGCCACATCGATCTGCAGGGTGACTCGACCAAGCCCGCCCGCGTGCGGCGTGCCGGTGGCGGCGTACCGGGCGACGCCGTGACCGGTCCGGTGCACGGCCAACCCACGCAGGTAGCTGTCGATGACCGAGGGATGGCAGCGGCCCGTCGCGACGGGCCCGGCCGACGCCGGCGGTAGCGGGTCGGCCCGCCACGTCGGGTCGAGCACCTCCTCGATCGCCCGGGCCGCGCGGTTCGCCGTGTCGGTGTCGATCTGTGCGACGGGGCCGTCGACCCGGCCGGGCCGCGGGGCCCGCGCCGACGGTGCGGCACCCGCCTGTGGTGGTGCGCCGCGCCCGCCCGGGGCCGTGGCGGCGACCGCACCGTCCGGCCGCTGCGCCGCGTGGTCCGTCGGCGCCACCGCCGGCGCCGACGGACACGACCCGACCCCCGGGGTGACGACGAGGAACGCCACCGCGCCGACGGACAGACCGGCCAGCATCCCGACCGCCGGGCCCGGTCGCCGGCGTGCCGGTCCGGCGGCGGCGTCACGGGTCGCTCCCGCGAACGCGGCCAGTACCGCGCCAGCGGTCACCACGGCCAGCGTCGCCGGCACCGTTGGCGTGTCCGACGGCACCAGATGCCAGCCGATGGTGGCCAGCGCGGTGGCGCCGCCAACGGCGACCACACCGGTAGCCACCGCGGTGACACCGGCATGCCCCCGTACGGTCCCACCGAGTCCTCGGGCGACGACGGTGACCACGAGCGCCAGGGTCACCAGCCGCAGCCGGTCGGCCCACGACCCGCCGAGCACGGCACCGGACCCGAGCCCGGCGGCGACCGGAACGCCGGCGGCCAACCCGATGGCCGCCGGCGCCACCAGCCATGGCCAGCCGCGTAGGGCGCTGGCCCGCGCGGTGCGCCCGTCGGTGATCCGGTCGAGTTCGCCGCGGACCACCGGGTCGAACTCGGCAGGGCGTAGCGGGGCCGCGGCGAGTCCCGCCGGCAACACCACGGTGTCCGGCCGGCCCGGCCCGCCGTGGCTGGCGACCCGGCAGCCGCCGACCCGCAGCCGCGCCCACCGGGTACGGGTACCGCCGTGCTGCCGGCACAGCTCCCGGAAGCGGGCCTCGACCAGCGGATGCGCCGGCCGGTAGCGGGCGATCCGCCGTTCGTCGGCGAACGCGACCAGCAGTGCGCCACCGAGGCCGAGGCCCACGGCCACCAGCGCCGCGGCGATCATCAGCAGACCGACCGGCCGGGTCGCCGGTGTCAGACAGTCCGGGACCGCCGCCGGCCGGTCCGGGCAGTGCGCCAGGGCGTTGGCGTACGTCAACGCGATCGGGCGGTACGCCAGCGCCAGGGCCGCACCGACAGTGGCACCCACGGCGGCCAACGCGGCCACGACGATCACCAGCGGCCACGGTCTGCTACCACTACGCGCCATGCGAGACCCCTTCGCGGACTACTCTAAGTGGTCTAACGAATGCTCTCCGTTAGACATCATGGGGTACGTGGTCCGGTGGATCCAGTCCCGGTAAGCGTCTGAACTGCGTTGACGTGCATGGGGTACGGTGCCGGCAGGGGCTCGGGGAGGCGCAGCATGACGCAACGAGTAGGTGACACGCACCGCAACCAGGTCACCGGGCTGCTCACCGAGGCGGTCAGCGAGGGCTACCTCGACCTGGTCGAGTACGAACGGCGGCTGGTCGAGGTGACCGGTGCCCGGACCGTCGCCGACCTCACCGCCCAACTCGCGGATCTCCCGTCGAAGTTCCGCTGGGATCCCCGTACACCTGCGGTGACCGGAGCCAGCCGTGCGGTCGCCACCCGCACCACCGTCGCCCTGGTGACGGCGATCGCCGCGTTGCCGCTCACCGCCTGCTACGGCGCGGGTGCCCTGCCGGCCGCCGTGGCGGTGCTGCTCGCCCGCTCCGGGCGTCACCAGCCGGATCAGCGGGCCAAGGCGGTGGCGGCGACGGTGCTCGGGTTGGCCGGCGTCGCACTCGCCGTGGCCGTCGTCGTCGTGCTGATCGTCGTCGGCTGATCCGGACGTCTTGCGGTGCGCCCCGCTGCGGTGCCACCGCCGATCGTCCCGGGTGGCCCTCCCCGGAAAGTGCCACCTTGGCCCGCGCCGCATCCACGATCCGGCGTGGTCGGTCACCGTCGTCGGCATGCGCCTGCCACGAAGGGTCCTGCGGGTCGTCCTCATCCTGTCGACGCTGTTTGGCCTCACCGCCTGTGCCACGACGAGCGCGAGGTGCCGCGACGACCGGTGCACGGTGGCGGTGAAGACCACCGCCACGGCCAGCGTCGAGATCCTCGACCACGAGCTCACCTTCGACGACCTGGTGGACGGGTCCGTGACGGTGGTCTACGCCGGCGCGCCGTACCGCGTCGACGTCGGACAGACCGTCGTGGTGGGTCCGCTGTCGGTGACCGTACTGGCGGCTACGCCGGGCCGTGCGGAGCTGTCGGTCAGCACGCGTCAGCGTGGCGGCGCGACTCCCGACGACGCCGGTCAGCGTTGAATCCACAGTCGCAGGTCCTGGGGTTCCATGCAGGTGACGACGGCTTCGTGCAGCAACATCCCGGCGGCACGGGCGAGCAGCAGGTCGAACTGGCTGGTAGGTCCGTCGCCCAGTCGCAGCCGGACGATTCCCCGGCGCCGGTCGACGGCGCATCGCAGTGGCAGTTCGTGGGGCCGTCCGCCGGCACCGCGGACGAACACCCGTAGCTCCACGACGTGCTCGGTGCCCCTGGCCTGGCCCGCCGCCGGAGGACGCGGCCCGGGTCCGGCCGTGCCGCGGCCGGCCGGCTGTCGCTGCGGTCGGGGCGGTACGGGCGGTGGGCCTGGGCGGGGAACCGGCCGCGGCGTGCGGACGGACCGGTTCGGCGTCGGTGGCTCCGGCGGTGGCGCTCCGCCGGCACGCGGGGCAAGTTCGGGTCTACCCAGGAGTACGGTGTCCACCCCGGTGCCTTCGGACCCCGTGACGCGGTAGCGGATGGTGACGGCGGTGGGGGAGTGGGCCAGCACCACGCCGGTGCGCCAGGCCCCGGACCGGTGGATCCAGATCTGATCACCCGGTCGGTAGGGCGGTGCCTCCGTGCGTGTCTGCTCGAACGAGCGTGAGCTGCTTGCCATCGGCGGTCACCGCCGGACCGTACGCATTATTCGTGATTTGCCTTTGGTCGGTGGTGGATGGTGCCTGCCGTCAGCCGACGATACTTGCCCGACGCCGATGGCGGCGACCGTCGATGCCAGGTGCTCATTCGGATATTGCGGACCTGCCGGCGCCGTCCGGTGATCGAAATGGCAGATTCGCCATGTTTTCGGGGTGCCGACGACCGTCGTCGGCACCCCGAAAACATGGCGGCGGGCCCCGTCACCAGTAGTGTTTGCGCCCGCCGACCGGCCGACCGACGGCACCGAGGATGAAGAGGACCGCACCGACCAGCAGGAGGATGATGCCGAGCGTGTAGAGGATGGAAATATTCAGCACCAGGCCGAGGACCAGCAGAATCAGGCCGAGCAAGAGCATCTGGAGCTCCGTTCTCACCAGGGTTCGGGGGGACGGCGACTGATACCCGGGCCGCCAGGGTCTTCAAACGCGGCCGTGTGCCGCGGATCATCAGCGAGACAGCCGGGGCCAGTCAGCCACCCAGCCTCCTAGGATGCCGTACGCAGTGTGACGCCACCACCCGTACGTCCACGAACTACCATCATCGCAATCTGTCTTATGTAGACCTGACGGCCAGGTGCCGTAGCCAGCCGTGCACCGGGCAGGTCAACTGCCCTGGCACCCGCGACTGCGGTGCGCAGCGGCGGGGACGCGGTTCAGCCGCGCGTGGCGATACCGTCGAGGAAGATCGTGGTGCAATCGTCGATCAGGCGGTTCACCGAGGACCGGCCGCCGGGCTTGAACCACCGTACGGTGAGCCAGATGGCGTCCCGGGTGAGCCGGTAGAACGTCCGGGCGTCGACGTCGGAGCGCAGCGTGCCGTCCTGGCGACCGGCCTCGATCACCGTCAGCCAGACGTCCTCGACCTCGCGGGAGACTCCCTTGAGGTAACTGAACCGGGGGAGGGTCCGTAGATAGTTCGCGTCGTTCTGGTAGATCTCGGTCGCGTGTGGGTTGGCCGCCGCGCACTCCAGGGATGATCGGATCAGCTCGCGCAGTTGCCGGGCCGGGGGAGTGGGGGCGTTCAGTACCTGCTGGTACCGGCCACGGAGGTCGGCGAGATAGGACGAGATGATCTCGTCCACCATCGCCTCCTTGGATTCGAAGTGATGGTAGAGGCTGCCGGACAGGATCCCGACCTCATCGGCGATTTCACGGACCGTGGTGCCGGCCACTCCGCGGCTGGCGAACAGCGCTCCAGCGCGGTGGAGGATGTGGTCTCGGCGGCTGCGGGAAGTCAACCTTGTCTCCCAGATACGGTGTCGAACGATCGGACATTTGCTTGGCACCTTTCCGCGACGGGCGGTCAGCGTGACGCGTTGCCGGATCCGGCGGTCGAGCATCTGACCTTCTGACCTATGTGACCGGTGACCATGGGTGGTCTGTCGAGGGGCGGAGGAGGTACGCCGCCAGTGTAGGACCCGGTCCGTCCACCTTCTCCAGGTGTGCTGCTACTCAGTCCAGTGTGCTGCGTCGAGCGGTGGGGCGCTGTCCGGACGCTCAGCCGCCTCGGCGGTTGGCGCGGCGTGGTTGCCGCCGCGCCGGCGCACCGTGACGCCGGAGTAGTGCAGTCTGCGGTGCACGTAGCTGTAGGAGACGCCGAGGTCCGCCGCGATCCGCCGGATCGGTGCCCCGGCAAGGTACCGGGCGACGATCTGATCGGTGCTCGGACGATCTGCTGGCGGGCTGGCCGGCATGGCTGCTCCCTGCGTCACGGCGACGGGAGTCGTCGCCGGTTGCAGGTGTGTCGCGCTTCCCGACCGGCTGGTTGACCTGCCGGTGCTGTCGGATCAACGGCAACGGCCCGCCCGGGGGTGTCACGGTCACCGTGACACCCCCGGGCGGGCCGTTGCCGGGATGCCGATCCGGTCAGCCGACGCTCACGCGGCTGGTCGTGCCGGTCGAGTGGTCGTACCGGAAGACGTCCCGGGCTGCGTTGGTGTCACCCGGGACCAGGTCGGTGGCGTCGGAGCCGAACAGGACGAACCTGCCGTTGCCGCTGAGCAGGGCGGTACGTGAGGTGCCGTTGGCGGGGGTCCCGTCGGCCCCGGCGCTGACCAGCCAGGTCCGCCCGGCTTCGCGGTCGCGCAGGTAGACCTGTCCAGTGACGTCGTCGGTCGCGGGCGCACCGGTCAGGTTCGTCGACGTCGACTCGAATGCGACGTAACGCCCGGTCGCACTGAGGTGGCCGGCGCCGGCGCCGCGGTCGGCCTCGTCGCCGCCGTCGGCCAGGCTCACCCGTACGGTGCGGCCGGCCGCCGGGTTGTGCACGAACAGGTCCGCCGCGTCGTTGGTGTCAGCTCTGACCAGGTTGGCAGCGGTCGACTGGAACAGCACGAACTGCCCACCGCGGCTGATCGCCTGGGCGAAGGTGGTCGCGTCGGCCGCGTCGCCGATGGTGCTGGTGCCCACCGTGGTGGTCCCGCCGGTGACGACGTCGTGCAGGTAGGTGACCCATCTGCCGTCACCGGTACGCAGGTCGTAGCCGACGAACAGGCCGTCCGGGCTGGCGACCGGGGTCCAGCCGGGAGCCAGCGAGTCGGCCGGGATCGCGGTGATCATCCGGGTGGTGGCCTCGGCCCGGTCGCGGACGTACAGATGACGTGCGCCGGCGGCGGTGCCGCCGGACACCAGGTTGGTGGCGGTCGACTGGAAGACGACGTAGCGACCGTCGGCGCTCACCCCGACCGCGGTCGACCACCCGTCGGCGGCGGTACCGTCGGCGGCGACACTGATCAGGTCGGTCGCCTGCAGGTGCAGATCGCGCAGATAGACATCGGTGGTGCCGGCGCCGTCGCCGACAGTGAGGTCGTCGGCGGCGCTGGCGAAGACGGCGTAGCGGCCGGACAGGCTCAGCTGCGCGGGGCCGGTCACCGCGGCCGTCGGGACCTCGCCGTCGGCGGTCACGTCGACCAGGCTGGTCACCGCTTGGTGCAGGTCCCGTACGAACAGGTGCCACTGGGCGGTGCCGTCACTGACGACCAGGTTCGCGGCGGTGGAGGTGAACAGGGCGTAGCGCCCGTCCGCGCTGATTCCGGCCGGGGTCGAGAATCCGTCGGCCTGGATGCCGCCGCCGGGCGCGGCAGCGGCGGGCGCGGCAGACACGAGTACGCACACGACGCTGGAGAGCAGTCCCGCCGTCAGTCGTCGGGGGGCTGGCAGTGCCATATCTACTCCGGAAGGGGGCGTGAGGTGAGCGGGCCGGCTGGCGACGCCCGCGCGGCAAGCTACCCTAAGTCACCTATCGGATTCTGTCCGTTGCTTGACAGCTGTCCGGGTTGTGCGGATCGAAGCCGCCGGATCAGGCGGCACGGTCGTGCCGTCGGTGACGGTCCGGCCGGACCGTCACCGAGGCCTCGCCGACCAGCCGCAGCGGTGCCCGGCCGGCGGGCGCCGGGGCGTCGTCGTCGAGGTGCACCCGCCATCGGGACCGCCCCCGGGGCGTGCCGTGCACCGGTGCGTCGGGGTCACGACCGAGCCGGCTCAGCGTGAGCAGCAGCAGGTAGCCCACGACCACCAGGCCGTGGCTGAGCAGTCGGGGATAGTCGACCCGGCCGGTGATGGCGTCGTTGACCGACAGCAGCGCCAGCACCGCGACGAACGCGGTCAGGGTCGGCAGGATCCCCGACGGCCGGGTCCGTCGCAGCGCGATCCACGCGAACCCGGCACCCAGCGCGACGTTCCAGGCCGCCGACTCGTGCCACAGGTGGTTCGGCGCGGTCCCACCGATTGCGTCCGGTACGTGCAGGTGGCCATCGGTGACGCCGCCGATCTGGGCCGCGCCGAGCAGGAACTGGGCGACACCGAGCAGCCCCAGGGCGTACCGCAGGACGAGGGCGAGCCGGGCGGCGGTCAGCCGCCGGGGCGTCGGCAGCGCGGCCAGGACGGCGTCGTCGATCGCGCCGACCGGCAGCGTTCCGGTACGGCGGGCGAGGACCGTCACCGCGCTGGCATCGGCGTACCAGGTCCGGCACTGCGGGCAGCTGGCCAGATGGCCCTGGGCCGCCGCCGTCTCCGCCTGGTCGGCTTCCCCGTCGAGTTCGGCCGACAGCAACTCTCGATAGTCCGCACACCCCACATGTCAATAGTCGGTCCACCGGCCGGGACGGTTCCCGGCGGGGTCCCGGTTTCGTCGGTGCCGGCGTGCCCCGGCGAGGCGGGCTGTCGCCGACGGTGCGGTGCGGATACGCTTGCGGTCATGCCGCACGCCGGATCGGACGACGACCAGGTGACCCGTTGGGCTCTCGCCGCCCGGGACGGAGACCGCGCCGCGGCCACCGCGTTCATCCGTGCCACCCAGCCGCACGTGCAGCGGTTCCTCGCCCACCTGGCCGGCACCGGTGACGCCGAGGATCTCACTCAGGAGACCTATCTGCGGGCGATGCGGTCGTTGCCGAGGTTCGCTGCCCGGTCGACGGCGCGGACGTGGCTGCTGTCGATCGCCCGGCGGGTCGCGGTCGACCACATCCGGGCGGCGATGGTCCGGCCGAGGGTCGCCGACCTGGACGACTGGCAGACGGTCGCGGAGAGTGCCGGCGCCGGGCGTGGGCCCCGCTTCGAGGACGCCGTGGTGCTGGAGCAGCTGCTCGCCACCCTGGAGGTGGACCGTCGGGAGGCGTTCGTGGCCACCCAGGTGCTGGGTCTGAGCTACGCCGAGGCCGCCGAGGTGTGCGACTGCCCCGTCGGCACCATCCGGTCACGGGTCGCCCGGGCCCGGGAGGACCTGGTCGCGGCGATGGCCGCCCCGGGCCGCGCCGACCGTCGGCACCTGCGGGCGATCAGCTGACCGCTCCGCCGCGGTGACGGGTGGCGCTGCCGCACCTGACGGGGTGCGGCGCTGGCGGTGCCGGTCAGTGCCCGCGGGCCAGCCATTCGTCGAGCTGAGATGCCTCGGCACCAACGGTGGTGCTGTCGCCGTGCCCGGTGTGCACCACCGTCGCCGCGGGTAGTCCGAGCAGCCGCTCCTGGATCGACGTGACGATCGTGCCGAAGTCGCTGTAGGAACGGCCGGTGGCGCCGGGGCCGCCGGCGAACAGGGTGTCACCGGTGAAGACCACGCCGAGGTCGGCGGCGTACAGGCAGCAGGCTCCGGGGCTGTGCCCGGGGGTGTGCAGCACCTGCAGGGTGACCCCGGCGACGGCGATGCGCTGACCGTCGGCCAGTTCACCCTCCGGTGGCCGCCCCGGGTGGACCTGGTCCCACAGCACCCGGTCGGCGGGGTGCAGCAGCACCGGCGCGCCGGTGGCGTCGGCCAGCGCCGGCGCCATCCGGACGTGGTCGTCGTGGGCGTGGGTGGCGATGATCGCCTGGACGGTACGGTCGCCGATCACGGTGCGGATCGCGTCGACGTCGTGTGGCGCGTCCAGGACGACGCATTCGGTGTCGTCGCCGATCACCCAGACGTTGTTGTCGACATCGAAGGTCTGCCCGTCGAGGCTGAACGTGCCCGAGGTGACGGTGTGGTCGATCCGGACCGGCATCAGAAGATCACCACCGAGCGCAACACGTCACCGTGGTGCATCTTGGTGAAGGCGTCCTCCACCTGGTCGAGGGAGATCTCCTCGGTGACGAAGGCGTCCAGGTCCAGCCGGCCCTGCCGGTACAGCTCGGTGAGCATCGGGAAGTCACGTGAGGGTAGGCAGTCGCCGTACCAGCTGGACTTGAGCGCGCCGCCGCGACCGAACACGTCCAGCAGCGGTAGTTCGACCCGCATCTGCGGAGTGGGCACACCCACCAGGACGACGGTTCCCGCCAGGTCACGGGCGTAGAACGCCTGTTTCCACGTTTCCGGGCGCCCGACGGCGTCGATGACGACGTCGGCACCGTGCCCGCCGGTCAGCGCCTGGATCCGGGCGACCACGTCGTCGGTGCGGGCGTCGACGGTGTGGGTGGCGCCGAAGCCGCGCGCCCAGTCCAGTTTGCGGGGGTCGGTGTCGACGGCGATGATCGTCGTCGCGCCGGCGAGTGCGGCACCGGCGATGGCACCGTCGCCGACCCCACCGCAGCCGATCACCGCGACCGAGTCGCCCCGGCCGACCCCACCGGTGTTGATCGCCGCGCCGAGGCCGGCCATCACTCCGCAGCCGAGCAGCCCGACGGCGGCCGGTCGGGCCGCCGGGTCGACCTTGGTGCACTGGCCCGAGTGGACCAGCGTCTTCTCGGCGAACGCGCCGATGCCCAGCGCGGGGGACAGGACTGTGCCGTCGGTCAGGGTCATCTTCTGGGTCGCGTTGTGGGTGGCGAAGCAGTACCAGGGCCGGCCCCGGAGGCAGGCCCGGCAGGTGCCGCAGACGGCCCGCCAGTTGAGCACCACGAAGTCGCCCGGGGCCACGTCGGTGACGCCGTCGCCGACCTGTTCGACCACGCCGGCCGCCTCGTGGCCGAGCAGGAACGGGTAGTCGTCGCTGATGCCGCCCTCGCGGTAGTGCAGGTCGGTGTGGCAGACCCCGCAGGCCTGGATCCGTACCACCGCCTCACCCGGTCCGGGGTCGGGAACGACGATCGTGGCGACCTCGACCGGGACGGCGGTGCTCCGGGAGATCACCCCCCGTACCTGCTGGCTCATCGGAATCCTCCCGGAACATCGTCGTAACCCAGGTGTCGAACCTACCGCCGCTCGGGCCGGTGCGGAACCGGCTCAGTCGGTTCGTTGGCGGCGGCGGGTGCGCTGGTCAACGGGTCGCGGCGGGGCACTGTGCGGCAGGCGCGTCGGGCGTCCCATATTCTGGGCGGGAGGTTCCGGGTGACCGGTGGACGTGGTCGCGGGAGCCGACGCCACCGACCGGGATTCGGAGTTGACTGTGCAGACAGTGGTGTTGCGGACCGCCGACCATCCCGGCGTGCGGGTGCTGACCCTCGACGACCCTCAGCGGCGCAACGCGATCGGCACCGCCATGAAACGGCAACTCGCCGAGGCGGTCGCGACGGTCGCGGCGGACCCCGAGGCCCGGGTTCTGGTCGTCACCGGTGCGGGCAGTGCCTTCTGCGCGGGCGCCCACCTGGACGAGATCTTCGGCGGACCGCCCCGCCCGGTCAGCCGCACCCGCCACGATCTGGCGGAGATCTACCGCAGCTTCCTGGCGGTCCGGGACCTTGACCTGCTCACCATCGCCGCCGTGCAGGGGCCGGCCGTCGGCGCCGGGTTCAACCTGGCGATGTGCTGCGACCTGCGGATCGCTGGCCCGCAGGCGAGCTTCGGGGTGACGTTCAGCCGGATCGGGCTGCATCCCGGCGGTGGCGCCACCTTCTTCCTGGTCGACGCGCTCGGTCCGCAGCGGGCGATGCAGATCCTGCTGGACGGGGCGACGCTCGGCGCCGACCGGGCCCGCGATCTCGGCCTGGTGCTCGACGTGGTGGCCGACCCGGTGGCCGCCGCGCTGGCGGCGGCGGCCCGCTACGCCGACCTGGACCCGTGGTTGACCCGGCACATCAAGCAGAGCGTCCGGATCGCCGGGACCGACGGCCTCGCCGCGTCGCTGCAGTACGAGGCATGGGCGCAGGCCGCCACCGCCAGCGATCCGGCGGTGCTGGCCGGCCTGCTACGGGGCCGACGCTGACCACACCGCCGGGCGCATGGCGTCCGCCCCGCCGTCGCTGACCGGCCCCACCCTCGGCGCCGCCCCGGCGCTGACTGTCGACGGCCTCACACCACCCCGATCGGCCCTTCCCGGGGCCCGGCTTCCTGGGCCGGCTGTACCGCCAGCGACGGAAAGTCAGCCAGGTCGCCGTCGGGCTCGGCGTCCCACTCGGGGAACACCAGCTCGCTCTGCAGATACAGGCAGAGCAGCTGGGTGAGGTGCCGCAGCCCGTCGAGGTGGGTGCGTTCGTGACCGTGGGTGGCGTCCACCCCGAAGCCCAGCAGCGCGACGCGGGCGTGCGCGCCGGCCTCCACCGCCGCCGCCACGTCCGAACGGTAGTAGTCGAACACGTCGCGGACGAGGTCGACGTCGTGTTCGGCGGCGAGCCCGGCCAGCTTGCGGGTCAGGTGATAGTCGAACGGGCCGACACCGTCGCCCATCGCCAGGGTCGCGGCATCCTCCCGGGACTGCTGCCCCGGGGCGACGACCGCCGCGTCGACCGAGACGATCTCGGCCACGTCGGGGTCGAGGCCGTGGCTGGCGCCGTGGCCGACCTCCTCGGTGCAGGTGATCAGCAGGTGCGCGGTCACCGGCGGCTGCCGGCCGGCGTCGACCATCGCCTTGACCGCGGTCAGCACCGACGCCACCCCGGCCTTGTCGTCGAGGTGCCGGGACTTGACGTACCCGCTCGGGGTGATCGTCGGCACCGGCAGGATCGCGGCGAAGTCGCCGACGTCGATGCCGAGGGCCCGCAGCCCGGCGATGTCGTCGACCGGCTCGTCGATGCGGACCTCGACCTGCTCCCAGCCGACGCCCTGCAGGTCGACGCCCTCGTTGTAGCGGTGCCCACTGGCCTTGAGCGGCAGGACCTGACCGGTGATCACCCGGTCCAGTTCGTCGGTGAAGATCCGTACGTGTGCGCCTTCGGCGAAGCGGGCGCTGTGGGTGCCGATCTGTTTGAGCTCGAGCCGGCCGTTCTCCTTGAGCCGCTTGACCATCCCGCCGATGGTGTCGGTGTGCACCACGATGGCGCGGTCCGCGCCCGTGGTACGCGGACCGCACAGCGAGGCGCTGAGCGCACCGCGCCGGGTGACGGTGAACGGGATACCCAACGCGGACAGCCGCTCCCCGACGTACTGCTGCACATGATCGGTGCGGCCGGACGGGCTCGGGATGTCCAGCAACTCGAGCAGCACCTGCTGCAGGTAGTCCAGGTCCAGTTTCAGCGGGGCGGGGGCGTTCGGGTCGGCCGGCATGCCAAGACCGTACCGTCGCCGATCACGACGTCGCCGCCGCCCCGCCGGGCCCGGCCGGCGACCACCTGCGCTGCGGTGCGCTGGTGCCGGGAAACAGCAGGTCGATGAAGCGTTCGGCGGTCGGTTGCGGCTCGTGGTTGGCCAGACCGGGGCGTTCGTTGGCCTCGATGAACACGTGATCGGGCTGATCGGGAGCGGACACCAGCAGGTCCATTCCGGTGACCGGGATGGCCAGGGCCCGGCTCGCCGCGACGCACGCCTCGGCCAGGACGGGGTGCAGCCGGTCGGTGACGTCGTGGATGGTGCCACCGGTGTGCAGGTTCGCGGTACGCCGTACGGTGAGCACCTCACCGGCCGGCAGCACGTCGTCCATGGCGTAGCCGGCCTCGGCGACCACCTCCCGGGTGAGGTCGTCCAGTGGGATCTTCGACTCGCCGCCGGTGGCCGCCGCCCGTCGCCGGCTCTGCCGCCGGACGAGGTCGGCGACGGTGTGTACGCCGTCGCCGGTGACCGCGGCAGGTCGCCGCACCGCCGCCGCGACCACTTCGTGGTCGATCACCAGTACCCGCAGGTCCTCGCCCCGGTGCCGCTGCTCGATCAGCACGTCGGGGCAGTGCCGGCGGGCCAGGGCGACCGCGTCGCGCAGCGCGACGGCGTCGGTCACGCCGACGGTGATACCGGTGCCCTGCTCGCCACGGGCGGGTTTGACCACGACTTCGCCGACCTCGGCGAGGAACGCCTCGTCGGCGGCGTCGGCGGTGGCGGTGCGACCGCGTGGCACCCGCAGCCCGGCGTCGACGAGCACCCGACGGGTCACCCGTTTGTCGTCGCACCGGCTCATCGCCACCGCCGAGGTGAGCTCGGACAGTGACTCTCGGGTGACCACGGTGCGGGCGCCGTGGGTCAGTCGCAGCTCACCCCACCGGGCGTCGATCACCTCGACCCGGATCCCGCGGCGCATGGCCTCGTCGGCGACGATCCGGGCGTACGGATTCAGGTCGTCGTAGCCGTCGGGCATGCTGGCCAGGAACAGCCGTTCGTTGATCGGGTTCTTGCGTTTGACGCACAGGGTGGGGGTGCGTTCGAAGCCGAGGCGTTCGTACAGCCGGATCGCGCCGTCGTTGTCCGCCAGCACCGACAGGTCGACGTAGCGTCGGCCCCGGTCGGCGAGCCGCCCGGCCAGCTCCAGCAGCAGCGCCTGCCCGGTGCCCGGCGGGGCGTGCAGCGGGTCAACGGTCAGGCACCACAGGCTGGATCCGTTGTCCGGGTCGTCGAAGACCGCGACGTGGTCGACGCCGGTGACGGTGCCGACGAGCTGGCCGGTGACCGACTCGGCGACCAGGTGGACGAACCGGTCGGTGGCGGCGTTGTTCACCAGGGTTTCGACCGGTGCGGTCACCATGCCGTTGTGGGCGTAGATCCGGTTGACGGCGTCGGCGTCGGCGTCGTCGCGCAGCAGCCGGATCCGTAGACCCGGCTCTGGCGCCGGCGGCGCGCTGATGCCGGTCAGGTCCAGTCGGAAGGTCAACGACGGGTCGATGAACAGCTCGTCGGGCAGCCGCGACACCAGTACGTGCGGGTCGGGCAGGTAGATGCAGATGTCCCGGGATCCGGCGGCCTCGGAGCGCAGGACGTCGGCGACCTCGGCCGGGTCGGCGAAGGTCTGGCCGAACACCAGTCGGCCCCAGCCGCATTCGAGGATGACGTCGGCGCTGTCGGCGTCGGCGGGCGTCGACGCGGCGACGGTACCGTCGGGCGTCGGTGGGTCGCCCACGACGATCGGGTCCCCGCCGGGGCCGATGCGTTCCCGTCGGGGCGGTGCCGGGTCACTGTCGGGTCGGGCGGTGTTCGTCTCGTCAGTCGATGCCATGACTCTGCAGCCACATCTCCAGCAGTCCGAGTTGCCACAGCTTGTTGCCGCGCAGCGGGGTCAGTTCGGCGTTGGGGTCGCGCAGCAGCCCGTCGACGTACCCGTCCCGGAACAGACCGCGGTGGCGGGCCGCCGGGGCGTGCAGCGCGTCGCGGACCCGGTCGAGCAGTTTGCCCTCCAGATGGGTCAGGCCCGGCACCGGGAAGTAGCCCTTCGGCCGGTCGATCACCTCCCACGGCAGCACCCGCCGCCCGATGTCCTTGAGGACACCTTTGCCGCCCTGGGCGAGTTTGAGCTCCGGTGGGCACGTCGCGGCGAGTTCGACGAACTCGTGGTCGAGGAACGGCACCCGGGCTTCGAGGCCGTGCGCCATGGTCATGTTGTCGACCCGCTTGACGGGGTCGTCGACGAGCATCACCGTGGTGTCGATCCGCAGTCCGGCGTCGACGGCCTGCTGTGCGCCCGGTCGGGCCAGGTGGGCGGCGACGAACTCGCGGGCCGGGTCGCCGCCGGTGAGGTGGTCGGGGTTGAGCACCCGGGCGAGCCCGGCGGCGTCGCGGTCGAAGAACGACCGGGCGTACGTGTCGAGCGCGGCGTCGCGACCGACCTCGGCCAACGGCGGGTACCAGTGGTAGCCGCCGAGGATCTCGTCGGCGCCCTGCCCCGACTGCACCACCTTCAAGTGTTCGGCGACGACCTGGCTGAGCAGGTAGAAGGCGACGCAGTCGTGGCTGACCATCGGTTCGCTCATCGCCGCGACCGCTGCTTCCAACGGCGGCACCAGGTCCCGTGCGGCTACCCGGATCTGGTGGTGGTCGGTGTCGAACCGCTGGGCGACCAGGTCGGAGTAGACGAATTCGTCGCCTTCGCGGCCGCCGACTGCGTCGAAGCCGATGGAGAAGGTGGCCAGGCCGCGTTGCCCCTGCTCGGCCAGGAGCGCCACCACCAGGCTCGAGTCCAGCCCGCCGGAGAGCAGCACACCGACGGGTACGTCGGCGACCATCCGGCGCCGGACCGCAGTGGTCAGCGAGGCGAGCAGCGCGTCCTGCCAGTCCGTCGCGGACCAGCCGTCGCGCGCCGGGTCGCGGGTGAACGGCGGATCCCAGTAGACCCGTTCGTCGACGCGGCCGTCGGGCTGATAGACCCGGACCGTCGCCGGCGGTAGCTTACGAACTCCGGCGAGGATCGTCCGCGGTGGTGGTACCACGCTGTGGAAGCTCAGGTAGTGGGCGAGCGCGACCGGGTCGATGCTGGTGTCGACGTCGCCGCCGGCCAGCAGCGCGGGCAGGGTGCTGGCGAAGCGGACCAGGCCGGGGCGTTCGTCGACGTACAGCGGTTTGATGCCCAGCCGGTCCCGGGCCAGCACCAGTCGGCCGGTGTCGCGTTCGGTGATCGCGACGGCGAACATCCCCACCAGGTGGTCGACGAAGTCGACTCCCCATTCGGCGTACGCCTTGACGACGACCTCACTGTCGCCCTGTGAGAAGAAGCGGTGGCCGCGTGCCTGCAGCTGTTCCCGTAGCTCACGGTAGTTGTAGATGCACCCGTTGAAGATCGCGGTGAGGCCGGCGGCGGAGTCGACGATCGGCTGGTTGCTGGCCGCCGACAGGTCAATGATTTTGAGTCTTCGATGCCCGAAGGCCACGCTGCCGTTCGACCACGATCCGCCTTCGTCGGGTCCGCGGTCACTCATCGTGGCCGCCATCCGTTCCACCGCGCCGATGTCGGCACGGGACCCGTCGCGGCGCAACTCTCCCGCAAGTCCGCACATGCGAACCCATCCTGCCAGATCAGCCACGGCTCGCCCAGTTGTGCCGGTGCCGGCAGCGGCACGGTGGACCGCCGGGGAGCCTGTTCGTTCCGCACAGCGAGATCCCGCCCCGGCCCGCACAGCCGGTCTCGCTACGCTGTCCGCGGACCCGCCCCTCGGGTGACGGATCAATCAAACAGTTGGTTGCTGAACCGATCCCGGCGTTCCACCGGACATGCGGCACGCGGTAACGTTCGGTCGGATTTGATGAACGGTCGGCGGATACCGCCCTCGCTGTCCGGCGTGGGCTTTCCGTCCGGTTCCGGCGGGCGTCGTCCGGGGAGGGCACGAAGTTTGCTGACCACGCTTGAGGGTTACCACCTGCGCGCCTCGGTACTCGGGCACTCCTGGCTCACCGCGCAGCTGGAACGCCGGGGCGCCGGAACCGACCCGACCGCACTGTTCGGCGTCGTCGAAGGTGCGTTCGTGACGGTCATCGACCAGCTGACCCGCAGCGGCTTCCAGCCCACGGAGCTGCGCTGCTTCGCCGACGCGGCGGCCCGGTTGACTGCCGGCGGACGCGAACCGGTCACCGCCGACGAGGTAGCCCGAATCGTCCGGTACGAGTTCGGCGAGGCGGTCGACGTCCGCGACATCGAGGCGCGTCGGGCCGTGCCGGTCCGCCGCGCCGTGGTCGGCACCGCTGTACGTCGGTTGAAGTTCACCCTGCACGACGTGGACAACCTGCTCCGGCGCGCGGAGAACCTGGCGGCGCAGTGGGGCTTCGCCACCACCGGTTACCACCCCGGCCTGATCACCACCGGCTACCTGCTCGTGGTGGAGACCCGCTGGTCACGCAAACGGCTGCGACACCGGCACACCCAGCTCGGGCAGGTGCTCTGACCCGGTGGGGTGCCGCCTTGGCGGCACCCCACCGGGTCATCGCGGAACGGCCGGGTCGGTGACCGCCGCCCCGGCGGGGAACCCGAACAGCCCGAGCAGGCCGGTCGCCCACAGCTGCCGGCGGGCGAACCCACTGAGGTTCTCCAGCTCGAGCCGGCTGCCGCTGACCGAGGCCGCCTGATGACAGGCGACCAGACTGCCGATGCCGGTCGAGTCGATGAAGCTGACCAGTTTGAGGTCGAGCACGATCCGGGCCGGCGTCGACCGGGCCAGGATCGCGGTGACCGCGTCACGGACCTCGCCTGCTGTGGCGAGATCGAGCTCGCCGTGCAACGCGAGTCGTACGGTGGGCCCCTGAAAGCTCTTGGTGATGACGAAATCCACGTCGTGCCTCCGGTCGGGTGGCGACGGGTGCGGGGGGAGGGAGACACCGTAGGGCATCGGTCACCGACGCCCGGGGCGGTGTGTGAGCCGTCACGTTACGGTATGTACGTTCGTTGTGCCACCCCTGTCGCGCAGTGTGCGGACACCGCCGTCGACCGGGGCGGCTGAGCCCCTCGACGGCCTACCAGGGCTCGGCCGGTTCGTCGGCGAGTCCGTCGCCCGGCGTCGCGTCGTCGGTGTCGGCCGGCTCGACCGCCCCGGCGTCGTCCTCACCCGAGGTGACGTTGTCGTCGGGCCCGCCCACGGTGTCCCCGCCGCCGCCCTCGTCGTCGGTGTCGCTCATGCGCGTGACCTCCCTGTCGGTACCTGACGCCCGGGCGGTGGGGCGTCCGTGGCCCCACCGCCCGGGCGATGACTGCTCACTCCCGGACCAGACCTGCCCGGTCACTCCCGGACCAGACCTGCCCGGTCACTCCCGGACCAGACCTGCCCGGTCACTCCCGGACCAGACCTGCCCGGTCACTCCCGGACCAGACCTGCCCGGTCGGCTCAGCTCTGCGCCGGCACGGGCGTACCGGGACTGTCCGTCGGTGCCGGCAGCGTCGGCTCGACCGTCGGCTGCGGCGACGACGTACCAGGCGCCGTCGGGCTCACCGTCGGGCTCACCCCGGGGCTGGGCGACGTCGGCAGCCCCAGCTGCGCGGCCAGGTTCTGCAGCGCCGCGTACAGCTCGTTGAGCACCGGCAACGCCTCCTGCGCCAGGTTGACCACCCGCTCGTCGGAGCCCTGGGCGATCTCGGCGTTGGTCAGCTCGACAGCGGCGGCGTAGCCCACCAGCTGACTCTCCACGAACGCCGTGTCGAACTCGCTGGCGTCCAGGCCCTGCAGCCGCGAGATCAGGTCCTGCTGCTGCTGGGTGGGTGTGTCCGGCAGCGTCACGTCGACCTCACCGGCGACCCGGGTGACCTCCTCGTCGAGCTGCGTATGGTCGGTGACCATCTCGCCGCCGACATCCTTCACCCCCTGGTCGGCGCCCTGCTCGTCCTGAGCCAGCTGCCCGGCTTCGATGGCGGTCAGGTTGACCTGGTGGATCGTGCGCAGATACTCGCTGTCGGCTTCGGAGGGGGCCGCCGCGCCAGCGGTGGCCGGCAGCAGTGCGACGGCGGTCAGTCCCGCCAGCAGGCCTGCCCGGGTGAGCACGGACCTCTTCATCATGTTCCTCCTCGCTGAGGGGCTCGTCGGGGCACCGAGGTACCCGGCCGCCCCGACGACACACCCGGGGGCCCGGATGACGCCCGCAGGGCCGTCCCGGATGAGCCGCGACGCCGGCGGGTTAGCCCACATGCAGGCCGGGGACACGCGGGCATGCCTCGCCCCCCGGCGGGTAGCCCGGTCGCCGACACCAGCTCCGGCCGGCACCCCCGCCACCGGATCCCGCCACAGCGTCGTCGCACCGCCCCGACCCGTCGTCGACCGGGGAGCTCCAGACATGCAGACCTTCCTGCCGTATCCGGACTTCGCCGCCACCGCGGCCGTGCTCGACCGCCGCCGCCTCGGCAAGCAGCGGGTCGAGGCGTTGCAGGTCCTGCGTGGCCTCACGGTGCCCGGCTACGGCTGGCGGCACCATCCGGCGGTGCTGATGTGGCGTGGCCACGAGGAGGCCCTGGTGCGGTACGGGTTGACGATCTGTCACGAGTGGGCCCGCCAGGGGCACGCCGACACGGTGGCGGACACGTTGCGCCGGGAGTTGGCCGCGACCCGGGGCGTCGTCATGGTCCGCCCGCAGGCCCGGCTCGCCGCCGACGGCGACCTGCCGGACTGGCTCGGCCGGGCCGACCTGCACCTGAGTCACCGCAGCGCGTTGCTGCACAAGGACCCGCGGCACTACCGGCCGCGCTTCGGGGACCTGCCGGCGGTGCCGTACGTGTGGCCCGGGCCGCGTGCGTCGCCGCCGCCGATCGGCCCGTCCCGTGCAGAAAATCCCGGCGCGGATTGAACCATCCGGCCCGGGTGTGCGAACCACCTACTGGTGGATCAGGTTTCGGCGGTCGAGAGCAGCCGCCGTCGCACGGGAGGCAGGGCTGATGGTGAGTGGTCGACGCGCGGTCGGGGCGCTACGCGCGGGTGTCGTACGGGTCGGCGCCACGCTGGTCGCCACGGCGGCCCTGGTCTGTCTGACCGGCACCGCCGCCGTGGCGGCCGACATCGTGATGGAGCCGACCTCGGCACCCCGCGGTGCCGGGATCATGCTCTCCTTCGCGCTGCCGCAGGAACGGCCGGCGGCGTACACCACTCAGGTCCAGCTGGACCTGCCGGCGGACCTGCCGATCGCCGAGGTGTACCCGATGTCCGTCGACGACTGGGCACCACGGATCACCAACCGGACGCTCGCCGAACCGTTGCCGGCCCTACATGGCGGGATGATGACCGACGTGACCGAGAGCATCGTCTGGCAGCGGGTCACCGCGGCACCCGTCGCGACGGACCCGGTGCGCCTGTCGGTGTCGATCGGGCCGCTGCCCGACGCCGACCGGGTCGACTTCACACTCACCCAGACGTACTCCGACGGCACCGTGGTGCGTTGGGGCGGTCCGGACGGGCAACGTCCCGGTCCGGTACTGACCTTGACCGCAGCCGACCCGGCAGCCGCCGCCGGGCACGGTGGACACTCCGGCGGCCAGCCCGCCGCCGGAGCTGACGCGGCGGCGGCACCACCGGCGGACCCGTCGGGCGGCGGCACCGGGTGGGCCCTGATGCTGGCAGGTCTGGCCGGCGGCACCCTGCTCGGCGCCGTCGGCGTCTGGTGGCGCGGTCGCCGGTCGACCACCGGCGCGGGCCCCGGCGACGACGCCGACCAGCTGGTCGGGGCCGGCGCGAGCGGCTGGCGGTTGACCGACTGACGGTTGGCTCGGACCCCGTCGACCGGCTCACCGTACCGGCACCGTCGTGGTCACCGTCGCCTGGTCGATGTCGGACAGCCGGATGGTGAACCGGACCTCCCAGTCACCCGGCACCGGGAAGGCCACGGACCCGGCCGCGTGATTGTCGTCGATGGGCAGCAGCGGCGTGGTGACCGGTTCGACCCCGACCGCCGGCAACGCCGTGGTCATCGACCACTCCTCGACCGGCAGCGGCGCACCCTCGGCCGTGTACACGTAGGCGTGAACGGTGTTGTACTCGCCGAGCTGCACCGGATAGATGTCGAACTGCAGCGTGTAGAGCGAGCTGGTCAACGTCTGGGCGAAGCTGTCCTGGCCGAGGGCCTGCGCTTCGACGACGGCGGTGCGGCCCGGGGTGGTCTGTACCAGCACGGCGCTGACCCCGAGCGCGGCGACGGCGACGGCGACCTCGACGCCGACCAGTCCACGCAGCCGCCGGGATCCGGTCGGCGGCCACCGGTTGACCAGCCGCCGCGCGTACCCGGCGGTCAGCAGCAACGCCACCATCAGGGCGACCTTCGCCAGCAGCAGCCGGCCGTAGGCGGTGTCACGTAGCGCCGCGACGCTGGCGGTCTCCATCAACCCCTGGACCGCGCCGGCCAGGACCAACCAGCAGACCGCGACCGTGGCCCACCGTGACCAGACCGGCAGGATCCGGCCGAGCACCCGGGGATGGGCGTGGCGCAGCAGGACGGTGCCGAGCACGGCCAGCCCACCCACCCAGATCCCGACGGCGGCGACGTGCACGGTGTCAGCGACGATGCTGACCGCCGGCACCGGCGCGGCGACGGCGTGTCCCGCCAGCGGCCAGGTGACCAGGCCGGCGGCGCCCAACGCGCCCACGGTGGCACGTCGACGGCGACCGCTCGCACCGGCCAGCACGGGCGCGATGAGCAGCGCGACGGCCGCCGTCACCGCCAGCCGGGCCAGCAACGCCAGCCCGTACCCGCTGGTCAGCACCGCCGTCAGGTCGCCGACGGTGACCTGCCACAGCGCACTCGCGGTGGCGTACGGGGCCTGGACCCACAGCCCGGCGACGGTGGCCGCCGCGACCAGCCCCAGCCCGACGCGGACCATCAGGACCGCCGGCCGCCGGCGCACCCCCGGCGGCCACAACGCGGCGAGCAGCAACGTCGGGCCGAGGACCAGCACCACACCGAGGTAGCCGACGTACTTGCTCACCGCGACCGCGACGGTGACGGCCGGCTGCTGCCCGTCGGCGTCGATCTCCGGCACGGTCGCCGACGGCGCGCCCACCGAGTAGGTGTACCCGCTGCCCACCGGGTGGCTGTCCGCGGAGATGATCCGGTAGCTGACCAGGTAGGTGCCGAGCGGGCGGTCCGGAACCCGCACGGGGATGACGACGGTGTTGCCCTCGGCCCTCGGCGTGCCGTCGGTGATGCGTTTGCCGTCGGGGGCCAACACCTGGAGCCGGTCGGTCACCGGCCGCACCGGTTCGCTGAAGGTCAGCACGATCTGGCGCGGCGCGGTGCCCAGTACCGATCCCGGTACCGGGTCGGCCGTCACCAGGACGGCGTGCGCGGCGGCCGGACCCGCCGGTGCGGCCAGGACCAGCAACCCGCTGACCAGCAGCACTGTCAGGCTGGCGGCACCGTGACGCCACCAGCGGCCGATCCGTCCTCGCATCGTCCCACTTCCCACCCCAGATAGTTCGTCGCGGACGGGAGAATGGTTCATCTGCCGCCCGCCGGGGTGCACAGCGGGGTCGTCCGGCACGCGGGTGCCGCGGTGGAGGTCGTGCTGGTGACGTGGTGTCAGGCCAGCGGCGCCACCGGCGTGCCGTCGCGGTCGTGGACGGTGATCGCCTCGACGGGGCACGACTCGGCGGCGTCGATCACCGCGTCGTCGGGGGGGAACGTCGGTGGCCGTGGCCCGGGACACGCCGTCGACCAGGGCGAACCGTTCCGGCGTGAGGCCGGCGCAGATGCCGGCGCCGACACAGCGTCGCGGGTCGACGCGCACCAGCCAGGTCGTCGCGGCGGCGCTCATCCCCACCTCACCGGCATGCTGCGCAGCCCCCGGACGAGCAGACCGCTCTTCCAGACCAGCTGATCCTCGGGTACGGCGAGCCGTAGCCCCGGCAGGTGCCGCAGCACGGCGTCGACGGCCACCTGCAGTTCCATCCGGGCCAGCTGGGCACCCAGACAGTGGTGGACCCCGTGACCGAAGCCGATGTGCGGATTGTGTTCCCGGGTCAGGTCGAGTTCGTCGGGGTCGGCGAAGACCGCCGGGTCGCGGTTGGCCGCCGACAGGGAGCAGATGACCGGTTCGCCGGCGCGCACGAGGGTCCCACCGACGTCGACGTCGGTGGTGGCGTAGCGGGCGAAGGCGGCGGCGACGCCGAGCGGGACGTAGCGCATCAGTTCCTCGACGGCGGCCGGCACCTGGTCGGGGTCGGCACGCAGTGCCGCGAACTGTTCCGGGTTGGTCAGCAGCAGGTAGATGAAGTTGGGAATCTGGGTGACCGTCGTTTCGTGTCCGGCGGCCAACAGGCCGGCGGCGAGCTGGACCAGCTCGGTCTCGGTGAGCCGGTCGGCGTCGGCGTCGCGGGCCGCGACCATGGCCCCCAGCAGGTCGTCGGTGGGCCGGTGGCGGCGTTGGGCGACGAGCCCGGCGATGTAACCGTAGAGGTTGTCCAGGTAGTCCTGCACCTGTTGCGGGGTCAACGAGGTGGTCGAGACGACCGCTTCGGACCAGACGTGGAACCGGTCCCGGTCGGCGCAGGGCACGCGGAGCAGTTCACAGATGACCCGGATCGGCAGCGCCGTGGCGAACTGCGTCACCAGATCGGCGGGTGGACCCTTGTCGACCATGTCGGTGATCAGTTCGTCGGCGAACCGGACCGCCCGCGGGCGCAGTTGTTCGACCCGGCGAGCGGTGCACGCCTTGGCGACCAGCCGCCGCAGCCGGGTGTGTTCGGGCGGGTCCATCGACAGCACCCCGCCCTCGATGCGCCGGGGGGTGATCCGTGGTTCGTCGCGGGAGACGCTGGCGGCGCGGGAGAACCGGTGGTCGCCCAGGACGAAGCGGACGTCGGCGTAGCGGGTGGCCAGCCAGGCGGGTTCCCCGAAGGGCAGCTGCACCCGGGTGCGCGGGTGCTGCTGACGCACTCGGAGGGCATTGGTCACTGACGGTGTCGTTGTGGGTGCTCGTCCGCTGACCGCCGATCGTAGTGAGACCTATCGATCATCTGTAGCCGTGGTGTCACCCGGTCGACTGAGTGACCTTCGCGTTCCTGTGTGGAGAATCCGTCTCGCGGCGTACGATCGACCCGTACGCGCACCCCCCGCTCGTGTGTCGAGGGGGATCGATGGCGGTCGTGGGTCGGTGGGTCGCGGCCGTGGCGGTGCTGGCACTGCTGCCGGCGGGAACGGCGTGTGGTGGCGCGACCCGTTTCGGCGCGGCACCGGTCGGTGGACCGTCAGTGGCGGCGGACCGGGGTGAGCCGGGCCCGAGCCCGACCGACGTCCGGTTCCTGCAGGAGATGATCGTCCATCACCAGCTGTCGGTGGACATGGCGGCGATGGTCGACGTCAGGGGAAGCCGGTACGAGGTGAAGGCGCTGGCCGCCGAGCTGGGGCGCGTCCAGCGGGACCAGATCCGGCTGATGTACGGGTGGTTGCGCGAGTGGGAGTCGGCCACGACCGCTGCGCCGCCGTCGGACCTGCTGCGGCCGATGGCCACCGCGTCGCCAGCGACGAACGGGTCGGCGTCGCCGACGGCGGGGGTGGCGACGGCGGCACAGTTGTCGGAGTTGGCCAGGGCCGGGGGAGCGGCACTCGACCGGCTGTTCCTCGACCTGCTGATCAGTCACCACCAGCGGTCCGTGGAACTCGCGACGGCGTACCAGCAGGTCGGTGACCATCCCGAGGTACGGGGGCTGGCGCAGCAGATAGCGGCGGCGCACCAGGAACGGATCGAGGTCAGCCGGTTGCTGCTCGCCGCCAACTGACAGCCGGTGCGACGACAACCTATCGTCCTAGGACGCCATACAGGGTGTGAGAACCCGAACGGCGGGTCCCTCCCACCCGTACAACATCAACGAAAAGTAGGTCTCAGCTCTCGTCGTCAGGATGAGCGTGCGAGAAGATCACCGGCGTGACCGGACGAACGGCGGCAGCCGACGCGTCGACCCGGAGCGGGGCCGTCGTCGTCGTCGGCACATGCTCACCGGTCAGGACCAACAACTGGTACGCGCGTTCCGCAGGCAGTCGCCCAGTGACGATCGCGACCCGCAACGGTACGGGTGGTCCGCCCGCGACGACGTCGACCGGCAGGTCGAGCACCCGGGGGTCGACCTGCCGGTCGGCGAGGTGCCCCGCTGCGGCGGGCGGCAGGTCCCGCCACGGCCGTACGGTGTGCTCGGTGAAGCCGTGACCGGCCCACTGCTCGGCCTCCGCGCTGACCCGGTCGGCGACGTGCTGGGGCACGACGTCGCGCCCACCGAGGTCGTCGCTGAGCAAGGCCCGGGCCAGCGGACTGAGGTCGGCGACCGGGCACCAGCGGGTCCGGCTGCCCCGACGGGCGGCCGTCGTCGCGCCACCCGGGGTGTCTGGGTCGAGGTCAGGCGGCATGACGACCATCCAAGCATGATCGATTGCGGTTCCGTGGCAAGGGGGCGCAGGTGGTCGGGGTCCGCCTCGCCGCCGGGTGCCCTGCGGACCGCCGTCGGTTTGCCGGCTGATCCGGCGGGTAGCCCCGCAGCGTGTCTGACGACGATCGACAGCGGCTGGCGCCGCCGGCGGGGGTCGGCACACCGACGGGGGAGCGCTGGGAGTACGGCTACCTGTACTTCGTCCACACGGTCGCACCGGCGCAAGGGTCGCAGCCGCCGGCCGCCGGTCCGACGGTGACGGTGGTGGTCGACGGCGCGGGGCACCGGTGCGCGGTGCTGGCGGGACGTCGGCTGGAGGTGCTCAACGAGTTGGGCGGTGCGGGCTGGGTGGTCAGCGACGGCTTGTGGAATCCCGAGCAGGTACGGTGGCTGGCCGAGCTGGTGGGGGCGGTGGAGGGGGTCGACCGGATGGTCGGGTACTGGCAGTCGTTCATGCGTCGTCGGGTGGGTGAGGACCCGGACGGCGGCGGTGAGTCGCCGGGGGCTCGGTGAGGGGCGCGTTATAGTGGCGCTCGCCAGGTGACAGCACCCGATGGGGGCCACCGGCTCGCTCGCCGCCGCTGTGTGTCCGCTCCGGGGGGACGGCCGGTCGGGGCGGGGGAGAGGAAGTGCCGGTGTCGCGTCCGTCCGCGCAGCCCGCGTCGACGCGGGCCGATGTGGCGTCGCGCGTGGTGACTGTTCCCAACTTCATCAGTTTTGTCCGTTTGCTTGGTGTTCCACTGTTCCTGTACCTGTTCCTGGTGCAGCAGGCGGATGTCGCGGCCGTCGTGGTGCTCGCGGTCGGCGGTACCACCGACTGGGTCGACGGGTTCGTCGCGCGCCGGATGCGGCAGGTGTCCCGCCTGGGCGAGCTGCTCGACCCGCTCGCTGACCGGCTGTACATTCTGGCCACGTTGGTGGCGTTCACCGCCCGCGAGGTGATGCCCTGGCAGTTCACCGTGGCGCTGCTGGGCCGTGAGGTGCTGTTGGCGGGGAGCCTCGTGGTGCTGCGCCGGTTCGGCTACGGGCCCCCGCAGGTGCACTACGTCGGCAAGACCGCGACCTTCGTGTTGTTGGCGGCCTTCCCGATCCTGTTGCTGTCGGCGGTGCTCGGCGCCACCACCATGGCGACGGTCGCGGCGGCCGTCGGCTGGGGGCTGGCCTGGTGGGGTCTGGTGCTGTACTGGCTGGCCGGCCTGCTGTACGTGTGGCAGACCGCCGCGTTGGTGCGGTCGATCCGGGTGACGGGGACGGAGCGGGCATGAGCGACGCCGATGGTGGCCGGGTCCGGCCGGGCCGGGGTTTCGTGCCCGACCTGTTGACGGAGCTGTTCCAGACACCGCTGGATCCGGGCTACGCCGACGCCGCGGCGCGGCGGGCGGCGGCGGGTCCACGCCGGGGTTGGCGGCGCAGGGCCGCCAGAGGGCTGACCGCGGTGTCGATGGCCGCCGTGGGTTTCCTTCTGGTGTTGGCGTACCAGAAGACGGTCGAGGAGGAGCCGAGCCGGTCGCAGGCGCGGGCCGGCCTGGTTGCTCAGGTCACCCAACGGCAGGCGGAGACCGACGAGCTGCAGGCGCGGGCGGACACGTTGCGCGACGAGGTGGCCCGCCAGCGCGACGCCGCGTTGGAAGGTTCACAGGCGGCTGACCTGCGCGATCTCGAGGCTGCGGCCGGGCTGGCCCGGGTCAGCGGCGACGGGGTGGTGGTGCGGTTGGCCGACGGTCCGGAGATGGTGGATCCGGTGACCGGTCAGGGGCAGGTCAACGAGTTGGGCCGGGTGCTCGACCGGGATCTGCAGGATGTGGCGAACGCGTTGTGGAGTGCGGGTGCCGAGGCGGTGTCGGTCAACGGCCAGCGGTTGACCTCGACGTCGACGATCCGGGCGGCGGGCAGCGCTATCCTGGTGGACTTCCGGCCGTTGACAGGGCCGTACGAGGTGTCGGCGATCGGGCCGCGAGAGCTGGCGGACGATTTCCGGTCCAGCCAGGTGGCGGCGTTGCTCAGGATGATCTCGGCGGAGCACGGTTTGTCGATCGAGGTACGTTCTGCCGATGATCTGGTGTTGCCGGCGGCGGGGGAGCCGCAGCTGCGGTACGCCCGGGCGGCACCGTCCGGTCCGCCTGCCGCTGATGGCGCTGATCCGTCCGTGACGACTTCGGGAGGCCCTCGATGACCGCCGTGTTGGCGTTGCTCGCCGGGATGCTGCTGGGTGTTTATTTCGATCCGGTGGTGCCGGCGGTGTTGCAGCCGTATCTGCCGATCGCGGTGGTGGCGGCGTTGGACGCCGTGTTCGGCGGGGTGCGGGCCAAGTTGGACGGGATCTTCGACGACAAGCAGTTCGTGATTTCGTTCATCTCGAATGTGCTGGTGGCGGGGCTGATCGTGTATCTGGGGGACCAGTTGGGCGTGGGTGGGCAGTTGTCGACCGGGGTCGTGGTGGTGCTCGGGGTGCGGATCTTCGGCAATGTCGCGGCGATCCGTCGGCACCTGTTCCGGGCGTGAGGCGGGCGATGACGCAACGTAGGCAGACAGGGACGGGTTGGCCGGAGGAAGATGCTCCGGTGCCCGTTGCTGCCACTGTGGCGGCACCGCCGGGCGTGCCGGGCGAGGGGTCGGCCGGCGGGTCGGGGCCTGTCGATGATGACGGCGGTGGGCCGGTGCGGGCACGGTGGTCGCGGATGGCGGCCTCACCGGCGGGGCTGATCATCGTGGGCCTGTTGGTGCTGCTCGGCTTCACCCTGGTGGTGCAGGTGCGGAGCAATTCCACGGATCCGACGTTGACGGCTGCCCGTCAGGAGGACCTGGTGCGGATCTTGTCGGATCTGGAGGCGCGTGAGGAGCGTCTGCGGCAGGAGATCGCGGAGCTGGAGGAGAGTCAGCGGCAGTTGACCTCGGGTGCGCAGGGTCGGGCGGCGGCGTTGGCGGAGGCGTCGCGGCGGGCGGACGAGTTGGGTGTGCTCGGGGGAGGTCTGCCGGCGCAGGGGCCGGGTCTGCGGGTGCGGTTCGTGGCGGGTCGGGAGCCGATCCGGGCGTCGGAGTTGTTGGACGCGGTGCAGGAGTTGCGGGGAGCGGGTGCGGAGGCGATGCAGATCGGTGGGGGTGACGGCCGGTCGGTGCGGGTGGTGGCGAGTACGTACTTCCTGGATGGCGATGGTGGGGTGGAGGTCGACGGGGTGCGGTTGACCGGCCCGTACGAGGTGGTGGCGATCGGGGATCCGTCTACGATGCGCACGGCGTTGAACATTCCGGGTGGGGTGGTGGCGTCGGTGTCGGGTGACGGCGGTACGGTGATCGTCGAGGAACGCGATGTGGTCGATGTGTCGGCCACGAGCGCCCCGATCCAGTTGCGTTACGCGCGTCCGGTCTCCTGACCGGGCGGGTGCCCCGCTCCGGTGGGGGTTGTCAGTGGTGTGCTGCTCAGAGGTGAGGGACCGGCCGTGATTCCAGAGGATCTGCGGTATACCGCGGAGCATGAGTGGGTGGCGGGCGACGACGCCGGCACCGTGCGGGTGGGGGTCACTCATTTCGCGCAGGACGCGTTGGGTGACATCGTGTTCGTGGAGTTGCCGGCGGTCGGGTCCGAGGTGTCGGCGGGTGAGCCGTGTGGCGAGATCGAGTCGACCAAGAGTGTGTCGGAGATCTACGCGCCGGTGAGCGGCACGGTGGTGGCGTGTAACGAGGTGCTGGTGGACGCGCCGGAGACGGTCAATTCGGACCCGTACGGGGCGGGTTGGCTGATGCGGGTGGAGCTGTCGGATCCGCAGGCGTTGGGCGGGTTGCTCGACGCGGCGGCGTACCGGGAGCTCACCGAGCGCTGACGGGTGTCCGGGGGCGTTGTATCGTGTGCCCGCGAGTCTTGTTGACCCTAGTTTTCGGCGCTGGCTAGGCTCGCCCAGTCGTCCGAGAAGCCAACTACAGTCGAGCGTTGCGGAGTAATTGCCGTACCGGCATGGGGGAGCTTGCGCCTTGCGATCCATCAAGGGTTGGTGGCTTGCCCGACAGACCCGACGCGAACCGAACAACAGATCCGTGAGGTGGTCCATGACGCGCCCAGACGACGAGTTCCCCCCACTCGACGTCACGTCGACGTTGAATCTCGGTTCGCTCGATGAAGTCTTGGAGGGGCCGGACGCCGATGTGGTGCCGAGCCGGATGTCGGGTTCGTTGCCGCCGGGGATGGCGTTGCTGGTGGTGCGGCGGGGTCCGAACGCGGGGGCCCGGTTCCTGTTGGACCACGATGTGACGACGAGTGGCCGGCATCCGGACAGTGACATCTTCCTGGACGATGTGACGGTGTCGCGTCGGCACGCGGAGTTTCACCGTGACGGCGGTACCTTCACCGTGCGCGATGTGGGTAGCCTGAATGGCACCTATGTCAATCGTGAGCGGGTGGAAGCGGCGACCCTGAGCAATGGTGACGAGGTCCAGATCGGTAAGTTCCGGCTGGTCTTCATCGCTGGTCCGCGGCCGGACGAGGAGGTTGGCCGCGGCTGATGCCGGGGGTGCGTGCGGAGGTGGTGCCGTGCGTGTGTGGCTGACGCCGGTGGTGAGCCGGGGGTGTCGTGGTGAGTGAGCAGGCGGCGGCCCGGGATGGTGTGGCCTCGGCGCCGTTGATGAGCATCGGTGAGGTGCTGGCCGAGTTGCGTCCGGATTTTCCGGACACGACGATCTCCAAGTTGCGGTTCCTCGAGGCTGAGGGGCTGGTGGAGCCGCGGCGTACCCCGTCTGGTTACCGCAAGTACAGCTGGGAGGACGTGGCCCGGCTGCGGTTCGTGTTGACGGCGCAGCGGGACCAGTATCTTCCGTTGCGGGTGATCCGGGAGCAGCTGGCGCGTCAGGATGCCGAGTCGGGCCCGGCGGCGGGTCGGGCCCGGCCGGCGTTGGTGGCGGTGGGGCCGTCCGGTGAGGTGCCGGGTCGGCCGCCGGTGCCGGCGGCGCAGTCGCGGTGGAGCCGTACGGAGCTGTTGGAACGTAGTGGTCTGGAGTCGTCGACGCTGGCCGAGGTGGAGCGGCTGGGCTTGGTCGTGGCGGATGCGCCGGGCTGGTACGACGCGGACGCGGTGGTGATCGCGTCGGCGGTGGCGGGGCTGTTGCGGCACGGGTTGGAGGTGCGGCACCTGCGGGCGGTGCGGGCGGCGGCGGACCGGGAGGTCGGGTTGTTCGCGCAGCTGGTGTCGCCGTTGGCGCGGCAGAACGATCCGGCGGCGCGGGCGCGGGCGGCGGAGACGGCCAGTGAGCTGGTTGGTTTGTCGCAGCGGCTGCACGCGGCGTTGGTGCGCTCGGGGTTGCGCGGCACGGTGGGCCGGTGAGCTGGCGGGCGTGACCGGACGGTTGCGCAGTGGTCCGTGTACCGTGCAGGGAGGGCCGGAAGCGGGTTTGGTGACGACGACACGGAGGCGGCGGTGCGTGAGCTGAGCGTGGTCGGGGTGCGGGTGGAGTTGCCCACCAACCAGCCGATCGTGCTGCTGCGTGAGGTCGACGGGGACCGCTATCTGCCGATCTGGATCGGTGCGGTGGAGGCCACTGCGATCGCCTACGAGCAGCAGGGGGTGAAGCCGACCCGGCCGTTGACGCATGATCTGTTGCGGGACATCCTGGCGGCGTTGCGGGCACCGCTGCAGGCGGTGGAGATCACCGAGTTGAAGGACAACGTGTTCTACGCGGATCTGGTGATCGGTGACAGTGTGCGGGTGTCGGCGCGGCCCAGTGATTCGATCGCGTTGGCGTTGCGGGTGGGTGCCCCGATTCGTTGTGCTGAGCAGGTGCTCTCGGAGGCGGGCATCGTCATTCCGGATGAGCAGGAGGACGAGGTCGAGAAGTTCCGGGAGTTCCTGGATCAGGTGCGTCCGGAGGATTTCGCGGGGTGAGGCGTACACCGGGTCGGGTGATCCGGTGTACGGGTGCGCGGGGCGTGTCCGTCGGTGTGCGGCGTGTCGCGTGGTCAGTTGCCTGGTACGGCTCCCAGCTGGGGTTAGGCTGGCCTTGTCGATGGGCTCATGTTCCGTCCCGGGTGTGGGCCGCACTGACGGGGAGGTTTCCGTATGCCCGCGCAGCGAGAGCCGGATCCGGGTTCGTCTGATCATGTGGACGGTGTCGGGCCGGAGGAGGATCTGGTCGGCTACCGCGGCGTGACGGCCTGCCACGCGGTCGGCATCAGTTACCGGCAGTTGGACTACTGGGCGCGTACGGCGCTGGTGGTGCCGAGTGTGCGTGACGCGGCGGGGTCGGGTTCGCAGCGGCTGTACTCGTTCCGCGACCTCGTGGTGTTGAAGGTGGTCAAGCGGCTGTTGGACGCCGGGGTGTCGTTGCAGAACATCCGGAAGGCGATCGACACGTTGCGGTCGCGGGGGGTGGCGGATCTTGCCGGGATCACGTTGATCTCGGACGGGACGACGGTGTACGAGTGCCGCTCCCCGGAGGAGGTCGTGGATCTGCTGCAGGGCGGCCAGGGCGTGTTCGGGATCGCGATCGGCGGTGCGTTCAAGGAGATCCAGGGGTCGTTGTCGCAGTTGCCGGCGGAGCCGGCGGTGACGGAGCCGGCGCAGGAGTCGCCGGTGGCCGCCGGTGACGAGTTGGCGGCGCGGCGGGCTCGGCGGCGGGCCGGCTGAGCGGCCCCGCAGGGGTTGTCTTCGCGGTGGTGATCGAGGTCACCGCAGCGGCGTCGGTGGGTTGCCGGTAGCGTGGATGCTGCTGTGCACCCGTGTGGGAGAGATCGTCCGCTGGTTCGGCGGGCGGCGCCGAAGGGGCAAATCCTCCCCGGAACCTCTCAGGCAGAAGGACCACGCGGGTTGGCGACTCTGGAGGCGGCTTAGCTGACAGAGGGGGAGGTTGCGTGTCGACCTCTGCCTCGGGAGCTGCCTGGTGTCTGCTTCGTTTTCGTACCCTGATCTGCCGGCTGCGGCGTCCGAGCCGGCGGGGGAGTTGTCGTTCGCCGATCGGCACATCGGCCCGGATTCGGCGGCGCAGCGGCGGATGCTCGACGTCGTCGGGTACGCCAGTGTCGACGATCTGATGGACGCGGCGATCCCGGAGGTGATCCGGTGGCGGGACCGCCTCGACCTGCCGGAGCCGCTGGGTGAGGCCCAGGTGACGGCGGCGCTGCGGGCGGTGGCGCAGGCCAACATCCCGGCGGTGTCGATGATCGGTCTGGGGTGTCACGGCACCCACATGCCGGCGGTGATCCGCCGCAACGTGCTGGAGAACCCGGCCTGGTACACGGCGTACACCCCGTACCAGCCGGAGATCAGCCAGGGCCGGTTGGAGGCGTTGCTGACGTTTCAGACGATGGTGTCGGATCTGACCGGGCTGGCGACGGCGAACGCGTCGATGCTGGACGAGGCGACGGCGGCGGCGGAGGCGATGACGTTGGCCCGGCGGGCGTCGAAGTCCGCCAGCGACGTGTACGTGGTGGACGCCGACGCGTTGCCGCAGACGGTTGCGGTGCTACGGACCCGGGCGGAGCCGCTCGGTATCGATGTGCGGGTGTGTGATGTGGCGGCGGGTCTGCCGGCGGAGTTCTTCGGTGTGCATCTGCAATGGCCGGGGGCGTCAGGCCGGGTCCGCGACGACGCGGCGGTGGTCGCGGCGGCGCACCGGGTGGGCGCGCTGGTGACGGTCGCCGCGGATCTGTTGGCGTTGACGCTGCTGCGTCCGCCGGGGGCGTGTGGCGCCGATGTGGCGGTCGGTACGTCGCAGCGGTTCGGGGTGCCGATGGGGTTCGGTGGCCCGCACGCCGGCTACCTGGCGGTGCGGGCCGGGTTGGAGCGGATGCTGCCGGGCCGGCTGGTGGGGGTGTCGCGGGACGCGGCCGGTGACCGGGCGTACCGGTTGGCGTTGCAGACCCGGGAGCAGCACATCCGGCGGGAGAAGGCGACGAGCAACATCTGCACGGCACAGGTGCTGCTGGCGGTGTTGGCGGCGATGTACGCCGTGTACCACGGTCCGCAGGGGCTGCGGGCGATCGCGGCGCGTACGCACGCGTCGGCGGTGCGGCTACGCGCCGGGTTGGCCGCCGGTGGGGTACGGGTCGGTGACTGGCCGCTGTTCGACACGGTGACCGCGACGGTGCCCGGCGAGGCGGCGCAGGTGGTGGCGCGGGCGGCGGCGCGAGGGGTGAACCTGCGGCTGGTGGACGCCGACACGGTGGCGGTGTCGTGTGACGAGACGACGACGCCGCAGCATCTGGCGGCGGTGTGGGCGGCGTTCGGGGTGGCCGGCCACGACGGTGACGCGCCGGCGGCGATTCCGCCGCAGTGGCGGCGCACCGACGAGTTCCTCACCCACGAGGTGTTCCACGCCTACCGCAGTGAGACGGCGATGATGCGGTACCTGCGGCGGCTGGCGGACGCCGACTACGCGCTGGACCGCGGCATGATCCCGTTGGGGTCGTGCACGATGAAGCTGAACGCGGCGGTGCAGATGGAGCCGGTCAGTTGGCCGGGGTTCGCCGAGGTGCATCCGTTGGCGCCGGCGGCGCAGACGGCCGGGTACCGGCAGTTGATCGGCGAGTTGGAGGGCTGGCTGGCGGAGGTGACCGGCTACGACGCGGTCAGTGTGCAGCCGAACGCGGGGTCGCAGGGGGAGTTGGCCGGGTTGCTGGCGATCCGCGCGTACCACCGGTCGCGGGGGCAGGCGCAGCGGACGGTGTGTCTGATTCCGTCGTCGGCGCACGGCACGAACGCGGCGAGCGCGGTGATGGCGGGGATGCGGGTCGTGGTGGTGGGCTGCGATGTCGACGGCAACGTCGACGTGGCCGACGCGCAGCGGCTCATCGACGCGCACCGGGACACCCTCGCGGCGATCATGGTGACGTATCCGTCGACGCATGGGGTGTACGAGGACGGCATCGCTGACCTGTGTGCCCGGGTGCACGACGCCGGCGGGCAGGTGTACGTCGACGGGGCGAATCTGAACGCGTTGCTGGGGTACGCCCGGCCGGGCCGGTTCGGCGCGGACGTGTCGCATCTGAATCTGCACAAGACGTTCTGTATCCCGCATGGTGGTGGCGGCCCGGGGGTGGGTCCGGTGGCGGTGCGGGCCCATCTGGCGCCGTTCCTGCCGGCGGATCCGCTGGTCGGGGGAGCGGGGCCGGTGATTTCGGGGTCCCGGTACGGGTCGGCGGGGATTCTGCCGATTCCGTGGGCGTACCTGCGGTTGATGGGTGCCGACGGACTGGTGCGGGCGACCGGTTCGGCGGTGTTGGCGGCGAACTACGTGGCGGCGCGGCTGCGGGGGCATTTCCCGGTGCTGTACGCCGGCAACAAGGGCCTGGTGGCGCATGAGTGTGTGTTGGATCTGCGGCCGTTGACGAAGGCGACCGGGGTGACGGTGGAGGATGTCGCGAAGCGGCTGGTCGACTACGGGTTCCACGCGCCGACGATGTCGTTCCCGGTGGCGGGCACGTTGATGGTGGAGCCGACCGAGAGTGAGGACCTGGCGGAGCTGGACCGGTTCTGCGCGGCGATGATCGCGATCCGGGCGGAGATCGACCAGGTGGCGCAGGGGGTGTGGCCGGTGGCGGACAGTCCGTTGCGGCAGGCGCCGCACACGGCGGCGATGGTCGTCGCCGATGACTGGTCGTTGCCGTATCCGCGGTCGGTGGCGGCGTTTCCCGCCGGTCAGGCCGCCGGTGGCAAGTACTGGCCGCCGGTGCGGCGGGTGGACGGCGCCTACGGCGACCGGAATCTGATGTGTGCGTGTCCGCCGCCGCAGGAGTACAGCGATTGACGCCGGTGTCGCGGCGGGTGGGCGCGTCACCGGGCGGCGGGTTCGCCGCCCGGTGCGGCATGTGAGGGAGGATCGGCTCGACGGTGAGCCTTCGAGTGGCGGCGCGGCGGGTCAGGCGGCGAGAGCGTGCCGGGCGGGGCCGCGGTGTGGGGCGATGCTGCTGCCGTCGGGGAGCAGTTCGCCGGTGTCCTCGAACACGATGACGCCGTTGCAGAGCAGGCTCCAGCCCTGCTCGGGGAAGCAGGCGATCACGCGGGCCGCTTCACGGTCGGTGGCGTCGGACGAGGGACAGGTCGGTTGGTGCTGGCACATCGGGTTCTCCGGACTGTGGGGGCGCTGTGTCATGGTTCACATGACCAGTGATGAACGTTACCAAGCCGAACGACACCGTTCCGGGCCAGTGACGGCCTGCCGACGCAAGAATCCACCCTTCGGCTGAGGCAGGTCGAACCGATCGGCCTGGAAGCGCTCCCATGAAGACCCGCTACCGACCCGCACCCGCCGTCCGCCCACATCACCGGCGACCCACCGGCCACCACTAACCTGACAGCCATGACGATGCGCCCGATCCGGATCATCGGCGACGCCGTGCTGCGTAGCCCCGCCGAACCCGTCACCACCTTCGACCGGTCCCTGCGCGACCTCGTCACCGACCTGATGGACACCCTGCTCGGCGCCCCCGGCCGCGCCGGCGTCGCCGCACCCCAGATCGGCGTGAGCGCCCGCGTGTTCGTCTACGACGCCGACGGCCACCGCGGCCACGTCGTCAACCCACACCTGCACCTGGCCGACGACACCGACACCGACGACGAAGGCTGCCTGTCCATCCCCGGCCTGTACTTCCCGACCCCACGCGCCCGCCACGCCCGCGTCGACGGCGTCGACCAGCACGGCGAACCCGTCACCATCACCGGCACCGGCTTCCTCGCCCGCGCCCTGCAACACGAAACCGACCACCTCGACGGCCGCCTCTACGTCGACACCCTGCGCGGCGACACCCGCCGCCGCGCCCTGCGCGAAATCCGCGCCGCCCACTGGACCCGCCACTGACCCGCCTCACAGCACCACCACCCGCGGATACGGATGCCGCAGAAAATCGTGGTGCGAAATGTCCCACCCGTAGGCACCCGCCCGGTCGAACACCACCACGTCCCCGATCCGCAACCGCCCCACCACCAGCCCCCGGCACAACACGTCCCGCGGCGTACACAACTCACCAGCCACATCCACCGCGGCCCCCGCCACCTGCGCCCGCGCGAACGGATACGGCCACCGGTCCACCGGCACCACCGCGAACGGATGGTCGTAACCCCACGCCGCCGGCAACCGGAAATGATGCGTCCCACCCCGCACCACCGCGAACCACCGGCCCTGCGTGCACTTCACATCCACCACCTGCGCCGCGTACCAGCCGGCCTCCGCCGCCAACCACCGACCCGGCTCGAACACCAACCGCAGCCCCGCCGGCAGCACCAACCCCGCCAACCCCGCACCGAACGCCGCCAGGTCGAACCGGCCGCCACCGACATAGTCCACCCCGAACCCGCCGCCCACGTTCACGTACTCCACCGGCACCCCGAACCGGCGGCCGGCCGCCACCGCCCACGCCACCGCCGCCACCACGAACCGCGCGTGCGCCACCGCGTCCAGGTTGTTCGACACCGCGTGCAGGCTGAACCCCACCAGCCGCACCCCCGACAACCCCGCCGCCACCGCCACCACCTCACCCAGCTGCGCCTCGTCCACCCCGAACTGTGTCGCCACCCCCGCCATCGCGTGACTACCCGACAACCCGCCACCCGGCCGGTTCACCCGCACCGCCACCTCCACCCGCCGACCCGCCGACCGCGCCACCACATCCAACCGCCGCAACTCCGACACACTCTCCACGTTCACCAACGCCCCCGCCGCCACCGCCGCCGCCAACTGCCCATCGGTCTTACCCGGCCCACCGAACACCACCTGCCGCGCCCCCGCCGCCACCGCCGCCGCCAACTCACCCCCCGACGCCACCTCCACCCCGTCCAACACCCGCGCCAACTCCGCCACCACCGCCGGATGCCCGTTCGCCTTCATCGCGTACAGCACCTGCGCCCCCACCGGCAGCACCGACCGCAACCGCCGCGCCGCCCCCCGAAGCACCGACCGGTCGTACACATACGCACACACCGGCTCCACCGCCGCCGACTCGGCCAACTCGGCCACCACCGCCGCCACCGCACCCGGCAGCCGCACCACCCGGCCACCACCCGGCACCTCACCCCCGGTCACCGCGCCACCCCCGGCCCGCCACCGTCGAACCCCACATCCGAGATCGGATTCCGCACCGGCACATACAGGTCACCCGACCCCGCCAACCGCATCCGCACCAACGCCTTGTGCGCCACCAGCGGCGCCGTGAACGCCGCATGGTCCTCCACCGCCCACCCCGCACACCCCCGCTCACCCCGCAACGACCCGTACGTCTCATCCACCACCGACCGCACCACCCGCCACGCCGCCACCTCATCCACCCCGAACACATCCACCACCGACCGCACCACCTCACCCACATGCGCCTGCAACAGCGTGTACCCCACCTTGGCCCGCATCACCGCCACATCATCGGTGGCCACCACCGAACCCGGCGCCAACCCCACCGACACCCCCGCCGCCGCCAACCGCGGCCGCGCCAACCGCAACCCCGCGAAATCCCGCACCACCAACCGGAACGGCACCCCACCGCGAAACGTCGGCAGACAGTTCTGCAGATGCGCCTCCAACGCCACCCCGAACCGGGTCGCCAACCGCAACACCGGCGGCACCACCACGGAGACGTACGCCGCCACGAACCCCAACCCCGCCGCCGCCCCCACCAACCCCCGCACCCGGCCGAACTGCGCCACCCGCGCCACCAACTCCCGACCCGTCACCAACGCCACCCCCGGCACCGCCACCTCACCCGGCACCAACCGGCCCACCAGCCCCTCCCGCACGATCGCCGACACGTCCCGGCCCGACCCCACCGGCACCGCCGCCCCCGCCACCTCCGGCAACAACACCAACCGCGCCGCCGCCACCTCGTCGTCGGCCACCACCGACGACAACACCGACGACAACACCGGCCCGTTACGGGTACTCGCCACCGAAATCGTCCGCCGCGTCGACGTCACCTGAATGTCCAACGACACCTTCAGATACCGCCGCCGCCCGTCGACACCCGCCGGCAACAGCACCGTACGCACCGCCGCCGTCGGCACCGCCGACACCACCTGCGGCAGCAACCGCACCACACCCGCCGCCACCAGATCGGCGTACCGACGCGCCACCACCCGCATGCCCTGCCACACATGCACCGGCTGCACCACCCACCCCGGCGGCGCCGCCGGCACCTGCGGATACCACCGCCGCAACCACGCCCCCACATCGTCACCCACATGCAGATCACGACGCACCGCCACGAACCCCACCCGCGTCGCCGGCGACCCCACGTCATGCGCCACCGCGTCCGCCACCGACCACCCCAACCGGGTACGGCCACACGGATGCAGATTGTGACCCGTCAGCGCCTGCCGCTCCGCCCACACCGCCCAACCGTCCGGCCCCTCAGGACCGCCCGACCCACCCGCCGGACCCGCCACCGGCGGACGCGCCGCCGCCACCGCCAGATGCACCACCGCGTCGGTCAACTCCGCCGCCAACGCCCACCCCCTCCGCCCAGCCAGCAACTCCACCGGCAACACCGCCCACGGATCCGCCACCCACCGCTCATCCACCACAAACCGGTCGAACCCGTACCACCGTCCCCGCCCACCCCACACCGCCCGCGCCGCCCCCACATCCTCCCGACACAACGCGTCGACCAACCGCGCCGCCACCACCCGCGCCGCCCACGGCACCGCCTCCCGGAACCCCGCCACCCACCCCGGCGCCACCACCCGCAACTGCTCCTGCGCCGACTCCACCGCCGCCGCCAACCCCACCGACCCCCGCACACACCCACACGACCGGCCCACCCCCGACCCCACCGCACCCCACCCCGCCCAACCACCCGCCGCCACCGGACCGCTCACCGCCACTGCGCCAACGGACCCGCCACCCACGCCCACCGCACCGCCAACGGATCCGGCGCCAACCGCATCGACAACGTCGCCTTCACCGGCCACCGCTCACCGAACACCGCCGACGCCACCCGCCCCCGCACCACCGCCGGCAACCCCGCCACCGCCTCCCGCACCACCACACCCACCCGCTGCCACAACCGCCCCGGCGCCACCCCGAACTCCCGCGCCAGCACCGCCACCGGCTCACCCACCGCCACCCCCACCGCCGCCAACGCCGTCACCACCACCTCCACCGGATCCGCCGCCACCACATCACCAGACAACGACGGCACACCCACACCCGCCGCCGCCAACGCCACCGGATCCACCCGCACACCCCCCACATCCCGATACCAGGCACCCACCAACCGCCCCGAACGCCACACCAGCACCACATTCTGCCCATGCGCCTCCAACCCCACCCCCCAGCCCACCATCGACACCACCGGCGCCACCACCACCCGCGCCAGATCCGCCACGAAACCCACCGGATCCCCGCCATACCCCGCCCGCACCAACCCACCCACCACCGACCCACCACCCGGCGCACCCACCGGCGCCGCCAACGCCCCCACCGGCATCACCTGCACCCCCGACGCCACCCGCGGCACCCGCCGGCGCACCACCGCCAACGACCGGCACGCCACCCCGTCCACCACCACCGCACCCGCCGCCACCTCCGGCAACACCCCGAACCCCGGCACCCGCCGCGCCAACCGCGACAACACCGCCGTCAGCACCGGCCCGTTGCGCACCGCCGCCTCCGACACCGTGCGCACCGCCGACGTCATCTGCACATCCACCGCCGTCTTCCACTGCCACGACCCACCCGACAACGGCACCACCGTCCGCAACGACATCAACGGCCGCGCCGGCACCACCCGACCCGTCGGACGCAACCACGGATACGCGCCCAGCACATGCTCCCGCTGCCACGGATGCACCGGCAACAGCGGCGCCAACCCCGCCCCGGTCGTCAACCACCGCCCCGGCGGCACCGCCACCAACTCCAGCGGCACCACCGGCCGATGCTCCGGCGCGTACCGCAACACCTCCAACGTCGACATCCCCACCCGGGCCCGGCACCCCGGATGCACCGGATGCCCGTCGACCACCACCTGCTCCCACCCCACCAGCGACCGCGTCAACCCCGCACCGGCACCACCCGTACGCCCCACCGCCACCGCCCGCGCCCCCCGCGCCAACGCCACGTTCGCCACACTGTTGTCCAACTCCGCCGCCACCGACCCGGCACCGGACAGCCCCAGCACCCTCAACAGCCGCCCGGGATCAGTCACCACCTCCGACCCCACCGTCACCGCCAACCCCGGACCGGCCGGCGCGAACAACTCCGCCGCGGCCGCCGGACCCACCACCTCACGGCCATCAGCCAACGTCACCGTCAACCGGCCGTCGCCCACCCGCTGACCGGCCACCCCCGGCACCGGCTCACGCCCCACCGCACCCCACAACCGAGCCAGCACCGCCGCCCGCGCCCCCGGCACCGCCGCCTCCACCGCCGCCACCAGCTCCGGCCGGCACTGCCGCAACGCCGACACCGTCGCCGTCACATCCGGACACCACTCACCCGACACCGCACCTCCTACTGCCACGTCGCCCCCGCCACGCCCGGATCCGCGTCCACCGTCACCGGCCCCGCCGCCGACGCACCCACACCCCCCACCAGCCCACCGCCACGAACACCAACGACGAGCAGCACAACGCCTTCACCACCATCCCGACACCCTCCCACAACCCGCACCCCGTAGGGTGCTCACGTGCGCATGGCCACCTTCAACCTGCTGCACGGACGCTCACCCCACGACGGCCAGGTCGACCCCGACCGGCTCACCACCGCGATCACCACCCTCGACGCCGACATCCTCGCCCTGCAGGAAGTCGACCGCGGCCAACCCCGCAGCGCCCGCCACGACCTGACCGCGCTCGCCGCGACCGCCCTGGCCGCACCCACCCACCGCTTCGCCGCCGCCATCGTCGGCACCCCCGGCGACACCTTCCGCACCCCTCACCACGACCACGACGGCCACGACGAACCCTGCTACGGCATCAGCCTGATCAGCCGCTACCCGGCCCGGCACTGGCAGATAACCAGACTCGACCCCGCCCCGCTGCGCTCACCCGTCCTCGTCGCCGACCCGGCACCCCGGCTGCTGCTGCTCCGCGACGAACCCCGCGTCCTGCTCACCGCCGTCCTGGACACCCCGCACGGGCCCGTCACCGTCGCCGCCACCCATCTGTCCTTCGTCCCCGGCTGGAACCTGCGCCAACTACGGGCCGTCACCCGCACCCTGCGGGCACTACCGCCACCACGGCTGCTGCTCGGCGACCTCAACCTGCCCGCCGGGCTGGCCGCCGCCGTCACCGGCTGGCAGCCACTGGCCCGCCGGCCCACCTACCCCACACCGCGGCCCCGCGTCCAACTCGACCACATCCTGCTCGACCCGCGCGGCGCGCCACCGGCCCTGTCCAATGTCACCCACGTCGCCACCCCCGCGCTCGACGTCTCCGACCATCGGCCGCTCGTCGTCACCGTCACAGGTCGCTGACCCGCGCCGCGTCAGCGGTAGGGATCTTCCGGCACACCGTCGGTCACCAGTCGCTGCAGCGACCGGTTCGACCGGTTGGCCCGCACCGCCGCCCGCTGCTGGTCGGCCGTCACGTCGATGTAGTGCTGACTCGCCGTCAGGCTCGCGTGCCCGAGCAGCCGCATGATCTCGGCGGCGTTGGCGCCGTCCTCGGCCAACCGGGTGGCGAACGTGTGCCGCAGCGCGTGCAGCGCCGCGCCACGGGGTACCCGCTCGACGATCCCGGCCCGGCGGAAGCACGACCGCACCAGGTACTGCAGCCCGCCCCGGCGCAGGGCCTCACCGGCCCGGTCGACCAGCAGAGCACCGTCGGGGCGTACCGACCGGGGTCCGAAGCGCCGCCGCCGGCTGGCGAGGTAGCCGGCGATCGTGGCGTCCAGGGCGGGCTCCACCGGCACGGTCCGGAACCGTCCGCCCTTGCCGGCCACCTCGAGGCGCCGTTCGCCGTCGCGGCCGGTCAGCGACCCCACCCGCAGCGCCAACAGCTCACCAAGGCGCAGGCCGGCGCAGAGGGCCAGCGCGACGACGGCGAGGTCCCGTTCCGGCCAGGGGTCGCGTTGGCGGTTGTCGCCACGGGCGGCGGCGGCCAGCAGCGTTTCCGGGGTCTCCTCACCGCGCAGTGGTTTCGGCACCGGCAGGGGAGCGCGGGGCCGGCCGACGGCCGGCATCGGATTGCCCGCCACGGCGCCTTCGGCGACGAGGAAGGTGAAGAACGAGTTCCAGGTCGACCAGGCACGGTGCACGGAGGCGGGGGAGCGGGGGGCGGCGAACCGGGCGAACGCCGCCCGGAGCTGACGCTGCCCGACAGCGCTCAGAGGCAGGTCCACGGCGGTCGGGGCGGTCGCGTCGGTGGCGGCGTCGTCGCCGATCAGTCGCAGTACGGCGGTCAGGTCGCGGCGGTAGGCCTGCAGGGTGTGGGGGGAGGGTTTGCGGGAGGCCCGGTCGACGAGGAAATCCTCGACCGCCCGACCCACCGGGTAATCCGACAAATTGTGCATAACGGATATTATGCATCACTTCTCGCGATACAGGTAGGGGTGGGCGAGTGGAGGGAGTGACCGATGTCCACGGCGTCGGGAGAGAGCGGGTCGTTCGGGCCGACGCGCCCGGCGGTGGCCGCCGCGACAATCGGTCGCCAGGCCGCGACCAGGAACGGGGCGCCGGCCGGCCGCAGCCGGTGACCTGACCCTGGACGGCCGCCACGCGCCGACGCAGATGCCGTCGCACGGGCCGGAGGAAAGCGGCACGTCGACCGGGGGCGACGATGTCCCACTCGCGCCAAACACAGGCTCGCCACTTCGCTTAGTTGACATAATGTACATTATCGAACCGGCACGGGGTCCGTCGTCGGAGCCCCGTGGGACACCGACACCGGATCGACCCCTGCGGGCAACCGACGCCGCTGCCGGACGATCCGGTGCCGGTGTCCCTGACGCAGCTGGCCCGGTTCGCGGGTCGACCGTGAGCCGTGGCAGGCCGGTCCGCCGGCCAGGTCACAGACCGCCGGCGACCCGGATCACCGCCCCGGTGGTGTAGGACGCCTCGTCGCTGAGCAGCCAGGCGACGGCGCCGGCGATCTCCTGCGGTTGCCCGGCCCGACGCAGCGGCACCATCGGCGCGACCCGGTCCGGACGGTTCGGCTCACCGGACAGGGCGTGGATGTCGGTGTGGACGGTGCCGGGAGCGACGCCGTTGACCCGGATGCCCCGGGGGCCGAGCTCCTTGGCCAGGCCGATCGTGAGAGTGTCGGTGGCGGCCTTGACGGCGGCGTAGTGGACGTACTCGCCGGGGCTGCCGAGGGTGGCGGCGGCGGACGAGACGTTGACGATGGCACCGCCGGCGCCCATCCGGCGGGCGGCCTGCTGGGCGCAGAGGACGTACCCGATGAGGTTGACGTCCACGACGCGGCGCAGGTCGTCGACGGTCAGGTCGACGAAGGGTCCGATCCGGCTGGTGACGCCGGCGTTGTTGACCAGACCGGTGAGCGTGCCGAGGTCGGCGGCGGCGTCGAACAGCGCGGCGACGCCCGCCGGGTCGGTGGTGTCGACGGCGACGCTGATCGCGGTACGGCCCGCCGCCCGCACGTCGTCGCGGACCGCGTGGGCGGCGTCGGCGTCGCGCCGGTAGCCGATGACGAGGTCGTGTCCGGCGGCGGCGAGGCGGCGTACGGTGGCCGCGCCGATCCCCCGGCTGCCGCCGGTGACCACGGTGACCGGTGCCATGGTGTCTCCCCTCTCCCCTGCGGTGTCGCTGGCGGTGACGTTACCGCCGCCGAGGCGGGGCAATAGGACAGGTATGGCGGTTAGGCGTGCGGTGGTGCTGGGCAGCGGCGGGGTGACCGGGGTGGCCTGGCAGATCGGGGTGTTGGCCGGGTTGGCGCGGGCCGGGGTGGAGCTGGGCGCGGCGGATCTGGTGGTCGGCACGTCGGCGGGCGCGGTGGTGGGTGCGCAGTTGCGCTCGGGGGCGGATCTGCGGCGGCTGTACGCGGGGCAGTTGGTGGCCGGTGAGCCGTCGACGGATCGGATGGGTGCGGGTGCGGTGTCGTGTCTGCTGTGGTCGGCGGTGTGCAGCCGCGACGGGCGACGGGCGCGGGCGCGGATCGGCCGGTACGCGGTGGCGTACGCGGCGGGGTCGCCGGTGTCGCGGCGGCCGGTGTTCGAGGAGGCGTTGCCGGTGTGGTCGTGGCCGGAGCTGGCGTTGTGGGTGACGGCGGTGGACGCCGAAACGGGTGAGCTGGTGGTGTTCGACGGGTCGCAGCCGGGGGTGGATCTGGTGGACGCGGTGTCGGCGAGTTGCGCGGTGCCGGGGGTGTGGCCGCCGGTGGTGGTCGGTGGGCGGCGGCTGATCGACGGTGGGATGCGGTCGGCGGCGAACGCGGATCTGGCGGCGGGGTGCGCGTCGGTGGTGGTGTTGGCGCCGATCAGGTGGGGGGTGGGCTGGTTGGCGCCGGTGGCGCGGCAGGTGGCGGGGTTGTCGGGGCAGGTGGTGGTGGTGTCGCCGGACCGGGCGGCCCGGCGGGCGATCGGGCGGCGGCTGCTGGATCCGGCGCGGCGGCCGGGTGCGGCGCGGGCGGGGTGGCGGCAGGGGTTGGCGGTGGCCGGCCGGGTGGGCCGGTTGTGGTCGGGTGATGCCGGGTCGCGGTGAGCGGTGGGGTGCGGTCGACGGTGTCGGCGGGGGCTGGTAGGAAGGCAGCACTCAAACAGGTGTACGGACGGAAAGGGTGCTGATGGTTGCCGCGGGCGCTGGTGCGGGTGGGTTGTCGGACGAGGAGTTGGGGGTGATCCGGGAGGCGGTGGCCGCTGGGCGTAAGCCGAAGGTGATGTTCACCGAGTCGGCGGGGCAGATCGCCGGGCAGGTGGGTCAGGTGGTGGGCCTGGCGGATCCGGCGGTGTCCGACGAGTGGGTGGTGGTGCGGTTCGGTCGGGACGAGTTGCCGTTCTCCCCCGCTGATCTGGTGGTGGCGCCGCGGGGTGCGGGTGCGCGGCGGCCGGCGGCGGAGCCGGTGGTCGACCCGGTGCGGGTGGTGCCGGAGCCGGAGTTCAAGTTGGGTGAGCCGCCGGTGGTGGTGCCGGCGCGGCGGGAGCAGGTGGAGGAGGAGGCCACGGTGGATGAGGGTGCGCAGCGGCCGGCGCGGCGGGCGGCGAAGGTGGTGAAGCCGAAGGCGCCGGCGGGGTTGACGGTGACGTTGGCGTATGCCGACGGTGAGTGGACGGTGGCGGCGGCGCAGGGGGCGAAGGCGTTGGCGAAGCCGTACGTGATCCGGCCGGCGGAGGCGTTGAAGATGGTGGCGTTGGTGGATGTGCCGGGGGTGCATGAGGCGGTGGAGCAGATTCTGGCGTCGGAGCGGGCCGAGGCGCAGCGGCAGGCGGAGAAGTTGCGGGCGGAGTTGGCGGAGGTGGAGGCGCGGTTGGCGGAGTTGCCGGAGGTGGGTTGACGGTGGGGTGTGGTGGTGCCCCCGGTGCTGGTCGCGCCGGGGGCACCGTCGTGTGGGGGGCCGGTGGGTCAGTGGCTGGGTTGGTCGGTGACGTGCACGCGGTGGCGGAAGACCCAGTAGGTCCAGCCCTGGTAGAGCAGGACGACGGGGGTGAGTGCGGCGGCGACCCAGGTCATGATCGTGAGGGTGTAGGTGGTGGAGGCGGCGTTGGTGGTGGTGAGGGTGCCGGCGGGGTCGCCGGTGGAGGGTAGGACGGTCGGGAACAGGGTGGTGAACAGGGCGGCGACGGCCAGGCCGATGGCGGTGGCGGTGCCGGTGAAGGCCCAGCCTTCGCGGCGTACCTGGTTGGCGGCCAGCCCGGCGACGAGGGCGAGTGCGGCGGTGACGGCGAGGGCGATGGCGGCGGGGTTGGCGCGGATGGTGAGGGTCCAGGTGAGGAATCCGACGGCGAGAGCGGCGGCGGCCAGGCCGGTCCAGGTGGCGACGCGGCGGGCGCGGTGGCGCAGGTCGCCGGTGGTCTTGAGGGCGAGGAAGACGGCGCCGTGGGTGATGAACAGGGCGGTGGTGGTGGCGCCGCCGAGCAGGGCGTACGGGTTGAGCAGGGTGAGCAGGGTGCCGGTGTATTCGTGGTCGGCGTCCAGGGGTACGCCGGCGACGATGTTGGCGAAGGCGACGCCCCAGAGCGCGGCGGGGATGGCGGAGCCGGCGAAGATGGCGTTGTCCCAGCGGCGACGCCAGTGGGGTTCGTCGCGTTTGTCGCGGTATTCGAAGGCGACGCCGCGCAGGATGAGGGCGATGAGGATGAGTAGCAGCGGAAGGTAGAAACCGGAGAACAGGGTGGCGTACCACTCGGGGAAGGCGGCGAACATGGCGCCGCCGGCGGTGATGAGCCAGACCTCGTTGCCGTCCCAGACGGGGCCGATGGTGGTGATGGCGGCGCGTCGTTCGGGTTCGGTGCGGCCGATGAGGCGGGCGAGGATGCCGACGCCGAAGTCGAAGCCTTCGAGGATGAAGTATCCGGTGAAGAGTACGGCGATGAGCCCGAACCAGACGGTGGTGAGTTCCACGAGGGGTCTCCGGGGTGGTCAGTGGGTGGCGGCGAGGGGCCGGTCGAGGGTGGTGTCGTCGTCGGTGTCGTCCGGTGGTGGTGGGTCGGTGAGGTCGGGTAGTCCGTTTCGGGCGTAGCGGATGAGGAGCTTGACCTCGATGACGGCGAGGGCGGCGTAGATGAGGGTGAAGGCGGTGAAAGAGGTGAGGACTTCGGTGAGGGAGACGCTGCGGCTGACGCCGTCGCGGGTGAGCATTTCGCCGAAGACGATCCAGGGTTGGCGGCCCATTTCGGTGAAGATCCAGCCGAAGGTGTTGGCCAGCAGTGGCAGGACGGGCAGGGTGAGGCCGGCGCGCAGCAGCCAGCGGCCGGTGGGGGTGCGGCCGCGTCGGGTGGTCCACAGGGCCCAGAGGGCGATGGCGGCGGTGGCGAGGCCGAATCCGATCATGAAGCGGAAGCTCCAGTAGGTGACGGGGATGATCGGGGTGTAGCTGCCGGGGCCGTACTGGGCGGCGTACTGGGCCTGCAGGTCGGTGATGCCTTGGACTTGGCCGGTGGGGTCGCCGGTGGACAGCCAGGACAGCAGGTACGGGATCTTGAGGGCCCAGATTTCGCGGCTGCCGTCGAGGGTGCCGATGGTGACGACGGAGAAGGAGGCGGGGCTTTCGGTGGTGTAGAGGCCTTCGGCGGCGGCCATCTTCATGGGCTGGACCTGGGTCATGATCTTGCCTTGGATGTCGCCGGTGATGATGACGGCGGCGGTGGCGGCCAGGGTGGTCCAGGCGCCGATCTTGGTGGCGGTGCGGAAGGCGGGGGTGTCGGGGCCGTCGGGGTGGCGGATGAGGTGCCAGAGGGCGACGGCCAGGACGAGGGCGCCGGCGACCATGAAGCAGCCGGCGAGGGTGTGCGGGAAGGTGATGAGGGTGACCTTGTTGGTGAGTACGGCGATGAAGTCGGTGAGTTCGGCACGGCCGGTGTCGGGGTTGATGCGGTAGCCGACGGGGTTCTGCATCCAGGAGTTGGCGGCGAGGATGAACCAGGCGCTGATGATGCTGCCGAACGAGGCGAGCCAGATGGTGGCCAGGTGCAGGGCTTTGGGTAGCCGGTTCCAGCCGAAGATCCACAGTCCGAGGAAGGTGGATTCGAGGAAGAAGGCGAGCAGGGCTTCGATGGCCAGGGGTACGCCGAAGATGTCGCCGACGAACCGGGAGTAGTCGCTCCAGTTCATGCCGAACTGGAATTCCTGCACGATGCCGGTGACGATGCCCATGGCGAAGTTGATGAGGAACAGTTTTCCGTAGAACTTGGTGAGTTTGAGGTAGCGGTCGTCGCCGGTGCGGTGCCAGGCGGTCTGCAGGATGGCGACGAGCAGGCTGAGGCCGATGGTGAGTGGGACGAACAGGAAGTGGTAGACGGTGGTGACACCGAACTGCCAGCGGGCTATGTCGAGCGCGTCCACGGCTCCCCCATCTAGTTACTACAAGTCGTAGTACATACTACAACTTGTCGTGGAACAGGCCAGGGGCGGTGGTCCCGACAGGCCCGGGCCATCGGTCCCCACCGGGGCGGGACCGTCGGCACGGGGCGCCCGGGGCGGGCCGGCCTGTGCGACGATCGACCGCTGATGGACACCCCCACTCACCCTGCCCCCGCGCGGTGGCGGCCGCCGCTGCTGTGGCGGCTGCTGCAGATCGCCGCCCGGGTCGTGGTCGGGCTGCTCGCCCGGCTGCGGGTCACCGGCGACGTACCGGACGCGCTGCGGCACGGACCGCTGATCCTGGCCGCCAACCACATCAGCCCGTTCGACCCGGTCGCGCTCGCCGCCGCCTGCCGGGTGCGGCGGGTCGCACCGCGGGTGCTCGCCACCGGCGGTCTGTTCCGGGCCCCGGTGGTCGGCCCGGTGATGCGCCGCGCCGGGCACATCCGGGTCGACCGGCGTACCGACACCGTCGCCCAGGCGCTCGACGTCGCCGTGGCCGCGGTGGCCGGCGGCGCGGTGGTCCTGGTCTACCCGGAGGGGCGCATCGGTCTCGACCCGTGGATGTGGCCAGAACGGGGCCGGACCGGTACCGCGCGGCTCGCGCTGGCCAGCGGCGCGGTGGTGGTGCCCGTGGCCCAGTGGGGAGCCCACGAGGTGCTGCCGTGGGCGGCACCACGTGGGCTGGGCCGCGCGGTGCTCCGCGCGGTGCTGCGCCGCCCGGTGGTCCGGGTCCACTTCGGCGCCCCGGTGGACCTGTCCGGCGTCGACCCGGCGCGGCCGGGGGCCGCGCAACGCGCGACGCAACGGATCATCGACGCCCTCACCGACGAGCTGGCGGCGTTGCGCCCGGACGAACCGCAGGCACCCCGGCACGTCGACGTGACCCGGCCGGTCGACGTGACCCGGCGACACCGCCGGGGCCGGGTCGACGCGGCGGACGACGCCACGGCAACCGGTCCGGCATCAGACGGCGGCTGACGACCGCCGTACCCGCAGGACGCAGCGCCGCCGGTTACGTTGCCGCAGGTCACCGGGAGCGTTGCCGCAGGTAGGCCAGGACGGCCTCGCGGGTGGTGCGGACCCCGAACGCCGCGCGGGCCTGCGCGATGCGGCGGTTGGCGGTCCGCAACGACAGGAACTCGGCGGCCGCCGCCGCGGCGATCGTCTCGCCGTTGGCGAGCCGGTCGAGCAGGGCCCGCTGCTCCGGCACCAGGACGGTGTCGATCGGCGACCCCGGCGGGTCGACGTCACCGTGGCGCAGCACCGGACCGAGCCGGCCGAGGTCGTCGACCAGGGCCCGACCGACGTCGCCGGTCGGGTCGACCACCGCGACGACGGCGGCACCCCGGGCGGCGGCCAGCGCCACCAGGGCGACGGTGTCGGCGTCGGTGACCCGGCCGTGCAGGGCCAGTCGGGCGGCGGTCAGGTCCCAGGTGGCCTCGGTCAACGCGAAGCCTTCCCGGATGGTCCAGCCGTCGCGGGCGAGCCGCCGCAGAACGGCGTTCGCCTCGGTGGAGCTGGACAGGACGTAGCGCGGCGGTGCGCTCATCGGTCGGTCTCCATGGCCAGGGCGGCTGCTTCGGTGCGGGTGCGGGCACCGAGTTTACGCATCCCGGCCCGGACGTGGGTTTCCACGGTTTCGGTGGAGATGCCGAGCTGGCCGGCGATGCGCCGGGTCGGCTCGCCCTGGGCGACCAGCCGCAGCACGTCACGTTCCCGGCCGGTGAGCAGGTCACCGTCACGGGTGCCCCGGTCGTCGCGGCGTACCGCGTGCCGGCGCAGCGCGCGGCGGCAGCGGCCCAGCAGCACGACCAGGCCGGCCTGCGCGGCGATGCGTTCCGCGGCGAGCAGCGCGGGCACCGCGCGACGCGGGTCGGGTTCGTGCAGGCCTTGGGCGAGCAGGCACCGGACCTGTTCGCGGACGCTGACGTCGGGCCAGGCGGCGGCGGCGTCGCCGAACCGGCGGGGGTCGGCCGCCGACCAGGCGGCGAGGGTCGTCGCCGCCGGCGCCGGCAGCGAGGGTGCCAGCGTGGCCGGCAGTGGTGAAGTCACCGTGGAGGTGTCGTGGGCGGCCCAGTGGGCGGTGATCCGCCGCAGGCCGTCGATCAGCGGCGGCACGGCTGGCGACGCGGCGACACCGGTGGGCGCGGTGGCCTTGTCGGGTTGGCCGTCGAGCCAGGCCGCTTCCCGGGCGACCCAGTCCAGCAGGCCCGGTGGTGGTGTGGTCGCGGTGGCGGCGGCGAGCCGGGCCCGGGCGGCGGCGAGCAGTCCGCCGTCGGCTTCGAGCAGGCCCGCCGTGGCGGTGGCGTAGCCGTGGGCGGCGGCGGGCAGGGTGCGGTCGGTGAGGTCGGTGGCGGCGCGCAGCAGCGCGTCGGTGGCGGTCGGCAGTGCGTCGGCGCCGACGGGTGCGGGCGGTTCCTCGCCGACCGGGGTGGGCCGGTCCTGGCCGGGCTGGTCGCGGGCCGGCTGCTCCCCTGTCGGCTGCTCCCCTGTCGGCGGGTCACCGCGCAGGGCCAGGCACCACAGCCGGGCGGCGAGGAACCGCGTCTGCCAGCTGTAGGCGAGGTCGGCTGCGCAGGCGCTCGCTGCGGCGGTGGCGGCGTGCGCGGCCTCGGTGAGCCGGCCGTCGCCGGTGAGGGTCTCGACCAGCTGCCAGGCACTCCACCTGGCGGTCAGCAGGTCGCCGGCGGCGGCCGCGGCGGCGGCGGTGCCGGCGAGCCGGGGTTCCCAGCCGGGGGTGCGGTCGGCGGCGGCGACGGCGGCCAGCGCCGCGCGCAGGCCGACATGGGTCGGCGTGACACCGTGGCGGGCGGTGACGGCGGCGGCGCGGCGGGTCGCCGCCGCCGGGTCGACGGCGAGATCGGCCAGCAGCAGCACCCGGTCGGCGGTGGCGGCCAGCGGCGACATGGCGGCCGCGTGGCCGGGGACGCCGGCGGTCAGGGCGGCGGCGGTGGCACGGGCGGCGGCGAGGTCCCCGGCCTGCAGCAGCGCCTCGGCGCGCAGGGCGGCGGCTTCGCCGGTGTCGCCGGCGGCGGCGAGCAGGGTCAGGGCGTGGCGGGGCCGGCCGGTGGCCAGGGCCGCTCGGGCCGCGTCGAGACGCACGGCGTTGGTGGCGGATGGCTGGTCGCAGGCGAACAGCAGCGCGTCGGCGCGGGCGCCGCCGGTGGTGGCGTCGGCGGCGGCGGTCAGGGCCCGCCGGTAGGCGCCGTCGGTGTCGCCGGCGGCGGCGAGGTGCCGGGCGGCCTCCATCGGATCGGTGACCAGGTCGGCGAGGCGCCGGTGCAGGGCGCGGCGGCTGGCGGTGTCGAGCAGGCCGGCGGCGACGTCGGCCTGGTACGGCGAGACCGGGCTGACCAGACCGGCGGCGACAGCGGCCAGCCCGGCGGCGGCGAGTTCGGTGACGCCCTCACCGAGGGCAGCGGCGGGTGCCGCCCGGCCGAGCAGGCCGAGGGCGGCCAGGGCGGTGCGGGCCGGCCGGGTCAGGTCGGCCAGGGCGGCGGCGACGGCGTAACTGACCTGGTCGAGGTCGGTGGCGTCGGGTGGTGGCGCGGTGGCGCGGGCGGCGCGGTGGCGGGCCAGGGCGGTGGCGGCGAGCGGGTTGCCGCCGGCACGTCGGGCCAGGTCGGCGACGGTCGCCGGGTCCAGGCCGGGAGCGGTACGGCGGATCAGGTCGGCGGTGGCGGTCGGGTCCAGAGGTGGCAGCGCCAGCCAGTGGCTGTCGTCGCCGCGCAGCCGGTCGACGGCGGCGGCGGGCAGCGGGTGCGGGGTACGCAGGGCGACGACGACCCGGCAGTGGCGGGCCACGGCGGGCAGGGCGGCGACGGTGACCGGGTCGGCCCACTGCAGGTCGTCGAGGACGAGCAGGCCGTGGCGTACCCGGGACCGGACCGCCTCGGCGAGCAGCGCCACGTCGTGGGTGGGTAGCCGGACCCGTAGGGCGTGGCTGAGGGGGAACGCGGGGACGTGGCGCAGCGCGGTGAGGGCGCCACCGGAATGGACCGGGCCGGGCGACGCCGTGGCGACGCGGCGCAGCGTGGTGGTGCGGCCGCTGCCGGGGACGCCGGTGATGACGACGAGGCCGGGGCGGGTGAGCCGGGCGGCGGTGGCCGCCACCACGTCGGTGGCGTGAGCGCCGTCGGCTGGTTGCCGCACCCGTCCTCCCCCGCTTCCGGCTCGTGGCCCTCTCCGGGCGAAGGTGGCACGAACATGGGATCCTGCGCCGGAGAGGATATTCGTACTGTGGATGTCGGTGGTGGGCGCACCACCGCGTGCCGTGCTGCCGGGAGGACGACCAGCGAGATGAGCGTGTACCACCGTCGGGCGTCTGTCATTGTCGCCGACCCTGCGGGGCGGTGACCAATCCGTGGGTGCGGGGCCGTTGAGCAGCCGGGTCGCGGCGTTGTGTGACGAGGTGGGTCCCCGGGTGGGCGCGCCGACCGGCGGTGAGGTGGCGCGGGTCCGGCGACGGTTGGACGAGCCGCTGCGGGTGGCGATCGCCGGACGGCTCAAGGCGGGCAAGTCGACGCTGGTCAACGCGTTGATCGGGCGGCGGGTGGCGCCGACGGAGGTCGGTGAGTGCACCCGGGTGGTCACCCAGTTCCGGTACGGCACCGCCGACCGGGTGGACGTGGTGCGCCGCGACGGCGTACGGGTCAGTCTGCCGTTGGATCCGACGGGGATGATCCCGCAGCGGCTGGGGGTGCCGACGGCGCGGATCGCGTTCGTCGACGTCACCTTGACCAGTGACCATCTGCGGGAGTTGACGGTGATCGACACGCCGGGGTTGTCGTCGGCCAGCACCGGCGTCAGTGACGCGGCGCGGCGGTACCTGTTCGCCGGCGACGGCGCGGCCTCCCCGGACGCAGGTGAGGCGACGGCGCCGTTCGACGCCGGGATCGACGACGACTCCGTCGGGGCGGTCTCCGGTGCCGAGGCGATCGTGTACGTGTTCACCCAGTCGGTGCGAGACGACGACGTACGGGCGTTGGAGGCGTTCCGGGCGGCGTCGGCACGGTTGTCGAGCAGCCCGATCAACTCGGTCGGGTTGTTCAACAAGGTCGACAAGCTGGTCGCCGGTGGGGCCGATCCGTGGCCGGTGGCGGCGCCGCTGGCCGCCGACCAGACGCGGGTGCTGCGTCGGATCGTGTCGGACGTGGTGCCGGCGGTCGGGTTGCTGGCGGAGACGACCGAGGCGGGCCGGTTGACGGCGGCCGACTGTGAGGCGCTGCGGACGTTGGCGCAGGTGCCGACGGCGCAGTGGACGGTGCTGACCGCGTCGGTGGACCTGTTCGTGTCCCGGGACTGTCCGGTGCCGCGGGCGCAGCGGGAACGGCTGCTGGGACTGCTGGACCTGTACGGGATCGGGTTCGCGGTGGCGCAGCTGCGGGCGGCGCCGCAGTTGGCGTCCGGGGACCTGGTGCGGGCGTTGTACGCGGCGTCGGGGTTTCCCCGGCTGCGGCACACCGTCGACGAGGTGTTCCGGTGGCGGACCGACGCGATCAAGGCCGGGTGGGCGTTGTCGACGCTGGAGAAGGTGGCCAGTCACACGGCACACCCGGGTGACCGGGAGACGCTGCGCGACGCCATCGAGCGGCTGCTGCACCAGCCGGAGTACCACCGGCTGCGACTGCTGGAGGTGGCGCAGCAGGTGACCACGGGCAGTGTGGAGCTGCCGGAGGCGATGGAGCAGGAGCTGACCCGGTTGGCGTTGTCGGCGGATCCGCGGTGGGTGCTGGACCTGCCGGCGGCGTCGGTGGAGCAGTTGGCGGCGGCGGCGGTGGAGGCGGCCACCCGGTGGCGGGTGTTCGCCGTCGCCGGGGCGTCGCCGGCACAGTCGCGGGTGGCGTTGGTGGCCCACCGGGGATTCCATCTGCTGTCGCAGCAGGTACGGGCGGTGCGCCGGTGAGCGGCGCGGCCGGGTCGGCGGCGTTGGGCACCTTGCTGACCGGGGCGGTCGACACGTGTCTGGGGTTCGTGCGCGGCCTGGACCCGGACGCGGCGGCGGAGATCGACGCCCAGCGGCGCCGTGAGGTGACCCGGCCGTCGGTGGTGGTCGTCGGGGAAACCAAACGGGGCAAGAGTTCCCTGGTGAACGCGTTGATCGGGGTGACCGGGTTGTCGCCGGTGGACGCGGCGGTGGCGACGTCGGCGTACCTGGAGTTCGACCACGGGCCGGTGACGGCGGCGCGGGCGTTCGTGCCGGGTGAGGCCGAGGCGGTGGACGTGCCGGTGGACCGGCTGCGGGACTGGGCCACGGTGTCGGGGGTGCTGCCGCAGGGGGCGCGTCCGCCGAGGCGGATCGCGGTGACCTGCCCGGCGCCGCTGCTGCGGTACGTGTCGCTGGTGGACACCCCGGGCGCGGGTGGGCTGGACCCGGTGCACACCGAGATCGCGGTGGACGCGGTGTCGCGGGCGGCGGCGCTGCTGTTCGTGGTGGACGCCTCGACCCCGTTCACCCGACCCGAGCTGGATTTCCTGATCGAGGCCAGTAAACGGGTCAACGTGGTGGTGTTCGCGTTGACGAAGACCGACGCGTACCCGGGGTGGCGCACCATCCTGGCCGACAACCGGGCCCAGCTGCAGGCGCACGCGCCCCGGTTCGCGGCCGCCGCGTGGTTCCCGGTGTCGGCGCGGCTGGCCGAGCTGGCGTTGACCCTGCCGGCGGCCGACGCCGGTGAACTGGTCGACGCCTCCCAGGTGGCGCCGCTGCAGCACGCGCTGATCGAACTCGCCGGCAACGGCCATCTGTTGGCGCAGGCGAACCTGCTGCGGACGATCCGCAGCGAGCTGGTGCGGCTGGACCTGACGGTCGGGCAGCAGATCGCCGCGTGTGACCCGGACCCGGGTGAGGTGCAGCGGGCCAAGCAGGAACGGGCCGGGTTGGCGGCCCGGAAACGGACCGAGACGCGGCAGTGGTCGTTGGCGTTGAACACCGAGACGCAGCGGGCCCGGGTGGAGGCCACCGGTCGGCTGCGTACGGCGGTCGGCGGGCTGCAGGAGCAGTTCCTGGCCCGGATCGACGCGGCCCGGGGTGAGTCGTTGAAGCAGTTGCCGGCCGAGCTGGACCGGGCGTTGCACGCGGTGTCGCTGCGGTTCTCCCACGAGTTGCAGGCCCGGTTCCGTACGGTCGCCGAACGCACCCTGGCGCAGGTGTTCACGCCGGCCGAGTTGCAGTTCGTGGTGGCGCGGATCAACGCCACGTTGCGGCACGCGTTGGCGACCCGGCCGCGTCGTGACGGCGGCGGCGCCGACAACGTGATGGTCGCGTTGTCGGCCGGTGGGATGGCGTTCATGGCCGGGCGGGGGGTCGCGGCGGGCGCGTCGGCGTTGGGTGCCGGCGCGGTGGTCGGTGGTGGGCTGCTGGTGCCGGTCGCCGGTCTCGGGCTGGGGTTGGCCGCCGGGGCGTTCATTCTGTACCGGCGGCGGGTCGCCACCGACCGGCAGCAGGCCCGGCTGTGGCTGCGGGAGGTTCTCGGTGAGGCGCGGGCGGCGTTGACCGACGAGTTGGCGCAGCGGTTCACCGACCTGCAGTACGCGTTGACGGTGGCGTTGGACGACGCGATCGAGCGGCGGCTGGCCGAGTTGGACGCGCACATCGCCGAGATCGACGCGGCGGTGGCGCGGGACAAGGCGCAGCGGGCGCGGCGGCGCTCGGCGTTGCAGGCCCGGCGGGACACGATCCGGGCCCGGGTGAAGCAGGTCGACGAGGTGCTGGCCCGGGCCCGGGTGTTGGCGCCGGCGGCCCCGGCGGCGGAGGCGGTGGCGCGGTGAACAGCGAGTTCGGTGACTGGCCCGGTGACGACTTCCCGGGTGACGACGCCGACACCGCCGATCTGGGTGGCGGCGTCGACGACGGTCCGCTGCCGCAGGAAGGGTTCGGCCCTGCCGACGCGGTGTCGGGGTTCGGTGCCGCCGACGACGTGCCGTTCGGCGACGACAGCGACGACGGTGACAGCGGCGGGGGTGCGGGTGCGTTGAGCTACGGCGGCGACCTGTCCGAGCCCGACCCAGTTGGTGGCGACGACGCCGACACGGCGCCGGCGGAGGCGGGTTTCGGTGCCGCGCCGGCGGCCGAGACCGGGTTCGGCCCGGCCGACCCGCCGCCCGGGGCCGACCCGGACGCTCCGGCCGGTGTCGACGAGTGGCCGGCGGCGGCGTTCCCCCCGCCGTTGGACCCGTCCGGGGTGCCGACCCCGGTCGACGGCTGGCCGTGGGCGGACCCCGAGCTGATCGGCGGCGGGTCCGTCGGCGACGCCGCAGGTCCGAGCGACGACCCGGTCGACCCGGCGGACGTGGCCGGCTACGCCGGCCTGGCCGACAACGACGACGGTACGCGGCAGTGGGCGACGCTGATCGCCTCCGACGATCCGGCGACCAGCACCTTGGCCCGGTTCTGGTCCGGCGGCTGACCGCCGGACGGCTGCCCGACGCGACCCACGCGGCGGTGATGCCGCGACGTGCGAGCCGGTTTCAGCCGGCCGACGCCGCCGGGGGGCGCGGTACGGCGCAGGCGGCGGTGCCGCCCGGCAGCCGGTGGCGGTTCGCGGCCACCCAGCGGTACACCGGCCAGGCCAGGGCGGTGACCGGGCGCAGACCGAGGACCGTGCCGGCGGCCCGCCACAGCGGGTTGCTGGTACGCAGCAGCGCGGCGATCGCCACCGGCCCGGCACCGGCCGCGCCGGTGGTGCCGGCGGGCACCCACTGCACGGCCGTCGTGCCCTGCTCCCGGGTGAGGCCGAGCGCCGGCAGGTCGGCCCACTGCCACGGTACGAGGGTCGCCTTGTGCGGCACCCGCCGCTCGATGAACCGCACGCACATGGTGCAGAACGCGCAGTCGCCGTCGTAGACGAACGTGCCTCGGGGTTCTCCGGTGCCGGTCACGTGATCATTGTCCCGCGTCGGCGGCGGCCGGTGCCACCGGTTGTGTCCGATCACGCACCGTCGGCGGCGGGCCCCCGCCAGATCCGCCGGGATCACCGCCGCCGTGGCCGGGTCCGGCAGGGCCGTCCTCGCGGCCGGTCGACCGGCGTCGGTCGACGCGACTGCGTACCCACACCAGTGGCCGGATTCTCTCCAACGGCAGGAACGCGCCCATCGCCACCAGGTGCGGGGCGAACGAGATGGCGATCGTCGCGAACGACAGCAGGTGGAACGAGTAGAAGAAGCCGATGACGGCGTACCGCAGTCGGCCCCGGGTCACGAACACCAGCGGGCTGAGCGCCTCGAAGGCGACGATGCCGATCTGGGCGACGATCAGCAGGTACGGCACGGCGGCGATCAGGTCGGCGAACTCGGTGCCGCGACGCAGGAACGCACGGGCCAGGACGCTGCCGGTCAGCCAGCCCCAGCCACCGAAGCGGATCTTCGCGTACGCGGAGAAGAAGTAGGTGCAGACCACGGCGAGTTGGATGACCCGCAACGACCAGCCGGCGGCCTCGCTGCGCCGGCGTTCGCCGTGGCGGGCCGCGCCCACCGTGGGCAGGACGGCGAGCGCGACGAGGAACGCGAACCGGTCGTGGTCGACCTTGCCGTAGCTCATCGCCACGACCATCCACGCGAAGTAGAACGCGAACACCGACCAGCCGAGCGCCCGCGGGTACCGGCCCGTCGCCGCCAGCGGCGCCAGCAGCAGCAGCGCCCACCAGATGAGGTCGACGACGACACCGGTCGGGGCCGGCAGGTGCAGGAACCGGGCGAACGCCAGGGGCTCGTACAGTTCGGCCGGCACGTCCCCACGGGTCCGTACCCACGACGAGTAGACCAGCAGGTCGAACACGATGAACAGGTAGGCGACGGTCCGCAGCGCGGCGACCCGGCCCAGTGGGACCGGTGCGAACAACCAGCGGCGGGTCACGGCCGCTCCCAGACGGCGCGGGTCTCGTCGTGCCAGTCGCCGGTCAGCGCACTGTTGCGGATCTCGTGCAGCCGCACGACCACGCTGACCCGTACCAGCGGTGGCGCGTCGGGGTTCATCCGTGCGTAGCTGTCGGCGATCAGTTCGAGCCGGCCCGGATCGTCGACGTACGCCGATTCGAGTCCTTCGACCTCGGCGCGGCGGACCCCGGCGTTGCGTTCGGTCAGGACCAGGGTCCGGCCGGTGGCGTCGACACCTTCCACCCGGGTGTCGGGGGCCGGGTCGTTCGGGCCGTTGATCCCCGCGTACATGCTGAACGGCCCGAACGGGAAGTGGTCGTCGGTGCCCCAGAGTGTGCCGGCCAGCAGCAGTGTGAACGCGGCAACGGTGGCGAGCACACGGACCAGACGGCCAGCTGCCGTCAGAGTCTGGGTCTGCACCGGGCGCACTGTACCGGACCGCCGCCGCCGGTCGCGGCCGTGACCGGCCGTGACCGGCGTTCGCGTCAGCTCAGCAGCAGCGCCACCAGGACCACGGCGGCGAGGAGGACCAGAGCCGCCAGGATGGCCACCAGGACCGGGCCGTGTTCGTCGTACCACGGGCGGGCCGGCGTCGCCGCCGCGGCCGGCACCGGATACGGCCCTGCCGGTGAGGACAGGTACGGCACCGGCGACGGCACGGCGGGCGACCTCGGCGCCGGCGCGGGTGGGCCGGGGGGCGCGGTCCGCGCGGCGCCGGCCATCCGCAGTACGCCGTCGGCGACGACGGTCTCCGGCTGCTCCAGGGTCGTCGGTGCCACACCCAGCCGGGTGTGGATCAGCCGCGCCGCGAGCGGGATCCGGCTGGAGCCGCCGACGAGAAACACCCCGACCAGGTCGGCGGGGGTCAGACCGGCGGCGGTGACGGTCTGCGCCAGGCAGTCCACGGTCCGGGCCAGGTGGCCGTGGATCAGCGACTCCAACTCGTCGCGGGTCAGATGGGCGGCCACGTCCAACGCCGGCAGGTGCACGTCGGCGCTGGCGGTGCGCGACAGGGTCTCCTTGGCGGCGCGGACGTCGTCGTAGAGCAGGGCGCGGGCCCGCCGCGACCCGGTGTCGGCCGGGGCGACCAGTCCGTTCCACATGACGGTGCGGTTCGGTGAGTAGGCGCGGCCCAGGTGTTCCACCAGCGCCTGGTCGAACTCGAGACCACCGACCTCGGTCAGGCCCTGCTCGGCGAGGACGACGAAGCCGGCGGCGTCGAATCCGGTCGGTTCGCGGCGGACCACCGCCGCGTCGAAGGTGCCGCCACCGAGGTCGTAGACGGCCAGCGCCCGACCGGGTGGCAGCGCCGCGCCCAGCACAGCCGTGTAGTAGGCCGCGGCGGCGACCGGCTCGGCGACCAGCGTCGGTTGCGGCAGTCCGGCGGCGTACGCGGCCTGGACCAGGACGGCCCGCCGCCGCTGCCCCCAGCTCGCCGGGTGGGTCAGCCGGACCTCGTCGAGGCCGCCGAGCTGGCGGCGGGCCTCGGCGGCGACGTGGCGCAGCACGGCGGCGATCAGCTGCGGCACCGGTGTCTCGGTATCGCGCAGCAGCACCGTGCCGTCGTCGACGCGGCGTTTCGGGTGGGGTTCGAACCCGGCCGGGTCGATGCGGGCGCGCCGGTGCGCGTCGTGTCCGACGAGCAGCCGCCCGTCGGGTTCCCGGTACACCGCCGACGGCAGCAGCGGGGCGCCGTCGAACAGCAGTGGCCGGGTCCGTCCGTCGCCGCCGCGCACCACCGCCACCGTGTTCGAGGTGCCGAAGTCGATGCCCAGTGCCCGCATGGGGGGCACCCTACTGCCGGCGCGGCGCAACCTGACGTACGCCCGCCGGTTGCCGGCGGCGGGCATACTGCGCAGCGTGCCGCACCGTTACGCCTACCTCGACTCCCCCACGCCGATCGCGTTCGCGCACCGGGGCGGGGCGGCCCGGGGTGACGAGAACACCGCCGAGGCGTTCGCCCGGGCCGTCGAGCTGGGTTACCGGTACGTGGAGACCGACGTGCACGGCACCGCCGATGGTGTGGCGGTGGTGTTCCACGATCCGACGTTGGACCGGCTGGCCGGGATCAAGGGCGCGGTGGCGAAGATGCGCTGGGCGGACCTGGCGACGGTACGCGTCGGCGGGTCGGCGGCGGTGCCCCGCCTCGACGACGTTCTCGACGCGTGGCCGCAGGTGCGGTTCAACATCGACGTGAAGGCCGACGGCGGGGTACGGCCGACGGTGGAGACGCTTCAGCGGTGCGGTGCCGCCGACCGGGTGCTGCTGGCGTCGTTCTCCGACCGGCGGCTGCACCGGCTGCGGACGTTGACGCAGGGCCGGGTCGCGACGTCGCTGGGAATGCGGGCGGTGACCCGGCTGCGGATCGCGTCGGTCACCGGTGGCCGGTTGCGGCTTCCGCCGTCGGTGGTGGCCGCGCAGGTGCCGGTGCGGTTCAACCGGGTCCCGGTGGTCGACGCCCGGTTCGTGGCGTACTGCCACCGGCTGGGGTTGCAGGTGCATGTCTGGACGATCGACGAACCTGCCGAGATGAACGAGTTACTCGACCTCGGGGTGGATGGCATCATGACCGATCACGTCGAGGTGTTGCGTGACGTGTATCTGCGTCGTGGCCACTGGCCGCCGGACCGGCGGGTCGACGTGGACAGTGCCGCCCGTACCTGACCAGTAGAAGGATCCGATGGCCGACCCCACCGAGCCCGCGTCCGTTCCGCCCCCGGCCGCGGCGGCCGGCGCCGCGCCGGCGAGCACCCGCCGGGAACGCACCGGCTGGTACTTCTACGACTGGGCGATGTCGGCGTTCTCCACGACCGTCATCACCGTGTTCCTGGGTCCGTTCCTGACCAGTGTCACGAAGCAGGCGGCCGGCTGCGCGATCGACGCCGTCGAGTGCACCGGGTACGTGTATCCGCTGGGTATCCAGGTGGCGCCGGGGGCGTACTTTCCGTACCTGGTGTCGTTGTCGGTGGCGTTGACGGTGCTGGCGTTGCCGGTGACCGGGGCGATCGCCGACCGGACGATGCACAAGAAGCGGCTGCTGGCGGCGACGGCGTTCCTCGGCGCGGCGGCGACCATCGCGATGATCTTCGTGACGGGTGACCGGTATCTGCTCGGTGGCGGGCTGTTCATCCTGGCCAACGTGACGTTCGGCGCGAGCGTGGTGGTGTACAACTCGTTCCTGCCGCAGCTGGGTGGCCCGGACGACCGGGACGGGATCTCCAGCAGGGGCTGGGCGTTGGGGTACCTCGGTGGTGGTCTGCTGCTGGCGGCGAACCTGGTGGTGGTGCAGTCGTTCAGCGTCGACGGTGATCCGCAGCGCACCCTGGATCTGGCCCGCTGGTCGATCGTGTCGGCCGGGGTGTGGTGGGCGGTGTTCACCCTGGTGCCGCTGGCCTGGCTGCGGGAACGTCCGGCGTTGGAGGCGCACCCGGGCGGCAACGTGCTCACCGACGGGTTCCGGCAACTGGGGCGTACGGTGCGGGGGCTGAAGGCGTACCCGTTGACGTTGTTCTTCCTGCTGGCGTTCCTGGTCTACAACGACGGCATTCAGACGGTGATCGCGTTGGCCAGCCAGTACGGCACCGAGGAGCTGCGGCTGGACCAGTCGACGCTGATCGTGACGATCCTGCTGGTGCAGTTCCTGGCGTTCGGTGGGGCGTTGGCGTTGGGGGCGGTGGCGAAGCGGATCGGCGCGTGGAAGACGGTGCTGGCCAGCCTGGTGCTGTGGACGGCGGTGATCCTGGCGGCGTTCCGGTTGCCGGCGGAGGCGCCGGCGCAGTTCATGGCGCTGGGGGCGGCGATCGGCCTGGTGCTGGGCGGCTCGCAGGCGCTGAGCCGGTCGCTGTTCAGCCAGATGATTCCGGCCGGGAAGGAAGGCGAGTACTACGGCTTCTACGAGATCAGCGACAAGGGCACCAGCTGGTTGGGGCCGTTGGCGTTCGGTGTGGTGTTCCAGCTGACGAACTCGTACCGGGTGGGTCTGGTGTCGTTGTTGATCTTCTTTGTGATCGGGTTCCTGCTGCTCGCGGCGGTGCCGGTCCGCCGGGCGATCATCGCCGCCGGCAACACCCCGCCCCGGGTGCTGTGACTCCCTGCCCTGCGACGCGCCCCGACGCCCCGGCCCATGATCGCGACGATCTTGCACTGATCGAGAACATTCGTCGGATTTGTCCATCGATGAGTGCAAGATCGTCGCGATCATGGAGGGCGTGCGGAGGGCGCGGAGGGCGTGGAGGGCGCGGCGGCTCAGGGAATGGGCTGGGTCGCCTCGATGGTGGCGATCGCCGTACGGGTGGCCGCCACGAAGTCCCAGAACACCGTGTTGGTGGTGTTGCGGCGCTGCGCGACGGTGTTGGTGCCGAACATCGCCGCCCGCAGCGGGGTGGTGATCTCCAGCTGGGCGCCCATGCCGAGCAGGGTGCGGTTGGCGATGTTGGCGGTGGCGGTGCCGGCGATCGCCGGGATGCCGGTGGCGTCGAACGCGGTGAACCCGGCCGCCGTGTAGGCGGTGATCAACGCGGCCCGGAACGCCGCGTTGCGGCCGCCGACGGCGACGGCCTGCGCGTTCGACGGCAGCCCGGCGGTGCCCGGGGTGCAGCCGTGCAGGGCGACGACGTTGAGTGCGCTCGCCGCCACCGACAACGCCGGGGTGTCGTCACAGTTGCTGGCGGTCACGTGCAGGTCGCCGTTGCCCGACGAGCGGATGCCTTCGAACATCCAGTAGTCGTGTGTCGGGCCGGCGGCGGGGGTCGCCGCCAGGGTCGCCGGGTGGTAGCCGGCGATCGCCAGGCACAGCTCCGAGGTGCCACCCTCGATGCCGCCGCCGTGCGGGGCGATGATCGCGGTACGCGGGAACGCGAACGCCGTCGGGTTGGAGTTGTCGAGCAACGGATGCCGCCGGTAGCGGCGGGCGTAGTCGACGCCTTCGGTGAGGTTCGGGTCGGCGTACAGATCGGTGTTGGAGTCGTACAGGTCGGCGGCGAGTGCCGGAGCGGCCGGCAACGTCACCAGGGGTCCGGCGACAGCCGCGGTGGCGATCATGCCGAGGACGGCCCGTCTGCTGGTGCTCATGAGGTGGTTCCTCCATCAGGTGTGGTTGCCCTGTGGTGTCGGGCGAGGAACACCGTGTCACATCGACCGTGACGATCACCAACGATTTCCGTTGCCCCGAGGGGCATGCACCGCCGAATCCGGCGGCAGAATCCCCAGGTACGGCGGATTTCGCACCGCTACGGTGTCGGATCCGTGACGTGTGCCGTGTCGGCGACCCGACATCGCCCCGCCCTCGGCCCGGCCCAGGCGGGCGGGCGGTCAGCTGGCGAGGCCCACCGCGAGCGCGACGATGCCGAGCAGCGGCGCCACCCCCTGGATGAGCGCGCCGCGTACCATCGTCGGCCGGGAGATCACCAGGACCAGGCTGGCCGCGACCATCGACCCGGTGCCGGTGAAGACCAGGGTCGCGCCGACAGCGGTGGCACCGGCGGTCAGCACGACCACGCCGAGCACGATCACGATCGCCAGGAAGAGGTTGTAGAAGCCCTGGTTGAACGCCAGCGGCTGGGTGGTCCGGGCCTCCTGCTCGCTGGCGATCCCGAACACGGCACGGGCCCGGCGGCCGGTCCACACCACCGACTCCAGGTAGAAGATGTAGACGTGGATCAGTGCCGCCACGCCGGCGAAGACCAGTCCTGCGACAACCATGCCAGCCCCCCGGTCGTTCGTGGTCGGTGCCAACATTCTGCACACCCCACGGGCACGTCCGGCCGCAGGCCCCGGCACCAGCGACCGGTCCACGACGGTGACCGCCGCCGCCGTAAGGTGACGGCCATGGACCGGACCTTGGAACGGCAGTGGCTCGACGCGCTCAGCGACGTGCTGACCCGCTCCCACCTGTTCCAGCCCGACGAACTCGCCCCCGAGTTCGCCGAGGTGATGGCCGGTCTCGGCGTACACACCACGATCTACCTGGCAGACGAGGAGCAGCAGACGCTGCGTCCCGTACCGCATCCGGGCCGGACCGACCCCGAACCGCAACCGGTCGAAGGGTCCCTCGCCGGACGGGCCTTCACCCTGGTCGAGTCGATCCCGGCACTGAACGAACCGGCCTGGTGGATTCCGATGATCGACGGCACCGACCGGCTCGGCGTCATCGACTTCGTCTTCGACGACCCGGACGACGCCGTCGACCCGCACACCCGACGCCGCTGCGAAACCATGGCCGGGCTGATCGGCCACCTGATCACCGTGACCGCCCCGAAGGGCGACCACCTGCTGCGGGTCAGCCGGTCCCGGACATCGACCGCCGCCGCCGAACTGATGGCGCCGGTGCTGCCGCCCCTGACCGCCGCCACCCGCCGGATCACCGTCAGCGCCGTCCTGGAGCCCAGCTACGACATCGGCGGCGACGGCTTCGACTACGCCATCGACGGGAACCACGCCCAGCTGGCGATCTTCGACGCCGTCGGGCACAGCATGAAAGCCGGCCTGACCTGCAGCGCCGTGATCGCCGCGATCCGGGCGGCCCGCCGCGCCGGGCACGACCTGCCCGCGCAGGCCGACGCCGCCGACGCCGCCGTGCTGGACCAGTTCACCGACGCCCGGTTCGTCACCGCGGTCCTGGTCGACATCGACCTGGACAGCGGGCTGCTGCGCTACGTCAACGCCGGACACCCGAGGCCGATGCTGCTGCGCGGCGGCAAAATGGTCCGCGAGCTGCGCGACGGCCGCCGGCTGCCGCTGGGCATCCGGCGTACGGTCCGCGCCGTCGGCGAGGAACACCTCGAACCCGGCGACCAGCTGTTGATGTTCACCGACGGCGTGGTCGAGGCCCGGGGCAGCGACGACGGCGGCGAGTTCGGCCTGAGTCGCCTGGCCGACCTCGCCGAACGCCAGGCCGGCACCGGGCTGCCGGCACCCGAGGCGGTACGCCGGCTCGCCCGCGCCGTCGCCGACTTCCGGGGCGGCCCGCCCAGTGACGACGCCACCCTGCTGCTGGCCGACTGGTCCCCGGCCGCCGCCGAACGCACCGTGATCACCCCGCTGTGACACCGTCGGAGGATCTGCGGGCCAGCGCACTGGACGAGCTGCGGGCCACCGGGCTGTACGTGCGGGCCGCACGTCAGCTCGGCGCCGACACCGCACCGGTCCGCCTGGCCGGGCTGCACGCCCTGGAACGCCTCGGTCAGGCCGGTGCCGCCGACCGGCAGCAGGTCACCGACGTGCTCTGCACCTACCTGCAGCTGCCGTTGCCGGCGCAGTGGCCGGACGCCGCACAGGAACGCCGGGTGCGTCTCGCCGCGCAGCACATCCTCGCCCGGCACCTACGGCCAGGGCCGGCCGAACACGCACCGGATCCGGCATTCTGGGCGGGGGTCGTCGTCGACCTGACCGGGGCCACCGTCATCGACGCCGACTTCACCGGCTGTCACCTGCACGACGCCCGGTTCGGCGGGGCGCGTTTCGTCGGCGACGCCCGGTTCGACGAGGCGACCTTCACCGGCACCGCCGGGTTCGTCGAGGCCAGCTTCGCCGGTACGGCCGGGTTCGTCGACACCCGGTTCACCGGCCCCGCCGAGTTCGACCGGGCCGTGTTCAGCGGCCCCGTCGGCTTCGGCGACACGATCTTCGCCGGCACCGCCGGGTTCGCCGGAGCGACATTCGACGGTACGGCCGGCTTCGGTGACACGACGTTCCACGGCATCGCCCGGTTCACCGGTGCCGTGTTCGCCCGCGACGCCCTGTTCGGCGGGGCGGCGTTCAGCGGCACCGCCCAGTTCGCCGACGTCCGGTTCGGGGTCGACGCCTGGTTCACCGAGGCCACGTTCGCCGGCATCGCCCGGTTTGCCGGGGCGACGTACGGCAAGGATGCCTGCTTCGACGGGGCGGTCGTCGGCGTCGGCGTGGGCCGGGACCGCGACGAATGGCCCGCCGGCTGGCACGTCGACCCCGCGACCCGCCACCTGGTACGCGCCCCGCACCACTGACCACGACCGCTACCGCTGGCGGTACGGCTCTACTGTGGCTTCCCGACGGCGGATGGTTTCCAGCGGACGGCGGGACACTCGGGTGATCAAGCATTGGAAGGCGGCGACGCCGGCAGCGGCGGGTGCGGCGGCCCTGCTCGCCGCCGCCGTACTGCTGCTGCCGGGTCGGCTGTGGTCGACGCTGGGTCGGCTGGTCGGCGACCACTGGCCGGCGCTGCTGCTCGCCGTGGCCGGCGTGACCGGCCTGGTCGTCGGCGGGGTGCTGTGGCGGCGGTCGCGGCCGGCGGTCGAGGCGTCGGCGGCACCCGTACCGCCGCAGCGTCCACTGCGTCCGTTGCCGACCTGGATGATCGTGGCCGGCGCGCTGGTCGTCGCCGGCATCACCTGGGCCGCGGTGTGGGGTCTGCAGGCCACCGTCCCGGCCGGTGTCGGAACGCCGCTAGAGCAGGCGCAGCTGCGGGTGGAGACGATCCGCACCGGCTTGTCGGTCGGCGCGGGTGCCGGTGCCGCCGCCGCGCTGCTGCTGGCGTTACGCCGCCAGCAGGTCACCGAACGGACCCAGCAGGCGACCGAGTACGACGCGGGCGAAAAACGGGTCACCGAGCTGTATGTCAAGGCCGCCGAACAACTCGGCTCCGACAAGGCACCGGTACGCCTGGCCGGCCTGTACGCCCTGGAACGCCTCGCCCAGGACAACCCGGTGCACCGGCAAAGCATCGTCGAGGTCATCTGCGCCTACCTGCGCATGCCGTACACGCCACCGGTTGAGGAGCAGGCAGATCGGAGCGCTGCTGAAACCGACACGCAACCTGACCCCCGGGAGGAACGCCAGGTACGGCTGGCCGCCCAGCGCATCCTCGCCCGCCACCTGCGGCCGACGACGGCGGACCGCAAGCTGAGCCCGACGTACTGGAACGGAGTTACCGTCGACCTGACCGAGGCGACCCTCCTCGACGCCGACTTCAGTAACTGCCACCTGAACGACGCCCGCTTCGAGGGGGCGTCGTTCACCGGCGACGCCAGGTTCTTCTGGGCGAGGTTCACCGGCGACGCCCTGTTTGGCGAGGTGACGTTCACAGGTCGCGCCTGGTTCGCCGCAGCGAGGTTCACCGGCCACGCCATATTCGCCAGGGCGAGGTTCACCGGCGACGCCAGATTCGACAAGACGACTTTCACCAGCCATGCCTGGTTCGTCGGGGCGACGTTTACTAAAGTCGCCAGGTTCGCCTGGGCGAGGTTCGCCGGCCGTGCCGCGTTCAGCGAGGCGACCCTTGTTAGCGGGGTGGATTTCAACGGCGCTCGTGTCGACGGCGGCATCGATGACTATAGTGTTTGGCCAGCGGGGTGGCAGGTCGATCCGGAGACGCGGCGAGTGGTGCGCATACCTCCAGAGGAGAAGCCGGGAGGGGACGCGGAGCCGAAGTAAAGGCGGCTACCGTCACCCTGCGGGCAATCCAGCGCACCCGCAGACGCCCGGTTGTAACGGATCCGACAGCGCGGCGGTCTGACCGCTGGCGATACGGGTCTACTGTGGTTGCCACCTCGGACGGACGGAGTGGCGGGCATGGTGGACATCGACCCGATCGCGGCCGCGACCGGTGCCGCGTTGATCCAGGCGATCGCGACCGACGCGTGGGAGAAGGCCCGCGACGGGGCGGTCGCGCTGTGGCGGCGGGTACGCCCACAGCAGGCCGACGCCGTCGCCGCCGAGCTGGTCGAGGTACGCGACGAGGTCCTGATCGCTCGCCGCGACGGTGACACCGACACCGAGCAGGGCCTGGTCGACGATTGGCAGCGCAAGCTGCAGCGGCTGATCCGCCAGGATCCGGCGTTCGCCGCCGAGCTGCGTAGCCTCCTCGACGACACCCTCACTCCCCTGCTGCCGCCCGCCGACCAGCAGCAGGTCGGCAGCATCACGATGACCGCCACCGCCAGGGACAGCGGCTGCGTCTACCAGGCCGGCCGTGACCAGCACATCACCGAGCGGTGACGCGACCCGACACCCACTTGCACGGCGAGGCTAGCGGCCACGGGCAGGTGATCCAGGCCGCCGGTGACCAGCACATCACCATCTACAAGCAGCGGGCGGCCTACCGGGTGGAGCGGTGGCAGCCGCCACGGCCACCGGACCCGCGTACGTTGGTCGACCAGCCGAGCATGTTGCTCGCCGCCAACAACCAGGTGGTGCCGTTCACCGCCCTGCGCGACGCCGACCGCGCCGAGCTGGCCGCCTGGCGGGACGACCCGGCGCGCGGGGTGGCGGTACGGCTGCTGCACGGGCCGGGCGGGCAGGGCAAGACCCGGCTCGCGGCCCAGTTCGGCGCGGACAGCATCGCCGCCGGCTGGGCGGTCGCGGTCGCCCGGCACCGTAGCCAACTCGCCGCCGACGACCCGCCCGAGGCCACCGAGGCAACCGGGCGTGGCCTGATGGTGATCGTCGACTACGCCGAACGCTGGCCCGCCGAAGATCTGCGAGACCTGCTCAAGGACCGGCTACTGCGCCAGGGTGTGCCGACCCGGCTGCTGCTACTCGCCCGCCCAGAGTCGACCCTGTGGCCGCATCAGCACGATCTGACGACCCTCGGGTACGCGGCCGACGTCACCGCGCTGACCCCAGCCGCCGACAGCCCCGCGAACCGACAGCGGATCTTCGCCGAGGCCGCCGACCGGTTCGCCTTCGCGTACGGCATCGACGGCGGCTCGATCCAGCCGCCCGCCGACCTGGCCACCGGGGAGGCGTACCGGCAGATCCTGGTGATCCACATGGCGGCGCTGGTCGCGGTCGACGCCGCCGCGCGCCAGCGGACCGCACCGACCGGCGATCGGGACCTGTCGGCCTACCTGCTGCGCCGCGAGGTCGACCACTGGCACAAGCTGCACGAACAGCGGGCCAGCTTCGTCACGACCCCGCAGGTGCTGAGCCGTACGGTGTGCACGGCGACGTTGACCCGGCCGCTCGACTACGACGACGGCCTGGCCGCGTTAACGGTGGCCGGGGTGTGCGCACCGGACGCCACCGACCAGGTCCTGACCGACCATGCAGTCGGCTACCCGCCGGCTGAGCCAGACAAGGTGCTGGAGCCGCTGTATCCGGACCGGCTCGGCGAGGACTTCATCGCGCTTCGGCTGCCCGGGCACGGGGTGGCCGGTTCCCCTACCGATCCGTGGGCCGGTGGGGCGATCGCCAGGCTCATCACCGGCATCGGCCCTGATGGCGTTGGTCAGCCGCCTTGGTCCGCATCAGCGTTGACGGTATTGGTCGAGACCGCGATCCGCTGGCCGCACGTCGCGTCCCGGGTTCTCTCCCCGCTGCTGCGTCAGCGCCCCGAGTTGGCGGTCGCCGCTGGCGGCACCGTCCTGACCCGGATCGCCGACGTCGACGCACTCGACATTGCCGTGCTGGAAGCAATCGAGCCGCATCTGCCGCAAGGTCTGCATGTCGGCCTGGCCATCGCCAAGGCCGGCATCACCAAGCGACTCACATCGCATCGGCTGACCACCGCAGATGAACCGACGCGGGCGAGGTTGCTTGGCACCCTCGGTAATCGGTTGTCGGAGGCGGGTCGGCGCGACGAAGCCCTCACCGCCACCACCGAAGCCGTCACGATCCGCCGCCGGCTCGCCCAAGTGAACCCCGCCGCCTACGAACCCGACCTCGCCGGATCGCTGAACAACCTCGGCATCCGACTGTCGGACCTCGGCCGGCGTGACGAAGCCCTCACCGCCACCACCGAAGCCGCCGACATCTACCGCCGGCTCGCCCAAGTGAACCCCGCCGCCTACGAACCCGACCTCGCCGGATCGCTGAACAACCTCTCCGTCGACCTGTCGAACCTGGGCCGGCGTGACGAAGCCCTCACCGCCACCACCGAAGCCGCCGACATCTACCGCCGGCTCGCCGCAGTCAACCCCGCCGCCTACGAACCCGACCTCGCCACGGCGCTGAACAACCTCGGCATGATGCTGTCGAACCTGGGCCGGCGCGACGAAGCCCTCACCGCCACCACCGAAGCCGCCGACATCCGCCGCCGGCTCGCCACGGTCAACCCCGCCGCCTACGAACCCAACCTCGCCACGTCGCTGAACAACCTCGGCATCTGGCTGTCGGACCTGGGCCGACGCGACGAAGCCCTCACCGCCACCGTCGAAGCCGTCACCATCCGCCGCCGGCTCGCCACGGTCAACCCCGCCGCCTACGAACCCGACCTCGCCACGTCGCTGAACAACCTCGGCATGATGCTGTCGGACCTGGGCCGACGCGACGAGGCCCTCACCGCCACCGTCGAAGCCGTCACCATCCGCCGCCGGCTCGCCCAAGTGAACCCCGCCGCCTACGAACCCGACCTCGCCAAATCGCTCTGGACCGAAGCCTGGGTGCGGGCAGCCCACCAATACGAGCTGCCCGAGGCGCTGACCGCCGCGACCGAGTCAGTCGAGCGTTACGAGAAGCTGTTCCAGCAAATCCCGATGGCGTACGTACGTGATCTTGCCGGGGCGCTGGGAACCATGGCGGACGTCCTCGACGGGCTCGGTCGGGGCGAGGAGGCGGCTGCGGTCAGGGCTCGCTGGGACGCGCTGACAGGAGAGCAGTAGCTTCGGCGGTGAGGATCTGGTCGGGCCACTGCAGAAACCGGCGGTACAGGTCTGGCGGGCTGAGCTGCTCGGCGTCGCATTCCAGCAGGTCGTCGATCGCCTCGTACATGAGGGTGGCGAGGTAGACGCACATCCCGATCCGGTCGTTGGCCCAGTCGGCGGTGATCTCGATCTTCGCGGATTCGCACGGCCATTCCGTACCGCACTCGCGGCAATTCCAGTGCGGGCGAGACGCGATGTGCATCAGTGTGCCCCGTTCACTCGGGCGCGCTGTCCGCGCGTCAACAGGCCGGCGACCCACACGTACGCGGTGGGGTGGTTCCATCGGGGGCCGCGATCCCACTGCGGCGACTGGTTCGACGGCCGATCCGTCGGCTTCGGGCGCGGTGCCGGCGTGTTGTGCAGGTACGGCGCGATGGTCGACGGCAGGTACCTGTCGGGGCAGGGCCAGCGTATTCCGCAGCGGCAGTACCGGCCGAGTCGCCGCCAGTTGCGGGCGTGTCGCGGCTCGAACCGTATCCGATCGTCGCGTGTGGACCTCAATCGCATTTGTCAACCCTTCTTGCAACACATTTTCCATGATCACTGAACTCTTCCTTCACATCATGCTTATTCGCCATCTGGCTCAGCGCAATCTCGCACCGGTAGGTTCGGACCCAACATCCACCCACCATTACGCGACACGAGAGGACGGGGTTTCGTGGACGACGCCGGCAGCACTGTCCCGCGCAGGCAACTGGGTCGATATCTGAGAGAGCTTCGCGAAGACGCACATGTCACGGTCGCCGCAGCGGCCAAGGCACTCGAATGGTCGCCGCCGCGCATCTGGCGCTACGAGGGCGGCCAGGTGCCGATCCACCCGAACGACGCCGAGGCGATGTGCCGGCTCTACGGCGCGCCCCCGGAAACGATCACGACGATGCGCAATTTGGCCCGCGAGACCAAGTCACGCGGCTGGTACCACGCCTACGACCACGCCATCACAGAATGGTTCAAGCTGTACGTCGGCCTCGAAGCCGCCGCTTCGACGATCCGCAAGTACGAGCCGAATGTCATCCCCGGTCTGCTCCAGTCCCTGGAGTACATGACGGAGATCATCACCACCGGAAACCCCGACCTGAGCCAGGCCCAGCAGCAGGCACGCATCGAAGTGCGGTCCAAGCGGCAGAAGCTGCTCGCCCGCGTCGTCCCACAGGCCCCCGACCTCGACGTGGTGATCGGCGAGGCAGCCCTTCGCTGTCCGACGAAGGATCGGGCCGCGATGGCGCGCCAACTGCGGCACCTCGCCGCCGTCGCCACCCAACGCCACAACGTGACCGTCCGGGTTCTCACCTTCGCCGCCGGACTTCCCAGCAGGCCAGAGGTCGGGTCGTTCTCCATTCTGACCTTCCCCAAGGTCAGCGTCCGCCCGCCCGAGCCGACCACCGTCTACTCTGACGGCCCGTGTGGTGCCATCTACCTCGACAAACCCACCGAGATCGAGACCTATGAGGGCATCTGGTCGTCACTCAAGCAACACTGCCTCACCCCGCTAGAATCGACCGAGTTCATCACCCGGATCGCCAAGGAGTACGACGATGAAGGCTGACGGCGTCTGGCGTAAGTCCACCCGGTCCGGTGCCGACGGTGACTGTGTCGAGGTGGCCAGCCACCCGTACCGCGTCGCCGTCCGCGACAGCAAGGACCAGACCGGCCCAATCCTCACCTTCGACACCGCCGCCTGGCAGCACTTCGTCGACACGGTGAAGACCCGACCCTGATCTGCCCCGGACCACTACCCCGTTCCACGCGCCACGGGAATCCTCACCACACCGAGGATTTCCGTGGCGTCTTCGTGTCCCGGACGTTACGTCAGCAGGCCACCATACTCGTCGCAAAATGCGGCCACCACAGAGGACAGACGACAGAAAGTAGCGGCTCTTGACCACTGTGTGATCGACGGGTGATGATCTCGCAGTTGATCGTCAACTGTCGATGGGAATGATCGATGAGGACTGCTCTCCACCGGGCCGGCCGAATGCTCGTCGCCTGCGCCGTCGTCGCCGCCACCGCCCTCGCGGGCGTCGTCACCACCGGAAGCGCCGCCCACGCCGACGGCTGCTACACCTGGGGGCGCAGCCTCTCCCAGGGGATGACCGGCGACGACGTACGGCAGCTGCAGATCCGCGTATCGGGTTACCCGGACTACGGCGCGGTGCTCGCCCTCGACGGGTCGTACGGTCCCGCCACCCGCTCCGCCGTGCTCCGCTTCCAGCAGGCCTACGGCCTGTCCGCCGACGGCGTCGCCGGTCCACAGACCTTCAACAAGCTCTACGAACTCCAGGACAACGACTGCACGCCGGTCAACTTCAGCTACGCCGAAATGAACAATTGCAACAGCAACTGGTCCGGCGGCGCGGTGTCCGCCAGCACCGCCAAGTTCAACGCTCTCGTGTCGATGTGGAAGCTCCAGGCCATGCGGCGCGCGCTCGGCAACGTACCGCTCCAGATCAGCAGCGGCTTCCGCAGCTACTCCTGCAACAGCGCCGTCGGCGGCGCCTCCAACAGCCGACACCTGTACGGCGACGGCGTCGACCTGGTCGGCTCGCCCTCGTTCTGTCGGCTCGCCCAGCAGGCCCGCTACCACGGCTTCAGCAACATCCTCGGCCCCGGCTACCCCGGCCACAACGACCACACCCACCTGGGTGCCACCCCGAGCCGGTCCTGGTCCGCGCCGAGCTGCGGCATCTGAGCATCGTCAGCCACCACGACCGCGAACCTGCTCCGGGGCTGCCCGGGGAAGCTGCTCCCGCCCTGACCGCCGGTGACCCGATCACCGGCGGTCAGGACAGACCGGCCGGTGCCGGGACCATAGGATCACGCGCCCACCGACACAATCGACAGATGGACACCGTCGCAGAGCTGACCATCGTCCGCCACGGGCAGAGCGCCGCGAACGCGGCCTTCGCCGACGCCCGCGCCCGTGGTGTGGCCGACCACGGCCTCACCGGCCGCGACGCCGACATCGAGCTGACCCCGCTCGGCTGGCAGCAGGCCACCCACCTCGGCACCTGGCTCGCCACCCGACCCGCCGACCAGCGGCCCGACGTGGTCGTCTGCTCCCCGTACCTGCGGGCCCGTCAGACCTGGACCCGCGTGGCCGGCACCGCCGCCGCGCTCGGCGTGCCCTGCCCGGAGGCGGTCGTCGACGCACGGTTGTGCGACCGGCTGATGGGTGACCTCGAACTACTCACCCCGCTGATGATCACCCAGCGGTTCCCAGCCGAAGCCGCCCGGCTCGCCGCCGACGGACCGTACGCCTACCGCCCGCCGGGCGGTGAAACGTTCGACGACGTCGTCGCGCGCGTCAAGGCCGTCCTGGCCGAGCTCGACCGCGACCACGCCGGCCGGCGCGTCCTGATCGTCGCCCACGACGCGGTGGTCATCGCGGCCCGCCACCTCCTCGACGGCCTGCCGTTCACCGAACTCGACGCGATCATCGCGGCCACGCCGGTCGCCAACGCGTCGATCACCCGCTACGTCGCCACCGGCGACGGCCTCGAACTGGTCGAGTTCGCCACCACCGCCCACCTGCCGCCGTGACTTGTGCTGCCGCTCAGGCCGACGGGCGGCGCAGCCGATAGCGCAGGTGCAGCACCCGGTTGCCCTGAATGATCACGTCAGGATCGTCCAGGAGGTGCTGTGTGTCGACCGACCCGAAGAAGCGCTTGCCGGACCCGAACACGACGGGTACGACGTCCATGCGTACCTCGTCGACCAGGCCGGCGGCGAGCACTTGGCCGCCGACGTCGCCGGCGGCGACCTCGACCAGGCGGTCGCCGGCAAGCTCCTGCGCCGTGGCGACGGCCGCCTCGACACCGTCGACGAAGTGAAACGGCGCCTCCGGGTCCCAGCCCTTAGGCGCCGGACGGTGCGTCACGACGACCACATGCTCGACCCCGGCCGGCGGCGTGCCGTCCCAGCCGTCCGTCATGTCGAAGACGTGGCGGCCGACGATCGTCACCCCGATCTGGTCCCAGTACGGCCGGACGTAGTCGTAGGAGGTCCGCGACACCGTCAACGCGCCGCTGTCGTCCAACGGGACGTCACCGCTGGACAGCCAGTCGAACAGCGGTCCGGGCTGGTCCTTGACGTCGGCGATGAAGCCGTCCACCGACACCGAGCCGTACATCACCACCGTGCCCACGAGGCTCTCCTCTACGTCAGGAGGCATCACGCTAGCGCGCCGTGAGCTGCCGTTCTTGTAGAAAATCAATCCGCCGGCAGCGGCCAGCTGTCCAGCACATGGCCGGGATGTTCGCGCAGGAACCGCCGCCGCACCTCGACGTACCGGGTCGGCGTGAGCCCGGTGAACGCCCGGAACTCGTGGCCGAAATGCGCCTGGTCGAAGTAGCCCGCCCCGCTGGCGAGCTCGGCCCAGTCGACCGGTCCGGCCGGGTCGATCGCGAACACGGTGGCGGCGAAGCGGGAGGTACGGGCCAGCCGCTTCGGCGTGACACCGACGATCTCCTTGAACCGCCGCGCCAGATGAGTGCTGCTCACACCGGTCGCCGTACTCAGGTCGCCGATCGCGACCGCCCCACGGGTCCCCGTGATGACGCCGCTGGTGTGACGGACCAGCCCCAGGCCGGCGGTCGCACGCAGCCGTCGCGTCAGCTCCTCCTCCAGCAGCGTCAGCATCTCGTCCGGTCCGTCCGCCGCAGCCAGCCGGTCCCGCAGTACGGCGACGGCGGGCCGGCCCCACACCTGTTCCAGCGTCACCGGCCGGTCACACAGCTCGGCCGCCGGCATCGGCAGGAACGGCGCCAGCCCCCACGGCTTGAAATGCACGCCGACCGACCGGGTCCGGACCGGGTAGCCGAAGTCGTACGCGCGGGTGGGCGTGGTGATCACGCAGCCGTCGGCGTACTCGGCCGTTGCGATGTCGGTGCCGGCGCGGATGCGCAACGGCGCCCCGAGGTTGACGATGAGCAACGCCGCCGGCGTGGGCGGCAGCGTCAACCGGGCGTACGGCGGCATACCCTCCAGGTGGTAAAGATCGTCGATCAGCCCGTCCAGCGGCGGTCGCGGCACTCTGGACACGTACTCCATGCCCACAGCATCGCCGACGCCCCTGCCGGCCCCCACGAGGAGGAGTACGTCATGACCGAGCCGTACGACACCGGGATGCTCGATGTCGGCGACGGCCACCAGGTCTACTGGGAGGTCTGCGGCAACCCCGACGGCGTACCCGTGGTTGTGTTGCACGGCGGGCCCGGCAGCGGATGCACGCGCCGGCACCGCGACGCGCTCGACCCCGAACGCTTCCGGGTCGTCCTGTTCGACCAGCGCAACTGCGGCCGCAGCACTCCGTCGGCCGCCGACCCGGCCACCGACCTGGGCGCCAACACCACCGCCCACCTCGTCGCCGACATCGAACGGTTGCGCACCCACCTCGGCATCGACCGCTGGGTCGTGTACGGCGGATCCTGGGGCGCGACGCTCGCCCTGGCGTACGCGACCAACCACCCCGACCGGGTCCGCGGCATGATCCTCGTCGCGGTCACCATGACCCGCCGGTCCGAGGTCGACTGGCTGTACCGGGGTGCCGGCCGGTTCTTCCCCGAAGCGTGGCAGCGGTTCATCGCCCACGCCGGCCTGCCCGGCTACCGGCTGCCGACCGACACCGCGCCGCAGATCGAGCCGGTGCTGCTGCGCTACGGCCAGCTGCTCGCCGACCCCGACCCGGCGGTACGTCAGCGGGCCGCCGACGAATGGTGCGCCTGGGAGGACGCGCTGATCTCCGAGGAGCACAACGGCAACCCGGGCGCGTACTCCGCCGGTGAGCTGCGGCAGCGGCTCACCATGACCCGGATCTGCGCGCACTACTTCGGCAACGGCGCGTTCCTCGCCGACGGTGAGATCCTGCGTGACGTGCCGAAACTCGCCGGCATCCCCGGAGTGCTGATCCACGGGCGGGCCGACATCAGCGGGCCGGCGATCACCCCGTGGGAGATCGCGCAGGCGTGGCCCGACGCGCGGCTGCACGTCATCGGCGACGCCGGCCACACCGGCACCGCCGCTACCCGCCGCGTCCTGGCCGACGCCGCCGACACCATGGCTCGTACGTAGCCGGGCCAGGCGTCGACGACTGCTTCCGCTGATCCGTCAGCGTCCCGGCTTGAGTCTCCACCCGCTGGAAGGTGCACGCTGAAGCCATGAACGACCGCACCGAGCTGATCACCATCGGTCAGCTCGCCCGCCGTACCGGCCTGTCGGTACGCACCATCCGGTTCTGGTCCGATCAGGACGTGATCACCCCGGCCGGCCGTAGCGCCGCAGGCTACCGGCTCTACGACGTGGCGGCGGTGGCCCGGCTGGACCTGGTGCACACCCTGCGGCAGCTGGGGCTGGACCTTGACACGGTACGACAGGTGCTGCAGCGGCAGACCAGCGTCGCCGACGTGGCCAAGGTGCACGCGGCGGCGCTGGACACGGAGATCCGCACGCTGCAGCTACGGCGGGCGGTGCTGCGGTCGATCGCCGAACGGGACAGTACGACAGAGGAGTTGAGACTCATGCACAAACTCGCCAACCTCACCGCCCAGCAGCGGCAGCGGCTGATCGACGACTTCGTCGCCCAGTCGTTCGACGGGGTGGATCCGCAGGCCCCGGGCGCGCACATCGCCACGATGATGCGGCAACTGCCGGCCGAGTTGCCGGCCGACCCCACCCGCGAGCAGATCGACGCCTGGGTGGAACTGGCCGAACTGGTCAGCGACGAGCAGTTCCAGCAGCGGGTCCGCGAGATGGCGGTCACCGGCGCGCAGCAGCCGTCGGCACAGCCGCCGTTCGACCCGGCCCAGGTGGTCGCGCAGGGCGGCGCGGCGCTGCAGGCCGGCCTCGCACCGGAGTCCACCGAGGCCCGGCAGATCCTGGACCGGATCGTCGGCGCCGACCTGACCGGCCCGGACCGGCTGCGCCTCGCCGCGCAGACCGAGACGTTCACCGACCGGCGGGTGGAGCGCTACTGGCAACTGCTGGGCATCCTCAACGGCTGGCCGGCCGCCCCGCCGCAGGTGCCGGCGATGGAATGGTTCATCGCCGCCCTGCGCGCCCACGCCGACTGACCCGACGAAGCGGGAAGCCGAATCCGATGGACCGGCTTCCCGCACCGGGCCGGTGACATCGTGATCAGCGCCCGGTCCACAAGCGGCACCACCTGGGCGTGGATGATCTGCGCGCTGCTGATCTTCCGGGAGCAACGGGTTCCGGCACCGCTCGCCGCAGTGGCGACGCCCTGTAGATCTAGAAGAACCGTGGTTGGTATACCGGCCAAATCCTTCTAGTGCCGCGTCAGGCAACGTTGGCCCTGTTGACTACCTCGCGTAGGCGTTCGTCGGCGGCGTGCTTGTTCCGCCAGATGATGTAGCGGCGGATCATGCTGCCCTGCTCGGCGTGGCTGGTGTGGTCGGTGCCGTCGAGGGTGAAGTAGCGCAGGGCGGTGAACTGGGCCTCGATGCGGTTGAGCCAGGAACTGTTGGTCGGCGTGTAGGCGAACTCGACGTTGTTCGCGGCGGCCCAGTCGCCGACACGGGTGTCCTTCTTCGTGCTCAGGTGCGGGGAGTAGTTGTCGAGGACGATCGCGATTCGGGTCCGCGGCGGGTGCAGGCCGCGCAGGTAGCGGCAGAACTCCAGGAACCGTGTCCGGTGCTTCGTCGGCTTGATGTGGCCGTAGAGCTTGTCCGCGCCCAGGTCGTAGGCGGCGAACAGGTGGCGGACGCCGTATGGGCGGTTGTATGTCGCCCGTCGGCGGGGCCTGGGCCCACGCTCGGGGTCCTTGTGCCGTCCGCCGCGTTCGGCCCACTGCCGTCCAGGGTGGGGCTGCAGATTCAACGGGCCGAACTCGTCCAGGCAGAAGATGACGTCGGGCTCACCGGCCTCGGGTACGACCTCGTCGTCGGCGATCGCGTAGAGGTGCTCGACGCGGGCCTTCTTGGCGGCGTAGTCGGGGTCGCGGGAGGTCTTCCAGGTCTTCACCCGTTGAAAGGACACGCCCTCCTCGCGGAGCAGGACCCGTAGGCCCTCGTGGCTGATGTCGTCGACCACCCCCTCAGCGACCAGGAAGTCGGCCAGCTTGGCCAGACTCCAGGTCGAGAACGGCAGACCGTGCTCGGCCGGCTTGGACTTGGCGATCTTCTTGATCTCACGCCGTTCCGGCAGGGTGAACGTCCGCGGCCGGCCACCCTTGTACCTCGGGTAGAGCGAGTCGAAGCCGTCAGCGTTGAAGTTGTGGATCACGTCGCGGACCCGGTCCGCGCTGGTGAACGTCACCTCCGCGATCTTCCCCACTGGCATGCCCTGCGCGGACAGCAACACCATCTGAGCCCGTCGCCAGGTCACCACCGAGCCGGTGCCTCTACGGATGATCCGCAACAGGCGCTGGCCCTCGTCGTCGTCGATCTCACGGACGCGTACTCGCTCTCCCACCCGGACAGCCTGGCGGCACCCCACCGCCCGGACCAGCACCCGCACGGCGCGTCACGAGGCAAACGTTCCCTGACACGGCACTAGATCGCGGTGTGTCGCCGGGCGACGGCGAGCGCCAGCCTCGCCACCTCGGCCTGGAACTCCTCCGACGTCACGCGGCGGCGGGCTGGTCGGTGGTACGCAGCCGCGGGTGCCGTTCTTCCCAGGCGTGTCGGACGCCGCGCGGGACCCACAGATCGGGCCAGAGCCGGACCAGGGTCGGGCCGTGTAGCCAGGTGGCCAGCTCGACCGAGGTGACCGCCTCGACCAGCACGGTCTCGTACATCCACCGCAGCAGCGCGGGATTGCCGAGAGGTCGACCCGGCGGTCGGGCTGCCAGTGCAGCCGGTGCGGCAGCTCGACGACTCCGCTGACCGGTCCGCGCAACTCGGCGAGATCGGCCGCGACCACCACGTGGAGTCGACCTTCGGGGCGTTCACCTGACGTCCCCGCTCACCTGACCGTCACGGCGTCGTGGACGGTAGCGGGTACATGTCGTCGAGGCCGACCGTACGGACGGGTTCGCCGCTGTCGGTCAGGCCCGGTTCGAACCCGGCCCCGCTGAAGCAGGTCAGCACGGTGTCCCGGGTGTCGTAGCCACGGGCGGCGAGCAGGTCACGGGCCCGGCGCAGCCGGTCGACGTGGCGTGCCCCCATCACCTCGCCCCACTTCGCCTCGCCCAGGCCGAGCAGGCGGCGCTGCTCCCCGGGGACCGCCGGGGCGAACACGGCGACGTCCACCTCGATCTGCCGACGTCGCTGCGGGTCGGTGACGACGCCGGCGCCGACCTCACCGGGCAGCGCGCCGAACAGTTCCGGCGGCGCGGTCAGGGCGTACGCCCGGCACAGCCGTTCGAAGTGTGGGCCGATCACCTGGGCGGCGAGCCGGGACCGGGCGTCGCGCCACACCAGCTCGGCCCGGCCGCTTTCCAGCAGCCCCCACTGCGGTCGCATGATCACCTGGTAGAACGTGATCAACGGCTCCGCGATCCGGTATACCGTCCGTCCGGACCGGAACACGTCCGGTTCCCGTACCAGCAGGTGGGTGTCCTCGAGGACGTTGAGGTGGTGGCCGATGTCGGCCGCTTTACGGCCGATGTAGCCGGCGATACCGCCCCGGGTGTTGTTGCCGGTGGCGACGGCGGCCAGCACCGAGTGGTACAGCGCGGTGTCCCGGACGTCGGCCTCCTCCTCCAGCAGGTACCGCGCCTCCCGGAACAACGGGGTGGCCGGGCTGAGCACGGTCCGGATCAGCCAGTCGTCGAAGTCGCCGAGGTCGCGCGGCGCGTCGTCACCAACGAACCGCCGGTACGCCGGGGTGCCGCCGACCACTGCGTGGTGCGCGACGGCGAGCTTCGGATCGGTCAGCCCCCAGAACCGGGCGGTGAGCACATGGTCGAAAGGCTGGACGACGAGTTCCAGGCTGGCCCGACCGCGCAGCGGGGCGGACCCGGCGAGCAGCCCGCCCATGACCGACATCGCCGACCCGCACAGCAACAGCGACAGCGACCGGTCGTCCGACACGGCTCGGTCGATTTCCCGCTGCAGGATCGACGGCAGCGCCGGCTCGACCTTGCTCAGGTAGGGAAACTCGTCCAGGACGACAGGGCCGGGCCGGTCACGGAGGGTGCACAGGTAGGTGACAGCCTCGTCCCAGCTGTCGAACCGGATGGGGGCCGCGACGCCCAGCCAGTTGCTCAACGCCTGGGTGAACAGGCGCAACGACTCGGCCGACGTCGCCTGAGTGGCACCGAAGTAGAGCCCGTTGGTCTGCCGGGTCAAGGCCTCCAAAAGGTACGTCTTGCCCTGCCGGCGTCGGCCGCTGACCACCCCCAGCTGCGGACCTGATCGGGCGAGGAACGCGGTGAGCTGCCGCCACTCGAAGTCACGGTCGAAGATCCGGGACGGTTTCGCGATCAGGACGACCTCCAAGAACGAGGAGTACGTTTCGTCGAAGTGTACTCCTCGTTTTGTCGCTGACGCGGGACCAGCGGTGGTCGGCCGCGCCGGCTACGGTCGGCCGTCGAGGAACATCCGTAGCCGGGTCAGCGTCTGCTTGTCGTCGCCGGGTACGTGCCCGTTGACCGCCCGGCAGACCCAGCCCAGGCGTGACGCCAGCCGGGCGGCGGCCACCAGGTCGCCGCCGAACCGGTCGGCGTACGGGGCCAGGTAGGCGTCGCGGAACGGTGTGGTGTCGACCGAGTTCGGTACGTCGTCGAGCCCCCAGGCCAGCACACCGTCGAGGGTGACCGACAGGGTGAAGAACGGGTGCGACACGCAGGCGTCGCCCCAGTCCATCAGCAGGTGGCGGCCGTCGCGGACGAAGACCTGCGCGTCGTGCAGGTCGTCGTGCTGCAGCAGCTCCGGCAAACCGTACGCGGCGAGCTCGGCGCACAGGCTGGCCACCATCGGCACCGCGTCGCGGAAACGTGGTTCGGCGCCGACGGCGTCGACGATCCGTTCGTATGCCTGCGGCAAGGTGGCCAGCCGCCGGTCGGGCACCCCGAGGGCGAGCAGGTCGTCGACGTCGTCGGCCAGGTCGAGCTGGACTCCGGCGTACAGCGGCAGCACGGCGTACCACCGGTCCAGGCTGCGCTCGCGCTGGCTCACCACCCGCAGCGTCTCCCCGGCGTCGGCCATCAGCATCCAGCCGGCGGCGGTGTCGGCGGCCAGCGGCGGCGGCACCGCGTCGGGCCGGCGGGCGGCGAGCCGGGTCACGACGGCGGCTTCGTGGCGCAGCGCCTCGGCGTTGGCCTTGAACCAGACGTCCCCGGCGTCGGTCGGTACGCGCAGCACGGTCGACCAGGGGTAGACGTGCGGCTGGTCGACCGGACCGGTCCGGGTCATCGCGAGCTCGCCGAGTCGGGCGTCGATCCAGTCCCGCACCTGGTCCAGCCACTGCGGGTCGCGCCAGCGCATGTCGTCCACGGTCCGGGATGCTAGCGAGCCGTCCACACGCGGCGACACTTCTTTTCCGGCTCTGTCGGCGATGCGCGGATCAGTCGTGGTCGGGAGCGCCGGTGATGTGGTGGTCAGCGGCGTACAGCGCCTCGGCGACCAGTCGGCGCACGTGGCCGCCGCGCGCCCGGTAGAACACCCGCCGGCCGTCGCGGCGGCTGGCCACCAGGCCGGCGAGCAGCAGTTTCGCCAGGTGCTGCGACACGGCGGGCCGGGCGGCGCCGACCGCCGCCGCGAGGGTGCCGACGTCGTGCTCGCCCTCGCGCAGCTGCCACAGCAGACGCAGCCGGGTGGGGTCGGCGAGCATCCGCAACGCGGTCACCGCCGTGTCGATCTGCGCGCCGGTGGGTGGCTGCTGCCCAGCTGTGGCACCTGCAGCGTTGTCGCGTGCGTACATGGGCACCTATTCTGCCGACCTGGTGGCCCGCACCGCCACCCGGCACAGCGGCGAGTGACAGAGGTGAACCCGACATGGCGCACGACCACGACCAGCACGGCCACCACCACCATCCGCACACCCATCCGCATGCGGCACGGCACGGCTGGTGGCGACGGGTGCGGCACCAGCTGACTCCGCACTCCCACGACACCGCCAGCAAGGTCGACGACTCCCTCGAATCGTCGCGCGACGGACTCCGTGCCCTGTGGATCTCCCTGGCGATTCTCGCCGCCACCGCCGCAGCCCAGGCCGTCATCGTCATCGCCTCCGGCTCGGTGGCGCTGCTCGGCGACACCCTGCACAACGTCGCCGACGCGCTCACCGCCGTACCCCTCGCGATCGCGTTCCTGATCGGCCGCCGCGCCGCCACCCGCGCCTACACCTACGGGTACGGCCGCGCCGAGGACGTCGCCGGCATCGTCATCGTGGCCGTCATCGCCGGTTCGGCGATCGCCGCCGGTTGGACCGCCGTCGACCGGCTGATCGACCCGGCGCCGATGAGCCACGTGCCGTGGGTGGCCGCCGCCGGCGTCGTCGGCTTCGCGGGCAACGAACTCGTCGCCCGCTACCGGATCCGCGTCGGCCGACGCATCGGCTCGGCCGCGCTGGTCGCCGACGGTCTGCACGCCCGTACCGACGGGTTCACCTCGCTGGCGGTGGTCGCCGCCGCCGGAGGCGCGGCGGCCGGCTGGCAGTGGGCCGACCCGCTGGTCGGACTCGCCATCACCGTCGCGATCGGATACGTGCTGCGTGACGCGGCCCGCGAGGTGTACCGGCGGCTGATGGACGCGGTCGACCCCGACCTGGTCGACACCGCCGAAACGTCCCTGCGCGCGGTGCCCGGCGTCCGCGACGTCACGGCGGTACGGCTGCGCTGGATCGGCCACCGGCTGCACGCCGAAGCGGACCTCGTGGTCGACGCGGATCTGACCCTGATCGCCGCGCACGAGGTGGCCGCCGACGCCGAACACCAGCTCACCCACGCCGTACCGAGGCTGCGGTCGGCGACCGTGCACACCGACCCGGCCGGCCATGCCGGGGCCCATCACCACGTCGTCCTGTCCCACCAGCGTCGTCGTGCCGCCGCCCCGGACGGCGGCGACGCCACCCACCAGCGTCGTCGTGCCGCCGCCCCGGACGGCGGCGACGCCACCCACCGGCACGACGACGTCGAGGTCGCCGGCTGACCCGGCAGCGATTCAGCCGGTGACCTTGGCGATGAACGCCGCGACGTTCGCCACGGTCCGGGCGACCTTCTCCTCCAGGGTGAGCGACTCGTGCAGCCGCGCGCCCGCGCCGGCGTCCTTCCTGCCCCGTACGTACAGCGAGCAGGACAGGTCGCTGCACAGATAGGTGCCGACCGAGTTGCCGGCCTGCCCCGACCTGCCCGCCTTCGCCGCGACCATCAGCGACACCCCGGACACCGGCGCGGTCAGGCAGATCGAGCACATGCTGCGCCGCCGCTGGGTGGTCGACGGCGTGGGGCAGCGCAGCGCCACCGCCACCGGTCGCTGCCCCAGCTCGGTGACGAGGTAGGCCCGCTCGGGCGACTGCGGGTCACGCCAGCCGAGGAAGTCCAGCTCCGGCCACGGCCGGCCGGCCAGATCACGCGGGACGTGCAGGCGCTTCGTCTCGCCCTTGGTGCAGTTCACGAACGCGGCACGGATCTCCCGCTCACTCAGTGGGGTCATACCGGGCAGGCTAGTTTTGCCTAAAGGCATTAGGCAAATGGATAATGTGTCATGGATACGGTGCGAGAGGAGACGTCGCGGTGCCACGTGCGGGGTTGAACACCGAGAAGGTGACCACAGCCGGTGCGGAGCTGGCCGATGAGGTCGGGTTCGACCAGGTCACCGTCTCCGCACTGGCCCGTCGCTTCGGCGTCACCGTCGCCAGCCTGTACTCACACGTCCGCAGCGGCCACGACCTCAGGACCCGGATCGCCCTGCTCGCCCTGACCGAGCTCGCCGACCGGGCCACCGACGCCGCCGCCGGGCGCTCCGGCAAGCAGGCCTTGACCGCCATCGCCGACGTCTACCGTGACTACGCCCGCGAACACCCTGGTCGTTACGCCGCGGCCAGGCTGCGACTCGACCCGACCACCGCCGCGGCCAGCGCCGGAGGTCGGCACAGCCGGTTGCTCCGCGCGGTGCTGCGCGGATACCAGCTGCCCGAACCGGAGCAGACCCATGCCGTACGGCTGATCGGCGGCGCCATCCACGGCTACGTCAGCCTGGAAACCAGCGGCGGATTCGACCACAGTGACCCCGATCCGCAGGAAAGCTGGTCGCGCGCCCTGGACGCGCTCGACGCCCTGCTGCGCAACTGGCCGACAAACTGACCCCTGGTGCTGCCGGGGTGATCACCCGACCCTATGTAGCGAAAAAACGGAGGGTCGGCTAGGTTCCATGCCGTGATAACCCCCGTACGCACCACCACGGCTGTGGTCACGGTGCTCGCCGCACTGCTGGAGCAGCCCGACACCGACCGGTACGGCACCGACCTGATGCGGGCCACCGGCTACCCCAGCGGCACCCTGTATCCGATCCTGCACCGGCTGCAGAAGGCCGGCTGGGTCGAGGCGGCCTGGGAGCAGATCGACCCGGTCGCCGCCGGACGTCCCGCCCGGCGCTACTACCGGCTCACCGCCGACGGCGCCGAAGCCGCCACCGCAGAAATCACCGCGCTGCGCCGGCAACTCGCCAAGGCACAACAGCCCACCACCAAGGTACGGCCGGCATGACCGCCCTCACCGACTGGTGCCTGCGGATCGCCGCGCGACGCTGGCCGGCCGACGTACGCGCCGACATGCTCGCCCAGTGGCACGCCGAACTCGTCTGGCTGGCACAGCAGGGCCGGCACGTCGAACGCCTCCGGTTCGCGGTCAGCCTGGCCTGCGTGTCGCCGGCCATCGACGACGTACCCCACGGGTGGCGGGACGACCGGCCCGGACCCGACGCCGTGCTGCGGCCCGCAGCGGCGCTGCTGCTCATCGGCACAGCGGTGGTCGCCTTCGGCACACTGGCCCCGGCCAACCTGCTGCTGGAGCAGGTGTCCGGGATGTCGTTCGGCGACCCGGGCCAGCCGCTGCCCGCCGGGGCGGTCGACGCCGTACTCATGGTGGTGTTCTGCCTGATGGCCGGGCGTGCACTCGGCCGGCGGCTACCGATGGCGGCGGCACACACCGGGCGGTTCGGTCCGGCCGGGTCCGCCGCGTACGCCGCCGTGCCCGTCGCCGTCGCGTTCGTCCTCGGTTCGCTGCCCAGCCCGTACGCGCCGTCGCTGGCCGCGTCGACGGTGGCCGTGCTCGGGTGGACGGCCGCGACGGCCGCCCTGGCGGTCGGTGCCGCCCGGCAGGCCGCGAACACACGGCGTGGCCGGGGGATCGCGCTGGCCGTCTGCGGTGTTCCCGCTGCGGCGGTGGCCGCCGCGCTTCCCGCCGCCTGGGTCGCTTCGCTGGCGATGCCCGGCACCGACCAGGTGCTGTCGTCGGTCGGCTGGTTCGTGGTTCCGCTGGTCCCACTGGGCACGCTGGTGGTGGCCTACGGCTGGGCGGCGGCGCGACACCGGCCCCCGGTCGACGCCGCCGCTGCGGCGGCCGACGGACACACCGCGGCGCCGGCCCGCGCGGCGCTGCCGGCCCCGGTCCTCGCCGCCGGTGTCGCCCTGCTCACCGCGGCGGTCACCTTCTGGGCGTACGCCGTCGCGGTGCTCACCCCGGCGATGCCCGCAGTGTCCCGCCGGGCCCCGATGCCCGGCGGCGACGGCGAGATCTACGTGTGGGTCGCCGAGCTGCGGTGGGCCGCCATCGTGCTCACCGGGTTGGCGCTGCTGGCGGCCACCGCGCACCGGCGACGCGCCGGGTACGGTGCCGGCGCGCTGACCGGGATGCTGCTCGTCGCAGACAGCGTGATCGGCCGGACCGACCCGGACCTGCGGCTGCCGCTCGTCGTGGGAGCGCTCGCCGTCGGCGCGAGCTGGCTGCTCACCGGCCACCCCGGCCCGGCCACCCCCGCCGGGACCCGACGGTTGCGGCTGCGCCTCGGTACGGCGGCCATCGCCAGCGCGGCCTGCGCACCCGTGCTGTTCGCCCAGGGCACCCCGACGGTCAACCACGCGTTCCTGCCCGTCGGGCTGCCCGCCGGCACCGTCGCCGTGGCGGTCGGATTCGCGGTGCTCGCCGCCGTCGCCGCGCTCGCCGCCCGACGTGACCGGCTGCCGCGCCCGGCGGCGGTGGCCCTGCTGGTGGCACCCACGGTGACCCTGGCAGGGCTGGGCGTCTATCTCGGCAACGGCGCGGACAGCACCGTCCCGGTGTTCGCGGTCCTGTTGACGGTGCCGCTGGCGATGACCGTCATCGGCGTGCTGCGGGACCGGAACCGCCCGGCAGGCATGTGGTGGACGGCGAGCGTTTTGTCCGCGCTGGCCGCCCCACCGGTGATCTTCGTCGCCGCGTTGCTGCTGATGCCCGTCCCGTCGGCGCTGTTCGTCCTGGCCGGCACCGGCTACCCGGCGGACGGCGTCTCCGTCCTGCCGGGAATGGCGCTGATCGCCGTACCGGTCGGTGCCGTCGTCGCCCACGCCGTCGTGTCCCCGCCCGGCCAGCCGGCCACGGCCGACGACCCGTTGGTGGACCTGGCGGGGCGGCCGGCGCCGGCCTGAACCGGTCAGCGCGCACGGCTGGGTCGTCAGCGCACGTTGAAGCCAGCGGCCCAGCCGGTCAGGTCGGCCACGGTCACGTTGCCGCCACACAGCACCAGGCCGATCCGGGCGTGCGGGCCGACCTGGTCGACCACCCGGCGGGCCGCCGGCAGCAGGCAGCCGGCGGCCGGCTCCGCCCACACCTTGGCGTGCTCGGCCAGCTCCACGCTGCCCCGCACCGCTTCGGCGTCGGAAACCACCAGCACGTCGGTGACCAGCGTCGACACGTGGTCGAGGGTCAGCTGGGACACCATCGGCGCGCTCAGCGTGGTCACGATCGACGACAGCTCCACCGGCACCGGGGCACCGGCCGCGCGGGCCTGCGCCATCGCCTGCGCGCCGTTGGTCTCCACGCCCCAGATCCGGGTGCCCGGCGCGCGGGCGTGCAACGCGGCCGCCACTCCGGAGATCAACGCCCCGCCGCCGATGCTGACCAGCACGTCGGTCGGCGCGGTCGCCGGGTCGGCGCCGGCTGCGCCGTCGGCCTCAGCGCCGAACGCGTCGTCGGCGAACTCCAGACCGACGGTGCCCTGTCCGGCGACCACGACCGGGTCGTCGAACGGGTGCACCAGCGTCAGCCCCTCGGACCGCAGCCGGTCCATCAGGTCGAACGCCGCGCCCATGCCGTCGACCAGCCGGACCGTCGCCCCGGCGTCGCGGGCGATCTCGGTGGCCCGCGCCGGCGCGCTCGTCGGCATCACCACGGTGGCCTTCACGTCCAGGGCCTGCGCCATCACCGCCACGGCGATGCCGTGGTTGCCGCCGCTGACCGCCACCACACCGGCGGCGCGCTGCGCGTCGTCGAGAGTCAGCAGCTTCGCCGCCGCACCCCGCGCCTTGAACGACCCGGTACGCTGCAGCAACTCCAGCTTCGCCGTCACCGGCACACCGAGCAGGTCCGACAGCCCCGGGCTGGGCACCGTCGGGGTCCGTACGACGTGCCCGGCGATCCGCCGCGCCGCCGCCTCGATCTCCGCAAGCTCGATCGTCATCCGGCTCTCCCCCGTACCTGCCGTTGAGCGGCAACGCCCCAGTATGCCCGGCCGCACCGCAGCCTTCGACCCGGCCGGGTCGGAGCCGGCCGGGATCAGCACGATCAGCCTGCCGGTCCCGCCCCGGCGGCCCGGTCACGCAGCTCCCACCGCGTATTGCCGTCCCAGGTCTGCGGCGCCGCGTCCAGGCACCGGCGCACGGTGTGCTCACCGGTCACGCCGCTGGGACAGCAGAAGATCCGCGCCGGCCAGGTGCTCACCGCCGAGCTGCCCGGTGTCCAGATCGATGGACTGGTGGTCGCCGAGCGCCACACCGGTTCCGGTACCGACCTCGACCCACCCCGGCGCTCGGGCCACCGCCGAACCGGTGCCGCGCAACGCCGCCGACGTCACCCCGACGGCGGCGGCGACCAGCAGCGCGGCGGCGGTCACCCACCTGCCGCGGCGGTTCACCCCCGGCGCGGCAAGGTCAGCCCAGGTCGGCGGGGACGGTCAGCACCCGTACCTGATGGTCGGCGGTGACCACGGCGACGGTGTCACCGTCGAGCACCACCCGCTGCACCCCGGCGGTCTCCAGGTCCGCGCCGACGTCGACGGCGGCGCTGCGGCGGCCGGTCGCCGTGTCCCAGACGGCGACCTGCGGCACGGCCGTGCTGGTGGTCACGTCGACCCGGATGCTCACCACCGCCGCCCGGCCGGCACCGGTCGCGGCGGCCGAACCATGATCACCGGCCGGTACGACCTCCGTACCGTCGTCGAAGGAGAGCAGTACGAAGTCGTCGACGGTGTCGAACGTCTGGTCACCGAAGAGCAGCGCGTCGGGGCCGGCGTACCAGTTGGCGTCAACGCCGGAGTCGGTGGTCCGTTTCCACGCCTCGGTGCCGTCGGTGGTGCGCACCGCGACCGTCCGGTACGCGGTGCCTTCGACCGCCACGCACACCAGTCGCGGGCCGCACGCCTTGACCCGTTCGATGGTGTCGGCACCGGCGAACGGCACCTCCCACTTCTTGGTGAACCCGTCCAGGTCGTAGGCGGCCAGCACGGCGCGCCCCGGCGAGGCGTCGTCGGAGAGCTTGCCGATGGCCAGCCCGTCGTAGACCGTCCACCGTTCGTGGTCCAACGGCAGGTCACCGTCGCTGACCGGCCGGCCGTCGCCGGCGTCCAGGACGACACCCCGGCCGCTGCCCTCGTTGAGCTCCACGACCCGCTCCGCGGCGGCGTGCCGGTTGTCGGCCAGGGCGTGTTCGGCGGCGGGCAGCAGCCCGGCGCCGTCGGGCACGGTGGCACCGTCGGTCCAGACGCTGACCGGCCGGATCCGTTCGGCGTCGATGATCAGCAGGTCGTCGTCGGGCGCCTCGCGGCGCCACCGCTGCTCACCGGTGGTCAGGTCGACCCGGGCGACCGCGTTGTCGAAGATGCCGTCGCGGACCTCCACGACCACGTCGGTGCCGACGTACACCACGTCGGTGAAGGTCTCCCAGCTGCGTTTCCACTTGACGGTGCCGTCGGTGGCGTCGAGGACGACCCGCATGTCGTCGCCGGAGTCGGTGGCCGAGTCGGCCGCGTCGACGACGAGCAGCCCGCCGACGGCGGTCAGGGCCACCTCGGTCGGTTCGACGTCCAGGTCGACGTTCCAGACCGGGTCACCGCCACCGGCCGGGACGGCGGTGACGGTGGTCGCGCCGACCCGCACGGCCGCGTACACCGCCAGGTCACCGGCGACGGTGACCGTCGAGGCGATCGTGCCGGCCGGCAACGTGACCTCATGGGTCGGGGTCAGGCCGGCGCCGACGGCCGGGTCGCCGCCGAGGAACCCGCCGAACAGGCCGGTGCCGGTGCTGTCACCGGCGCCGTCGTCGCGGTCGAGAATCCGGTCCAGTAGCCGACCATTGGTCAGCCCGATGACGCCGACGAGGGTCAGCACCACGGCGGCGGCGACCGCCGCGACCCACCGGCCGACCCGCCGACGCGGGCCCTCGGCCCGCGCATCCGACGGGTCCGTCGGTCCGGCCGCCACCGGCCCGGCGGACGACGGGTACGGGCGCACCGGCTGCCCGTACGGCCCCGGTGACGTCGGTGCCGCCCCGGTGGACGGTGCCGCGAAGAACGGGGTGGCCGTCGACGGTGCCGGCGCAGACATCGCCGGATCGTGGTGCAGCGCCCCGTACGCCACCGGCAGTTCCGGCTGCTCCGGCACGGACGCGGCGACGCCGAGCCGAGCGTGCAACCGGCTGGCGACCAGCGGCATCCGGCTCGCCCCGCCGACCAGCAGCAGCCCCGCGAGGTCCGCCGGCGCCACCCCGGCCAGTTGCAGCACCCGGCGGGTCTCGTCGACAGCCCGGTCGACCAGCGGCCCGGCGATGCGGTCCAGTTCCTCCCGGGTCAGATGCATCGGGTCGTCCCGGCCCGGCACCGTCACCGGCGCCACCGAGGTCCGCGACAACATCTCCTTCGCCGCCCGCACCTCGGCCCAGAAGGCGTGCCGGTCCCGGCGGTCGGCGGCGGTCACCGGCCGGTCCAACCGGGCCCACAGCTGCGGATCCCGGGTCGAGACCAGCTGACCCAGATGCGCGACGAGAGCGTTGTCGACGTCGAGACCACCCAGGTCGTCCAGGCCACCGGTGGCCAGCACCCGCAGCCCGCCGACCCGGCCGGCACCGGCCGGCTCGTTACGGACCACCGCCACGTCCAGGGTGCCGCCGCCGAAGTCGAACACCGCCAGGGCACCGCCGGGTGGGACCTGCTGCCCGAGGACCCGTACGCAGTAGGTGGCCGCGGCGATCGGCTCGTCCAGCAGCCGCACCGGGCCCAGCCCGGCGGCGTCGGCCGCCGCCCGCAGCAGGTCCCGCCGGGGCGTACCCCAGTCCGCCGGGCAGGTCAGCACGGTCGCGCCGACCGGATGCACCCCGGCCAGCGCGGCCTCCCCGGCGACCCGGCGCAGACTCGCCGCCAGCAGCTGCGCCACCGGCAGCTCCCGGTCGCCCAGCAGCACCGCGCCGTCGTCGATGTGCCGTTTCGGGTGCGGCTCGAACCGCTGCGGCTCCCCGGCGGCCAACCGCTGCGCGTCACGTCCGGTGTGGATGGTGCCGACGGCGTCGACGAAGACCCCGGACGCCAACAGCGGCGACCCGTCGAACAGCAGCGTCCGGGGCGGCTCGTCGCCACGGCGGACCGTGGCGACGGTGTGCGTGGTACCCAGGTCGACGGCGAGCCGTACCGGTCCATTCACGGTGGGTGTCGTCCTTTCCCGGTCAGGACCGGTGCCATCGTCGTGCTGCGTCGGCGGGCATGCTATCTGCCGGCCGCCACCGCCGTGTCGGCGCCGAGCTGGCGCAACACCCGGGTACGCAGCGTCTCGTACTGGTCGCGGCACCGCACCGGCGGACCCTCCGGCCGGGCCACGACCTCGCCGGCGGTGATCTGCTCGTGCGGCCCGAACTGGTCACGGGTCAGGTCGATCTCGACCACGCCGAGCCGGTTCCACCAGTGGTGGCCGGTACGCCGCCCGTCGGCGTGCACCTCGCCGCGCAGCAGGTCACCGCCGAGCAGGTCGTGCAGCACCAGGGCGGTGACGCCGCACTGGCCGCGCGCCGGGTTGCCGGTGTGCCAGTCGGCCAGATCAGCCGGATCGCAGGTGTCGGCGGACCAGGCGGAGCGGATGACACGTTCGATGTGGGTGAGGGTCCAGGTGCGGGGGAACATGGCGGCAGATCCTGCCACAGTGGTCCGACATTGCTTTCGCTTGCGCGGTCGGCGGTTGCCGGTCGCCAGTGGGCGGGGGTCGCCACCTGCCAGGTAACGGCTAGTAAGCTGCCCGGTCGTGACCGACGACAGTCTGCGGGTGGTGTCCGGGCCGGCCAGTGGCGAACAGTCCGCGTTGGCGACCGCCTGCCTCGCCGCCGGTGACGGGCGGCTGCGCCACGGCGCGGCGTTGAAGTTCTTCTGGGGGCCGATGGACTGCGGCAAGTCGACCCTGGCCCTGCAGATGGACCACAACCACGCCCGGCAGGGCCGCCGGGGCCTGGTGCTGACCCGCAACGACCGGTCGATGGGCCCGCAGGTCACCACCCGGATCGGCCTGGCGCACTCGGCGATCGAGGTCACCGACGACCTCGATCTGGTGGCGCTGGTGCGGGGCCGCTGGGCCGACGGCACCCGCGTCGACTACCTCATCTGCGACGAGGCCTGTTTCTACACCGTCGCCCAGGTGGAGCAGATGGCCGACCTGGTGGACGGCTACGACGTCGACGTGTTCGCCTTCGGCCTGGCCAGCGACTTCCGGTCGACGTTGTTCCCGGCCGCGCAGCGACTGTTCGAACTCGCCGACGAGGTGTGCCGCATCCAGGTCGAGGTGCTGTGCTGGTGTGGCCGGCAGGGCCTGCTCAACGCCCGGGTCGTCGACGGGGTGGTGGCCCGCCACGGCGAACAGGTCGTCATCGGCGACACCGTCGACCACGCCGACGTGCGCTACCAGGTGCTGTGCCGCCGCCATCACCGCACCGGCGACCTCGGACCTGCGGAGTAGCCGCGCGACCGGTAGCGACGTCGGTGGTCGATCAGATCGGACCGAGGCGGGCCAGCAGCTCGGCCTCCCGCTGCGGGTCGAGCCCGACCGGTGGGCGGTCGGTGCGCTGCGGCGGCAGAGCGTCGAGGCCGCGCAGCCAGGCCCAGGTGTCGGCGACGGTGTCGGTGACCGGCCGGCAGCGCAGGCCGGTCGCGACCGCCCGGGACACGTCACCACGGTGCAGCGCGTCGTGGAGCTCACCCGGCGGCAGCCAGACCGGCAGCTCCGTCCAGGGCGCGATGCCGGCGTCAGCGATCACCGCCGGATCGACCCAGCGCAGCCGGGCGTGCGACCCGGTCACCCGTACGCAGGCCGCCAGCAGCTCCCCCATCGTGGTGTGACCGGGCGGGCTGACCACGTTGTACGGCCCGGACCGGCCGGCAGCGGCCGCGTCGAGCGCCCAGGACGCCAGGTCCCGGGCGTCGACGTACTGCAACGGCAGGTCGGGTGGGCCGGGGGCGAGCACCTGACCGCCCCGGGCGACACGGGTCAGCCACCACGGCAGCCGGCCGACGTCCTCGTACGGGCCGAGGATCAGCCCGGCGCGGGCCAGCAACGCCCGGTCGCCGAACGCGTCCAGCGCCGCCAGTTCACCGCCGCGTTTGGCCCGGGCGTAGTCGCCGTCGTCGGCGTCGTCGGCAGACGCGTCGACCAGTGGGGCGTCCTCGTCGGCGCCGGCCGGTGGCGCGAACACGTACACCGACCGGCTCGACACGTACGTGTAGTGCCCGACCCGGCCGCGCAGCAGCCGGGCCGCGTCGCGGACCACCGACGGCGCACCCGACCAGGTGTCGACGGCCAGGTCCCAGTCACCGGTACGCAGCCCGGCGAGGCCGTCGACGGTGCTGCGGTCGCCGACGACAACCTGCGTGCCGGCCGGCGCCGGCCGGTGGCCCCGGTGCAGCACGGTGACCGCCCAGCCACGGGCCAGTGCCGCCTCGACGACGCACCGGCCGACGAACCCCGTACCGCCCAGCATCAGCAACCGCATACCGGCCACTGTGCCGGCCGGCGGAGCCGCGCGGAAGGTCGTCACGCTCTCAGCGGAACCACCACCGGTTACTGTCAGGTAGTCATGGCGGTGAGTGCGAGGGAGGACCGAACATCGTGGACCGCTACGTCCAACCGGTGCCCGCCCCGGGTGACCCGTACCGCACCGACTGGCTGCTCGACGCCTGGCTGCGCCGCCACCTCACCCCGGCTGGGCTGGCCGCGGCCGATCACCGCCTGGCGGCGTTGTCCGCCGAGGTCACCGGCGCGCTACGGGCCGCGCACGACGACGCCGAGCGGCATCCGCCGCGGCTGGTCCGCTACGACCCGTGGGGTGCCCGGATCGACCGGATCGAGACCGCCGACGGCTGGCAGCGGCTGCGCGCCGCCGCCGCCCGGCACGCCCTGGTCGCGCTGCCGTACCAGGGCGACGGCCAGGCGGGTCCCGACGCGACGGGCCGGGTCGTGCAGCACGCCCTGCTGCACCTGTACGCGCCCGAGTCGGCCACCTTCTCCTGCCCGGTGGCGATGGCCGACGGTGCGGCCGCGCTGCTGAGCCGGCCCGACGTCGACCCGGCGGTCCGCGACGCCTGGCTGCCCCGGCTGACCAGCACCGACCCGGACGTCGCGATCACCAGCGGGCAGTGGATGACCGAAGCTCAGGGCGGTTCCGACCTGTCCGGGACCGGCACCGTGGCGGTCCCGTCGGGCGCCGGCGGCTGGCGGTTGACCGGCGAGAAGTGGTTCTGCTCCGCCGTCGACTCCGCGATGGCCGTGGCGTTGGCCCGCCCCGCCGGTGCGCCCGCCGGCAGCCGGTCCCTGGCGCCGTTCCTGGTGCCCCGCTACGCCGCCGACTCCCCGCTGGCCGCCGCCGGGGACGACCCGGCCGCGCCCGCCCCCGGCGTGCGGGTCCACCGGCTCAAGGACAAGCTCGGTACGTGGGCGCTGCCCACCGCCGAGGTCGGCCTGACCGACGCGTACGCGCTGGCGCTGGGCGACCCCGACGCACCGGGACTGGGCCGGGCGATGACCCTGGTCGTGGTGACCCGGCTGCACAACGCCTCCGCCGCCGCCAGCGGAATGCGTCGTGGCCTGGCGTACGCGCACGCCTATGCCACCGCCCGGCACGTCGCCGGCGGGCCGCTGATCGGTTCCCCGGCGCACCGGGCGGTACTCGGCGGGCTCGCCGTCGACGCCGCCGGCGCGTTCGTCCTGGCCGGGCACGCGTTCGCGTTGCTCGGCCGGGCCGAGTCCGGCGACGACGACGCCGCGGCCGAGTTGCGGATCGTCGCCCCGCTGGCGAAGCTGGCCACCGGCCGCCTCGCCGTCGCCTCGGCCAGCGAGTACGTCGAGTGTTTCGGCGGCGCCGGTTACGTCGAGGACACCGGGGTGCCCCGGCTGCTGCGCGACGCCCAGGTGCTGCCGATCTGGGAGGGCACCACCACGGTGCTGGCCCTGGACGCGCTGCGGGCGGTGCGACGCGGCGGCGGTGCCCCGCTGCTGGCCCGGATCGACCAGGCCGTCGAGCTGGCGGCCGGGTTCGCCGCCGACCTGGCCGGTACGCTCGCCGCCGCCGCCGCGCGGCTGCGCGACGACCTGGCCGGGGTCACCGCCGCCGACGGGTCGGCGACCCTGGCGGGTGCCCGGCCGATGGCACTGCGGACGGCGCACACCCTGGCCGCCGCGCTGCTCGTCGAGCAGGCTGACGGCGACGGCGACCGCGACGACGCGGCCCGGGTCGCGGCCCGGCTGTGGGCACGCCGCTGGTTGGCCGGCGACGACGCCGCCGTCGACGCCCACCGGCACCTGGAGCTGCTCAGTCGGATCTGACCGACGGTGTTCCCGCAACTACCCGGACCGCGAATAGTGTGTGTCGGCGCGCGCGACGGCGGCCGGCGGTGCACGATCACTGTCATGGGTTCGTTGGAGATCAGCCCGACGGTCTGGATCGTCACGATCGTCGTCATCGTCGCGTTGCTCGCGCTCGACCTGGCGGTCGCGGCGTGGCGCCCGCACGCCGTCGGCTTCGGTGAGGCCGTCGCCTGGTCGGTGTTCTACGTCGCCGTGGCCATCGTCTTCGGGCTGATCTTCATGGCCTGGGCCGGCGGCGGCTACGGCACCGAGTACTTCGCCGGATATCTGGTGGAGAAGAGCCTGTCGGTCGACAACCTGTTCGTCTTCGTCATCATCATCAGCACGTTCGCCGTACCGGAGGAGCACCAGCACAAGGTCCTCACCTTCGGCATCATCGCGGCGCTGATCATGCGGGCGATCTTCATCGCCGCCGGCGCGACCCTGCTGAACCTGTTCTCGTTCATGTTCCTCGTCTTCGGCCTGCTGCTGATCTTCACCGCGGTCCAGTTGTTCCGCCACCGTAACGAGGATCCGCAGGTCGACGACAACGTCCTCGTCCGCGCCACCCGACGGGTCCTGCCGGTGGCCCCGGACTACGTCGACGGGCGGCTGGTCACCCGCCTCGACGGCCGACGGGTCGTCACCCCACTGTTCATCGTGCTGATCGCGATCGGCAGCACCGACCTGCTGTTCGCCCTCGACTCGATCCCCGCCGTGTTCGGCATCACCCAGGAGCCGTACATCGTCTTCGTCGCCAACGCGTTCGCCCTGATCGGGCTGCGGGCGTTGTTCTTCCTGGTGAAGGGGTTGCTGGACCGACTGGTCTACCTGTCGACCGGGCTGGCGTTGATCCTCGCGCTGATCGGCGTCAAGCTGGTGCTGCACTGGGGGCACACCCTCGACGACCGGGTACCCGAGGTGGAGACGCCGGTGTCGCTGGGCCTGATCCTGGTGATCCTGACCATCACCGTCGTCGCCAGCCTGATCAAGGTCCGCCGCGACCCGACCGCCCGCGCCCACGCCGGTTCGCTGCGGGCGCACGACGATCAGCGGCCCGACGCCGGCTGACCGCGCGAACGACCCCGCCAGCCGGGTCCGGCTGCGGGTCAGCCGGTGGTCGCGGCCCGCGCCGACCGGGCGGCGGCGATCCGGTACGCCGGATCCCGGTCCAGGTTGTGCCGGTCCCGGTCGTAGCGCCGGGTGGTCCGGGGATCGGCGTGCCCCATCGCGTCCTGTACGTCCTCCAACGGCACGCCCTCGGCACGGGCGGTGGTGGCGAACGCGTGCCGCAGCGAGTGCGGCGACAACCGGTCCCACGCCGGCAGCCCGGCGGCCCGGGCCAGCCGACGCACCAGTCGGAACACCGCGTGCCGGTCCAGCCGGGCACCGGTCGCGGTGACCAGCAGCGGGCCGGTGAGCGAGTCGACGGTCGTCGCGGCTGCCCGCGCCCGTTCGTCGAGGTAGGCGTCGAGGATTCGCGCGGTGTCCGGGGCGAGCGCCCGCCGCCGCGAGCGGCCGCCCTTGCCGACGAACCGCACACTCCGGTGCCCCCGTTCGTGACCCAGGTCGGACACGTTCAACGACACCAGTTCACCGACCCGCAACCCGAGGTCGGCCAGCAGGGCCAGTACGGCCAGGTTGCGCCCGCCATTGGGACGCGGGTCGGCGCGGGCCGCCACGAACAGCGCGTCGACCTGGTCGGGGGTGAGCCCGATCGTCGCCGAATGGTCGCGATTGATCCGGGGCCGGTCGGCGTCGGTGACCGGATTGGCCGGCACCGCCCGCAGCCGCACCAGGAACGCGTACCAGCTGGACAGCGCCGACAGTTTGCGGGCCACCGTCGCCGGGGTCAGCAGCCGGCCGCTGCGCGGGTCGATCGTCGCCTCCAGCACACGGGCGTAGGCGTTGACGTCCAGGAACGACGCCTGCAGCGGGTCGAGGTCGGCGCCGGCGCACCAGGTCAGCCAGCCGGCGACGTCGCGGCGGTACGCCTCCCGGGTGTGCGCCGACAGTCGGCGGTTGCGCAGCCACGCCTCGGTGAAGTCGGCCGGTGCGGTGGCGGCGGTCAGGGCCCGGTCGGTCGGCCGGGGGACGAGACCGGGGACGGCTGCGCGGCGCATCGCAGCAGGATGCCAAAACCGTACGGTGTCGGCGGCGCCGGCACGCCGGACAGATGATCATTTCCCGCCCGCCCGCCCGCCCGCCCGCTCGGCCGTCCCGGTCCCTCGGTGGCGGCGGTGGCGTCGCGGCTCAGGACATCCGGATGATCTGGCCGGTGACGTAGCGAGCCTGGTGTGCGGCGAGCAGCACGACGACCTCGGCGACGTCCTCCGGCCGTGCGATGCGGCTCACCGGGCTGGCGCCGGTGACCTGCTGCGCGACCTCCGGGGTCACCCAGCCGGTGTCGGTCACCGGCGGCGCCACCACGTTGGCCGTCACCCCGTACGGGGCGAGTTCGGCGGCCGCCGACATCGTGTAGTTCTCCTGCGCCGCCTTGGCCGCCCCGTAGGAGACCTCCTCGGGGAAGCCGTGCGGACCGCCGGAGGTCAACCCGATGATCCGCCCCCAGGTGGCCTTGCGGGCCAGGTGCCGGCGGGCGAACTCGGCGATCAGCAGGGCTGGGGCGCGGGCGTCGACGGCGAACTGCCGGTCGAAGGTGCCGGCGTCGACGTGGCTCAACGGCCGGCCGAACCGGTCCCGGCTGTCCGGGCGGAACGTGTCGCTGAGCCAGCCGCTGGCGTTGTTGACCAGGATGTCGACCGGGCCGAACGAGGCGGCCGCCTCGTCGAACAACCGCGCCGGGGTGGCCGGGTCGGCCAGGTCCGCCTCGACGGCGATGGCCTTGCCGCCGGCGGCGACGATCCGGTCGACCACGCTACGCGCGCTCTGGGCGCGGGCCCGGCCGTACTGGGCGGGGAACGACGGGTCGTCGGCGTAGGGCGCCGGGTCCATCCGCAGGTACGTGGCGAGCACCGCCGCTCCCTGGGTGGCCAGCGCGACAGCGATCGCCGCGCCGATGCCCTGGTTGGCACCGGTCACGATGGCCACGTGGCCGGTCAACCGGGGATCGATCATGGCCGGGCCGGCTCCTCGCGGTCGGGGTACGGTGCTGCCGGTCCAGGATGCCGCCTCGGTGGCACCGCTGCGACCCGTTTCCCGGCTTGTCCCCCTGCCGCCCCGCCCGTTTCCCACCATGCGGCCCTCTGCCCGGCGTCACGCCGGGCAGAGGGCCGCATGGTCGGGCGTTGTCAGTTGGCGAGCTGCCGGCGGCCGGTGTCGCCGACGCTGATCGAGACACGACGCGGCTTGGCCCGCTCGGCCACCGGGATCCGCAGGGTCAGCACGCCGGCCTCGTAGCCGGCCTCCAGCTTGTCGGTGTCGAGGGTGTCACCGAGGAACAGCTGACGGGTGAAGGTGCCCATCGGGCGTTCGGCGGCGACCAGTTCGACCTTGTCGCCGGTGGGACGCTTGCGCTCGGCGCGGACGGTGAGCACGTTGCGCTCCACGGTGCACTCGATGCTGTCCGGGTCGACGCCGGGCAGGTCGAACGCGGCGTAGAACCAGTCGCCGTCCCGGTAGGCGTCCATGTGCATCACGGCCGGACGCGCGGTGGTGCCGAAGAACTGCTCGGCGATCCGGTCGATCTCACGGAACGGGTCGGTGCGCATCAACATTGTCGGACCTCCTCACGGGTGCGAGCTCCCTCGCCTCGGGAGTTGAGCCATTCAGACTCAACTTACTTATAGCTATAGCGCGCAACTTTGCGGTCGTCAAGTTGTCCCGCGTACGCGTCAAAGCGGTCGACACCGCACCGCCGCCGCCGGCAGGATCACGTGCGTGCCCACTGACCGCGACCGCCCCACCGAGCAGCCGCTGACCGGCGGAAACGTCGCCGCCGCCGTGGTCCGCGTCGGGGACACCGTGCGCCGCCCCACCGGCGAATGGACCCCGGCCGTGCACGCCTACCTCACCCACCTGCACGACGTCGGCTTCGACGGCGCGCCCCGCCCGCTGGGCATCGACGACGCCGGCCGCGAGGTGCTGACCTACGTACCGGGAACGGTCCCCTGGCCGGACCGGTTCGACCTGCTCAGGCCCGACGCCGCGGTACGCCGGGTCGGTCGACTCCTGCGTGACCTGCACGACGCGGCGGCCAGCTTCACCCCGCCGCCGCACGCCCGGTGGCGGCGGCTCATCCCACCCGACGGCACCGACCTGGTCGTCCACCACGACCCGGCCCCGTGGAACCTGGTCGTCGGCGACCGGTGGGCGTTCATCGACTGGGACACCGCCGCACCGGGCACCCGGCTGTGGGACCTGGCGTACGCGGCCAAGAGCGTCGTGCCGCTGACCGCCGACCCGGCGTGGCAGCCGGCCGCCCCCGGCCGGCGGCTGCGGATCCTGGCCGACGGGTACGGGCTCGACGAGCGGCAGCGCCAGGCACTGGTCCCGCTGCTGACCCGCCGGGCCCGGTCGATGTACGAGTTCCTCGCCGCCCAGGCCGCCGTCGGCACCGCGCCCTGGACCCGGCTGTGGCACGAGGGCCACGGCACCGTCTGGCGCGACGACGCCGCCTACATCCAGGTCCACCAGCATCGCTGGACCGACGCTCTACTCGGCTGACACGCCGGCCCGCTGCTCCAACCGCTCCAGCCGGGCGAGGACCGGCACCAACTCGCGGCGGACCAGGGCCGCGACCGCAGTGGCGGCGTCCGCCCCGACCGGCGCGGCACCTGTGCCCAGACCACCGCCGACCGCGTTCACGCCGCCGGAGGCGGGGAAGGCGCCGGCGGTCTGGGCACGCAGGTGCGCGTACCCGACGAGGGCCGCCGCGACCGCCCGACGGGTCGCCCGCAGGTCGGCACCGGACTCCCGCAGCACCCGCCCGGCGGCACCGTCCGGTTCGGCGACCAGCCCGAGCAGCAGATGCTCGCAGCCGACGTAGTTGTGCCCGAGTGCGGTCGCCTCGGTGACGGCCAGTTCCAGCGCGCCCGCCCCGGCCGCCGACCACCGCGTCGCCGGACCGGTCGCCTCCACCGTCGCCGCTGCGTCCCCGGTCGCGCTGTCCGTCGCCAACCGGGTCGTCAGGTGGGCCGGTGACACGTCGATCGTCCGCAGCACCCGTACGCCGAGGTTGTCGCCCTCGTCGAGCAGCGCCGCCAGCAGATGTCCGGTCCCGACCTCGGCGGCACAGGCGGCCCGGGCCTGGTCCCGGGCCCGCAACAGGACGTCGCGCAGCCGGGCGGTCAGGTGCGGCAGCCGCGCCGCCAACTGCTCGGCGTCGAGATCGGCCGGAGGGACCGCCCGGACCGCGGTGACCCGCCGGACGGCCTGTTCGAGTGCCTGCTGGCAGACCGCCGACACCGGGATCCCGGTGTCGCGGACCGCGTCGGCGAGGTCGTCGGGCAGGTAGACGTTGATTTTCGGCATGGCGTGGTCGCCTCTTCTCCCGTCTGAGCAGCCGGAATAACCCCAAGCATAACCCCTATTCGGGGTTATGCTTGGGGTTATGCTTGGGGGGCCGGTCGAGTCAGCCGACCCGGCCGGACCGCTCGTCGACCGGTGCCGGCGACCGGCCCGCGCCGCGGGTGCTGCGCAGGCTCCACACGATCGACACAGTGATGGTGACGACGATGACGCCCAGGGTCACCGGGATCGGCAGCTTGCCGACCGGGGTCTCGGACAGGATCAGCTTGACTCCGGCGAAGGCGAGCAGGACGGCCAGGCCGTAGTGCAGGTGCACGAATCGGCGCAGTAGTCCGGCGAGGCAGAAGTAGAGGCTGCGCAGGCCGAGGATGGCGAAGGCGTTGGCGGTCCAGACGATGAACGTGTCGGTGGTGATGGCCAGGATCGCCGCCACTGAGTCGATGGCGAAGATGAGGTCGGTGGCCTCGACGGCGACGAGGACCACGAACAGCAGCGTGGCGACGCGCCGACCGTTCACGCGGGTGAAGAACCGGTCACCGTGGTACGCCGGGTCGGTCGGGACGACCCGGCGGACGAGGCGGACGACGGGGTTGCGGTCCGGCGGGGTCTGCTCGCTGTGGCGGAACGCCATCGTGTAACCGGTGTAGATGAGGAACACGCCGAACACGTACGCCGTCCAGAAGAACGTCTCGAGCAGTTCGGCGCCGACGAAGATGAACACCAGGCGGAACACCAACGCACCGATGACCCCCCAGAACAGCACCTTGTGCTGGTAGGAGGCCGGCACCGCGAAGTACGTGAAGATCAACGCGAAGACGAAGACGTTGTCGACCGAGAGCGCCTTCTCGATCAGGTAACCGGCGTAGTACGTGCCGGCGACGTCGCCGCCCTGCCACGCCCACAGCAGCACCCCGAACAGCAGACCCGCGGCGATCCAGATTCCCGACCAGGTCAGGGCCTCGCGGAACTCGATGACATGGTTGTCGCGGTGCAGGTACAGATCGACCGCGAGCATCGCGGCGACCCCGACCATGACGACGGCCCACACCCACCAGGAGACAGCCAACGCAGGACCTTTCGACCGGCCGCACCCGCTGTCGCGGGCCGGCACCACTGGTCGACGGTCTCCCCGGGTCACCGCCTGCGGGCGGTGACCGCGCCACCGGGGCCCGGATCCGCCGGACCCGTACTGACGACAGCGCGTCGAACGCCGGGTACTCCCCCTCGAACTACGCTCAACTATTCACGAAGCGAAGTTCGTCTGTCAAGGGTGGTCGGCGCGCCGACCGGTGGCGGCGGCCCACACCCGGGACTTACGATGCGATTTTCACGTCTCGTCGTACGCATGTGGACGCCGCCACCGTAGGAGGACCGCACCGTGTCAGGCACCGACGCGCCGCCGCCGACACGCCAACGGAGCTGGACGTTCCTGACCAACCACGCCCACGTCCTGCTGGCCATCGCCCGCGACCCCACCGCCCGGCTGCGCGACGTCGCCACCACCATCGGCATCACCGAACGCGCCGCCCAGGCCATCGTCGCCGACCTGGTCGCCGCCGGCTACCTGCGCCGCGAACGGGTCGGCCGCCGCAACCAGTACACGGTCGACCGCTCCGGGCACTTCCGCCACCCCGCCGAAGCCGACCGCAGCATCGGCGACCTGCTCAGCCTGTTCACCGACTGACCGGCGTCGTCGTCGCCCGCTCCCGCAGATAGGCGTCCAACTCGGCCGCCCCGGCCAGCATCGCCCGGCCCCGCACCGACAACCGGTCGTGCCAGCCCCGCAGGGTCGACTCCAACGGGGCGACCCCGCCGGCGGACCGGACCTGGACGATCAACGGAGCGATCTGCGCCAGCAGATGGCCGCCCCGCCGCAACTGATGGATCAGCATCACGTCCCGGACGTCGTGCGCGTCGTAGACGCGGTACCCCGTCCGCCGGTCCCGACGCGGCCGGACCAGCCCGGCCGCCTCCCACTTGCGCAGCGTCGCCGGCCGCAGACCAAGTCGGGCCGCCAGCGGGCCGATGAACATCTCACCGGACACGGCAGCGACCGGGGCCAGCTCACCCAACACCGCCTCGACGGCCCGCACGGTACGCCGGTCCTCGCGCAACTGACAGTGGCTGTCGTCGATGATCCGCAGCGCATCGTCGACAGCGTCCCGGTTGACCGCCCGCATGACCGACGTCGCCGTGGCGTGACCGTGCCCGCGTACCAACGCGACGAACGCCCGCAGCGCCCGCGCGTGCAGCGGCGTGTAGCAGCGGTAACCGGCGGCCGTCCGCGCGGCCGCGGGCAGGACACCGGCGTCCTCGTAGTTGCGGACCGCCTGCGTGGACAGGCCGTGCTCCCGTGCCAGGTCCACCGGCCGCATCGACTCCCCCTCATTTGAGGGTTTTCCAGGCCTGGACAGCGTGTCCGATACACAAACCCTCCACCGTCGGTTCAACGATACCGTTGAAGCAATGACCATCACGGACCTCGCCCGACCCGCCGACGGCGACGCCATCTCGGCGTTCCTGCGGGCCCAGCCCACCCGCCCCCTGCTACTCGGCCTCGGCGAAGCCCGGCACTTCGTCGGTGAACTGGGCGAACTACGAAACAAGATCTTCCGACACCTCGTCACCCACGAGGGCTACCGGTCGTTCGCCGTCGAAAGCGACTGTCTGCGGGGCCTGCTCGTCGACGACCACCTCGCCACCGGCGCCGGCAGCATCGACGACGTCATGCGCGACGGCTTCAGCCACCACTTCGGCACCTCACCGGCCAATCGCGACCTCGTACGCTGGATGCGGGCCTACAACGACGACCACGACGACAAGCTGCGGTTCTTCGGCATCGACGGCCCACTGGAGTACTGGGCGGACAGCCCCCGGACGGCACTGACCGCCCTGCACGACCTGCTCGACGGCCCGCTGCCCTGCACCCGGGAGACCCTCGACGCACTACTGGGACCCGACGACCGCTGGTCGGACGAGGCCACCGTACGGGACCCGTCCCGATCGATCGGCAGATCCGCCGACGCCTGCCAGCTCCGGCTGATCGCCGACGACCTGCTGGCGCTGCTCGACACCCAGTTGCCGCAACTGGAGCCGGCCCACCGCGAACGGGCACAGCTGTACGGGCGTACCGCCGTCGGTCTGCTGCGCTACCACCACGCGATGGCCGACCCGTCCCCGGCCCGGCTCTCCCGACTGTCCGCGCTCCGCGACGCCATGATGGCCGCGAACCTGCTCGCCGCCGCCGAACACGGCCCCACCCTGGTCTTCGCCCACAACCTGCACCTGCAGCGCCACCGCAGCGTCCTGTCCCTCGGCGACCAGCAGCTGCGGATGTGGAGCGCTGGTGCGATCACCGCGACCCGCCTCGGTGACCGGTACGCCTACCTGGCCTCGGCCTTCGGCACGCTCGGCGACGACACCCCGCCACCGGACACCGTCGAAGGCGTCCTGGCCACACTGGGCTGGGACAGCTGCCTCGTCGACGCCCGCGCGCTCGCCCGGACCCGCGTCACGGCCACGACCGTGACGCGGGTCAGCCCGGACTTCGCCTACTTCCCGCTCGACCCGGCCCAGCTCGACACCGTCGACGGTGTCGTCTTCCTCAACCAGGCCCGCCAGCTGCAGGACCCGTGGTGACCCGACGCGGCCCGCGACCCTGATCACGACGGTGGGCCGCGACCAGCAGCTCCCGCACCACCGACGCGGTCCGCGGACCGGGGTCGACCACCGCCAGCCAGCCGACGCCCCCGTAGACAGGATGGACGAACACCGTGTCGGCGGCAGCAGGATCGACCCCGGCCGAGTCGTGCCCGGCATGGCGCCGCGCCTCGTCACGGCCCACGGCGATGTTGAGTCGGAACACCCCGGGCCGGTCCAGCCGCGACGACGCGTCACCGGGATAGTCCTTGGTCACGATCGTGGCGAACGGCTGACGCCGGGCCGGGACCGTACCGTCGGGCGAGACGTAGAAGAACGTGTCACCCCAGCTGATCGGTGGTGTGCCGCCGCCGGCGGCCGGCCGCAGCACCAGTACGTCGTCGCCGAGGCCGGCGACGAAGGCGATGATCTCTTCCTGCGTCATCGCTCCAGCGTTACATTGCAGTGCTTATGGAGACTTCACGCCATCGACCACAGGTGAACGGGGCGGCAGGTCTCCACTCGCCGGTGCTGCGCACGGTCGACGTCGCCCGCCGGGCCGGGTACGGCGTCCAACAGATCCGCAACCTGGAACGCGACGGCGTCCTGCCGTCGGCGCGGCGCACCGCCGCCGGCCATCGGGTCTACGGACCACTGCACCTGTACTGCGTGCTGGCCTACCGGGCCCTGGCCGCCGCGGCGGGTCCGGCCGACGCCCGCCGGATCGTCACTGCCGCACACCAGGGCCCACCCGCCGCGATGCTCGCGCTGCTCGACGCCGTACACGCCCGGCTGGACACCGAACGCGCCGACCTGCGCCAGGCCCAACTGGCCGCCGAGGCCATCGCCGCCGAACCGATGACCGACGTCCGCCCGTGCGACGCGATGGGCATCTCCGAACTCGCCGCCGCCCTCGGCGTACGCCCGTCGACCCTGCGGCACTGGCACGCCGAAGGTCTCGTCGTGCCCGACCGCGACCGGCCGGGCACCACCCGGCGGTACACCCCGGAGCAGGTCCGCGACGCGCGGATCGTGCACCAGTTGCGGTCCGCCGGCTACCGGATCGCGCCACTGCGGGCACTGATGCCGCAGCTACGGACCGCCCGCCGGTCGGCCGACGTCCGTACCGCGCTCGCGGCCCGCGACGCCACGATCACCGCCCGGTCCCGGGCCCTGCTCGACGCGGCCGCCGCGCTCGGTACGGTGTTGACCCTCACCGCCGACGTGCCCGCACCAGGACCCGACGTGAGTGGGCGACGAACACCCCGTCGGTGACGATCCGCTGGTGCACCGCCGCCAGTTCGGGACGGAACCTGTCGACGGTGAACCCCGACACCGTCCAGACGACCTTACGCAGGAACACGATCACCGCCGCGACATCGAAGAACTCCATCCGCAGCGACTCCGTCCGCAGGTCTACCACGTCCAGCCCGGCCGCCGTCGCGGCGGCGCGGATCCGGTCCGGGTGCTGATCGGTACGCGGCGGCGTCGACACGCCCAGCGCCGCCCGCAGCTCCCCGACCGAGTCCGGACCGATCTGCTGCGACAGGTAGTCGCCGCCGCGTTCCAGTACCCGGGCCACCTCGGGCCAGCGCACCACCGTCGGATGCCGGCTCGCGACCAGGTCGAAGACGCCGTCACGAAACGGCAGGTCGGCGTCCTCGGCGGCGTGCACGACGGTCACCCCCAGCGCGGTGAGCCGGTCGCGTGCCACCTCGACGTTCGGCGGCCAGCCTTCCGTGGCCACCAGTACGGGCGGCGGTGTCGCCATCGTGGCCAGCACCTCACCGCCACCGGTCTGCAGGTCCACCGCCCGCCGCGCGGTGGCCATCCGTGCGCTCAACAGAGCGGAGTACCCCCAGGAGGGACGCTGCTCGGTCGCCCGGCCGGCGAACCACGAGAAGTCCCAGCCGGCCACCGGTACCGCCGCCGCCTCGGCGACGTACTCGTCGAAGGTCGACACCGGCTGATTCTTCCGTCGGGCCGGTCGGGGCCTCAACCGGATAACGGCGGCGTCGTGGCCGACGGGCCGGAGCGGGACGTCGCACCCTGTGCGACGAGATGCGTTTCCAGATACGCCCGCACCTTGTCCAGCAGGGCAGGGTTCTCCTCGACCGCCCGTGTCACCAGATTGCAGCGGTGGCAGAGCAACTGCCGGACGACTCCGCTGCGGTGGTCGTGGTCGACCGCCAGACGCCGTGGTGCACCGCCACGGCCGCGCGCGGTCTCGGACTGACCGCAGATCGCGCACCGCCCTGCCTGATCGGCCAGCATCTGCTCGTACTGCGCCGAGGTGAGGTTGTACTTCTCGCGCAGGACCTGCGCGTGCGAGACGCGGTCGCCGTCCTTGGTCGCGTAGCGGGCACGTTTGTCCGCCAGGATGCAGGCCTTGCATGGTCTGCGGGGCAGCGACGAGTGCAGCTGGTCGTAGAAGGCGGTGCGTGGCTTCGTCTGGCCACATTTTCGGCAGAACACCATGTCGTCACCCACTACTGCACCATACATGCTGTGTGTTGTTGCCGCATAACTGTCATTATGGTGTTCCGTGTCCTCAGGTCCCGGCGGACACCCTAATTACTGAATTACCAACAACAACAATCCAATAATTGGGTCACGTGGTGGCCGCAAGCGATAGCGGGCATCTGGTCCGCTGCGGATCTCCCCCGCGCACACGCACCTTCCGCGCAGGACTGGACGGCACCACTGGCCGAGCTGCGGCGTGTGCTCAAGCCCGGGGGCCGCCTTCTGCTGTCGGTCAACCACCCCCGCATCCTCGAGTCGAGCGACCCCAGCGCCGACTACTTCGCCGTCACGCCGTACTCGTTCGAGTACACCTTCGGCGAGGACCGTGCGACGTTGACCTTCTGGCACCGCCCCCTGCATGCCATGACCGACGCGTTCACCCGGGCCGGCTTCCGGATCGCGGTCGTCAGTGAGCCGCCCTTCTCACCCGACACCCCACGCGAACTCCTCCCGCCCGACCTCGGCGACCGCACGGCCTTCATCTGCTTCATCTTCTTCGTCCTGGAAGCACACTGACACCGTCCACGGCACCTCCTTCCGCCGACCGCCTCCCCTGGCCGGGTCGACCGGACCGACGGATGCACCACTACACTTCGGCGGCGATGGACACCCCGCCGCCGGCCACGGCACCCCCGACCCGGCCCTGCGCGCACTGCGGAGCCCCGGTACCGCAGCGGGCCGCCGCCGGCCGACCTTTCCGGTACTGCCGTGACAACGACGGCGCCTGCCAGCGTGCCTCCCGCGCCAGCCGGATGCGCCACCGCGACGCGCCGGGCCTGGCCGGACAGCTCGCCCGCAGCTGGGAGCTGGTCGACCGGCTCGACCAGATGGTCGGCACCCTCACCGAGACCCTGCACGCCGAGCTGTCACCGGCAGGTGTAGAACGGCGGGTGGCGCAGGTACGCGCCGAAGCCGCCGCCATGCTCGCCGCCGCCCAGGCCGAACGCGACGACGCCAGGCAGGCGGCCGAGTCCGCCGCCGAGGTCGCGGCCACAGCCGAGCGCAACGCCGCTGACGCCGCCGAGCAGGCGCGGCAGGCGCGTCGGCGGGCCGAGGAGGCCGAGTCCGCCGCCGAGGCGGCCCGTACCGACGCCGCCACGGCGTACGCCGCGCAGACGACAGCGCAGCAGCAGGCAGCCGCCGCGGACGCGCTGCGGCAGCAGGCCGCCGCCGACCTGGCGGCTGCCCGCACCGAACTGGCGCAGCTCACCGCCGCCCGTGACGACGACCGACGCACCATCGAAGCCCTGCGCCGCGACCTTGCCGCCGCCGACGCGGCGACCAGACAGGCGCAGACACAGGCCGCCGACGCGCAGCTGCGGTGCCGGCAGGCGCAGGAGGAGGCCGAGCGGGCCGCCGCCGACGCCGCATCGGCCCGCGCCGAGGCCGCCGCACTCACGGAAACGCTGCACGGGGTCCGAGTCGCCGCCGACGCCGTCCGCCGCGACGCCGAACATGCCACGCGACGGGCCGACACCGCCGACGCCGACGCCGCGTCCGCCCGCGCGGCGGCGGAGACCGCGAGGGAAGAAGCGGAACAGGCCCGCGCCGCCGCCGACGCGGCATCCGCCGGAATGGACCAGGCCCAGCGGGACCTTGCCGCCCGCACCGCCGAACGGGACAGCGCCCGGGCCGAACGGGACAGCGCACTGACCCGGGTGGCAGAACTGACCCGTCAGGTCAGCGACCTGGCCGGAGCGTTCGCCGCGCTCAGCGCCGCCGCACCGGCGACCGCCCCGCCGCCGGGCGCATCCTCGTCACAGTGACATACATCGCATCCGCGCCGTCACCGGTATGCCAAACTTCGTTAACGCCACGTTTCAATCACCTGACAATGCCCGACGACGGACGGCATCGACGCCGCGACGGGCACCCGCCGGATACGCTCGCACAGGTCCGGCGCGGACCCGGCACCACCGGGCAGCGCCGACCAACGGCGGGAATCGCCCGCCCCGCGCACATCGTTACACCTGAAGACCAGCAACACGACCGAGGGGATAGCCGATCATGGGCGAGCGCATGCTGCGCGGAAGCCGTCTGGGAGCAGTCAGCTACGAGTCCGACCGCAACACGGAACTCGCGCCGCGCCAGACCCGCGAGTACCTCTGCGCCAAGGGGCACCAGTTCGAGGTCCCGTTCGCCGTCGACGCAGAAGTCCCGGTCACCTGGGAATGCAAGTTCGACGGCAGCGTCGCCCGGCTGGTCGACGGCAGCGAACCGGAGCAGAAGAAGGCCAAGCCACCCCGTACCCACTGGGACATGCTGCTGGAACGCCGGTCGATCGCCGAGCTCGAAGACATCCTGGCCGAACGCCTGCAGGAGGTCCGCAACCGCCGCGGCGGCGTCTGACCCCGGGAGGCGACACCAAGGTCCGGCCAGCCAACGGTGTGGGGCCCGTACGCGTCGCGTACGGGCCCCACACCGTTTCCACGATCAGCGTGGATCCACGATCTCGCCCTCGATCGTCGGGCCGTCCGTCGCCGGCTGCGCGGTACCCGGCCCAGCCGGCGACCCGCCGCCCGGCGGCGGAGGGTACACCCGGACCCGCCGCGGCCCGAACACCTGTCCGGCCGCGGCCGACGACATCCGCCGCTCCGCCGCGACCTGGACCCGGCGCCGTACCAGCCGGCGCACCGGCGGTACCGCCAGCACCGCGCCAGCGGCTCCACTGACCAGACCGGGCGTCGCCAGCAGCAGACCGGCGACCAGCCCGAGCACACCGTCGCTGACCTGCTCGCCCGGCGGCTGACCGGCCTGCGCCGCCGCGCGGAAGCTACGCCACGCGCGGACACCTTCGCGCCGCAGCAGCACCATTCCCGCCATCGACGCCGCCACCACCACCAGCAGCGCCCAGCCGTACCCGATCTGGCGGGCCACCGCGACGAAGACGACAGGTTCCAGGATCAACCCGGCGACCAGCGCCAGCGGAATCCAGCGCACCCCCCGACGCATGTCACCTCCAACGAACGTGTGGCGTGGCGTCACCCGTCCAGCATGACACGCCGTACCGTCACGGCCAGCGCGCCGACGACGCGGCGTCGCGGTCGCGGCGGCCCGCGCCGGTCACCGCGTCACGGCGGGCCCGCAGCCCCCACACCGTGACCCGCCACAGCGCCTCCCGCACGATCGCGGCGCTCATCTTGCTGGCACCCTGCTCCCGCTCGGCGAAGGTGATCGGCACCTCGACGATGCGGAACCCCTCCCGGTACGCCCGCCAGGTCAGCTCCACCTGGAACGAGTAGCCCTGCGACGACACACTTCCGTAGTCGATCTTGTCGAGGACCGGCAGCCGGTACACCCGGTACCCGCCGGTGGCGTCACGCACCGGCATCCCCAACGCCAACCGGGTGTACAGGTTGCCGCACTGCGACACCAGCCACCGGTGCCGGGGCCAGTTCAGCACCTCACCGCCGGGCACCCACCGCGACCCGATGACCACGTCGGCGCTGCGGGCCGCGTCCAGCAGCTGCGGCAACTGCTCCGGCGCGTGCGAACCGTCGGCGTCCATCTCCACGACAGCGTCGTAGCCGCGTTCCTTCGCCCAGCTGAAGCCGGCCACGTACGCCGCGCCCAGTCCCTGCTTACCGGGGCGGTGCAGCACGAACACCTGCCCGTCGGCGCCGGCCAGCTCGTCGGCCACCGCCCCGGTGCCGTCCGGCGAGTTGTCGTCGGCGATCAGGACGTCGACCTGCGGCACGGCGGCGCGGACCCGCCCGACGATGAGCCGTACGTTGTCCGCCTCGTTGTACGTGGGAACGACCACCAGCACCCGGCCGACACCCGGGTAGCCCTCCGGGCCATCGCCCGCCGACACCGCCTCGCTCACCGTGCCTCCGCATCCACGCCGCCCGAGCGCCGGCGCAGCCACGCCGCCGCGACCACGACCGCACCGGCGGCCACCACCAGCACCATCTCGGGCCAGAAACCTGTCCGAGTCGCAAGAGTACGCGTCGAGCCCAGCTCCAACTCACTCACCACGACGGCGGCGGTGTTGAACTCGGTCGGCTGCGACACCCGCCCATTGTCATCGACAAAAGCCGATACGCCAACGGTCGAGGCCATCAGCCCCGCCCGCCCGTGCTCCACCGCCCGCAGCCGCACCATCGCCAACTGCTGGCCGGCCTCCGCCGCGTTGAACGTCGCGTTGTTCGTCTGCACCGCCAACACCTGCGCCCCACCGGTCACCGTGTCACGGACCAACCCGTCGTAGGCCACCTCGAAACAGATGATGCCGCTGACCGCCACCGGACCCACCCGCAGCACACCCGGCTGCGAACCGGCCACGAAATCCGCTCGGACCAGATCCACCTGGTCAGTGACCATCCGCGCCAGCCGCCGAAACGGTACGTACTCGGCGAACGGCACCGGATGCCGCTTCACGTACACCTGCTCGACGTCGCCACCGGAACCCGGCTCCCACACCAGACTCACGTTGCGCACCTCACCGGCACCGGGCCCGTACGCCAACGCACCCACCAGAATCGGCACCCCGACGGCCGCCGCCGCCTCGTCGATACTCGCCGCCGCCTGCGCGTCCCGCGTCGGATCCACGTCACTGGCGTTCTCCGGCCAGACCACCAGATCCGGCGCCGGCACCTGCCCCGCCCGCACCTGCCGCGCCAACCGGACCGTGCCCTGCACATGGTTGTCCAGCACCGCCCGCCGCTGCGCGTTGAAATCCAACCCCATCCGCGGCACGTTGCCCTGCACGATCGCCACCGTCACCGACCCCGCCGTACCACCACCCAGCGGCACCGCCGCCCCCACCAGCAGCACCCCCGCCGCGACCAGCACCCCACCGGCAGCCACCAGCGCCGACCGGCCGACCCGCCACCGCCGCCACACCGCCGCCGCCACCACCCCACCGGCCACCGCCACCACGAACGTCACCAGCGGCGCGCCACCGACAGCCGCCCACGCCAACGCCGGCGAATCACCCTGGCTGAACGCCAACCGGCCCCACGGAAAACCACCGAACGGGGTCCGACCCCGCAACGCCTCCTGCCCCACCCACAGCACACCCGTCACCACCGGCCACACCACCAGCCGCCGCCGGTCCACCACCGGCGACACGAACGCCGCCACCGCCCCCAGCACCGCCAGGTAACTGGCCTGCAACCCCGACAGCAGCACCCACGGCAAACTGCCCGTGTGCAGATTCGTCCAACTCAGCAACGGCGCGAAGAACACCACACCCGCCAGGAAACCGACACCCGCGCCCGCCCACCATCGCCGACGGTGCACCGCCACCGCCAGCGCCGCCACCCCCACCGGCGCCGCCCACCACAGGTCATACGGCGGAAACGCCACCAGCAGCGCCACCCCGGCGACCACCGCCAACCCCACCGCCACCGGGGCCGACACCGCCCGACCCGGCACCGCCGACACCGGCGGACCCGACCGCACCGGCACCGCCACCGCATCCACCATCGCCACGTCGAGCCCCACTGCGCCGCGGGCCACCGCCCACGGCGGCCTCTCCGATACGTCCGACGAAGGCTACCGGCAACCCGGCCCCAGCGGCGACGCAAGCGACCACCGCGAACGGCGTACCGTCCGCACACGAAGAATCGGGGCGCGGCCGGTCGGCCGCGCCCCGCACTCCCAGGCCCCCGCCGGTGCGACAGGACACCCGTGCAGTGACCTTCGGACCGACCCACCGGGAACTGGCTGCCCCCGACGGGCCGTTGTCTACTGGCCCTGCACGACCACCTGCCCACACACCGGAAAGTCGCGGCCGGTCCGCGCCGCCTCGCCGACCCTCGCCCACTGGACCTGGCCGATGCGGACACCACCTGTGGCAGACCCACAGGTGGCCCACCCGCACTGCGACACACGTCGCTCGGCCAGCGGACGAAGAAACGAAGCGAACATCAGCCGCTTCCCGTGGTAGGACTCAAAGACGGTACGCGCCAGACCCCCCGTGCTGTCAACCCGGCCCAGGGCATCGACCACCACCTACCGCGTGTCGACCGGCGTGTCCCCACCGACACCCCGCCGACCACCAGACGCAACCCCCGACGCGGCCAGCACGTAACGCTCCACCAGACCCGCCGCCGCCTGCGGAAACTCCCCCACCAGCAGACCCGCCGCCGCCAACACGTACGACGCGTCGACCACCGGCACCGCCGCCCGCGGCACCAACCAGCCACCACCCCGGTCGTCGGCCAGCCGCCGCAACACCCCGACCGCGTCAGCCGCCGACGCGTGCCGCAACACCCCACCCGAACCCACCAGCCACCGCACCCGCCGCAGATCCCGCCCACCGCCCGGCTCCTGCCCGCCCCCACGCGCGTGCCGACGCACCGCCACCACCGCCGCCAACTCCACCAGCCGCAGATCCACCGCCCGACCCGCGTCGTCGACCGGCACCAGACCCGGACACGCCACCCGCCGCGCCGCCGCCGCCGTCAACGCCACCGCCTCGGCGTCACCGACCAGACGCTCCGCCACCGCCGCAGCGACCACCCCCGCCGCACCCACCCGCACCCCCAGGTCGCCCTCCACCGTGCGAGCCTGACCCCACCAGCCGGCCACCTCCGGCGTGGACACCGGTTCGGCACCCGCCGGCTCACCGTCCGGCGCCACCACCGAATACACGTCCGTCGTCGCCCCGCCCACGTCGACCACCAGCACATCGGCCCCCACCCGGTCAGCGAGGACCCCCACCCCCGACACCACCGCGTCCGGCGTCGCCGCCCGCACGCTCGACGCGAACCGGCCGTCACGCGACAACCCCGAGCCGCCGATCACATGTCGCAGAAAGACCTCCCGCACCGCAGCCCGCGCCGACGCCGGTGCCAACACCCCCAACCGGGGCAGCACGTTGTCCGCCACCGTCACCGCCAACCCCGCAGCCCGCAACGCGGCGCCCGCCACCGCCCGCCCCTGCACGTTGCCCGCCACCACCACCGGCGTCGACATTCCCGCCGACGCCAACCTCGCCGCGTTGTGCAGCAGCACCTCCACGTCACCGCCGTCGGTCCCCCCGACCAGCAGCACCACGTCCGGTGCCGCCGCCCGCAGCCGTGCCACCTCCGGCGCGTCCAACCGGCCCGCCGCCACGTGCACCACCCGCGCCCCCGCCGACAACCCCACCCGGACCCCGGCCCGCGCCGTCACCAACGGCTCATACCCCACCACCGCCAGCCGCAGCCCACCACCCGCCGACGAACACACCAGCCACGGCGCACCCCGTACCCCGCCCGGCACCCCCGCCCCCGCCGCCGTCACCGCCGCCGCCAGACCCTCCCACACGTCCGAGCCCACCGTCGTCGGATGCGCCGCCGACGCCAGCAGCGCCCCGTCGGCCACATCCACCACCACGACCTTCGTCACCGTCGACCCGACATCGGCACACACCGCCACGCTCACTCGGCACCACCCGCCGCCGGCACCACCACCGTCCCCGTCGCCGTCACCGCCACCAACGGCGGCACCACCACCCGCGCCGCCGACACCGACAGTTCCGGCCGCCCCCGACACACCACCGCGCACTCGAACCGCACCGACCGGCTGCGCACCCCCACCCGTACCACCGTCCCGGTCGCCTCCACCACGTCCCCGGCCCGCACCGGAGCCACGAACCGCACCTCGTCGTAGCCCGCGAACAACCCTTCGTCGCCGTCACCCCGGATACACAACTCCGTCGCCACGTCACCGAACAGACCCAGCACGTACGCGCCGTCGACCAGACCACCCGCGTAGTGCGCGTGCCCGTACGGCACGTACCGCCGATGCGTCACCGACAACCCGACCACCGCGCTCACGCCGCCACCCGGGCCCGGGCCACCACCGCGTGCACCAGGTAACTCGCCACCTCACGCGGTGTCGCACCCCGACCGAAGATCCGGTCCACCCCCAACTCGCGCGCCATCAACTCGTCGAACCGGGGACCACCGACCACCAGCAACGGCCGCCGCGCCGCCGGCACCGCCTCCCGCACCGCCGCCGACAGCTCCCGCACATTGTGCAAATGCGCATCACGTTGTGTCACCACCTGGGAGACCAGGATCGCGTCCGCGTCCACCCGCACCGCCTCCTCCACCAGCTCCGCCACCGGCACCTGCGCCCCCATGTTGACCACCGCGAACTCCCGGTAGTACTCCAAACCCTTCTCCCCTGCGATTCCCTTGACGTTGAGAATCGCGTCGATGCCGACCGTGTGCGCGTCCGTACCGATACACGCCCCCACCACCGACAACCGGCGCCCCAGCCCGGCCCGCACCGCCGCATTGACCTCCTTGGCCGCCAACAACGGAAAGTCCCGCTCCACCACCCGCACCGCCGACAGATCCACCAGATGACGCACCCGCCCGTACACCACGAAGAACGTGAAACCCTCCCCGACCGGCGCAGCGTGCACCACCATCACCGCCTCGAGCCCCATCTTCTGCGCCAACTGCGCCGCCGCGCCCTCCGCCCGCTTACCCGCCGGCACCGGCAACGTGAACGACACCTGCACCATCCCGTCACCGGTCGTGTCCCCGTACGGACGCACCACCTCAGCCACCGTCACCACCACCCACCGGCTCCGCCAACAACTCCGACACCGGATTGACGTACCCGTCGGCCTGCGCCACGACCCCGTCACGGCCCTTACCGCCGTCCACCGGCCGACGCATCACACCGAACGTTCCGTCGGCGATCGCCGACAACAACGACCCGTCGACGATCCGCTCCAACAACTCCACCGCCTCGCCCAGCACCTGCCCGGCCCGCCGTTGAATGAACCCACCCGGCGCCGGAACGAAATCCTCCGCCAGACCCCCGGCCGCACCCAGCACGTACCGCACGTTCTGCAACGCGATGTCCCGGTCACTGAGCCACGGCGTCGCCACCGCCTCCGTCATCATGCCGACCAGCAGAATCCCCTGCCCCGTCAACACCCCCGCCAAATTGAAGAACCCGTTCAGCAGATTCCCCCGGAACACGTCACCGGTCATGTGCCGAGTCGGCGGCATCCACTTCAACGGCGCCTCCGGAAACAACTCCCGCGCCAACAACGCATGCGCCAGCTCCAACCGGAACGACTCCGGCACCGACGGATCGATCTCGAACGCGTGCCCCAGCCCCAACTGCCAGTCCGCCAGCCCCGCCTCCCGGGCGAAGAACTCGTTCAGCAGCTGCGACACCGTCACCGTGTGCGCCGCCTCCACCGCGTCCGCCGTCGTCAGATAATTGTCCTCACCAGTGTTGATGATGATGCCCGCCCGCGCGTGCACCTGCCGAGAAAACCGCTGATCGACGAACGTCCGCACCGGATTGATGTCCCGGAACAAAATCCCGTACATCGAATCGTTCAACATCATGTCCAGCCGTTCCAGACCAGCCAACGCCGCCATCTCCGGCATACACAGACCCGACGCGTAATTCGTCAACCGCACATATCGACCCACCTCGGCTGACACCTCGTCCAACGCCGCCCGCATCAACCGGAAGTTCTCCTGCGTCGCGTACGTCCCCGCGAACCCCTCCCGCGTCGCCCCCTCCGGCACGTAGTCCAACAACGACTGCCCCGTCGAGCGGATCACCGCGATCACATCCGCACCGGCCCGTGCCGCCGCCTGCGCCTGCGGCACATCCTCATGGATGTCCCCCGTCGCCACGATCAGATACACCCACGGCCGCCGCGGCGGATCACCCCACCGCGCCACCAGCCGCTCCCGCTCCCGCCGCGCCCTGTCCACCCGCCCCACCCCGACCGCCGCCGCCGCCCGCGCCCACCGCCGCGCCGCCTGCGCCGCCGCACCCACCGGCACCTCGAACCGCACCCCACCCGACGCCGCCTCCTGCGCCAACCGGGTCAACGCCGCCCCGTCCACCCGTGACGCCCCACCCCGCAGCACCGCGTCACACACCGGCACCGCCACCCCCAACCCCAACCCCACCTGATCCGCCACCGCGTCCACCAAGCGGTTCACCCACGGAATCCCCTCCGCGTCCGCCCCGGCCACCCCCATCAACCGCAGCACCGCCCGCTCCACCGACACCGTCGTACGGCTACGGGCCAACTCCACCACCGGCGCACCCGCCCGCGCCGCCAGCTCCCGCGCCCGCGCCACCACCACCGGGTCCAGGCCCAACACCCCGCTCACCCCGCACCCACCGCGACCTGCCCCGCCGCCACGAAGATCTCCCGCCCCCGCGACACCGTCCGCAGACACCGCGGCAACGGCGTCGGATCCGCCGGACCCCACACCGCCGGATCATCCGCCAACACCACCGGCAATCCCTGTGGCGACACCCCCGCCGGAGCCGACCACACCGCGAACGTCGCCGCCGCACCCAACGCCAACACCCCCTCCCGGGACGCGTCCACCACCCCCGGCGGCAACGCCCGCCACCCGCCCCGGGTATGCGCCGCGAACGCCGACCGCACCGCCAACCGCGACGCCGGATTGAAATGCGCCGCCGCCGCCCGCACCGCACCCCACGGATCCAGCGGCGTCACCGGCGAATCCGACCCGAACGCCAACGGCACCCCCACCCCGTGCAGCACCGCGAACGGATTCGACGCCAACGCCCGCTCCGCACCCAACCGGGCCGCGTACATCTGACTGTCACCACCCCACAACCGATCGAACGCCGGCTGCACGCTCGCCACCACCCCGAACTCCACGAACGCCGCCACCACCCGCCGATCCAGCAGCTCCACATGCTCCACCCGGTGCCGACCCGCCCGCAGCCGATCCACCCCGACCTGACGCGCCGCCGCCGCGAATCCGTCCGCCACCGCCGACAACGCCGCGTCACCGATCGCGTGGAACCCGCCCTGCACTCCCCACCGGACACACTCCACCAGATGCGCCGCCACCTGATCCGCGGTCAGAAAACACCGACCACAGCCATCCCGGTCGACGTACGGCCGCGACACGTACGCCGTACCCGAACCGAACGCGCCATCAACGAACAGATCACCCCCGGCACCCACCGCACCCAGCTCCCGCGCCCGCTGCAGCCCCATCAACTCGCCCCAGTAGCCGTACACCTCCGGCAGCCCGTCCCCCGACATCGCCAACACACCGGCGAAATCCGCCTCCGACGAGATGACCGGACCACCGCACTCGTGCACCGCCGCGATCCCCGCCCGCGCCGCCGACTCCAACGCCGCCCGCTGCGCGCCCGCCCGCTGCACCGCACCCAACGCACCGAACGCCGCCGCCCGCACCGCATGATGCGCATCCGCCCGCACCCAACCCGGCACCCCGCCAACCGCCGGCACGTCCGCCTCGGTCGTCGGCGCCGACGGCACCGCCGCCAGCAGCGCCTGCGACACCAACGCCGAATGCATCGACGCCTGCGACAGGTACACCCGACGGCCGCCGGCCGCCCTCGACAACTGCCCCGCGTCCGGCGGCACGGCCCGCCCCCACGTCGACTCGTCCCAGCCGTGCCCCAGCACCACCGCGTCACCCGGCAGCCCCGCCGCGAACCCCGCCACCCGGTCCAGCAGCTCCTGCGGCGACCGCACCGCCGACAGATCCAGCCCGGACGACACCAGACCGGTGTCCGTCGCGTGCACGTGGGCATCCACGAACGCCGGCGTCACCACCGCCCGGTCCAGGTCCACCACCACGTCGGCCCGGGGCGCGTCCGCGTCCACCCCCAACCAGGCGATCCGGCCGTCGCGCACCAGCAACGCCGTCGCCCCCGGCTGCGCCGGACAGTACAACCGGCCACCCCGGTACAGCACCGCCGGCAGATCGGCACCGGACACCATCGCAGGATTCGTCATGGCGATCAGTCTGCCGTCAGCCGGGCCTCGAACAACGCCCGAACCCCCGGCTCGGCACGCAGCAGCCCCACCGCGAACTCCGCATGACCCGGCACGAACCCGTTGCCGACCAGCATCGTCACATCCGCCGCCAGCCCCTCGGCGCCCAACGCCGCCGCCGCGAAGCTCGTCGCCATCGAGAAGAACACCACCGTTCCACCATCCGCGGTCGACAACACCGCCCCGTGCTCACAGCCGGGCACGTCGACACAGACCACCGTCACATCGGCCCCGCCACCCAGGACCTCGCGCACGGCGGCCGACACCGCCACCGGATCCCGCGCGTCCGCCACCACCACCGCCGACGCCAGACCAGTCGCCGCCAACCGGTCATGCTCCGCCCGGGTCGGCACCACCCCGACCGTACGGGCGGCTCCCGCCCGCCGCGCCGCCGCCACCGCGAGACAGCCACTCTTGCCCGCCGCGCCCAGTACCGCGACCGACAACCCCGCACGCGGATCCGCCGGCACCTGCCGGCGCACCACCCGGTCGGTCAACGCCGGCGCGCCGCACACGTCGAACACCGCCAGCGCCAGCCGGTCCGGCAGATCAGCCGGCAGCGGTGCCACCACGGTACGGCCGAACAGGATCGCGTGCCCCGTACACGGCACCTGCTCGCCGGTACCGTCCCAACCCGCCAGCCCGTCGGTGACCACCAACGGCGTCAACGTCAACGAGACCAGGCTGGCCACCCGCTGCCCCACCCGCACACCGGCGGTCGACCGGGAACCGACGGCGTCGACGGTGCCGATCAGCATCCCACCGGAGCCGGTCACCGGGTTGTGCATCTTCCCCCGCCGCGCAATGATCCCCGCGACCTCGGCTCGCACCGCCGCACCGTCACCGCCGTGCGCCTCGCGCAGCTGGCGGAAGCTGGCCGCGTCGAGGTTGAGCCGCTCCACCCGGATCCGGATCTCGTCGTCGGCGATCCGGGGGTCGGTGTCCAACCGCCAGGCCGCCTGCGGCAATGCCCCGACCGGCTCGCGCACCCGATGCAGACCGACCGGCGACAGCACCGCACCCTCCTTCGCAGCAAACCCGCCTGCAGTCAAGAACCTCAACCTGGGCCTGACAAGACGGGAAGTCTTCCGGCAGAATAGTGGGACAGCGAAAAGATATCCAGATGCCCTCGAGGTCGGCCCGCAGGAGCACACATGCCGCAACCCATCTCGGCCACGACCACCTCGGCCACCTCGGCCACCCCGCACCAGCCGTACGCCTACCGCCGACGCCCCCTCGTCGAACCCGACTGGACCCGGCTGCCCGGATGGCGACACGTCACGACCGACGAATGGCACTCCGCCCAGTGGCAGCGGGCCCACTGCGTCAAGACCGCCGCCCAGCTACGCGCCGTCCTCGGCGACCTGGCCGACGACAGCTTCTACGCCGATCTCGCCGCCGACCAGACCGGCAACGCCACGATGTCGATGCTCATCACCCCACAAATGATCAACACGATGGTGCCCGACCGCGCCCCCGACACCGACTCGCTGCGCGCCGACCCCGTCCGCCGCTACATGCTCCCGCTGGCCAGCGACCGCCGCACCGACTGGCCGTCCCACCCGTACGCCAGCCGCGACTCGCTGCACGAACACGACATGTGGGTCGCCGAAGGCCTCACCCACCGCTATCCCACCAAGGTCCTCGCCGAACTCCTCGCCACCTGCCCGCAGTACTGCGGGCACTGCACCCGGATGGACCTCGTCGGCAACTCCACCCCCACCGTCGACAAACTCCGCCTCACCCTGCGACCCGCCGCCCGGTACGAGGCCCAGCTCGACTACCTGCGTACCCACCCGCAGGTGCGCGACGTCGTCGTGTCCGGTGGCGACGTGGCGAACCTGCCCTGGCGACACCTGGAGAGCTACCTGCAGGGCCTGCTCGAGATCGACACCGTCCGCGACATCCGGCTGGCCACCAAGGCGCTGATGGGACTACCACAGCACTGGCTGCAGCCCGACGTCGTGGCCGGCCTGGAACGGATCGCCCGGACCGCGGCCAGCCGCAGCGTCAACCTGGCCATCCACACCCACGTCAACCACGCCCAGTCGCTCACTCCGCTGGTCGCCCGCGCCGCGCAGACCGCACTCGACGTGGGCATCCGCGACGTCCGCAACCAGGGTGTGCTGATGCGCGGCGTCAACGCCGACCCCGACGCCCTGCTCGACCTCTGCTTCGCGCTGCAGGGCGAAGCAGGCATCCTGCCCTACTACTTCTACCTGTGTGACATGATCCCCAACGCCGAACACTGGCGGGTCCCGGTCGCCGTCGCCCAGCAACTGCAGCACGACATCATGGGCTACCTGCCCGGCTACGCCACCCCGCGGATCGTCTGCGACGTCCCCCTCGTCGGCAAACGGTGGGTGCACATGCCCACCGAGTACGACCGGGAACACGGCATCTCCTACTGGACGAAGAACTACCGCACGTCGCTCGACGGCGACACCGACGACGCCCTGGACCGCCGCTACCCGTACTACGACCCGATCGACACGCTGTCAGAGTCCGGGCAGCGATGGTGGCGTCGGCACCGGCTCCCGGCCTGAGACCGCGAGAAACCCGAAGGACCAGACCAGATTGGCCGGGCGGCCCCGAAAGGGGCCGCCCGGCCAATCTGTATCGAAGCGCCTGATCAGGCGCCGAACGCGTCCTTGACGTTGCGCCCGGCGTCCTTGGCATGCTCACCGGCCTGCTTGGTGCGCGCCTTGCTCGCCTCCGCCGCGCCCTCGGCCCGCATCTGCTCGTTGTCCGTGGCCGCGCCGTAGCGCTCCTTCGCCTGTGCCTTGAGTTCCTCGGCCTTGTTACGCGCCTTCTCGGTCATGCTCATGGTCGGTCACTCCTTCAGGTGCATCGGGTCGGCCGGTACTCCGCCGGTGCTTCCTGAATTCCCTCCCCGGTGCTGCTCAAACGGGTGGGGTGGTGGTGTGAGGGTCGGCACGTCCCGTAGAGCATCCTAGGACGCTAGGTGTCGGAGTGCCGACACCCCGACACCGGGGTCGGGAGGCGACCACCGCCCGCTTCAGCTCAGCCGGGGCGGACGGGCCTCGTACGGCGTCGACAGCACCACGGTCGTCCGGGTCGTCACGTTGGCCGCGGTCCGAATCTCCTGCAGCAACCGTTCCAGGTCCGCCGGGCTACCCACCCGTACCAGCAGCAGATAGAAATCCTCCCCCGCCACCGAGTAGCACGAGTCGATCTCGGGCAGGTGCGACAACCGCTCCGGGGCGTCGTCGGGCTGCGACGGATCGAGCGGCCGGATCGCCACGAACGCACTCAGCGGCAGACCCACCGCCTCGTAGGACACCCGCGCCGCGTACCCCTTGACGACGCCCCGCTGCTCCAGGCGCCGGACCCGCTGATGGACGGCCGACACCGACAGACCCACCCGCTCGGCCAGGTCGGTGTACGACACCCGGCCGTCAGTGGTCAACGCGGTGACGATGGCGCGATCGGTCTCCTCCACGGCGGCAAACCTACCGCCGCCGGTCGGCGCGCGCGAGGCCGATACCCACGTCGAGCGGACTCCCCCGCGCAGGTCTCAGTCCCGGGCGAGGGCGCGGGAGATCACCACCCGTTGGATCTGGTTCGTGCCCTCCACGATCTGCAGCACCTTCGCCTCCCGTAGGTAGCGCTCCACCGGGTGGTCGCTGACGTAGCCGTACCCGCCGAGAACCTGGACCGCGTCGACCGTGACCCGCATCGCGACATCCGTCGCGAACAGCTTCGCCTTTGCCGACTCGACCGCGTACGGTCGGCCGGCGTCGCGCAACCGGGCGGCGGCCAGGGTCATCGCCCGCGCCGCCGACACCTGGGTCGCCATGTCGGCGAGCAGGAACCCGAGACCCTGCAGATCGATGATGCGGCGACCGAACTGCTCCCGCTCACGGGCGTAGCCGACCGCGTGATCCAGCGCCGCCTGGGCCAGGCCCACCGCACAGGCCGCGATTCCCAACCGGCCGCCCGCCAGCGCCGACATCGCCACCGTGAAGCCCTGGCCGGGCTCGCCCACCACCTGGTCGGTCGACACCCGGACGTCATCGAAGACCAGCTGCGCCACCGGCGACGAACGCAGACCCATGGTCCGCTCCGCCGGCTGCGCGGCCATCCCCGGCGTACCGGCGGGAACCAGCAGGCAGGAGATCCCGCCCGCTCCCGGACCACCGGTCCGGCAGAACACGTTGTAGAAGTCGGCCACCGCGGCGTGGGTGATCCACGCCTTCGTCCCGGACACCACGTAGTCGGCACCGTCGCGGACCGCCCGGGTGGTCAACGCCGCCGCGTCCGAGCCGCCCTGCGGTTCACTGAGGCAGTACGCACCGAGCAGGTCCCCGCCGAGCATCTCGGGCAACGCCTTGCGCTGGCGTTCGCTGCCGAACTCGGCGACCGGGCCGCAGGACAGGGTGTGCACGCTCACCGCCTCGGCGACGGCCAGCCACCGGCTCGCCAGCACCTCCAGCACCTGCAGGTAGACCTCGTACGGCTGGCCACCGCCACCGTCGGCCTCGGCGAACGGCAGCCCCAGCAGACCGGCGCGGCCCAGGGTCCGAATCACCTCGCGGGGGAACTCGCCGCGCGACTCGAAGTCGTCGACCCGGCCGGCCAGCTCCCGGTCGGCGATCTCGGTGGTCAACTCGATCAGGTCGTACGCCTCCGGAGAGGGCAGAATCCGTTCGACGGTCATGACAGGGCGCTCCTGGGTGGTGAGCGGGTCCGACGCCGACCACGGTGGTGCCCGGCGGTGCCGCCAGCGACACCCTGCAAGCTTAACGTTCGTTTGGTAGCGGGACGGACGGGTCCAGGCCGAGCGCGGTCGCCACCAGCGGCCGGGTCCACGCCACGTCGGTCAGCAGCCCGGCATGGTCGACGAACTGGTCCACACCGCCCACCGCCGGCAGGGCGCGCAGCCGCTCGTTACCGATCGCCGCGCGCAGCACCCGGGCGAACCGACCGGCGTCGAGCACCAGGAACGGCCGGTCATGGAACGGACGCACGGTCGGCTCCACCGGGTCGGCCAACCCCAGGGCGTTGGTCCGCACCGCCAGCAACTCGTACGCCCGGCAGAGCTGCCGGGAACGGACCTGCCAGTTCCCGGCCGTCGCCGCCACCGACAAGACCTCCGCCAGGCCGTCGTCGTCGGGCAGGCGGGCGAACGCGGTGCCCAACCATTTGCCGTACGGCGGATAGCGCCGCCCGACCAGCAACGCCAGCCGTATCAGGTCACGGATCAACCGGGCGGCCACCACCGCCCCGCCGATCTCGTCGCCCACCTCACCGCAGCGACCGACGAACGGCTCCTCCCCGGCGACCCGCGACCAGCCGGCCGCCAGGACGTAACGCCACACGTCGTCCGGGTACCACGCCAACCGGTCCCGCCGCGCGCACAGCCCGCCCCGGGTCCGGTCGCCGCCCAGTGCCGACGGCCCGGCCGGCAGGCCGTCGTGGAACACGTCGCCGCCGGTGAACTCCGCCAGCCGCTGGGTCGGTACCGCGAGCCAGTCCAGCAACCCCACCCCGGACAATGGGTCGAAGCCCAGCGCCCGTCGGCACCAGTCGCCGACCCGGGTCACCGTCACCCCGTGCCGGGTCCCGTCGAGCGTCGGCACCCCGAGACTGCGGTACGCGTCCGGCCTGAACCGGGTCGGAAACCCCAGATAGGTCTCCGGCAGGGCGGCCCCGACCACGTCGCGCACCCGGTCGGCCAGATCGGGGCCGGCGTCGTCCAGGAAGACCTGCAGCCGCGGACCCCAGTCGTGGTCGCGGGAGCGGACCGTGTCGAACCCGAACAGTTCCGAACCGTTGTCGACGCGCGCCGCGGCGTAGCTCAACCCCGGAAACCGGGTGGCGAGCACCGGTGCCACCACATCGTGGTGGAACCGCCGGCTCAGCTCCAGACCAGGCAGGAACCCCATGTCCGCAGCCTGCCGTACCGGAGCCCGACGTGCCCGGCCAACGGACCTGCCCGGCCAACCGGTGGTCCGGCCCGCACCGCGGGTGCGGCGCTCGGGGTGGGTACGGACCGACAGGCGCGGGGTGCGGACGTTCGGCGGTGTCGGTGGCGTGTGCGACGCTGGACCGCGTGACCCGACCCGACTCTCTGCTGGCGGTCGACGCGCCCAGCCTGTACTTCCGGGCCTACTTCGGGGTGCCCGAGTCCGCCGCCCGCACCGACGCCGGTGAGCCGGTCAACGCGGTGCGCGGCTTTCTCGACATGCTCACCTCGCTGATCACCCGTCGCCGGCCGGGGCAGCTCATCTGCGCGCTCGACCACGACTGGCGGCCGGCGTGGCGGGTCGAGTTGCTGGCGACGTACAAGGCCCACCGGGTCGCGCCTGCCGGCGGCGAGATCGTCCCCGACACACTCGCCCCGCAGATACCGGTGCTCCTGGACGTGCTGGCGGCACTCGGCGTACCGGCCGTCGGCGTGGCCGGCTACGAGGCCGACGACGTCCTCGGCACGCTGGCCGCCCGCCACGGCGGCCCGGTCGAGGTGGTCTCAGGTGACCGGGACCTGTTCCAACTGGTCGACGACGACCACCCGGTCCGGTTGCTCTACGTCGGCCGCGGGGTGGCCAAGCTGGAGGACTGCGACGACGCGGCCGTCCGGGACCGGTTCGGCGTACCGGCCGGCGCGTACGCCGACTTCGCGGCGCTGCGTGGCGACCCCAGTGACGGGCTGCCGGGGGTGCCCGGTGTGGGCGCCAAGACCGCGGCCCGGCTGCTGGAACGCTACGGCGACCTCGCCGGGGTGCTCGCCGCGCTCGACGATCCCGGCGCCGGCTTCGCCCCTGGGCTGCGGCGGCGGCTGGCCGACGCCCGGGAGTACCTGGCGGTCGCTCCGACGGTGGTGCGGGTCGCCCGCGACGTCGACGTGCCGGCACCGCCGGCACGGCTACCCGCCGCACCGGCGGACCCGCAGCGTCTGATGGCGTTGGCCGAACGGTGGAACCTCGCCGGATCCTGTCGGCGGCTGGTCGACGCGATGACGCTCGGTCCGGCTACCGCAGCGGCTCCGTCACTGCGGCCGTCAGGCCTGGAACCCGTTGAATCCGCCTGAGCCACCACTGGAGGAGTCCCGGTCACCGGTGCCAGCGGCGGATCCGCTGCGCAACGGGGTGAACCCGGTGGGCCGCGCCGGTGGCGGCGGCGGCGCGCCGCGCCGCTGCGCGATCCGCGCGTCCAGGTAGGCGGCCGCCGCCCGGTCCTCCTCAGTGGGGGCGGACAGCACCGCGTAGACCAGGCCGATCACCACCAGCAGCACCGCGACGCCGATGGGGACCAGCAGCGTCGCGGCGGTGGCGCCGCTGAGCAGCCCGGTCGGCTCGTGCAGGTGCACCGACATGGCGGTCATCCCGGTGAAGTGCATGCCGTTGACCGCCACGCCCATCAGCAGCGCGGAGCCGGTCATCGCCAGCGGCCGACGGACCGTCACCGCCAGCCACAACGCCACGGTCGCGGCGACCACCGCGATCACCACGGACAACGCGACCCGGCCGGCGTCGTAGCCGATGTCGCCGTTGAGCCGCATCGCGGCCATCCCGGTGTAGTGCATCGCGGCCACCCCGAGGCCGGTGAGGACCCCGCCGGAAAGGATCTTCACCAGTGACGGACGGCCGAACCCGACGAGGAAGAGGCCGAACCCGACGGCCGCGATGGCGATCACCGCGCTGGCGATGGTGATCGCGATGTCGTACCGGATCTGGGTGCCGGCCACGCTGAAGCCGAGCATCGCCATGAAGTGCATGGTCCAGATCGCGGTGCCGCCGATCGCGAACGCGGCGAGCACCAACCACCAGGCCCGTCGACCCGGGGTGTTCGACTCACGGACCCGCACCGCGCAGATCAGACCCAGAAACGAACCGAGCACCGACAGCGCGTAGCTCAGTGTCGGCGTGATGAAGCCGTACTCGAAATGGTTGATCTCTGCCACGTCCGCCCCTTCATGGCCCTGCTCACCGGGCTGTTTCCCCGGAAACGATCCTGAGCAGCCAAAAGGCTCTTCGCAAGCGAACGATCGGTTGTTTCGAGGGTCCGTGTCGACATCGTGACGTTACGGCGCGGACAGCCACCCCACCCCACTACGGACGGCAATCCACCTGTCGACGAAAGGTCAGCTGACCGCGTTGAACGCCAGCACTCCGCGTTGCAGTGCGGACACTGCCTGTGCGGCGGTCCTGGTCAGCTGCTGCGACGCGCCGTGCGCCTGGGCGAGCTGCCCGAGCAGATCCGCCACCTGCCGGGCCCAGCGCACGAAGTCGCCCGCCGGCATCTCCCCGTCCAGACTGTCCCCGCTGGCGAGCACCTTCGCCAGCGGCTCACCGCGCGCCCAGCGGTACACCGGCCAGACGAACCCAGGATCCGGCTCGCGGGTCGACTCCAGCCCGGCGGCGGCCTCGTCGGCCTCCAACTGCGCCCAGATCGCCGCGGTCGCCTCGACCGCCGCCGTCACCGGACCGCGAGGCAGGGCCGCCCGCTCGTCGGTGTCCCGACGGGCCTCGTACACCAGCACCGACACGGCCGCGGCCAGCTCCGCTGGCGCCAGGCCGTCCCAGACGCCCCGGCGCAGACACTCCGCTACCAGCAGGTCGGTCTCGGCCCAGATCCGGCCCAGCATCCGGCCCGCGTCGCTGACCGTACCGTCGGCGAGCAGGTAGCCGCGCGCGGTGAGCAACCCGCAGACCCGGTCGAAGGTGCGGGTCAGCGACCCGGTCCGGCCTGCCACCCGGTCACGCAGCTCATCGGTGTCCCTGGCCAACCGACGCCGCCGCTCCGCCCACCGGGCGTGCTCCTCACGGTCCGGGCAGCCGTGACACGGATGCCGGCGCAGCTCGGACCGCAACTGCGCGACCCGGTCGTCGGCCCCGTCGTCGCCGCCCCGGCCCCGCCGCCGACCACCGTGGCGGTGCAGCCCGGTGCCGGCGACCGCCGACGCCAGGTCCCGGCGGGCGGCCGGGGACCGGTGGTTGAAGTGCTTCGGTACGCGAATCCGCGTCAACACCTCGGCCGGCACGGTGAAGTCGCTGGCCGCCACCCGGCCGGCCCAGCGGTCCTGGGTCAGCACCAGCGGACGTGGCTCGCCGAACCCTCCCGTGTCGGGGTCCAGGACCACCGCCAGACCGGCACGGCGGCCCGACGGCACCCGGATGACGTCACCGACCCGCAACCGCTGCAACGAGTCCGCCGCCGCTGCCCGCCGCTGCTGCTGACTACGGCGGGCCAGTTCCCGCTCCCGGTCGGCGATCGCCACCCGCAGGTCGAAGTACTCGTCGAAGTCACCCAGGTCACAGCTGACCTCGACGCCGTACGCCTCGATGGTCTCGATGTTGCGCTGCACCTGGCGGGCCAGGCCGACCACCGACCGGTCCGCCTGGAACTGCGCGAACGACGATTCCAGCAGCTCACGGGCGGCGTCCGCGCCGACCGAGCCGACCAGGTTGACCGCCATGTTGTACGACGGCCGGAAACTCGATCGCAACGGGTAGGTGCGCGTCGACGCCAGCCCGGCGACGTGCCGCGGATCGACCTCCGGGGACCAGACCACCACCGCGTGGCCCTCCACGTCGATCCCACGCCGACCGGCCCGGCCGGTGAGCTGCGTGTACTCGCCCGGGGTCAGGTCGACGTGCGCCTCACCGTTGAACTTGACCAGCCGCTCCAGCACCACGCACCGGGCCGGCATGTTGATGCCCAGCGCCAATGTCTCGGTGGCGAAGACCGCCTTGATCAGGCCTCGGACGAACAGCTCCTCGACGACCTCCTTGAACGCCGGCAGCATCCCGGCGTGGTGTGCCGCCAGGCCCCGCTCCAACCCGTCGAGCCACCCCCAGTAGCCGAGCACGGACAGGTCCTCGGCCGGCAGGTCGGCCAGCCGCGACTCCGCCACCCGGCGGATCTCCACCCGCTCGTCGGGGGTGGTCAGCCGCAGCCCCGACGCCAGGCACTGGGCGACCGCGGCGTCACAGCCGGCCCGGCTGAACACGAACACGATCGCCGGAAGCAGCCCTTCCCGGTCGAGGCGTTCGATCACGTCGGCGCGGGCCGGCGGACGCCAGCGTGGGCCGCGCCCACCGGAACGGCCCCAGCCCGGCCCGTGGGTGCGGCCGTCGCCGAGCTCCAGCCGGCGCAGCATCTCCCGGCTGTAGCGCACCAGCTCCGGATGTACGTCGTGTTTGCGGGCCGCGTCCGCGTCGTGGAACAGGTCGAACATCCGCCGGCCGACCAGCATGTGCTGCCACAGCGGCACCGGACGGTGTTCGCTGACCACCACTTCCGTCTCACCCCGTACGGTGACCAGCCAGTCGGCGAACTCCTCGGCGTTGGACACCGTCGCCGACAGCGACACCAGGGTGACCGACGACGGCAGGTGGATGATCACCTCCTCCCAGACCGCACCCCGGAACCGGTCGGCGAGGTAGTGGACCTCGTCCATCACCACGTACGCGAGACCCTCCAGGGTGGCCGACCCCGCGTAGAGCATGTTGCGCAGCACCTCGGTGGTCATCACCACCACCGGCGCGTCACCGTTGATCGCGTTGTCGCCGGTGAGCAGCCCCACGTTCGCCGCGCCGTGGCGGTCCACCAGGTCGTGGTACTTCTGGTTCGACAGCGCCTTGATCGGCGTGGTGTAGAAACACTTGCGCCGTGCGCCACCACCGGGCGACCCGCCCCGCAGGGCCAGATGGACCGCGAACTCGCCGACCACGGTCTTGCCCGCGCCGGTCGGCGCGCAGACCAGCACCCCGCTGCCACGCTCCAGTGCCTGGCAGGCCGACCGCTGGAAGTCGTCGAGGTCGAACCCGAGATCGAGGGCGAACTCCGCGAGGGCGGGAAAGGAGGAGGCCTGCGCGGCCCGGCGGCGCGCTGCGGCGTACCGCTCGGCGGGGCTCGACATACCGCAAGATTAATCCCCGCCGTCCGACGGCGTACCGCTCAGGGCAACCTGCGGGGCGGATCAACCGGCTCGATAGGGTGCAGGCGTGCCGGAGCATCCCGAAAGTCCCCTCGCCGACGTACCCGCCGGACCCGTGCACGAACCGGCGGTGGGTGTCCCCGGGCGGCCACCCAGCCGGCCGGTGGAGGCGGTGCTGTTCGACTTCCACGGCACCCTCGCCCAGGTCGAGGACGCCGTACGGTGGGTCACCCAGGGTGCCGCCAGCTGCGGCGTCGACCTCGACCGGGGGCGGGCCACCGTACTCGCCGACCGGCTGCTGACCGCCGGTCGCGCCGGCGGGCCGCTGCCGGCCCGGGTCCCGCCGCAGCTGGCCGAGGTCTGGGCCGAACGGGACCTGTACCCGCACGCGCACCGGGCGGCCTACACCGGGCTGGCCGCCACCGTCGACAGCGGCGTCGACGGACTGGCCGAGGCGCTCTACGAGCGGCTGCTCGTCGCCGACGGCTGGCTGCCGTACGCCGACACCGCCGCCACCCTACGGACGTTGCACGCCGCCGGGGTGCCGGTGGCCGTGGTGAGCAACATCGGCTTCGACATCCGGCCGCATTTCGCCGCGTGGGGCCTGGCCGACCTCGTCGACGCCTGGGCGCTGTCCTACGAGGTCGGCCGCTGCAAACCCGACCCGGCGATCTTCCACCGCGCCTGTGGGATGCTGCGGGTCGACCCGGAACGCACGCTGATGGTCGGTGACACCCCGGCCGACGCCGGAGCCGTCCGGGCCGGCTGCGCCGCGCTGGTGCTGCCGGCGGCCGAGGCCGGACGCGCCAACGGGCTCGCCGCGGTGCTGGACCTGGCCACCGGCGGACCGGCCAGCTGACCCGACGTGGCGGAAAGGAGCCCGGACATGGATCTGCCCCGCATCTTCACCATCCGTGAAAGCGGCCACCGGATCCACAACCCGCTGACGGCGGCCAAGTTGGCCGCGCTGGGCGACGCGCTCCACCTCGCCCCCGGGACCCGGGTGCTCGACCTGGCCAGCGGCTCAGGCGAGATGTTGTGCACCTGGGCGCGGGATCACGGCATCACCGGCACCGGGGTGGACATCAGCACGGTCTTCACCGCACAGGCCCGCGCCCGAGCCGTCGAACTCGGCGTCGCCGACCGGGTCGAGTTCGTCCACGGTGACGCCGCCGGCCACGTGGCGGACCACCCGGCCGATCTGGCCGCCTGTGTCGGTGCCACCTGGATCGGTGGCGGCGTCGCCGGAACGGCCGAACTGCTCGGCCGCAGCCTGCGCCCGGCAGGCCTGATGCTGATCGGCGAGCCGTACTGGCGGCGGACCCCGCCGGACGAGCAGACCGCGACGGACTGCCACGCAGGCGCCATCGCCGATTTTCTGCCGCTGCCGGAGCTGCTCGAACAGTTCCAGGAACTCGGGTACGACGTCGTCGAGATGATGCTCGCCGACCAGGACAGCTGGGACCGGTACGCCGCCGCTCAGTGGCTCACCATGCGCCGCTGGCTCGACCGCAACCCGGACGACGACCTGGCCGACGAGGTACGGCAGGAACTCGCCACCGAACCTGCCCGCTACGCGCGCGCCACCCGGGAGTACCTCGGCTGGGGTGTCTTCGCCCTGATGCGACGCTGATCGCGCCGCTTCGGGTGGTCGGCGCAGGAGCCTGGTCAGCGCAGGAGCGGGGGGTCAGCGCAGGAGCCGGAGCGCGTCCGGTACGGCGGTGACGGTCAACGGCAGCGGCCCGAGCCGTTCCCCGTCGGCGTACCCGACCACCCCGGCCGCTTCGATAATGATCTGCCTGGCCCGGAAGCTGCGGACCTGCGGATGCCCGACGTGGGTGCCCCGGTAGACCTGGGGCTTGATCCGGATCAGGGTGGCCCGCCCGACCGGACCGGCGACCACCACGTCGAGCAGCCCGTCGGCGGGATCCGCCGCCGGGCAGATCCGCATCCCGCCGCCGTAGCTGGCGCAGTTGCCGACCGCGACCAGCACCGCGTCGAGGTGGTGCGGTTCGCCGTCGAGCACGATGCGGTACCGGCGCGGCCGCAGCCTGGCCAGCTCGACCAGAATGGCCAGGTCGTAGCGGCGTGGCCCCGACGGCCAGCGCATCCGGTTGGCGCGTTCGTTGACGATCGCGTCGAAGCCGGCGGCCAGCACCGCGCCGTACCAGCGGTCCGGCGTGTCGGCGACGCTGACCCGGGCCAGGTCGACACCCTGGGTCCGGCCCGCTCGGATCGCGTCGGCGATGGCTGCGGCCGCCGCTGTCGGATCGGCCGGGAACCCGGTGGCCAGGGCGAAGTCGTTGCCGGTGCCGGCGGGCACCGGTCCCAGCGGGACGCCGGTGGTGGCCAGGGCCTGCAGCGCGGCGTGCACCGTGCCGTCGCCGCCGACGGTGACCAGGGCCGACGCACCGGCGGCCACCGCCCGGCGGCAGACCGCCACGGCGTCGGCGGCGGTCGCCGCCGACAGCAGGCACACCGGCCGCCCGGCGGCGGTCAGCAGCTCCCGTACGGCCGGGAGCAGACCGCCGTGGCGGCCGCGCCCGGCCGACGGATTGGCCAGCACCGCCACCGCACCGGGGGTCACCGGCGTGGTGGCAGATCCAAGGCTCACGTCATGTCGTCGTAGCGACGCTCGATCGGCAGCGGTTTCGGCACCGGCTGGGCCGGCACGATCGGCGCGACGGTCTCGGTACGGTCGGCGACCGACACCGGCTGCGGATCGTCGTCCAGCGGCGACGCCTCGTCGTCGTCGAGTCCGGCATACACCTCCTTGCCCCGGCCACGACGCTTGTCGTTGAGGAACGCCACCCCGACCGCGACGAAGTACAGGGCGGAAAGACACGCTGCCAACGCGGTCATCCCGAACGGGTCGGGTGTAGGGGTGACCAGGGCAGAGAACAGGAAGAAGACGAATACGGCGACCCGCCACCAACTCAGGAGACGCTTGGCACTCGCAATCCCCACAAAGTTGAGCATCAGGACAACGAGCGGAAACTCAAATGCCACACCAAAAAGCAAGATCAGGTTCGTGACAAATGTTATGTACCTCGTCACCTCGAGTGTTGTATTAATATCATCTCCGGCGAAGTTCATCAGGAACTCGAGGCCCTTTTCGACCACGAAGAACGCAAGAACCGCACCGGCCGCAAACAGGGGAGCCGCAATAGCGGTAAAGATGTAGGCATACCGCCGCTCATTGCGATGCAGCCCGGGAGCGATGAATGCCCAGAGCTGGTACAGCCAGAACGGCGCCGCCACGATAAGGCCAACCCAAAGGGCTACCTTGAGGTTCAGCAGAAAGACGTCTGCCGGCCCCAGCTGGACGAACTTACACTGTCCGTCGGGCCCGATCGAGGTGGGCAGGTTGCAGTACGGCTGCTGCAACAACCCACGTACCGGCTCTGCCAACCAAAATCCGAGCGCGATACCAACCACGATGGCAATCGAAGCGCGGAACAGCCTGGAACGCAGCTCGCGAAAGTGCTCGATCAGGGTCATCGAGCCGTCGGAGGCGCGGTCGAAATTGCTCGGACCGCGCCGGCGCAGGGCGAAGCCCACGGGAGGAGGCCCTTCCGGTCAGTTGGCGTCGCGGACGCGCTGTGGCTGCTCGGCCATCGGTGCCGCAGGTGGCTGGTAGCCGGGCTGGTGCACGCTGGTCGGCTCGATAATCGGCTCGGCCTGGTACGGCGCGCGGCCGTGCTGGGCGTCGGCCTTCTCCGCGAGGTCCTTGTCGTCCTCGGCGAGGCTCTTGGTCTCGGCCTTGATGATCCGCAGGGATCGACCAAGCGACCGCGCCGCGTCCGGCAGCCGCTTGGCGCCGAAGAGCAGGATCAGCACGACCACGAGGACGGCGATGTGCCACGGCTTCAGGATGTGCATGGCAAGGCTCCAGTCGGTGCGTCGGTGGTGACGAGCCCATCGTACGTGCGTTCGCTGGGTCCGCCACCTGCCAGACCGGGTCAATCTGGCCTGGTCGGTGAAGTCTCAACCACGATCAACTGGCCCGTCAACCACGCGGGCACCAGCTGAAGGCGTCGGACCTGACGGCATGACCGAACAGGCCAGGTCGGCGTGGTCTGGCGGTCAGCTGGTACGGTCCGCGCGGGCCATCGCGCGGCGGCGCTCGGCGGCCTCCAGGTTGCGTTGCAGCTGGTCGACCCGGGTCTGCAGCTGCTCGGCCCGCAGCGCCAACGCCTCGACCTCGCCCTGGCGATGCTGCAGCGCCAGCACCGCCCGGCGCAGCGTAGGCAGCCGGGACAGCACCGGACGGACCGACAGGACGAGCAGCACCAGGGCACAGCCCAGCACGGCGAGGACGATCCAGGTCAGCACCTGAGCAGACTAGCCGGTACCGACCGGGGCCGCAGCCGACGTCTCCTGGCCCGGCACCGGGTCGGCGTACGCCGCCGGCTCCGGTGCCGGGGCCGCGTACGCCGCCAGCGCCTGCGCCGCCGCCGCATGCACCTGGGCGACCAGCTCGGCCGGCGCGGTGACCGTCACGTCCGCGCCGAGGGAGAGCACGAACCGCCGGGCCCAGGCCAGGTCGGTCACTCGCAAGGTGACCAGCCAGTCGCCGGTCGGCTCGACCTCCACCCGGTCACACGGGTAGTACTCGGTGATCCAGCGCCCGCCGCGACCCACCCGCAGGGTGACCACCGGCAGGTCCGCCGTGGGCTGGAACGCGGTCTCGCGCGGCTCGGCCCGGCCGGCCTGCGGCGGTACGGCGGCCGGTTCGTCGAGTTCGACCAGTGCGTCGATGCGGTCGGCGCGGAACAGCCGCACCGCGTCGGCGCGCCGGCACCACGCCTCCAGGTAGCCGCGCCCACCGATCATCAGCACCCGGATCGGGTCGACGGTGCGTTCGGTGGTCTCGTCGCGAGTCGCCGTGTAGTAGGTGATCCGCACCGCCCGGCCGCTCTGGGCAGCCGTCCGCAGCCGGTCCAGCCGCTCCGGGTCGCCGGCCAGCCGCACCGCCACCGGGGCTCCGGCCAGCTCCCCCGCCGCGTCCTCGATCTTGGCCAACGCCCGTTCGACCGCGTCGCGACCGGCCAGGCCCGGTGTCTCTGCCAACATCCGCAGCGCCACCACCAGCGCCAACGCCTCGTCCGGGGTGAGTCGCAGCGGCCGGTCGATGCCGGCGTCGTAGGTGATGGTCACCCGGTCACCGTCGAACGCCATGTCGATCAGGTCGCCGGGCCCGTAGCCGGGCAGCCCACACACCCAGAGCAGCTCGAGGTCCTCCCGCAACTGCCGGTCCGTGGTGCCCAGGTCCGCCGCCGCCTGGGCGATCTCCACACCGGGTCGGGCCAGCAGGTACGGCACCAGATTGAGCAGCCGGGCCAGCCGGTCGGCCGACGCCCGGGATCCGGTCGGTTTCGTCACCTCGGCACCTCCGCCCCGGCCGGCTCGTGCGCCGCGACGATCTCCTTGAGTCGTTGGACCACCAGGTCGCGTACCTCTGGTGGATCGAGGACCCGCACGTCGGCACCGTACCCGGCGAGGTGTCCGGCGAGCGCCTCCGGTTCGCCGTAGCGCAGGGTGAGCCGGTCGCCGTCGGGCCCGGTGACGCAGGTCTGCGCGGTGCGGCGCAGGCCGGCGGCCCGGCCGGGCCGGACCAGCACCGTGGCCACGCCGGTGCGCTCCACCGGGCCGGACCACCGGGCGACGTGGCTGATCAGGTCGATGTCGGTGGGCGGGGTGAAGCTGCCGGGAGCGCCGGTCGGGCGGACCGGGCCGACCACCCGGGACAACCGGAAGCAGCGGGTCGCCGCGCGGTCCTCGTCGTGGCCGACCACGTACCAGCGGCCCCGCCAGCAGACCACGCCCCAGGGCTGCAGCCGGCGGCGGGTCGGGGTGTCACCTTCGGGAACCCGGTAGTCGAAGCCGACCGGGCGGCGGTCGCGGGCCGCCGCCGTCAGGGCGGCGAACGCCGGATCGACGGTGACCACCGGCTCCACCCCGAGGGTGGCCTGCGGGTCGACGTCGATGCCGGCGGCGCGCAACTTGGCCAGCCCGGACGACGCGGCGGCGGCCAGTCCGGCGTGCTGCCACAGCCGGGCGGCGATACCGACGGCGGCCGCCTCCTCCGGCGCCAGCGGAATCTCCGGCAGGGCGTACTCGCGGCGGGCGATCCGGTAGCCCGGCTCGCTGTCGAAGACGCTGGCGGTGCCGGTTTCCAGCGGTACGCCGAGATCACGCAGCTCCGCCTTGTCGCGTTCGAACTTGCGCTGGAACGCCTCGTGGTCGCGGGAGTCGGTGGGATCGTGCTCATAGCCGGGCACGGTCGCGGCGATCTGCGCGGCGGTCAGGAACCGTCGGGTCGACAGCAGGCAGATCACCAAATTGACCAGGCGTTCGGTCCGGTTGCGGGACACGGCACGACGCTAGCAGTGCCGACGCCACGCCGACCGCCCCACCCGGCGGGGACGACGCACGGGTTGACTACCGTGCCGGGCATGGTGCGTTGGCGCAGTGGCACGGTGACCGGGATCCGACGACGGTGGCGGGGCGCGGTGGAACTCGACGTCGCAGTCGACGCTACGACCGTACGGGCGTTGGCCTATCCGGAACTGGTCGGCGTGCCGGAGCCCGGCGACGCGGTGCTGCTCAACGTCGGCGCGCTGGCGATGGGCCTGGGCACCGGTGGTTACGCCCTCGTGGTGGCGGTGCCGCAGCGGCTGCCGGCCGACCCGCCCGGCGGCGACGACCGCTCCGGTGGCCACCTGGTCAAGGCGCGGTACACGCCGCTGCAGGCGATCGTCTGCGGCGTCGACGAGGAGGCCTCGCCGTACCGGCGGGTGCTGGTCGACGCCGACGACCTGGCCGGCATGCCGGTCGTCACCGCGGACCTGCACTCGGCGCTGCCGGCGATCGTCGCCGGTGCCCTCGCCGACTCACCGGCGCTGCGGATCGCGTACGTGATGACCGACGGCGGTGCGCTCCCGGCCGGTTTCTCCCGCACCCTCGACGGGCTGGCCGGTACCCTGGCCGGCACGGTGACCGTCGGTCAGTGCTTCGGTGGTGACCTGGAGGCCACCACCACGCACAGCGGCCTGCTCGCCGCCCGCCACGTGCTGCGCGCCGACATCGCCGTGGTCAGCCAGGGCCCCGGCAATCTCGGCACCGGCACCCGGTGGGGGTTCTCGGGTGTCGCGGTGGGTGAAGCGGTCAACGCGGTCGCCACCCTCGGCGGCCGGCCGGTCGGCGCACTACGGATATCCGACGCCGACCCCCGGGCACGCCACCACGGCGTGTCGCATCACAGCGTCACCGCGTACGGGCGGGTCGCGCTCGCCCCGGCGGACCTGGTGGTGCCGGCGGAGCTGCCGGCGACGATCGCCGCCGAGGTGGTGGCGGCGCTGGCGCCGCTGACCGCGCCGGTCGGTCGGCACCGGATGGTCCAGGTGCCGACCGACGGCCTGACCGAAGCGCTGCGGGCCAGCCCGGTGCCGTTGCGCACGATGGGCCGGGACCTGGCCGGCGACCACGCCTACTTCCTGGCCTGCGCGGCGGCCGGCCGCTACGCCGCTGGGCTGGCGGCGGCATCCGGCCGGACCGGCGACGGCAACGCCGAGGGCGACGGCGTCAGCTGACGATGATCAGGGTGGCCCAGGCCGCCAGGATCAGCCCGAGCGCGGCGGCGAGCACCCAGGTCGGCACGGTGTACTCGCCACGGCGGTTACGCGCGATCTCCTCGACGACCTTCCGGCGTCGGCGCTCCAGCCAGGACTCGGTGGCCGGAAACGGGCTCCATGGCGGTGTGGCCGCCGGTGGCGGCGACGCGCCGGGGCCCGCCGGATCGGACCGCCCGGCGGGCGTCGACGGATCCGGCGGGGATCCGGGTCGGGTGGGGTCAGCCATGACCGGGCGAGCCTACCGTCACATGCTCGCGATCAGCCGCTCGACCCGTTCGTCGTAGGCGCGGAACGGATCCTTGCACAGCACCGTCCGTTGTGCCTGGTCGTTCAGCTTCAGGTGCACCCAGTCGACGGTGAAGTCGCGGCGCTTCTCCTGGGCGTGGCGGATGAACTCCCCGCGCAGCCGGGCCCGGGTGGTCTGCGGCGGGGTCTCCTTGGCCTCGAAGATCTCCAGGTTGGTGGCCACCCGATCGACCTGCCCCCGCCGTTCCAGCAACGCGTACAGGCCCCGGCCGCGCCGCAGGTCGTGGTAGGCGAGATCCATCTGGGCGATCCGGGGATGCGACAGCGGCAGGTCGTGTTTGCGCTGGTAACGCTCGATCAGCTTCAGCTTCGTGACCCAGTCGATCTCCCGGGCCACCGGATCCAGGTCCCCGGTCTCCACCGCCCGCAGCACCCGGCCCCACAGTTCGACCACCCGCTTGGCGGTCTGGTCGCCGCCGCGACGCTCGACGAACTCCGTCGCCCGGGCCAGGTATTCCTGCTGGATCTCCAGGGCGCTGACCTCCTTGTTGGAGGCGAGACGGATCTTGCGGCGGCCGGTGATGTCGTGGGAGACCTCGCGGATCGCCCGGATCGGGTTCTCCAGCGACAGGTCCCGCATCACCACACCCGCCTCGATCATCCGCAGCACGATGTCCGCGCTGCCGACCTTGAGCAGGGTCGTGACCTCGTTCATGTTGGAGTCGCCGACGATGACGTGCAGCCGGCGGTAGCGTTCGGCGTCGGCATGCGGCTCGTCGCGGGTGTTGATGATCGGCCGGGACCGGGTCGTCGCCGACGAGACCCCTTCCCAGATGTGCTCGGCCCGCTGCGACAGGCAGTACACCGCACCCCGGGGAGTCTGCAGCACCTTGCCGGCACCGCAGATCAACTGCCGGGTGACCAGGAACGGAATCAGCACGTCAGCCAGCCGGCCGAACTCGCCGTGCCGGGAGACCAGGTAGTTCTCGTGGCACCCGTAGGAGTTGCCGGCCGAGTCGGTGTTGTTCTTGAACAGGTAGATCTCGCCGGCGATGCCTTCGTCGTGCAGCCGCTTCTCGGCGTCGACCAGCAGACCTTCCAGGATCCGCTCGCCGGCGCGGTCGTGCGCGACCAGATCGGTCACCGAGTCGCACTCCGGGGTCGCGTACTCCGGGTGTGAGCCGACGTCGAGGTAGAGCCGGGCGCCGTTGCGGAGGAAGACGTTGCTGGACCGCCCCCAGGAGACCACCCGGCGGAACAGGTAACGCGCCACCTCGTCCGGCGACAGCCGTCGCTGGCCGCGGTAGGTGCAGGTGACACCGTACTCGGTTTCGAGCCCGAAGATTCGCCGTTCCATGAGCAGACACTAGCCGCCCGGGACGGTCCATGGTCAGTCTCGGATGACCTGTCGGGCGTTGTTCGCGGGTCGGTGGCCGCAGATGCCGCCCGACAGGTCCGATCTGCGTAGAGTTACTGCGGCGATGCGTACGGTGATTCTTCGGTCTTCAACCGGGTGACGAACTCCTGACACCGCGCATACTCCGGCAGCAGTCCGTCGGCGCGGGCCTGCGCCAGGGTCGGTGCCGCCGCGTCCCGTGCGGACAACTGAGGCGACCCGGTCGGCCAGTCGATGGCCAGGTCAGGGTCGAGCGGGTGCACCGCGTGCTCGGCCTGCGGGTTGTACGTCGTCGAGCAGAGGTAGCTGAGGGTGGCGTCGTCGGTCATGGCGCAGAACCCATGCCCGAGCCCTTCACTGATGTACACCGCCCGGCGGTCCACGTCGTCGAGCCGTACCGCCGTCCACCGGCCGAAGGTCGGCGATCCGACCCGCAGGTCCACGATGACGTCGACCACGGCACCCCGCACGCAGGTCACGTACTTGGCCTGGCCGGGCGGTACGTCGGCGAAGTGGATGCCGCGCACCACGTCGCGGGCGGACACCGACAGGTTGCCCTGGGCGAGCCGCAGCGGATGGCCGACCGCCTCGGCAAGGTGATCGAAGCGGTACCACTCCATGAACAACCCGCGTGGGTCGCCGTGCTGCGCGGTGGTGACCTCCCACGCGCCCGGGACCTCCAGTTCGCGGAACTTCATCGTCCCTCCTCGCCGGTGCCGGCCCCGTTGAGCCGGCGGTCGTACCGCTCGTCGAGCAGGCTCAACAGGTAGTCTCCGTACCCGCTCTTGGTCAGCGGCTCGGCCAGCGTCCGTAGCTGGCTGTCGTCGATCAACCCGGCCCGCCAGGCGACCTCCTCGACGCAGCCGATCTTCATGCCCTGACGCTCCTCGATGACCCGGACGAACTCCGCCGCCTGCATCATCGAGGCGAAGGTGCCGGTGTCCAACCAGGCGGTGCCCCGGTCCAGTACGGTGACCGAGAGCTGGCCCGCCCGGCGGTAGGCCTCGTTGACGGCGGTGATCTCCAACTCGCCCCGGGCGCTCGGGGTCAGCCCCGCGGCGATCTCCACGACCCGGTTGTCGTAGAAGTACAGTCCCGGCACCGCGTACCGCGACCGGGGCCGCTGCGGCTTCTCCTCGATCGACAGCACCCGGCCACTGGAGTCGAAGTCGACCACCCCGTAGGCCTGCGGATTCGCCACCGGGTAGGCGAAGATCAGCCCACCGACGAGATCGCCGTGGTCGGACAACTGCCGCCCCAGGCCGACACCGTGAAAAATGTTGTCACCGAGGATCAACGCGACCGCCTCGTCGGCGATGAAGTCCGCACCCAGGACGAACGCCTGCGCGATGCCTTCGGGCCGGGGCTGGGACCGGTAGGACAACCGTAGCCCGAACTGGGACCCGTCGCCGAGCAACCGCTGAAACTGCGGCTGGTCGTCCGGGGTGGTGACGACCAGGATCTCCTTGACGCCGGACATGATCAAGGTGGAGAGCGGATAGTAGATCATCGGCTTGTCGAAGACCGGCATGAGCTGCTTCGACACCGCACGGGTAATGGGCCACAACCGCGATCCGGTGCCACCGGCGAGTAGGATTCCACGCACGGCCGGGAGCCTACCGGGCGGGCGTCGACGGGCGGGCGTCGACGGGTCATGATCGGGGGCACCAGTGGGGATAGGCACCTTCGTCCGACACCGGCTGGGCCGGTTGGAGATCCCGGCCGCCGAACTGTACCGCCGGTTCTTCATCGACCTCGACCACCTGGGCGGCCGGATCGCGGCGCTGCACCCGGCGAAACGGATCCTGGAGATCGGTTGTGGCGACGGGGCGCTGGCCCAGCGGCTCACCACGGTCTTCGCCACCGCGGAATACCTCGGCATCGACCCGGCGGCGACCGCTGGTCGGCTCTACCGGGGCGATCCCGCCCGCGCCGAGTTCCGCCGCCAGGACATCGCCATGCTGGCGGCCGGGCAGCCCGACCCGTTCGACCTGGTCGTCATCGTCGACGTGCTGCACCACATCCCCGCCGCCGCCCGCCCAGCGGTGCTGCGACACGCCGCCGCGCTGACCGCCGCCGGCGGACTCCTGCTGGTCAAGGAGTGGGCCCGGGACCGGCCGGTCGCCGGCCGGCTGGCCTACTGGGCCGACCGCTACATCACCGGCGACCGCGACGTCGAGTTCATGACCGAGGCGCAGCTGGCGACGCTGCTGGGCGGGACGTTGCCGGAATTCACCCGGACCACCCTGGCGCCGATTCCGCCGTGGCGGGAGAACGTCCTGGTCGCGTTGGAGCGGACTACCGACAGTGCGGGCCCGGGCCCCGGCGCGGTCGCGTAGACTTCGTGACCCGTGAGGATCCTCGTCACCGGCGGTGCCGGCTTCATCGGTTCCGAATTCGTCCGTATGCTGCTCACCGACCCGGAAACGGCGGGGGTGGCCCCCAGCGCCGTCACGGTGCTGGACAAGTTGACCTACTCCGGCAATCTCGCCAACCTCGACCCGGTCCGTGACGATCCGCGGCTGCGGTTCGTCCAGGCCGACATCTGCGACGCCGCCGCGGTCGAACGGGCCCTGCCCGACCACGACATGGTGGTGCACTTCGCGGCGGAGTCGCACGTCGACCGCTCGATCTCCGGGGCGGCCGAGTTCGTCACCACCAACGTGCTGGGCACCCAGACTCTGCTCGACGCGGCGATGCGCCACCGCGTCGGTCGGTTCGTTCACGTCTCCACCGACGAGGTGTACGGGTCGATCGAGGACGGATCCTGGACGGAGGACTGGCCGCTGTCGCCGAACTCGCCGTACTCGGCCTCCAAGGCCGGTTCCGACCTGCTGGCCCTGGCCTACCACCGCACCCACGGGATGGACGTGGTGGTGACCCGCTGTTCCAACAACTACGGGCCCTACCAGTTCCCGGAGAAGGTCATCCCGCTGTTCGTCACCAACCTGCTCGACGGTGGCACGGTGCCGCTGTACGGCGACGGCGGCAACATCCGGGACTGGCTGCACGTACGCGACCACTGCGTGGGCATCGGACTGGTGGCCGCGGGCGGGCGGGCCGGCGAGGTCTACCACATCGGCGGCGGCACCGAGTTGACCAACAAGGAGCTGACCGGACGTCTGCTCGACGCCTGCGGGGTCGGCTGGGACCGGGTGGTACCGGTCACCGACCGCAAGGGCCATGACCGCCGCTACTCGCTCGACATCGGCAAGATCTCCCGCGAACTCGGCTACGCGCCGAGCGTCACCCTCGACGAGGGGCTGGCTGAGACGGTCCGCTGGTACCGGGAGAACCGTGCCTGGTGGGAGCCGCTCAAGAAGCCCGTGGCGAAGTGAGCGCACCGGACCGGTGGCTGGTCACCGGGGCCGGCGGGATGCTCGGCCTCGACCTGCTCGCCGTCCTCGCCGACCAGCCCGAGCCGGTGGCGGTCACCGCCTGCACCCGCGCCGAACTGGACATCACCGACCCGGCCGCCGTCGCGGCGGCCGTCGACGGACACCGGGTGGTCGTCAACGCCGCCGCCTGGACCGATGTGGACGGCGCGGAGACCGCCGAGACGGCGGCCACCGCCGTCAACGGCACCGGGGTCGCCCACCTGGCGCAGGCCTGCGCCGAGCGGGGCACTGTCCTGGTCCACGTCTCGACCGACTACGTCTTCGCCGGTGACGGGCGGTCACCGTACCCCGAGGACGCCCCGACCGTGCCGGTCAACGCGTACGGGCGCAGCAAGCTCGTCGGCGAGCAGGCGGTCACCCGGCTGCTGCCGGACACCGGCTACATCGTGCGCACCGCCTGGCTCTACGGTGCCCACGGCCCGAACTTCGTCGCCACGATGCTGCGGCTGGCCGGCCAACGCGACCACCTCGACGTGGTCGACGACCAGCACGGCCAGCCGACCTGGTCGTACGCGCTCGCCGAGCGGCTGGTCGCGCTGGCCCGGGCGGCGCGGGCCGGGACCGCGCCGGCCGGGATCTACCACGGTACGGCCAGCGGCCAGACCACCTGGTGCGGACTGGCCCGGGAGGCGTTCGCGCTGCGTGGACTCGATCCGGACCGGATCCGGCCCACCGACAGCGGTCAGTTCCGTCGGCCCGCCGCCCGACCTGCGTACTCGGTCCTCGGACATCAGCGTTGGGCGCTCGCCGGGCTCCCCGCCATGGCAGACTGGCGGAGCATGCTCTCCGCCGCGCTGCGTGACCCTCGGTTCGTCAGCTGACCCTTGCGGCCCGGCCCGCCGCCGCGGGTCGTGATCCCCACCCCGCGATCCCCACCCCCAGGAGAGACATCGACATGTCGGCAAGCAATCCTGAGCAGGACTCCACCGGACTCCCACGGGTCAGCGCGATCGTGCTGGCCTGGGGGGCGGAACCGCTGCTGCGGCGCAGCGTGGAGGCGCTGCTGCACTCGGCGAAGGTCGACGTCGACGTCGTGCTGGTCGACAACGGGTGCACCACCGACGACGTCACCCACCTGCGGGAGGTCCCCGGGGTGAGCGTGGTCGGCCACGGTGAGAACGTCGGCTTCTCGGCCGGCTGCAACCTCGGCGTCGAGGCCTCCACCGGCGAGTACGTGGCGCTGATCAACGGCGACGCGGTGGTCGAACCGACCACCCTGGCCCGGCTGGTCGAGGAGCTCGCCGACCCCAGCATCGGCATCGCCGCCGGGGCGGTACGCCTGGCCGACGAGCCTGAGCTGTTGAACTCCAGCGGCAACGAGGTGCACGTGCTCGGGCTGAGCTGGATCGGCGGGTTCCGGCAGCGGGAGACCCGCACCGAACCGACCGAGACGGCCGGCGCGATGGGTGCCTGCCTGGTGACCCGACGGACCCACTGGGACCGGCTCGGCGGGTTCGACCCGCACTACTTCGCCTATCACGAGGACGCCGACCTGTCGTTGCGTACCTGGCGGGTCGGCCTGCGGGTGGTCAACGTACCGGACGCGGTGGCGCTGCACCGCTACGAGTTCAGTCGTAACAGCTTCAAGTTCTACCTTGTCGAGCGCAACCGGGTGATGTTCGTCGTGACCCTGTGGGGAGCCCGCTCGCTGGTCCTGCTCGGCCCGCCGTTGCTGGCGCTGGAGTTGGCGATGCTGGCGTTGGCCACCAAGGACGGATGGTTGCGGGACAAGCTCCGCGGCTACCGCTGGCTGTGGCAGCACCGGCGGCACCTGCGACACCGGCGGGCCCAGCTGCAGGCCGAACGGACCGTCGCCGACCGGATCTGGATGCGGGTGCTCACCGACCGGCTGGACACCCCGCTGATCAACCCACCGGGCACGCCGGTGTTCAACGCCGCGATGTCGGCCTACTGGCGGCTGGTGCGCCGCTGGGTGTGACGCCACAGCCCGGCGAGGGTCGGCGACGGCTGCCGAGCATGCCGTCACCGGCCCTCGCCGGGCGGTGTCAGTCCTGGTCGGTGTCGGCGGACCCGGCCGTGTCCTCCAGGTCTGCGGAGGCCGCTGACGAGGTCGGCTTGTCCGCCGCGGACCCGGGCAGTCGCGGCCCGTCCGTCCGGCTCGCCGCCCCGCCCGCCTCGTCGTCGTCCGACGCCGAGGCGGCGGTGGTTTCGCCGTCGAGCAGCGCGGTGAGCGCGGCACCGGTCACCCGGCGGAACGTCCGTCCACGACGGCGACGGTCGAGCACCGCCACTTCGAGCTGGTTGGCGGCGAGGCTGCGGGTCGTGCCGTTCTCCGCGCCGACGCCAGCGAGCGAACGCACCGCGAGCGAGATCGCGTCAGCCAGCGACATGTCCGCCCGATGGTCCGCCCGCAGCGTGCCGGTGATCGTCTCGGCGTGCCCACCCATCGCCATGCAGCCCGGCTCATCTGTCACCGAACCGTCGTAGGTCAGCCGGTAGATCTCGTCCGCCGCCGGCTCCAGGCCCACCTCCGCGACGCAGATCTCGACCTCGAACGGCTTGGACTGCTCGGTGAAGATGGCACCGAGAGTCTGCGCGTACGCGTTGGCGAGCGCCAGGCCGGTGACGTCCCGCCGGTCGTAGCTCAGGCCGTTCAGGTCGGCCATCCGCACCCCGGCCCGCCGCAGGTTCTCGAACTCGTTGTATCGGCCGACCGCGGCGAAACCAATCCGGTCGTAGATCTCACTCACCTTGTGCAGCGCGCTGGACAGGTTCTCCGCGACGAAGAGGACCCCGCCCTCGTAACTGAGCACGAGTGCGCTGCGGCCCCGGGCGATGCCCTTGCGGGCCAGCTCGGAACGGTCCCGCATGATCTGCTCGGGCGAGGCGTAGAACTGCATTGCCACGGCGGCGGCTCTCCTTCGGCCAGGTGGATCGACGACAGCGGACGTGACGGTCGGTGGTGGACCGCTCAGCCGCCGGGATTCTCGGTACGCGCGGCGACAACGGCCTCGGCGATCTCCGCGGACTCCGCGTCGGTGAGCCGATGGGTGCCGTCGGCGGTCGCGGTCATCACCACCGGGAAGATCCGGCGGGTGAGGTCCGGGCCGCCGGTGGCGGTGTCGTCGTCAGCGGCGTCGTAGAGTGCCTCGACCGCGAGCCGGACAGCCTCGGCACTGCTGAGCCCGGACCGGTAGCGCTTCTTCAACGCGGCCTTGGCGAACAGCGAGCCCGAACCGATCGCGTCGTAGCCGGTCGTCTCGTAGGGGCCACCGGTCACGTCGAAGCTGAAGATCCGGCCCGCCGTGGCGGGGTCGGTGGCGGCCAGGTCGTAGCCGGCGAACAGCGGTACCACGGCCAGGCCCTGCAGGGCGGCCCCGAGATTGTTGCGGATCATCGAGGCGAGGCGGTTCGCCTTGCCGTCGAGGGAGAGCACCGCGCCCTCCATTTTCTCGTAGTGCTCCAGCTCGACCTGGAACAGCCGCATCAGCTCGATGCCGATACCGGCCGTGCCGGCGATGCCGATCAGCGAGTACGCGTCGGCCGGATGCACCTTCTCGATGTCCCGGTTGGCGATCAGGTTGCCCATCGTCGCCCGCCGGTCACCGGCCATCACCACACCGTCGGCGGTGACGAGGGTGACGATCGTGGTGGCGTGCGGCGCGACGTCGGCACTGAGCCCGGGCGGCAGCGGGCGACGCCCGGGCAACAGCTCCGGCGCGGCCATCGCCAGGAACTGGGTGAAGGAGGACGTCCCCGCGTTGGTGAACACGTCCGGTAGGCGCCCGGATGGATCAAATCCCGCTGCCACGTGGTCCCTCTCTGCAGAACTGAACGCCTCGACCAGCCAGCTGTCACAGCCATCCGACCGGTCGAGGGCCGCCGTGTGGTTGAAGCAGACTAGCGTGCGCGCCCGGCGGGCGCGATCATCACCCGCTGGGCGCGGCGACTACTGGCCGCCCTTCTGGACGTACCCGCGGACGAACTCCTCGGCGTTCTCCTCGAGGACCGAGTCGATCTCGTCGAGCAGGTCGTCGACGTCCTCCGTGATCTCCGCGTGCCGCTGCGCGACCTCGGGGTCGACCTCGGTGACCGCCTCGTCGACCTCCTCGGCCCGGCGGGTCTTGCCGGACTGGGACTGCCCTGCGTTGTCACGGGTAGCCATCAGGTGCCTCCTCAACGATCGCCTGGGTGAAACTTACCTCGCGGCGGCGGCGGCGGGCGAGGTGACCGCGCGCCCCGCCGTCGCCGCGGCGACGTCAGCTGTTGGTGAGCGCCTCCAGCAGGTCCTTCGCGCTGGGGCAGCGGTCGAACAGAGCGCCGACGTGCGCCCGGGTACCGCGCTCGGGTTCCATCATCGGCACTCGGACCAGCGACTCGCGGCCGACGTCGAAGATGACCGAGTCCCAGCTGGCCGCGACGACCTCCGAGGCGTACTGGGCCAGGCAGCGGCCCCGGAAGTAGGCCCGGGTGTCCTCTGGTGGTTCGACCATGGCGCTGCGGGTCTCGGCGTCGTCGAGCAGGGTCCGCATCGCGCCCCGGCTGACCAGTCGGTGGTAGAGGCCCTTCTCCGGACGGACGTCGGCGTACTGCAGATCGACCAGTTGCAGCTTCGGCGACGCCCAGGTCAGCCCTTCCCGCTCCCGGTAGCCCTCGAGCAGCCGCAGCTTCGCGACCCAGTCGAGGTCGGAGGCGCAGGACAGCACGTCGCGGCCGAGCCGGTCCAGGACGTCCTCCCACCGGTCGAGCACGTCGGCCGTGGCGTCGTCGACGTCGTCGCCGTACCGGTCGGCGACGAAGGCCTTCACCCGCTCGAAGAACGCCCACTGCAGGTCGAGCGCGGTCAGCCGCCGCCCATCGCGCAACCGCATCAGGTGCGACAGCGACGGGTCGTGACTGACCGCCTTGAGCTCGGCGACCGGATCGGCGATACCGAGATCGGCGCCGAGCGCCTTCTCCTCGATCATGGTCAGGATCAGCGACGTGGTGCCGACCTTGAGGTACGTGGAGATCTCCGACAGGTTCGCGTCACCGATGATCACGTGCAGCCGGCGGTACTTGTCCGCGTCGGCGTGCGGCTCGTCGCGGGTGTTGATGATCGGCCGCTTCAGCGTGGTCTCCAGGCCGACCTCGACCTCGAAGAAGTCGGCCCGCTGGGAGATCTGGAACCCGGCGTGCCCGCCGTCCTGGCCGATGCCGACCCGGCCCGCGCCGCAGACGATCTGCCGGGTGACGAAGAACGGTGTCAGATACGCGACGATGTCGGCGAACGGCGTCTGCCGCCGCATCAGGTAGTTCTCGTGCGCCCCGTAGCTGGCACCCTTGTTGTCGGTGTTGTTCTTGTACAACTGGATCGGGTGGGCGCCGGGGATGGTCGCCGCGCGGCGGGCCGCCTCCGCCATCACCCGCTCCCCCGCCTTGTCCCACCGGACCAGGTCACGCGGGTTGGTCACCTCGGGGGTGGAGTACTCCGGGTGGGCGTGGTCGACATAGAGCCGGGCGCCGTTGGTGAGGATCACGTTGGCCAGGCCCAGGTCCTCGTCGGCGAGCGCCTCGGCCGGGTCGTACGCCGCACCCGAGTAGGTGAAGCCGCGGGCGTCACGCAGCGGCGACTCCTCCTCGTAGTCCCACCGGGCACGGCCGCCCCGGTTCAACTCGGGACGGGCACCGTAGGCGTTGACCACCTGCGAGGAGGTCACCATCGGGTTGGCTCCGGGCTGGCCGGGTACGGAGATGCCGTACTCCACCTCGGTGCCCATGATCCGCCGCACACTCATGCCGTTACCTCATCGCTTCCCTCGGTGCCGGTCAGGTCGAGCGTAGTCCGCGCGTGGGCGGATCCGGACGCGGCGTGCCTGTCGGCTCCTCGGACAGCGCATCAGGACATCCGGCACCGGGGCGGTACCGACAGGAGCCGTCGCGACGGCGGTGGCCCGCACCCCAGGTCCGGGTGCGGGCCACCGCCGTCGCGCGTCAGAGGTACTGGCCCGTGTTGCTGGCCGTCTCGATCGACCGGCCGGCCTCGGTCCCCTTGCCGCCGGAGACGAGGGTACGGATGTAGACGATCCGCTCCCCCTTCTTGCCGGAGATCCGTGCCCAGTCGTCCGGGTTGGTGGTGTTCGGCAGGTCTTCGTTCTCCCGGAACTCGTCGACGCAGGCGTCGAGCAGGTGCTGCAGCCGCAGACCCTTCCGCCCGGAGGTGAGGAACTCCTTGATCGCCATCTTCTTGCCCCGGTCGACGATGTTCTGGATCATCGCGCCGGAGTTGAAGTCCTTGAAGTACAGGACCTCCTTGTCGCCGTTGGCGTAGGTGACCTCCAGGAACCGGTTCTCGTCGGTCTCCGAGTACATCCGCAGGACCACGGCGTCGATCATCGCCGACACGGTGGCCTGCGGATCGTTGCCATGCTCGGCCAGGTCGTCGGCGTGCAGCGGCAACCCGGTGAGGATGTACTTGGAGAAGATGTCCTTGGCCGCCTCGGCGTCCGGACGCTCGATCTTGATCTTGACATCGAGTCGGCCGGGCCGCAGGATCGCCGGATCGATCATGTCCTCCCGGTTGGAGGCACCGATCACGATCACGTTCTCCAGGCCCTCGACCCCGTCGATCTCGCTGAGCAGCTGCGGGACGATGGTGTTCTCCACGTCCGAGGAGACCCCGGAGCCCCGGGTCCGGAAGACCGAGTCCATCTCGTCGAAGAACACGATCACCGGAGTGCCCTCGCCGGCCTTCTCCCGGGCCCGCTGGAAGATCAACCGGATGTGCCGCTCAGTCTCGCCGACGTACTTGTTGAGCAGCTCCGGGCCCTTGATGTTGAGGAAGAAGCTGGTGTGCTTCTCCTCACCACGTCGTTCGGCGATCTTCTTCGCCAGCGAGTTGGCCACCGCCTTGGCGATCAGCGTCTTGCCGCAACCCGGCGGGCCGTAGAGCAGGATGCCCTTCGGCGGCCGCAACTGGTGCTCACGGAACAGCTCCGCGTGCAGGAACGGCAACTCCACCGCGTCGCGGATCTGCTCGATCTGGGAGTGCAGGCCACCGATGTCGGTGTAGTCGACGTCCGGCACCTCCTCCAGCACCAGCTCCTCGACCTCGCTCTTCGGGATGCGCTCGTACGCGTACGCCGACCGGGGCTCGATCATCAACGAGTCACCGGCCCGCAACGCGGCGCCCACCAGCGTCTCCGCCAGATGGACCACCCGCTCCTCGTCGGCGTGCGAGATGACCAGCGCACGGTCACTCGCCTCACCGGTCGGGTTGTCGAGAAGCTCCTTGAGCATCACCACCTCGCCGACCCGCTCGTAGCCGAACGCGTCGACCACGTTGAGCGCGTCGTTGAGCAGGACCTCCTGTCCGCGCTGGAGCTCATCGGCGTCCAACGACGGAGAGAGCGCCACCCGCAGCTTCCGGCCACCGGTGAACACGTCCACCGTGCCGTCGGCATGCCGGGCCAGGAAGACGCCGTACCCGCTGGGCGGTTGCGCCAGCCGGTCGATCTCCTCCTTGAGCGTGACGATCTGGGCCCGGGCCTCCTTGAGGGTGGCCACGAGCCGTTCGTTGTTCTCGGTCAGTCGGGCCAGCTGCGCCTGCGCTGCCGCCAGCCGTTCCTCGAGCTGCCGGACGTGTCGGGGGCTTTCGGTCAACTTGCGCCGCACCAGAGCGAGTTCCTCTTGAAGAAACGCGACCTGGGTGGAGAGATCGTGGGCCTCCTTCTCCCACCGTGCGGCGCGCGAGTCCGCGTCGTCGCTGCGTGCCACGTCCCACCTCCCCGGGGGCTAAAACGTACTGCCCTAACACTAGCTGTTTGCCGGACGTTTCGAACCCACGCAACACAGTCGTCCCACAACGTTGATCGCTTTGTTCACGTCTCCAGGGGTCCGGACGGGCTCTGGCGTGCCGCCGACCCGGCGTGTCGGGTACCGTCGAGCGCGACCATGGTCAGCATCCAGGGAGGGCACTCGTGACGACCCCGGCCGAGATCCGGGCCACCGACGCACCGGGGGCACCGACCGACGCACACCTGCAGGTCTGGGTCGACCAGGACCTCTGCACCGGCGACGGGCTCTGCGTGCAGTACGCCCGGGACGTGTTCGAGTTCGACATCGACGGGCTCGCCTACGTCAAGGACGGCGAGGGGCAGCTGCAGGTCGCCGAGGGCGCCCGGGTCGCCGTACCGGCGCACCTGCGGCTGGACGTCATCGACGCGGCCAAGGACTGCCCCGGTGAGTGCATCCACGTGGTGCGGGCCGACGACCAGGTCGAGGTCGCCGGTCCGGCGGCTGACGGCTGACGGCTGACGGCTGACGGCAATCCTGGCCGGGTCCGGACCCGGCCAGGGATCACAGCAAAGGACGACCAATGACAGACGCGACGACCCGGGCGAACTCCTCCAACCTCGCGATCTGCCCGGAACCGCCGTCGTCGAGTGTCTTGCCGAACCGCAGCGCGTCGTGCCGGGGGCCGATCTGCTCCTCCGTCGAAGACTCGTCCTGTGAGCTCAGCAACAGGTAGACGTCGACGCTGTCCACCCGCACCTGCCCGGTCGGCGTACGGGTCAACCGCCGCCGGCACCCCACCTCGGTGACCGTGGACAGCGGCACCACCCGCAACGACGACGTCATCGCGCCGGCCGGGCCGTCACCCGGCGGGACGTCCTCACCGTGCCAGAGGACGACGCGGGTGCCGTCGCAGACGGCCACCTCCTGCCAGACGCCGTTGACCTCGTTGACGAACCGTTCCAAGGTGAACGTCAGCACCTCGGCCCCGGCCAGGACCCCGCCCAACGCATCGAGGGCGACGTCCGGATCGCGCAGGTAGGCGCGGGCGGCCGCGTCCAGGTCGAGGTACGGCGACCAGTCCGGGAACACGGCCGGCAGCTCACCGCCGCCGAACGACGGTCGACTCACTCCGGCTCCGCCCCGGTCGGCTCCCCGACCACGTCGGTCCCGGTCACCGCCGGCCGTGGGGCCGCCGGGCGGTCCTGCCGGCGCAGCGCGTACGCCTCGGCGCCCTTGCTCGGCTTGCGCCGCCGCGGTGGCGCGGTCACCCCGGGGGCCAGCCGCCGGGCCGACACCAGGAACGCGGTGTGCCCGATCATCCGGTGGTCCGGGCGTACCGCGAGCCCGTCGACGTGCCAGTCGCGCACCAGCGACTCCCAGGCCCGGGGTTCGGTGAACCCGCCCACCTCACGCAACGCCTCGACCAGCTCACTGACCTGCGGTGTCGTCGCGACGTAACCGATGAACACCCCGCCGGGCACCAGTGCGGCGGACACCAGGTCCACGAGCTCCCAGGGACTGAGCATGTCCAGGATGATCCGGTCGAAGCCGACCTCCCGGCAGGTCGCCACGTCCCCGACGTGCAACCGCCACGCCGGATGCGGGCCGCCGAAGAACCCCTCGACGTTGGCCCGGGCGATGTCGGCGAAGTCCGGTCGCATCTCGTACGAGTGCACCTCGCCGTCGACGCCGACGGCCCGCAGCAACGAACAGGACAACGCGCCGGACCCGGCGCCGGCCTCCAGCACCCGCGCGCCCGGGAACACGTCACCCATCGCCACGATCTGCGCGGCGTCCTTCGGGTAGATCACCTGCGCCCCGCGCGGCATCCCCAGCACGTAGTCGGCCAGCAACGGCCGCAGAGCCAGGTAGGCGGTGCCGCCCGCCGACGTCACCACACTGCCGTCCGGCAGACCGATCAGGTCGTCGTGCGCCACGATGCCCCGATGGGTGTGGAAGGACCGGCCCGGACTCAGGGTGATCGTGTGCATCCGGCCCTTCGGGTCGGTCAGCTGCACCCGGTCACCGGGTTGGAACGGGCCACGCCGGGCGGAGACCGGAGTGGTGGAGACAGCGCCGGTTGCCACGGCGGTCGGCGGAGGGGTCACGGATTCATCTTTCGGCTCGGCTCCAACAACTGGGCGAGATCGGCGACCTGCAGGACGCCGATCACCTCATCGTCCCGGGTCACCAGATACTGCGCGCCCGGACGTTCCTGAACGGTACGGACCACCTGCTCACCGTCGAGACCGACGGGGATCCGGGGCAACCCGTCGACGCCGCGGGCCACCGTGTCGACCGCCACCCACGGTCGGCGCGGCTCGGGCACCGCGGCCGCCGCCGTCCGGTCGACCAACGCCACGAGCCGGCCGGCCGCGTCCACCACCCCCACCGCCGGCATGCCGCGATCCGCCACGCCGGCCGGGCCCGACCCGGACGCCTCGGCGCCACGACGCTCGGCCTCGGCCAGCGAGGTCCCGCTGGGCACCGCGAAGATCGGACGGGCCAACGCCGCCAGGTCGACCAGCGGGAACCGGCGGCCGATCCGGGCCACCCGGATCGACTGCCCGGCACCCTGCCAGAGGGTGAACGACACCAGCAGCATGAAGATCAGTCCGAATGGCGACAGCAGGCCCGTCACGGTCAACATCACCACCACCAGGGCGGTCACCGCCGCCACCAGCCGGCCCACCCAGCCGGCCGCTTCGGTGCCGACGTGCCGGTCCCGGGTCATCGCCCAGACCGCCGCCCGCAGCGCCCGGCCGCCGTCGAGAGGCAGCCCGGGCAGCGCGTTGAACGCGGCCACCAGCAGGTTCGCCACCGCCAGCTGGAACGCCAGCTGGTCGATCAGGGTACGGTCGGGCAGCAGTACGGTGACCACCACCGCCACCAGGCCCAGCAGCAACGACACCGCCGGACCGGCCAGCGACACCAGCAGGTCCACCCTCGGTGTCGGCGCGTCCCGGTCCATCTCGGTGTACCCGCCGAGCATCTCCAGGGTGATGCCGCGCACCCCGATGCCGTACCGACGCGCCGTCAACGCGTGCCCCAACTCGTGCAGCAGCACCGAGCCGAGCAGGCAGACCACGAAACCCAGACCCACGGCGTACCGCACCGGCGGCGGCACGTCGAGCTGGGTGCGGACGAACTCGCCGTACACGACGGTGACCAGGACCGCGAGCAGCAGCACCGACGCGTTGAGGTAGACCGGAAACCCCAGTACCCGGCCGAGGCTGAGCCCCGGCCGCCGGTCAGGACGGCGGTCAGGACGCTGCGCGGTGTCCTCCATCAGCACGATGCTACGGAACGCCCGGTCGCCCGCCGCGCACGGTTTGCCGTCTGGTCGGTCGACGCCACCACCCACGCCACCCGCCGGGCGCGGGCCGGGGCGTCACACCCGTGCCATACCCTGCCTGCCATGACAGCGGAAACGGTACGGCGCACGACGATCGGCGCGGACGGTGCACCCGAGGTCGAACATCCCCGGCACGCCACCCTCTCGCCGTCGCGGGCCGCCGACTTCAAGACCTGTCCGCTGCTGTACCGCTTCCGCAGCATCGACCGGCTGCCCGAACGGCCCACCGCCGACCAGGCCCGCGGCACGCTGGTGCACGCGGTGCTGGAGCGGCTGTTCGACCTGCCCGCGCCGGACCGGACCCCGCAGGCCGCCGCCGATCTGGTGGCACCGCAGTGGCAACGGCTGCTCGCCGAGGATCCGGCGCTGGCCGGTGTCCTCGCCGACCCGACCACGACCGGCGCGACCAGCGACGACACGGACACACCCGGCGACGGAAACCACGCCGTCGACCGCCAGCAGGAGACGTTCCTCGCCGCCGCCCGGCGACTGCTGGACGGGTACTTCACCGTCGAGGATCCCCGCCGGCTGGAGCCGGCCGAGCGGGAGACCCTGGTCAACGCCGTGGTCGACGACGAGTTGCTGATCCGGGGCTACATCGACCGGCTCGACGTCTCGCCCAGCGGCGACCTGCGGGTGGTCGACTACAAGACCGGCGGCGCGCCTCGCGAGGCGTTCGAGTCCCGGGCGCTGTTCCAGTTGAAGTTCTACGCGCTGGTGCTGTGGCGCACCCGGGGGGTGGTCCCCCGGGTGCTGCGGCTGGTGTACCTGCGCGACGCCGAAATCTGCGACTACACGCCGGACGCCGAGGAACTGCTGCGGTTCGAACGCACGGTCGTGGCGCTGTGGCGGGCGATCCTGCAGGCGACCCGCAGCGGTGACTTCCGACCCAAACCCAGCCGGCTCTGCGACTGGTGCAGCTACCAGGCGTACTGCCCGTCGTACGGCGGTACCCCGCCGCCGTACCCCGACCCGGGTGTGCCGAGCGGGCCGCCCTCCGGACCGGAGGCCGTCTCCTCCTGACAGGGTCGTCTCCTCCTGACAGGGGTCGTCTCCTCCTGACAGGGGCCGTCTCCTCCTGAAGGAGGAGGTGAGGTTCGCGCCGTGGCGGGCGGACCGCTCCGATGTCACCGGCTACCGTCGCGACATGCCACCCGCCACGTCCGGTACACCCGTCGTCCGCACGGCGGCGTACCGCTGGTGGCACCGCGCGCGGGCGGCGGGTCCGGCCGAACCCGTCGCCGGGCTGCTGACCCGCGACGGGCTGCTGGCGGCGGCGGTGGTCCTGGTCGACCTGGCGCTCACCGCGATCGGTCCACCGGAGATCGACGCCGGCCTCGGCTGGCCGGCGATCGTCGGCTGGGGCATGCTGGCCGCGGTGCCGATCGCGGCCCGCCGGGTGCTCGTCTGGCCGGCGATCGTGGTCAGCGCCGCGACCCTGGCGATTCCATTGGCCACCGACCACCAGCCCGCCAGCATCGGGCTCGGGCTGATGATCATGACCTACACGGCGGCGTGCTGGCTGCCGCTGCGCGGTGCCGTGATCGCCACGACCATACTGTGGCTGCCGGTCGTGACGGCCAACGCCCTGCTGCCACCGGACGCGGAGACACCCAATCTGTCCTGGCCGTACCTGATGTTCATCAACGGGCTCACCGCGCTGGTCAGCTTCTTCATCGGGCGTGCGGTGCATGCCCGGCGCGCCTCGACGCTGGCGCTGACCGAACGCGCCAGGGTCGCCGAGGCCAACCAGCGAGTCGCCGCCGAGCAGGCCGTCGCCGACGAGCGGCGGCGCATCGCCCGCGAACTGCACGACGTGGTGGCGCACCACGTCAGTGTGATGGGGGTGCTCGCCACCGGGGCGCGACGGGTGCTGCACCGCGATCCTGACGCCGCCGACGAGGCGCTCGGCACGATCGCCGAGACCAGCCGCAGCACTCTGCGGGAGATGCGCAGACTGCTCGACGTCCTGCGTACCGACGCCGAACCGGCCGGTGCCGAGCTGGCACCCCAGCCGGGGCTCAGTGGCATCCAGTCGCTGGTCGAACAGGTACGCGAGGCGGGCCTGCCGGTGACGTTGCGGGTCGACGGGGTACCCGGCGACCTCGATCCAGGTGTGACGTTGACGCTCTACCGGATCGTGCAGGAGGCGCTCACCAACGCCCTGAAACACGCCGGAACCCCGGCGACCGCCGAGGTGCGGCTCAGCTTCGGCATCTACTGGCTGATCGTCGAGGTGTTCGACACCGGTCGGGGCCCCGCACCGGACCGGACCCGGCTGGGACACGGTCTGGTCGGTATGCGCGAGCGGGTTGCCCTGTACGGTGGCACGCTGCGGACCGGTCCCCGACCCGGCGGCGGCTTCCGCATCTACGCCAAGCTGCCGATGGAGCAGTTGGGCGCGGCGAATCGAGAAGGAGCACCGTGAGCGAGCCCGCATCCGTCGCGCAGTCCGCCGCCCGTCCGGTCCGAATCCTGCTCGCCGACGACCAGCCGCTGCTGCGTACCGGGTTCCGGATGGTGCTCGGCGCGGAGGACGACCTCGACATCGTGGGTGAGGCCGGGGACGGCGCGGAAGCCGTGGACCTGGCCCGGCGGTTGCTGCCCGACGTGGTGCTGATGGACATCCGGATGCCCCGGATGGACGGGGTGGCCGCCACCCGGGCGATCGTCGACGCCCGGCTGCCGGTCCGGGTGCTCATCCTGACCACGTTCGACCTCGACGAGTACGTGGTCGGTGCGCTGCGGGCCGGCGCCAGCGGGTTCCTCGCCAAGGACGTGCCCGCCGAGGACCTGGTGGCCGCGATCCGTACGGTGGCCGTCGGCGAAGCCGTCGTCGCCCCCCGGATCCTCCGCCGGCTGCTGGACAAGTTCGCGCTCGCCCTGCCCGACCCGGACGCGGCACCGCCGAAGACCGTCGACGTGCTGACCGAACGGGAACGGGAGGTGCTCGTCCAGATGGCCAAGGGGCTGTCCAACGCCGAGATCGCCGCCGCGCTGTCGGTCAGTGAGACCACGATCAAGACCCACGTCGGGCATGTGCTGACCAAACTCGGGCTCCGCGACCGGGTGCAGGCCGTCGTGCTGGCGTACGAGTCCGGGCTGGTCCGGCCCGGACTCTGAGCCGCGACGCAGAGGGCGGAGGCCGCGCGACGACGACCGCAGGGGTCGCCGTCGGCCGCCGGGCGGACGTCGGCGGAGCTCAGCTCCTTCTCAGGTGGGAGGGCCGGTCGCGCCGTGACCGAGCGGTGAACCCTTCCCCGGCACGAGGGAACCGGCCCGGCCCGCGCCTACCGTGAGATGACAGTCCGCAACGGTAGGAGTGATGATCGACATGACGACAGCGACGGGTCCCGCGGCCCGGGCGACGGACGTGTGGAAGGTGTACGGCACGGGCGAGGCACAGGTCATCGCCCTGCACGGGGTCAGCATCGACCTCGAGGCCGGCCACTTCACCGCGATCATGGGCCCCTCCGGCTCCGGCAAGTCCACCCTCATGCACTGCCTCGCCGGACTCGATTCCGTCACCCGCGGCACCATCACCATCGGCGACACCACGGTCACCGGCCTGAACGACAACGGCCTCACCCGCCTGCGCCGCGACAAGGTCGGCTTCATCTTCCAGCAGTTCAACCTGCTGCCCACCCTGACCGCGCAGGAGAACATCCTGCTCCCCCTGTCCATCGCCGGGCGCAAACCCGACCCCGCCTGGTACGACACGGTGATCGACACCGTCGGCCTGCGTGACCGCCTGCACCACCGGCCCACCCAGCTGTCCGGCGGACAACAGCAACGCGTCGCCTGCGCCCGCGCGCTGGTCGCCCGACCCGACGTCGTCTTCGCCGACGAGCCCACCGGCAACCTCGACTCCCGCGCCGGCGCCGACGTCCTGGGTTTCCTGCGCAACTCGGTACGCGATCACGGCCAGACCATCGTGATGGTCACCCACGACCCCGTCGCCGCCTCCTACGCCGACCGTGTCGTCTTCCTCGCCGACGGCCGGATCGTCTCCGAGCTGACCGCGCCGACCGCCGAGGCGGTCCTCGACCGGCTGAAGAACCTCGACGTCACCGTGCCCGCCGGGCAGGAGCACGTCTGATGCTGCGCGCCACGCTGAAGAGTCTGCTCTCGCGCAAGCTGCGACTGGTGCTGTCCGGGGTGGCGATCATCCTCGGAGTGCTGTTCGTGTCGAGCGCCACCGTCCTCACCGACAGCCTCAGTGACCGCTTCGAGCGGCTGTTCCAGACGGTCAACGCCGACGTCGCCGTCCAGGTACAGGCCGCCGACCCGGCCAGTCAGCAGGCGCAACCACCGCTACTGACCGAGGCGGACCTCGACCGTCTCGCCGCCGTGCCCGGCGTGGCCTCGGTCACCGGCGACGCCAGCGCCACCGGGGTGATCCCGTTCCGGGCCGCTGACGACAAGGCGGTGCCGAGCCAGGCCCCGCAGCTGGGCATCGGGCTGGCCGACACCGGCGACGACGACGCGCTGCTGCAGGTCGCCCAGGGGCGGGCCCCGGCCGCCGACGACGAGGTCGCGCTCACCAGGCTGACCGCCGACCAGGCCGGCGTCACCGTCGGCGACCGGCTGCGTGTCTACGTCTCCAGCACCTACGAGACCAGCGAGTACGAGGTGGTCGGTCTGCTGGAGTACAGCGGCGGACGGGCCACCCTCGGCGGGGAGACCCTGGTCGCCTTCACCGTGGCGCACGCCCAGCAGCTGTTCTACGGCGAGACCGGGGTGTTCGGTGCCGCGCAGCTGACCGCCGACGACGGCATCGCCGACGACGAGCTCAAACGCCTGGTCGCAGCAGAGGTGCCGGCCGGATTCGAAGCGGTGACCGGCGCGGAAGTCGCCGACGAGCAGGCCTCCCAGTTCACCCAGCTGCTGACCTTCGTGAACTGGTTCTTCCTCGGGTTCGCGCTGATCGCCCTGCTGGTCGGTATGTTCCTGATCTTCAACACGTTCAACATCCTGGTCGCCCAGCGGTCCCGTGAGCTGGCTCTGCTGCGGGCCCTCGGCGCCAGCTGGACCCAGGTGACCTCCACGGTGCTGATCGAGGCGCTGGTCGTCGGGCTGATCGCGTCCACCCTCGGGCTCGCCGCCGGCGTCGGTGTCGCCGCCGGGCTGCAGTACGTGGCGGTCAGCGCCCTGTCACTGCCCGCCGGCGGCCTGATCGTCTCGCCGACGGCGGTACTCGCCTCGTACCTGGTCGGCGTCCTGATGACCGTGGTCGCGGCGTTGGTGCCGGCGGTCCGCGCCTCGTCGGTGCCGCCGATCGCGGCGATGCGCGACGTGGTACGCCCGGACCGGTCGTTGACCGGGCTCACCGTCACCGGCGCGGTCGTCACCGCCGTCGGCGCCGTCGGACTCGCCCTCGGACTCGCCGGCGTACCCGGAGTGACCGTCATCGCCCTCGGCGGCGGCGTCCTACTGTCGATGATCGGTGTGGCACTGCTGTCCCCCGCCCTGACCCGACCGATCGCTGGCACCGTCGGGCGTCTGGTCAGCTGGGGTACGGCCAGCGGTCTCGGGCGGCGCAACACGTTGCGCAACCCGCGCCGCACCGCGGTCACCGCCGCCGCGCTCATGATCGGTGTGACCCTGGTCAGCACGATCGCCGTGATCGGCGCGTCGCTGAAGGCCACCACCACGGACCTGGTCGAGAACGGGCTCGGCGCCGAGATCATCATCCTGACCAACGGTCAACAGCTGCCAACCGGACGGGAAGGTTTCGATCCGCAACGGCTCGACGAGGTCGCCGCGCTCGACGGGGTGACCGGCACCCTGGCCTACCACTTCGTGCTGCTCACCGCCGACGGGCGGCCGAACCAGATCATCTCCGCCACCGACCTGTCCCAGGCCGGTTCGATGTTCGCCTTCGAGATCGAGCAGGGTCGCCTCGACGCCGCCGACGACGAGGCGGTGGTGGACACCAACACCGCGCAGACCAACGGTTGGGCACTCGGCGACGAGGTGGTCGTCGACATGCCGCGCGGCGGCGAACGCTCCTATGAGATCGTCGGGATCTACCGCACCGCCCTGACCGCCGGCCTGATCCTGCCGCAGTCGCAGGTGCAGTACTTCGCCGGGCCGCTGGCATACCAGGGATTCGTGGCCACCGCACCGGACGCCGACGTCGCACGGATCGTCACCCAGACCGAGGAGCTGATGGCCGACTACCCGCTGGTGACCGTCGGGGACCGGTCGAGTTTCGTGCAGCAACAGAACCAGTTGGTCGACATCCTGCTCAGCATCTTCTACGTCCTGCTGGCCCTGGCCGTCCTGGTGGCGTTCATCGGAATCATCAACACGCTCGTCCTGAGCATCTACGAACGGACCCGCGAGCTGGGCCTGCTCCGCGCGGTGGGGATGAGCCGGCGGCAGGTCCGTCGGATGGTCCGCGTCGAGTCACTACTGATGGCGGTCTTCGGCTGCCTGCTCGGCGTCGGACTGGGCGTCGCGCTCGGCCTGTCCGCCTCGTACGCCATGCGCAGCCAGGACGTACTGTCCGTGGTGAGCGTCCCGTACGGGCAGCTGGCCGGATTCGTGGTGGCCGCCGCCCTGGCCGGGGTGGTCGCCGCCTGGTGGCCGGCCTGGCGGGCGTCACGGCTCAACGTGCTGCAGGCCATCGCCTACGAGTGACGCCGCTCGTCAGGCGGCTGACCCGCCAACGGGGGCGGTGGGGACGACCGGCGAACCGGTCGTCCCCACCGGCGTCGGCGGGTCAGCCCACCTCGGCCCGTGGCACGGCCCAGGCACCGGAGAACACCGCGGCCAGGTCCGCCACGGTGATCCCGACGAGACTGTCGACGACCCGGACATCGGCGGCGACCGCGAACGACACGTCCGCCGGCACGACGAGCACCGCCGCGCCGGCGGCACGGGCGCTGGCGACACCCGCCGGCGAATCCTCGACCGCCAGACACCGCCTCGCCGGGACGCCGAGCGCGGCCGCCGCGGACAGGTACGGTGCCGGATCGGGCTTGGTCGCGGTCACCTCGTCACCACAGACGACGACGTCGAAGTTGGCCCGCCCCAACGTGTGCAGCGCCACCTCCACCAGGGCACGCTCGGTGGAGGTCACCAACGCGGTGGGCAGGCCGGCAGCGCGTACCGCCCGCAGCAGGTCGGCCGCACCTGGCCGCCACTGGACCCCGGCGGCGAACAGGGCGGCCACCCGGTGCGTCAACCAGGCGGCACCGACCTGCGGATCCCGCTCCGGCTGACCGATGTCGTCGTGCAACAGCCGCATCGTCGTGGCCATGTCCGACCCGACCATCGCCAGTCGCGCCTCGTCGGACAGCCGGCCACCGTAGTGCACGGCCAACTCGGCCAACGCCACGTCCCACAGTTTCTCGCTGTCGATCAGCGTGCCGTCCATGTCGAACAGCACCGCCGCCGGTGTCCGGGTGGTACTCAGGGTGGGACCTCCTGATCGACTCGCCGCCCGCACCGATCCTGCCAGGTCGGCCCGGACACCCGGTCGGTGCCCGCCAGGTCGGCCCGGACACCCGGTCGGTGCCCGCCAGGTCAGCTCAGATCGCAACCGGCGAGTGAGCCGTCGTAACCTTTGAAGAAGGCCGCGATCCGCTGCTCCGCGGTGCCGTGCGAGCCCTCCTCGAACCAGGGTTGGTCCGGGTCGTCGGCGACGGCCTCCAGCCCGCGTTGAAACTCGTCCAGATCGCCGTCGTCGAGCTGCAGGGTGCCGTCGCGCACCGAGTCGCCCAGGTACGCCCCGGCCAGACAGTCCGCCGCGAGCTCCCGCTGGATGCTGAACGAGTAGTCCAGCTCCAGCCTGACCTGGATACCGTGGGCGTACTCGTGACCGATCAGATAGAACAGGAACGAGTCGCCTACCGCCTGGAACACCGAGTACGCCCAGTTGGCGTCGTAGGCGATGAATTCCGACGCGGTGGTGAGGCAGTAGACCGCGTTGTTGCGCGGAATCAACTGTTCGCCACAGGACAGCTCACCGTCGCGGTAGTAGGCGATGGTCTGCCCGATCGGCCGGAACGCGGCGCCGAACCCGGCGAACCGCTGCTGCCAGTACCGGTCGGCGAGCGCCTCGGCACCCGCGATGTCCTGCTCGAACTCCTCGACCGTGTCCGTACCCTCCAGCAGACCGTCGTCGCCAGTCGGTTCCCCACCGGGCACCGCCGGCTGGTTCCCCTCCCCCGACCGACCGTCCGGCAGGGGCGCAACCGCGCAGGCCGCCGCCGCGACGAGGGCGGCACACAGCGCCGCCACCCGGGTACGACTCCAGGTACGCCCGTCGGGCTGCTCCATCGTCGGCTCCTTCTCCCGCCACGGTCAGATGACGACACCCGCGGCCCCGTCCAGCACCATGCTGCCCCAGTCGCGCAATACGCACCACGGCGGTGTAGGGATCATTCACCCACCACCGGCGGTGCCCGGCGCGTGCCGCCGGGCCGAGCCGACGGCCGCAACGTAGGCTGGCGGGGTGAGGCTCGACAACGATTCCGCCAGTACCTGTCGACCGCCCGTGCGTACCACCGGTGGCACCCCCCGGTGCCACGGGGTCGAGGAGGCATCGTGACCGAGTTCGACGGCCTACCGGTGCTGCGATCGCCGGTGGCGATCGCCGCCTTCGAAGGATGGAACGACGCCGCCGACGCCTCCACCGCCGCCGTCGAGCATCTCGAGCAGGTGTGGCAGGCCCGCGAGATCGCCGCGCTGGACCCTGAGGAGTTCTACGACTTCCAGGTCAGCCGGCCGACCATCGCGATGTCCGGTGGGGAGACCCGCCAGATCCAGTGGCCCACCACACGGTTCATGGTCGCCAGTCCGCAGGGCACCGACCGTGACGTCGTCCTGATCCGGGGCATCGAGCCGAGCATGCGCTGGCGCACCTTCTGTGAGCAGGTGCTGGAGTTGTGCCACAGCCTGGAGGTCAACCGGGTGGTGCTGCTGGGTGCGCTGCTCGCCGACGTGCCGTACACCCGCCCGCTGCCGATCAGCGGCACCGCCTCGGACAAGGAGGCCGCGCAGCGGCTGGCGCTGATTCCCACCCGCTACGACGGGCCGACCGGGATCGTCGGCGTACTCCAGGACGCCTGCACCCGGGCCGAGGTCGACGCCGTGTCGTTCTGGGTGCACGTGCCGCACTACGCCAACAACCCGCCCTGCCCCAAGGCAACTCTCGCGCTGCTGCACCGGGTCGAGGAAGTGCTCGACCTACCCGTGCCGATGGCCGACATGGCGGAGGAGGCCGCGAAGTGGGAGGCCCGCGTGCGGACCACCGCCGAGCAGGACGCCGAGCTGGGCGAATACGTGCGTGAGCTCGAGGAACGCGTCGGTGACGCCGGGATCCAGCCGCTCACCGGTGACGAGATAGCCCAGGAGTTCGAGAAGTACCTCCGACGGCGAGGCGGATCGGCCGGCCCGACAGCAGGATCGGGTGAGTGGCCGTCCGGCTGACCACGCCGGTTCTATCGGCTAACTGACACCTCGGTCAGCCGGACGGCCCATTGCCGGAAAATGTCCGGATGCTAACCCCCCTCCCTCTTATGCGTCTGGTGACCGGTTTCTGGAGCTTCAAGACCCTCGCCGCCGCAGTCGAGCTGGACCTGTTCACCAGGCTGGCCGACGGCCGGAGTATCACCGTCACGCAGCTGTGCGACGAGTACGGGCTCGCCGAACGACCCGCGGACACCCTTCTGGCCGCCTGCGCCTCCCTCGGTCTACTGGTCAAGGAGCCCGGTGGTGACGGATATCGCAACGCCCCCGTCGCTGAGGAGTTCCTGGTGGTCGGGCGGCCGTACTACTTCGGTGGACAGGTGCGCTACTGCGACGAGCGCACCTATCTGCCATGGCACCGCATCGGCGAAGCGCTGCGCACGGACCGGCCGCTGACCTGGGATCCGCAGACCCAGGAGTCGATCTTCTCCAACGTCGACCCGCAGATGCTCGAGCTGTTCTGGGAGGCGATGTACGCGACGTCGATCTTCACGGCGCGGGCGCTCGGCGAAGCGTACGACTTCGGCGTCCACGACCGGTTGCTCGACCTCGGCGGTGGCTCCGGGGCGTACCCGATCGAGCTGTGCCGTCGCTACCAGGATCTGCACGCGAGCGTCTACGACCTGCCCCATGTGGTGCCGATCGCAGCCGACAAGGTGGCTGCGGCCGGCATGAGCGACCGGATCGGCACGATCGCCGGTGACTTCTTCACCGACACCGCGTTGCCGGGTGGCCACGACGTGATGCTGCTCAGCATGATCCTGCACGACTGGGACGAGCCGACCAACCGGGCGCTGCTCGCCCGCTGCCACCGGGCGCTGCCGTCCGGCGGAGTGATCGTCATTTCCGAGCTGCTGCTCAACCCGGACCGCACCGGGCCGCCAGAGGCAGCGCTGATGGGGATGAACATGCTGGTGGAGACGGTCGGTGGACGCAACTACTCGGAAACCGAGTACGCCGACTGGCTGGCCGATGCCGGCTTCGGGTCGATCCGGACCGTGACCTTCGATGCTCCGGGCGCCAACGGCGCCATCATCGCGCGCAAGCGCTGACCCGGGGGCGTCCGGCGCACACGCCGCGGGATCGGGCGCGCTGTGTGGGACGTAGCGGTCCAGGGTGGGCTCGACGGGGGTGGCGGTGGCGCGTTGCCTCCGTCGGTTGCGTCCGGTGTGGCCTGGACACAACCTGTACGTCGTCCTAGGATGCTAGGTGACCTCTGTCGAATGGAGCAGCCGATGCCACAGGTCAACCCCGGCGCCGCCGAGGTACCGCACCGCCAGATCGCCGACCAGTTGCGCGAACGCATCCGGCGCGGCGACTGGGCACCCGGCGAACGACTGCCGGCGATACCCGCCATCGCCGAGATGTACGGGGTGGCGAAGCAGACCGTCCAGCGCACCGTGGACCAGCTCCGCGTCGAAGGTCTGTTGATCACCAAGCCCGGCTCGGGCACCTTCGTCCGAGGCACCCGACGCCGGCTCAACCGGCTCGCCCGGGGCCGCTACGGCGGCCAGCGCGGCTACCACGCTGATCTCGCGGCCCGGTACCGCCAGCAGTTGACCGAGGTCGGGCGGGCTCCCGCGCCGCCGGAGGTCGCCGACGCCTTCGGTGTCGCCGACGGCACCGAGCTGGTGGTACGCCGCCACGTGGTACGCACCGACGACTCCCCGGTCGAGGTCGGCGCCTCCTGGTTCCGGGTCGCCGACGCGGCCGGCACCAGCCTGGACCGGGCCGAGCCGTTCGGCCGTCCGCTGTATCAGGAGGCCGAGGAGGTGACCGGCCGGCGGTACACCTGGGCGCGCGACGTGCTCACCGCACGCCAGCCCAGCCGCGACGAGGCGCAGACGCTACGGATTCGACCGGACACCCCTGTGCTGCACCTGCTCCATGTCGCCTACGACGCCGAGCGTCGACCGATCGAGGTCGCTCAGGCCACCTGGCCCGGTCCGGTCACCACCCTGACCGAGGAGTACCGGGTGCCCGCACCAGCACCCGATCCGGACCCGGATCCGGGCCTGGTGCTCGGCTGAGCGGCGACTTCTCACCTCCTACTTTGTTTTGCTTCCAAACTATTGACACGGACGATCGAAACATGTGAATCTCCCCACAGGGGTCACCCCGCGGCTCGTACGGCGAGCGCCGGATCTCCGGGCATCCAGCGCCGACCCCGACCCGGGTGGCGGCGTGCCGTCCCTGGCGACCCCCACGACCTTTCCGTCCACCTGTCCGGGAGCAGACATGTCAAGCCCGTCCGTCACCGCCTGGGCGCCCGTCCGCCGGGCGCTCACCGTCGCGGCAGCCGCCGCCCTGCTGGTGGGCGGTGCCCTCGCCGAGGTCGCCACCGCCCACGGTTCGTCGATCAACCCGCCGTCGCGCAACTACGGCTGCTACGAGCGCTGGGCCAACGACTTCCAGAACCCTCGGATGGCCACCGAGGACCCGATGTGCTGGCAGGCCTGGCAGGCCGACTCCACCGCCATGTGGAACTGGAACAGCCTCTACATCGACGGCGTCAACGGCCAGCACCAGGCCCACATCCCCGACGGACAGCTGTGCAGCGCCGGCAACACCGGTGGCACCCGCTACGCCTCACTCGACGTACCTGGCAACTGGCGGGCGGCCAGCGTCGGGACCAACTTCACCGTCACCTACCACGATCAGGCCCTGCACGGTGCCGACTACCACCTGGTCTACGTCACCCGGCAGGGCTTCGACCCGCTCACCCAACGCCTGCGCTGGAGTGACCTGGAACTGGTCCGGACCACCAACGGCGCGGCCCCCGGGGCCGGTACCCGGACCACCAACCCCAACCTCAACGGTGTCTCGGTCGACATCCCGGTCAGCGCACCGGGGCGCACCGGTCGGCACATCGTCTACCTGATCTGGAAGGCCAGCCACGCCGACCAGACCTACTATTTCTGCAGCGACGTGAACTTCGGCGGTACCGGGGCGACCCCGGCACCGACCACCGGCGCACCCGCGCCGACCACCCCGGCACCGACCACGCCGGCACCCAATCCCACCACGGCCGCGCCGACCACCGGCGCGCCGGGCGACTGCACGGCGTCGTTCGCGGTCGTCGCCAGCTGGCAGGGGGGCTTCCAGGCCGAGGTACGGGTCACCGCCGGCGCAGCCGGGTTGACCGGGTGGACGGTGGGCTGGACCAATCCGACCGGCCAGCAGGTGACCCAGGCGTGGAACGCCGCCGTCACCAGCAGCGGATCCTCGGTCACCGCCCGCAACGCCACCTACAACGGCGCACTCGGCGCCGGCGCGAGCACAAGCTTCGGCCTGATCGGGTCGGCCACCGGGACGCCGTCGGCGTCGGCGTTGACCTGCCGGGCGGGCTGACCCGCCGCACCGCCGGGGCCGCCACCGTCGCGTCGGTCCCGGCGGTGCGCGCGGGCGCCGATCAGTCGCGGACCCGCACGCCCAGCAACGCGTCGCAGATGTCGGCCATCAACACCGGTGCCTGGGCGTCCGCGCCGACACCGGCCAGCGCCTCGTCGGCCCACTCGTCGACCACCGCCAGCGCACCCGGGGTGTCGAGGTCGTCGGCGAGGCGGCCGCGTACCGCGGCGAGCAGGTCCGCACCGGACGGGCCCGCCGCCGCGCACGCCGCCGCACGCCACCGCTGCCACCGCTGCTGGCCCGCCTTGAGTACGTCATCGGTCCACTGCCGGTCGGCCCGGTAGTGACCGGACATCAGCGCCAGCCGTACCGCCATCGGGGCGACCCGGTCGCCGCGCAGCCGGGAGACGAACACCAGGTTCCCCCGCGACTTGGACATCTTCTCGCCGTCGAGGCCGATCATCCCGGCATGGACGTAGTGGGCCGCGAACGGTGCCTGACCGGTCAGCACTTCGGCGTGCGCGGCGGAACACTCGTGATGCGGGAAGACCAGGTCGTTGCCGCCACCCTGGACATCGATGCGGTCACCCAGCAGGCGCAGCGCGATCACCGCGCACTCGATGTGCCAACCGGGCCGCCCCGGCCCGAGCGGGCCGCCCTCCCAGGCCGGCTCACCATCGCGCGCGCCCCGCCACAGCAACGGGTCCAGCGGGTCGCGTTTGCCCGGCCGCTGCGGGTCACCGCCACGCTCGGCGGCGAAGACCAGCATCTGCTCCCGCGACAGGTTCGACTCGTAGCCGAACCGGTCCGCCGCCGCCAGATCGAAGTAGATGTCGCCGCTGCCATCGGCCAGCCGGTACCCCGCACCCCGGTCGAGCAGCACCCGGACCTGGTCGGCGATGGCGGGAATCGACTCGACCGCGCCGACGTAGTGCGTCGGCGGGATGATCCGCAACGCCTCCATGTCCTCGCGGAACAACGCGGTCTCCCGCATTGCCAGGACCACCCAGTCCTCGCCGTCTCGAGCCGCCCGCTCCAGCAGCGGATCGTCGATGTCGGTGACGTTCTGGACGTACTCCACCTGATGGTCGGCGTCGCGCCACATCCGCTGCACCAGGTCGAAGGTGATCATGGTAGCGGCGTGACCGAGATGCGTGGCGTCGTACGGGGTGATCCCACAGACGTACATCGTCGCCGGTCGTCCCGGGCGGGTCGGGGCCACCGCCTGTCGCGCCGAATCGAACAACGCCAACGGCGCGCCGGTGCCCGGCAGCCGGGGCACCTCGTGGCCGGTCCAGGAGTCCATGCCGTCAGCCTATCCATCGGTCACCGCGCGGCCGGTCGCTGCTGTGGAGATCACATCGGCGGCCACGGGATCGCGCTACGCTCGTCCGGCGGCGGGGGAAACCGGCCGGACTCCATCAGGTGTACCACCCGCCGCCGCAACCCGGCGATCTCCGCCGCGGTCAGCAACGGGGCCAGCGCCGCACCCACCGGACCGTCCAGAGCCGTCAGCAACCGACGCAACGCCGGTGGTGCCTGCGCTGGCAGCCGCCGGCCGGCCCACCCCCACAGCACGGTACGCAGCTTGTCGTCCACGTGGAAGCACAGTCCGTGGTCGACCCCGTACACCTGATCGGAGTCGCCGGTCAGGACGTGGCCGCCTTTGCGGTCGGCGTTGTTGACCACCACGTCGAACACCGCCATCCGGGCCAGCCGTGGATCGTCGGCGTGTGCCAGGGCATAGGCGTTACCGGCCGGATCGCGGGCGGCGGCGATCGGCAACCAGTCCGCCGGGACCTGATCGGCCGGAACGAAACCGATCAGCGGTGCCGCCGACGCGGGCTCGTCGATCCACAACTGGCAGGCACCCGGCCCGAACGGGCCGTCGCGCAGCACCGTCGGTGGCACCAGTGGCCAGTCCAACGCCTGGGCCACCAGGTACGCCGACACCTCACGGGCGGCCAACGTACCGTCCGGGAAATCCCACAGTGGACGCTCGCCTCGGACCGGCTTGTAGACGCACCGGGCCGTCTGCCCGTCGCCGCTGATCACTGCCCGGAGCGTGGTGTTCGACGCGTCGACCAGCTGCCCCTCCAGCTCGATCGACCCGGTACGCAACAGGGTCAGTGCGTCGGCGGCGTCGCGGACCGACGGCTGTCCACCGGGCTCCATCACGTTCAGCGGTGGTAGCCGTTGTTCCGGGGGCAGAGATGGCCGCGCGGATCCAGCGGCTGGCCGCAGAGCGGGCAGGGAGGACGTCCGGCCGCCACCACGCGGCGGGCGCGGTCGATGAAACCACGGGTCGCGGCGGGGGTCAGTCGCACCCGGAGGCGGTCCAGGCCCGGATCGTCGGCATCGTCGGCATCGGCGTCCTCGGCGTCGGCGAGCAGCGCCGCGACGGCGTCGGCGTCAGCCGAGTCGGGCTCCGACTCAGGCTCGGACTCGGGCTCACCGACGGCAATGGCCTCGATCACCACGGTCGACGTGTCGACGTCGAAGGCCAGGCCGAGGGTCCCGACCCGGAACTCCTCGTCGACCGGCGTCTCCAGCGGGTCGTTGTCCGACTGGCCACCGGGCAGTTCCGGTACGTCGACGCCGAACCGCCGCTGCGCCTCGGCCAGCAGCTCCTCCAGCTTCTCCGCCAGCAGCGACACCTGGACCTTCTCCAGGGCCACGCTGACCACGCGGCCGCCGCCCCGGGCCTGCAGGAAGAACATCCGCTCCCCGGGTGGCCCCACGGTCCCCGCGACGAACCGCTCCGGCGGCTCGAAGGCATGCACCTGGTGGGTCATGCCGTCGACCCTATCGGGCTCTCGGGTCGATCCGGTAACGCACCGACCCGATTGCCCGACCGGCACCCCACCGACCGTTCACCGCGACGGCTCGCCACCTCCGGCTCCGGCACCACCTCCGACGGGAGCATCCGACTCCGACGGACGACCCCGACGACGGCCACGGCCCCGTTTGGCGACGACCAGGCCGGTCAAGTCGGCACCGGTGTCGTTGAGCCGCAGCAGGAACGGTCGGGTCGTGGTGTAGCGGATGACCGTCAGCGACGCCGGGTCCGCCACGATCCGCTGGAACAGGTCGAGATGCAGACCCAGCGCGTCGGCGACGATGGCCTTGATCACGTCGCCGTGGGTGCACGCCAGCCACAGCGCGTCCGACCCCTGTTCGGCGTCGACGACGGCGTTCCAGTGGCGGACCGCCGTCACCGCCCGGGCCGCGACCGCCGCCATCGCCTCGCCACCGGGGAACACGGCGGCGCTCGGATGCTCCTGGACCACCCGCCACAGCGGCTGTTTGGCCAGCGAGCGCAACGGCTGGCCTTCCCATTCGCCGTACCCGCATTCGACAAGGCCCTCGTCCACAGCCGGCGTCACCGCGGGCAGCGCCAACGCCAGCGTCTGCCGGCAGCGCACCAGCGGGCTGCTGACCACCTGTGCCCACGGCACCTGGGCGAGTCGGGCACCGACCGCCTGGGCCTGGGCCCGGCCCGTGTCGTCGAGCTCGACCGGCCGGCGTCCGGCCAGCCCGCCCTCGGCGTTGGCCGTCGTGCGGCCATGTCGCAGAAGCACCACTGTCGCCATCGGGCCAGCGTACGGTGAACGCCGCCGCCCGGTGCGGCCAGCGCACCGGCACCCGACCAACCGGCGACGGTCAGGTCGCCGAAATGGTGCCCGTCATCAGCAGCGCCATCACCAGAGCACCGAGGGCCACCCGGTAGAGCACGAAGGCGTACAGGGTGTGATGCGCGACGTAGCGCAGCAGCCAGGCGATCGCCGCGTAGCCGACCGCGAAGGCGATCACCGTCGCCACCACCATCTGGGCGACCGTCGGCGCCCGACCCTCCGGGTCGAACACGTCCGGGAGGCTGAACAGACCCGACATCACCACCGCCGGGATGGCCAGCAGGAAGGAGAACCGGGCGGCGGCCTCCCGGGTCAGGTTGAGAAACAGGCCGGCGGTCAACGTGCCACCGGAGCGGGACACCCCGGGAATGAGCGCCATCGCCTGGGCGAAACCCATCACCACGCCGTCGCGCATTGTCAGGCGCTGCAGGGTACGGGTCTGCCGTCCCCAGTACTCGGCGAACGCCAGGATCAGGGCGAACACGATCAGCACCGTGGCGGTGATCCACAGATTGCGCAGACCACTGCGGATCTGGTCCTTGAACAGGAAGCCGATCACCCCGATCGGGATCGACCCGACGATGACGTACCAGCCCATCCGGTAGTCGGGGTCGCCCCGCACCGACGAGTCCCAGATGCCGACGATCCAGGTCTTGGAGATCCGCCAGATGTCCTTGGCGAAGTACAGCAGTACCGCGGCCTCGGTGCCGAGCTGGGTGACCGCGGTGAACGACGCCCCGGCGTCGGCCTCGAAGAACAGCGCCGAGGTGATCCGCAGGTGCGCCGACGAGCTGATCGGCAGGAACTCGGTCAGGCCCTGCACCACGCCGAGCACGATGACTTCGATCCAGCTCACCGCCGCACCCCCGTTCGGCTTCCGGCGGCCCGTGACGTGCTCCGTGCCCGCCGGTGACTCACTGGCCCACCCCGGCGGTGTCGAGTGCCTGCGCCACCGTCCGCAAGGTCGCCTTCTTCTCCTCCACGTCGTCGCCGAACAGGCTCACCGACAGCGTCGTCACCCCGGCCGCGGCGAAGTCACCGATCCGCTCGGCGATCCGCGTCGGCGGACCCAGCAGCGACGTACGGTCGATGAATTCCAGCGGAACGGCGGCGGCGGCGTCCCGGACCCGGCCGGCCAGATAGTGGTCCTGGACCACGTCGGCGGCCGCGCCGAACCCCATCCGGGTGGCCAGCTGGTGGTAGAAGTTGCGCGACCGGCTGCCCATCCCGCCGATGTAGAGCGCGGCGTAGCCGCGCACCAGGTCCGCGCAGGCGGACACGTCGTCGCCGACCACCACAGGTACGGTCGGCACCACGTCGAAGCCGGCCAGCTCCGCTCCGACGCGGGACCGACCGACGGTGACCGCCGCCAACTGGTCGGCCGCCGCCTCCGGCGAGTAGAACACCGCCAGCCAGCCGTCGGCGATCTCGCCGGCCAGCTCCAGGTTGCGCGGGCCGACCGCGGCCAGGTAGATCGGGATCCGTGACCGTGGCGGACGGAAGTTGAGTCGCAGGGCCTTGCCGGGACCGTCCGGCAGCGGCAACGGATAGTGTTCACCGGCGTACTCGACGCGCTCGCGGGCGACCGCGCGGCGGACGATCTCGACGTACTCCCGGGTCCGCGCCAGCGGCTGTCCGAACCGTACGCCGTGCCATCCCTCGGAGACCTGCGGTCCGGACACCCCCAGGCCGAGTCGGAACCGACCGCCGGAGAGGGTGTCGATCGTGGCGGCCGTCATCGCGGTCGCCGCCGGGGTACGCGCCGGGATCTGCATGACCGCCGCACCGACGTCGATCCGGCTGGTCTGACCGGCCAACCAGGCCAGTACGCTCGGCGAGTCGGAGCCGTACGATTCAGCCACCCAGACCACCGCATAGCCGAGCCGATCGGCCTCCTGGGTCAGGGCCAGGTGCTCCACCGGCGAACCGGTGGAGGTGAGGTAACCGAGGCTGAGCCCGAGTCGCACTCCCGTCATCCCCCATCCCCCGCGCACGGGGCGTCGACGCGCCCACCCGGCGGGAGCCGGGTGGCAAGCCGCATCAGGGTACGCAATCGTCCGCCGCCGTTGGACGACCGGCCGGGACGACTCGCCGGAGACCGGATGTCCGGGCAGGTTACCGGGGTTGACAGGAGCGAGGATATCCGTACCGCCGGGTTCTGCATAAGGTTCACCCATGCAGCAGCGACCGCTCGGCCGCAGCGGGCTGGCGGTTTCCCGGCTCGCGCTCGGCACCATGACCTGGGGCCGGGACACCGACGCCGACGACGCGGCGGCGCAGTTGAAGAACTACCTGGACGCCGGCGGCAACCTGGTCGACACCGCCGACGTGTACGGCGACGGCGACGCCGAAGCGGTGATCGGGGCGATGCTGGACAGCATGGTCCCTCGCGAGGACCTGGTCATCGCCACCAAGGCCGGGCTGCGACCTGGCGGTCCACGCCGACGGGACACGTCCCGCTGGCACCTGCTGCGCACCCTCGACGCCTCGCTGCGCCGGCTCGGCACCGACTACGTCGACCTGTGGCAGGTGCACGGCTACGACCCGCAGACCCCGTTGGAGGAGACCCTCGCGGCGTTGGACCTGGCCGTCGCCAGCGGTCGGGTGCGCTACGCCGGAGTGTCGAACTTCAGCGGCTGGCAGACGGCGCAGGCCACCGCCTGGCAGACAGCGGTGCCCGGCCGGGCGCCGGTGGTCGCCGTCCAGGTGGAGTACTCGCTGTTGCAGCGCGGCGTGGAGCGCGAGGTGCTACCGGCCTGCACCGCCCTCGGGCTGGGTCTGCTGGCCTGGTCACCGCTGGGGCGCGGGGTGCTCACCGGCAAGTACCGGCACGGCCGGCCGGTCGACTCCCGGGCCGCGTCGACGCATCTGGAACGGTTCGTCGCGGGTTATCTGGAGCCGCGGTGTTCGAGCATCGTCGAGGCGGTCGCCACCGCCGCAGCCGGGCTGGGAGTGGCACCGTTGGAGGTGGCGCTGGCCTGGGTGCGGGACCGACCGGGAGTCACCGCGCCGATCCTCGGTGCGCGCACCGCGGGCCAGCTCGTGGGCGCGCTGCAGGTCGAACGGATGACGCTGCCGGCGGAGATCGCCCGGGCCCTCGACGACGTGTCCGCGCCACCGGTCGGCTACCCGGAGCGCGACGGGTGACCGGCGGCACCGCCGCAGCCGCAGACCTCGGGTGACAGTGCGCCGCCGGCCCGGCAGGATGGGTCCATGGACTACGAATACGCGCCGCTGCGGTTACCGCCGAACGTCGACCGGGTGACCGCCGCCGCGCAGCTCGCGATCCAGGCCGAGTTCTCCGGTTGGGAACTGGCCCGGGTACGTCTGTACCGCGACGGCACCCGTCAGGTGGTGCTGCGCCGCAAGGTCGCCGCGCTGCCGCAACCCGGCCTTTCCGTCTGACCGGGTCGCGGCAGCGACGACGGTTCAGCCCCGTCCGATGGGCTCCGCCTCGGTGACGGCGTCGTCGTCGTCCGACAGGTAGGCGTGCTCGTCGAGGCGCCCGACGATCTCGTCGCCCGGTGCCGACCGGAACGCGGCGTCGACGTCGTCGACATCGAGCGCCTCCGGGTCCAGCGGCGTGCCCACCTCGTGCACCGTCACCACCCCGTCGAGCGGGTCCAGCTCGGGGATGTCCAGCGCGCCGAGCGAGCCGTCGCCGGCCTGCAGCAGTTCCAGGACCGCCTCACCGACCCCGGTCACCGGCTCGGTCTCCTCGGTGGGCGGGGCGCCCTGACGACGGGCCGCCTCGGCGATGCGGATCAGCGCCGCCACCGACGGCACCCGGTAGTCACGGCGCTGCCGCACCGAGACCAACCGCGGATGCGGGTCGTCCGGCTCGCCGCCGTCGACACCGCCGGCACCGACGCCGAACCGTTCGTCGGCCTCCTGCGGGTCGATCGACTCGACGTCCCAGGGGGTGACCTCCCCGAACGCGTCCAGCAGCAGCTCGTCGTAGGCGTAGGAGGCGTTGTTGAGGGTCACGTACGCCTGCCAGACCGCGTCGTCGTCGATGCGGCCCTGTGCGGCCTTGACCGTGTCCAGGTGTGCCCGGGCCGCCTGGAACACCTGCTCCAACGCGGCGTCGAGTGCGGTGTGCTGGTCGGTCATGCGGATGAAGTTCCCTTCACGGGTGATCTGGCCCCACCGGCCGGTGGCGGTGCGGGCCGTCGGTCAGCTCTGCCGCAGGAAGCGGTCGAGCACGTGCACGCCGAACTGTAGCCCGTCGATCGGCACCCGCTCGTCGATGCCATGGAACAGTGCGGAGAAATTCAGGTCGGCCGGCAGCCGCAGCGGCGCGAACCCGAAGCAGCGGATGCCGAGCTGCTGGAACGCCTTGGCGTCGGTGCCGCCGGAGAGCATGTACGGCACCACCCGGGCACCGGGATCGGCCCAGCGCAGCGCCGCCGCCATCGCGTCGACCAGTGCCCCGTCGAAACTGGTCTCGATCGCCGGTTGCCGCTCGACGTGCTCGATCTCGACGTCCGGGCCGACGATCTGCCGGAGTTCGGTGAGGAACTGGGCCTCCTGGCCGGGCAGCACCCGGCAGTCGATGGTGGCGCTGGCCCGGCCCGGGATGACGTTCTCCTTGTAGCCGGCCTGCAGCCGGGTCGGGTTGGCGGTGTTGCGGATCGTGGCACCGATGATGTTGGCGATCGGTCCCAGTTTGGCGATCGTGAGCTCCGGGGTGTCGGGGTCGAACGCGATGCCGAGCAGGTCGGAGACCTCCGCCAGGAAGTCCCGCACGGTCGGGGTGACGACGATCGGGAACTGGTGGCGGCCGACCCTGGCCACCGCCTCGCACAGTGCGGTGACGGCGTTGTCGTCGTGCACCATCGATCCGTGCCCGGGACGTCCCCGGGTGTGCAGGCGGAGCCAGTTGATGCCCTTCTCCGCCGTCTCGATCAGGTACAACCGCAGGTCGTCGCTGACGGTGTAGGAGAAGCCGCCGACCTCGCCGATCGCCTCGGTGCACCCGTCGAACAGGTCGGGACGTTCCTGCACGAGGTGGTGTGCGCCGTACCGGCCGCCGGCCTCCTCGTCGGCGGTGAAGGTCAGCACGATGTCACGGGGCGGCCGGGTCCCGGTCCGCTGCCAGTCCCGGACGACGGCGAGCATCATCGCGTCGAAGTCCTTCATGTCGATCGCGCCACGGCCCCACAGGTAGCCGTCGCGCACCTCGCCGGCGAACGGCGGCACCGACCATTCGGTGGCGTCGGCCGGGACGACGTCGAGATGGCCGTGCACCAGCAGCGCGCCCCGGGCGGGGTCGGTGCCGGGAATCCGGGCGACGACGTTGGCCCGGCCCGGTGCCGACTCGACGATGGTGCTGTCGAGGCCGACCTCGGCGAGCTCGGCGGCGACGTACTCGGCGGCGACCCGTTCACCGGCGCAGGTGAGCGGATCGCCGGTGTTGGTGGTGTCGATCCGGAGCAGGTCGCGGCAGATCCGCACGACCTCCTCGGCGGGTGCCGGCGACGCGGGCGGTGCACTCATGCGGTTCTTCATACCAGCCCGCCCGCCCTGGACCCAGCCCCGGTGGCCGGTGGCGGGGGCCGGACCAGGGCTGGTGGTGGTCGCGTGTCTGGCCGCCGCCGGTGGTGGTCGCGTGTTTGGCCGCCGGCAGGCCCGGGTATCGCCGCGGGCGCCACCGGATGCACCGGCACCCGGTACGGCCCGGAGGAGGTAGGCGTGTCCGTAGGTCTCCCCCCGATCCCGTCGCTGGGCGGGCAGGACGCACATCACGACCCCGGCGGCACCGATCTGGTGACCCTGCTGGTCGAGGAGCACGCGCGGATCGACCGGCTCTGCGCGGCGCTCGCCGACGAGGTCGACCCGGCGCGGCGGCGCGGCGGCGCCGACGTGCTGGTGGCGATGATCTCCCGGCATCTGTCCGCCGAGGAGCAGTACCTGTACCCAGCGGTACGCGCGGCGGTGCCCGACGACGGGGCGCGGCTGGCCCAAGCGGGACTCGACACCGACGAGACCCTGCAGGCGGCGTTGGTCGCCTGGCGGGCCGCGTCGTCCGACGACCCCGGCGGGTCGACGTCGTCGGACGACGAGGGCGGGCCAGGCACCGGTCGGGACCGGGCGCTCGACACGGTGGCCGCCGGATGGCGAGGCCATCGTGCCCTCGTCGAGACGACCCTGCTGCCCCGACTGCGGGCGGCCGCGACGCCGGAGGAGTTGATCCGGCTGGGCAACCGGGCGGCGATCGCCGAGGAGGCCGCGCCCACCCGCCCGCATCCGCACGCGCCGTCGCGTCCACCGTGGAACCGCGTCACGGCGCCGGCCATCGGCGTGGTGGACAAGGTCCGGGATCTGGCCAGTGGCCGCACCACCTATCCGGAGGATCTGCCGTCCGACGATCCCGCAACCGTCACCGACGGTGCCGCCGACCACACCCCAGGTTGATCGATGATCTCCGTTGGGTTCTGTTTCACATTGATGTCGTGGGACGTTTCCCACATCGAAGGTCTTCCCGTCGATCCCGTCTTGGTCCTACCGTCACGTTATGAACCTGGAGCTGCGTCACCTGCGGGTGGTCTGCGCCATCGCCGAGACCGGTAGCGTGACCAAGGCGGCCTCCATGTTAGGTCTGGCACAGCCGGCGCTCACCGCGCAACTGCAACGCATCGAACGGACCCTCGGCGGGCCGCTGTTCGAGCGAGACCGCCGGGGCGCCCGGCCCACCGCGCTCGGTGAACTGGTCCTGGCCCGCGCCCGGGTGCTGCTGCCGGCGATGAAGGGGCTGCAGGACGAAGCCGCCCGGCTGGCCGGCACCGGCAGTGTGATGGGCCGCTTCCGGCTGGGTGGGGTGAACAGCCCCATTCTCGGCGGTCTGGTGCATCGGCTCGCCGCCGACCAGCCACAGGCGCAGATCAGCACCTACGCGTCCTGGTACGTCGACGAACTCGCCCAGATGGTCCTCGGTGGGCGGCTCGACTACGCGCTCACCGGGGTCTGCGGCGACGCGACCCCGTCGTCGGAGTTCGGCCTGGCCTGGCGCGCGGTCGCGGTCGACGCGATCTTCGTACTGCTGCCGGAGTCGCACCCGATGGCGCAGCACCGGGAGATCGAGCTGGGGATGCTCGCCGACGAGCAGTGGGTCGCCGCACCCGGCGACGGCTGCTTCGGTGACTGCTTCGCCGCCGCCTGCGCCCGGTCCGGCTTCACCCCCCGCAAAATGTACGAGACCGACATCCGCGGCTGTGTCGACCTGGTCGAGTCCGGCGAGGCGATCGCCCTGTGCCAGGCGACGTTCCGGCCGATCAGTGGCCTGGTCACCCGGCCGTTGGCGGATGCGCCGCTGCGCTGGCGGCTGTTGCTGGGGTGGCATCCGGACGCGCCGGCCGCGACGCTGGCGGACCGGGTGTTCGGGCACGCGGTGTCGGCCTACACCGACTCGCTCGCCCGCAATCCGCAGTACCTCGGGTGGCTGGCCGTCAACCCCGGGTTCGGTGCGCAGGGGCTGGCCGGCAGCCCGGCCGCGCCGGGCTGACCGGCCAGCCGAGCGACGGCGGCCGACCCTAGGACGTCAGCACAGCTCGCAGTCGCTGATGTGACGGTATGAGTCAGGTGGTATCTGCCCCCTGACATAGATCGCCATTACGTTGACGAGAACCCGACCTTCGACTGAGGTCGATGGTCCGGGTGTCAGGTGACGGCACGGTGCCGGCGTCGACTCCGGACGGCCGTGACGACATCTCCCGACGATGGCAAGGGGAGCAGATGAGACGACCACTGATCGCAGCCGCCGCCGCCGCGGTGCTGCCACTGGCAGCGGCCGGCCTGGCCGCGCTGCCGGCCACGGCGGCCCCCGTCGACGGCCCCGCGGCCCGGCCCGGCGCCGACGCGGCGTCCGCCGGGATGCTCGCGGCAATGCAGCGTGACCTCGGCCTGACCGCCGAACAGGCACGGACCCGGATCGCCGACGAGGCCCGTGCCGCCAAGAAGGAGGCGATGCTGCGGGCCACGCTCGGGGCCGACTTCGGCGGTGCCTGGTTGTCACCGGACGGGGCGACGCTGACCGTGGCGGTCACCGACGCGGCCGACGCCGCCGCGGTCGTCGCTGCCGGCGCGAAGGCCAAGGTGGTCGCTCGAGGCGAGGCGGAGCTGGACCGGGTGAAGGCCACCCTGGACCGCGGTGCGACGCACGCCCCGGCCGATGCCGTCGCCGGCTGGTACGTCGACGTGGCGACCAACACCGTCGTGGTGCTGGCCCGCGGCGACGCCGCCGGGGCCCGGACGTTCATCGCCGACAGCGGGGCCGACGCGGCCGCCGTGCGGGTGGTACGCAGCGACGAGGCACCGACCACGTTGTACGACGTACGCGGCGGTGACGCCTACTACATGGGTGGCCGGTGCTCGGTCGGTTTCTCGGTCACCGGTGGCTTCGTCACCGCCGGCCACTGCGGTTCGGTCGGCACCGCGACCCAGGGGTACAACCAGGTTTCCCAGGGCACGTTCCGGGGCTCGTCGTTCCCCGGCAACGACTACGCCTGGGTGCAGACCAACTCCAACTGGACCCCACAGCCCTGGGTGAACAACTACAGCGGCGGCAACGTGACCGTGGCCGGCTCCGCCGAGGCGGCCGTCGGCGCGTCGGTCTGCCGGTCGGGCTCCACCACCGGCTGGCGGTGCGGCACCATCCAGGCCAAGAACTCGACGGTCAACTACCCGCAGGGCAGCGTGTCCGGGCTGACCCGGACCACCGCCTGCGCCGAACCGGGTGACTCCGGCGGCTCCTGGCTGTCCGGTCAGCAGGCGCAGGGTGTCACCTCGGGCGGCTCGGGCAACTGCAGCATCGGCGGCACCACCTACTTCCAGCCGGTCAACGAGATCCTGTCGGTGTACGGCCTGACGCTGCGTACCGGCACTGGTGGCGGCACTCCCCCGCCCACCACTCCGCCGCCCGGCGGTGGCACCTGCAGCGGCTACCAGAACACCTACTCGGGCACGTTGTCCTCCGGTGCCACCCAGATCCAGCCGGGCGGCACGTACTTCACCGCCGGTGCCGGCACCCACCGGGCCTGCCTGGACGGGCCGACCAGCCGGGACTTCGACCTCTACCTGCAGCGGTGGAGCGGCGCGAGCTGGGTGAGTGTGGCCAGTGGCACCAGCCCCGGCCCGGACGAGACCCTGACCTACAACGGATCGTCGGGCTACTACCGGTACGTGGTGCACGCGTACAGCGGCTCGGGCAGCTACTCGCTGGGAATCACCCGACCCTGATACCGACCTCCCGGCCCGTCGCCGGTGGGTGACCCGTCATCCGGGTCCCACCGGCGACGGGCCGGGTCAGCTCTGCCGCTCGGCACGCAACGGATCGTGACCGAGGTCCAGCAACGCCCGACGCCAGCGGTCATCGCCGGACCCGGCCGGCGGTCGCCGATCGAGCAGGTCCCGGATGGTCGCCACCGTGTCGGCCATCACCTGACGGTCCGTCTCGGTCAGGTCGCCCCGGCGTTTTCCCAGCACGGCCAGCACCGCGCGACCGGGCTCGGGCAACGACAGGTCGCCGGTGCCGAATGCCTCCTCGCCGGAGGACTCCGTGAGCAGCCAGTCCCGCAGCTGCTCGGAGTTGAGGTTCACACAGGAATGGAAGTCGTCCCACAGCTCATCGGTCGCGGTCCGGGAACGCCGCTGTGCCGCCATCATCTCCTCCTCATGGTCCGGCTACTCGGTTCGGCACACCACGCCGCGCGCCGGTTCGTCCCAGTCGGCCTGCTGCGGGCGAGCCGTGACCTGCTCGGCGGTCGGGGCCTCGGGCCACGGTCGACGCCTGCGGGTTCACGGCCGGGCCGGCTGCATCTGGGCCCGCGCGCTGTCGCCGACGTCGAAGCGCAGTCCGTCGTCGGCGGCGTCGATCGTGACCCGCTGACCGGCGGCCAGGGCACCGTCGAGGAGCATCCGGGACAGCTGGTTGTCGACCTCGCGCTGGATCGTGCGGCGCATCGGGCGTGCCCCGAACTCCGGCTGGTACCCGGCCTGGGCGATCCAGTCGGCGGCGGCGTCGGTGACCTCCACGGCGATGTCCTGGGCGTGCAGGCGCCGCCGCGTCTCGTCCAGCAGCAGGTCGGTGATCTGCCGCAGCTGCGGCGCGGCCAGCTGACGGAAGATGATGACCTCGTCGATCCGGTTGAGGAACTCCGGTCGGAAGTCCTCCTGCAGCCGCCGCAGCAGGCGGGCCCGCAGGTCGTCGTCGGGGCCGTCGCCGTCGACGCCGCCGAACCCGACGCTGCGGCCGCCGCCGGTGATCAGCTCCGACCCGAGGTTGCTCGTCATGATCAGTACGACGTTGCGGAAGTTCACCGTGCGGCCCTGACTGTCGGTCAGCCGCCCGTCGTCGATCAGCTGCAGCAGGATGTTGAACACGTCCGGGTGGGCCTTCTCGATCTCGTCGAGCAGCAGCACCGCGTACGGCCGACGGCGGACCGCCTCGGTCAACTGGCCGGCCTCGTCGTACCCGACGTAACCCGGTGGTGCGCCGACCAGCCTGCTGACCGTGTGCCGTTCCTGGAACTCACTCATGTCCAGGCGGATCATCCGGTCGGCGTCGCCGAACAGGGCCGCCGCCAGCGCCCTGGCCAACTCGGTCTTGCCGACCCCGGTCGGTCCGAGGAACAAGAAGCTGCCGACCGGCCGGTCCGGGTCGCCCAGCCCCGCGCGGGAGCGGCGGACCGCTTCGGCGACCGCGGTGACGGCGTCGTCCTGCCCCACCACCCGCTGGTGCAGCTCCCCCTCCAGCCGCAGCAGCCGTTCCCGTTCCTCCTCGGTGAGCTGATTGACCGGAATCCCGGTTGCCCGCGACACCACCTCGGCGATCTCCTCGACACCGACCTGCGGCACCCGTGCCCCGTCGGGGCTGCGCGCGGCGTCGATCCGTCGCTGCGCCTCGGCCAGCTGGTCACGTAGCGCGCAGGCACGTTCGTACTGCTCGTCGGCGACCGCCTGGGCCTTGTCCCGGTGCAGCTGCTCCAGCTCGCGTTCCAGCTCGCGGACGTCGGCGGCCGGGGTCCTGGTCCGCAACCGCACCCGGGCGCCGGCCTGGTCGATCAGGTCGATCGCCTTGTCCGGCAGGAACCGGTCGCTGATGTAGCGGTCGGCGAGTTCGGCCGCCGACACCAACGCGTCGTCGGCGAACCGGACCTGGTGGTGGGCTTCGTAGCGGTCCCGCAGGCCGTGCAGGATCGCCACGGTGTCGGCCACGGTCGGCTCGGGCACCAGCACCGGTTGAAACCGTCGGGCCAGCGCGGCGTCCTTTTCGATGTTGCGCCGGTACTCGTCCAAGGTGGTGGCCCCCACCACCCGTAGCTGTCCACGGGCCAGCGCCGGCTTGAGCATGTTGCTGGCGTCCATCGATCCCTCGGCACCCCCACCGCCGGCACCGACCAGGGTGTGCAGCTCGTCGAGGAAGACGATCAGGTCGTCGCCGTGGGTCCGGATCTCGTCGATGACCTTCTTCAACCGCTCCTCGAAGTCGCCCCGGTACCGGGTGCCGGCGACCAGGCCGGCGAGGTCGAGCTGCACCACCCGCTTGCCGGTCAGGGTCTGCGGTACGTCACCGTCGGTGATCCGCTGGGCGAGACCTTCGACGATCGCGGTCTTGCCGACCCCCGCCTCGCCGATCAACACCGGGTTGTTCTTCGTCCGGCGGGACAGGATCTCCACCGCCTGCTCGATCTCCTCGTCGCGGCCGACCACCGGATCGATCGCACCCTGCGCGGCCAACTCGGTCAGATCCTGGCCGTACTGATCGAGCGTCGGGGTGCCCCGGGCGGACCGGGACCGGGTGGAACCGGCACGGCCGCGTTCGGCGCTGGCGTTCTGCAGCGAGCCGGGCTCGACATGACCGGCGGCGAGCATCCGCCCGGCGGCGGACTCGGGGTTGACCGCCAGGGCCATCAGCACGTGCTCCGGGCCGATGTAGGTGGCCCCGGTGGCCCGGGACAGCTGGTGGGCGTCGAGCAGGGCGCGTTTGGCCGCCGGCGTCAACGACAGGTTGGCCGGCACCTCACCGCGGCCGGCGGCCGGCCCGCCCAGCTCGCTGAGCAGCCCGTCCGGGTCCGCGCCGGCCCGGCGGACCAGGTCACGCAGCGGCTGGCGCTGCAACGCCGCCCACAGCAGATGGTCGGTGTCCAGGTCGCTGGTGCCCGAGTGGGCGGCCCGCCGCGCGGCCGAGGTCAACAGGTCCCGGGCGTCGGCGCTCATCAGCCGGGTGATGTCCACCCGGTGCACCGGCAGCCGTGGCTCGCCGCCGCTGAGGAACCGGGCGAGCAGATCCTCCCAGGGATCGGTGCCCAGCCCGCCCGGGCCGTACGGTCCGTCACTCATGGTTCGCGCCCCCTGCCCGGGTCACCCCCGGCGGTGGCCCGGGCAGTGGCTACCCGGGGCGGACCGGTACAAACACCGACGACGGCCGTGGTCCACGACGCGGTACGCCGGGCCGGCGGCGGCGACTCGCGGCGGGTCGACGCCGGCGACGGGAGCCGGGTCCGACCCGCCCGGCGGACGTCGGCCGTGGGTGCGCCGACCGTGGCTGGCAGGCTGACCGGATGGCACACCTGCTGATCGTGGACGGCGCCAACGTGGTCGGGTCACGACCCGACGGCTGGTGGCGCGACCGGCTCGGCGCGGCGGCCAGGCTGCGCGACCAGTTGACCGGACTCGCCGGACGCGACCTGCCCGGCCTCGGGCCGGTGGCCGAGGTGGTGCTCGTCGTCGAGGGCGCGGCCCGCACCCTGGAGGGGATCCCCACGGTGCGGGTCGCCGCCACCGCCGGCTCCGGTGACGACCTCATCGTGGCGCTCGTCGCCGAGCGTGCCGCCGCTACCGGGCCGGTCACGGTGGTCACGGCCGACCGGCGGCTGCGACAACGGGTGGGTGCCGCCGGCGCGGCGGTACGCGGCCCGCGATGGCTGACCGATCAGCTCGGTCGCCGCCAGACCGGGTCACCGGCACCGCCACCGGCCGAGCGGCATCCGGCCGACCCGCTGGAGGGCGGCCCGTATTCAGACTGAAGCCGCCGCGTCGGTGCCGCCAGTTCCGCAGGTGGCGCCGCCTGCCACGGTCGGTACCGGGACGTGGACGCTCAGCCCATCTGCAGGATCGGACAGCCGGGCAGCAATCACCCGCCGGCGGTAAGCTCTAATAGAGCCTTCCAGCGCCGAGGAGGTTTCACCCGTGGCGAGTGTCGCCGAGGTCAAGTCCGCCATCGAAGCCGCGATCATGCAGGTGTCGGAGGGTCAGGCCGCCGTGCAGGCGGCCAGCGAGAAGATCGCCGAGGCCCAGCAGAGCCTGGCGGCGGCGTTCGACGGCAGCGGCCACGAGGCGGTAGGTGCCGCCCAGGCCGCGCTCTTCCAGGCCAGCTCCGAGCTCGAGGAGTGTCTGGCCGCCACCCTCGCCGCCGTGGAACAGGCCCAGACGTACTCCGCGACGCTGTAGCCCGATGTCGCTCGTCGAGAACCTCGCCGCACGGGTCCAGGCCACCGCCGACGACCTGCCGGTCGGCCAGATCACCGTAGCGGTCGAACGGCTGCGCGCCGCGACCGAACTGCTCATCTGGGTACGCCAGCAGTCCGCCGATCCACTCGCCGTACCGCAGCTGCTCGGCGCCGTCGAACACGCCGAGCAGGCCGGGTACGCGGTGGAGGCCACCCGGCAGTCGATCGCCGACTACCTGGCGTCGATCGGCATCGGCCAGGCAGCGGGCGCTGACGGGTCCTGGCGGGCCGCGCTGACCGACCGCGATCGGCCGGCGGATCCCGACGGCGAGCGGCAGCCGGGGCACACCGATGCACCACGGCTGGGCAACTGGTGGGCCGTACGGGTCGCCGAGCTGACCGACAGCGGACAGATCGACCAGGACGGGCCGGCCGGCGCCGTGTCCGACACTGCACACCTGCTGCGTCAGGTGGCGGCAGCGGTCGCGCGGACCGACCGCACGGCACTGCACCGGGACCTGGCCGCCGTCGCCGCGCCCACCGGATTGGGTCTGGCCGCGATCACCCCGCCGGTTCTGCACCGGCTGACCGGCGACCTGCTCGACCACGAACCACGCCCCGAGGACCTGCCGGCGCTGACCTCGGCGACCGCCGCGAGGGTCCGCGAACTGTTGCCCGGGATGCCGGAGCCGGTGCTGCATACCCTGCTGGCCCGGATCTGTCGGGTGCCGGTCGAGCAGCAGGTGGCGGCGGGCCGGCACGACGAACCGCCACCGCCACCGCACCCCGCTGACTCCGCCGTCGCCGGGGCGGTGCTCACCGGGGTGGTGCTGCGCTTGCTCGACCGCGATCCGCAGACCCTGCGGCCGGAGCAGCCGCAGGCCCTGCGGAGGCGCGATGCCTGACACGCGGACCGAGCTGGTCGCCAGGGTCCGCCGGGCGCTGAGCCACGCCCGGGCGGCAGCGCGTGACCAGCTGGACCTGGTCGAGGCCGATCTCGCGGCGGCCGAGCACCAGCTCAAACGTGCCCAGCGAGCCGCCGAGCAGGTACCGGCCCGGGCGGGCGCGCACCGGGACCAACGGCTGGCTGAGCTCACCGCGCGTTATCAGGGCCGGATAACGGCGGCGGCCGAGGTGGCGGTGGCCGCCGCCGCCCGGGCCGCACCGGGTGCGGCGTCGAGCGACTGGACCGGTTGGACACCGACCCCGGCGCAGCGTTCCGAACCGCCCGGGATGCTGCGGATCGGGCTGACCGGGCTCACCGGCGGACCTCTGGTGCCCGCTCTCGTACCGCTGCTGGATCACGGCCACGTGCTGGTCGACGGCGACGACCTGGCCGGCCGCGACACCGTGATCAGCACGTTGCTGCTGCGAGCGCTGGGCCGGGCGGCACCGGGCGGGGTGCGCCTGACCGGGTACGACCCGGAGCACCTCGGCGGCGGTCTGGCCGGCTTCGCCCCGCTGGCCGGTCCGGGGCTGCTGAGCTTCGTCGGGCCGGGTGGACTCGGCCGGCACCTGGACGAACTGGTCGACCACGTCCGGCGGATCAACGAGACCGTGCTCGCCGGCGAGTTCGGTTCACTGCGCGAACTGGCGGCGGCCACCGGCCGCCGTCCCGAACCGTGGCGCATCGCCGTCCTGTTGGGTAGCGCGGGTGAGGAGCTGTCCCGGCACGAACGGGCCCAGCTGGACCGGATCGCTCGCGCCGGGGCCGCCTGCGGGGTCCACCTGGTGGTCCGCGACGTGCCGTTGGGCGACACACCCGCGCTGACCACCGTGTCGGTCTCCGGTGGGACCGCCAGGGTCAGCGGCTACGCCCAGTTGCCGGTCCGCCTCGATCCGCCGCCGCCACCCGAGCTGGTCACCCGTACCTGCCGGGAGGTCGCGTCCGCGATCATGGCCGGCCCGGAGCCGGCGGCCTTCGCGGACCTGCTGCCCGAGCAGGAATGGACCGGTGACGCGACCAGCGGGATCACCGCTCCGGTCGGCGAGAGTCCCCACGGTCGCCCGGTGGAAGTGACGTTGAGCGACTACCCACCGCACGCGCTGATCGGTGGGCCGTCCGGCACCGGCAAGACCAATCTGATCTACGCGTGGATCGGTGCGCTCGCGGCCCGCTACTCCCCGACGGAGCTGGAGTTCTACCTGCTGGACTTCAAGGAGGGGGTGTCTTTCGCGCGGTTCGCCCCCGGGCGCCGGGATCCGAGTTTCCTGCCGCATGTGCGGCTGGTCGGCGTCAACGTCAACACCGACCGGGAGTTCGGGTTGGCGATGCTGCACTTCCTCGGCGCCCAGTTGCGGCGGCGGGCCGACGCCGCGAAGCGGCACGAGGTCACCAAGCTGGCCGAGCTGCGGGCCGAGGACCCGCAGGGCCGGTGGCCCCGGATCGTGGCGGTGATCGACGAGTTCCAGGTGCTGCTCGCCGGCAACGACGCGCTGGCCACGGAGGCGGCGACCCTGCTGGAGGACCTGGCCCGGCGCGGCCGGTCGCAGGGCATCCACCTGATCCTCGCCTCACAGGACGTCTCCGGCATCCAGGCGCTGTGGGGCCGGACCGCGCTGATCGCCCAGTTCGCGCTCCGGATCGCGTTACCGAAGGCGCGGCGCATCCTGCCGGAGACGAACACCGCCGCCGAGGCGTTGCCGCGCCACCACGCCGTGGTCAACGCCGAGTCCGGGGCGCTGGAGGCGAACCAGGTGGTCCGGGTCCCGGCCGCCAGTGACCGGGACACCTGGCAGGAGCTGCAGCACCGGCTGTGGCGACGGCGGCCGGACGGGCTGGCGCCGCCGCGACTGTTCGACGGGGACGCGGTGCCCCGGCTGGCCCAGGCCCCGGACTACCTGGCCCTGTCGGGCGACGGGTCCGGGCCGCACGAGCCGGTCGCGCTGCTCGGGGAGACGATCGACGTCCTGGCCCGCTCGGCACGGCTGGGGCTGCCCCGGGCGCCCGGTCGCAACCTGGCGGTGCTGGGCACCCGGATCGACGAGGCCTGCGCGCTGCTCGACGCCGCCGCCCGCTCCCTCGCGCGGCAGTACCCGCCCGGCGCGGCCCGGTTCGACCTCGCCTGCCTCGATCCGGACGCGGTGGCCGCCGCCCGGCAACTGCACGCCGCACTGCCGGCCGGGACCGGCCTGTACGACCTGGACACCGTCGGTGGACTACTCGCCGACACCGCCGACCGGCTGGCGGTCGACGCCGTGGACGCCCCCGTCCGGCCGCACTTCCTGGTGCTGTACGCGGTGGACGCCGCAGCCGGGCGGCTGGCCGCCAAGTTCGCCGGTCAGTCCGGCCTGGACCGGCTCCGCCGGGTGCTGCACCTGGGCCCGGAACGGCACACCCACGTGCTGGGCTGGTGGCGTGGGGTCGCCCGGATGCGCGACGACCTCGGCGGGATCGGGTCGCGGACCGACCAGATCGGCGCGTGGGTCGCGCTCGACGTACACGGTGCCGAGCTCGCCCCGCCGCTGTATCCGAAGGCCGGCGGACCGACCTGGTACCCCCGGCCGTGGCGGGCGCTGTTCTTCGACCGGACGGTGCACCGCACCGCCGAAGTCATCATCCCGTACGGGTTGGTCTGATGGACGACTCCTATCCGGCGGCGATGCGCCGGCTGGCCGAGCTGGCGGCGGCGGTGCAGGCCCGTCGCGACGAGGCGCACCACTGGTACGCGCAGCGCCGCACCATCGCGCAGGACGCGGTGACCGCAGCCCAGGCCGAGGTCGACGACCTGCTGCAGGCGCACGCCGACGCCGCACACGACGTAGCGGAGGTCGACCGCGAAGCGGCGCAGATCTGGACCGAGATCGGATACCAGCTCGGCCCGGTCGCCGACCGCTTCGGTGGGCTGCCGGCACCGGCGGCTGGTCCCACCGCCGACGGTGGCCTGGAAGGTCCACAGGTCTGGCTGGACCACGCCCGGGCACTGGCCGAACGCTCGGCCGAACCCGGTGCGCTGACCCCGGCGGCGCAGCCGGTGCTGGCGCTGTTCGGCGCGCTCGGCGCGGCGGCGGCGTTCGGCCTCGCCACGCTGGCCCGCTGGGTGGGCCAGCGCTACGGCGGCGATCTGGCGGTCGGCATGCCGGTGATCGCCCTGGTGGTGACCCTGCTGGGACCGCTGTTCGGGTTGGCCCCGGCCAAGGCGCTCGCCGACCGCCGACATGCGATGCTGCACCTGCGTGCCGTTGCCACCGTGCTGATCGCCGGAGGGGTGACCACGGTGGCCCTGGTCGGCCTGCTGCGGTGACGGGGCGTCCGACCGGCCGCCGCGCGCCGGGTGGGTGACCGGCGGCTCAGCCGACGACGGCGATCGCCTCGCGCAGCAATCGCCTCGCCAGCACCAACCGGTCGTCGTCGGCCAGGCCAGGCAGGTCACCGACCCGGATCCGGCGGGCGTGCAGCACGGCCCGCAACGCGGGCGCACACGGTGCTGGGAAACTGACGGTACGGTCGAACACCTCGACCGCGATCCGGTCCGGCGGTTGCGGGACCAGCCGCCACGACAGACCCTGCCGTCGGCGGATCATGTCGTCGAGGTCGAGCGCATGGAGCCGGTCGGCCTGTTCCAGCGGCCGTATCGGGGCCGGTCGGGTGACGTGCCGGCCCCGCTGACGCAGCTCGGCCGCGAGCTGCGCGGGGGTCACCCGGGTCAGCCAGTCCCGCAGCGCGGTGACCGTGGCGGTCAGTTCCGGTGCGACACCCGACGGGTCGGTCAGGTCGGTGCCCATCGGCACCGACGCCCGCAGCCCGGGTTCGTCGACCGCCAACTCCAGCAACGCCTCCACCAGCGAGAACCGGGTCCAGGACCGGACCCCGACGGTGAGATGCAGGGAGCTGTCGTGTTGGGCGGTGGCGCTGTGCAGCCAGCCCCTGGGCAGGTAGAGCGCGTCGCCGGGAGCCAGCACGACATCGAGCGCGGGCGGTCCGTCGGCGCGGGCGGCGACCTCGTCGGCCCGGCCCGACCACGTCTGCCGGGGCAGCGGGTCGGCCAGCACCGGTGCGTGCACGCGCCACCGTTTACGCCCCCGTACCTGCAGCACGAACACGTCGTGAGTGTCGTAGTGGGTCGCGAAGCCCTGGCTGCCCGCTGGGGTCAGATACGCATTGACCTGCAACGGTTGGCACAGCGCGGCGGATAGCTCGGTGGTGAAGTCGATGATCGGCGGCCAGAGCCGGTGCAGCCCCTGCAGCACGATGGTGGCGCCGTCGGCGTACAGCCCGAGCACCCGCTCGTCGAGGACCTGGTCGCCGATCTCGGCGCCGGCCCCGCCGCTTCCGGTGTACGCCGACTCGGCGAGCACGGCACCGTCGCGGGCCACCCGGATGAACGGTGTGCGCAGCCCGCGGCGGCTCAGCAGTTCGTCGGCGGCGTCCCGGTCGAGCAGATCGGTGAAGCCGACCGGGTTCGCCAGGTCGGCGGCACGCGACAGTAGCGGAGCCCGTCCCCAGTAGGTGGCGGCGAACTTCGCCGGCTCGACGGCGACACAGCGCGCCAGGGCCGGGCGGGGTGCCACCCCGCCCGGCTGACCGGCTGGTCGCGTGGCGACGCTGGTCACCGCCGGTTGGCGCCGCCGTCGGCACCGCCGTCGTGACCGGCCGGGTTGGCCCCGCCGTCGGCCGGGCCCTCCTTGGCCCGGGGCCCGGCACCGCCGTCGGCTCCGCCGTCGTGACCACCTGGGTTCGCCCCGCCGTCGGCGAGGCCCTCCCCCGCGGCCGGTGCGGCACCGCCGTCGGCGCCCCCGTCGTGACCGGCCGGATTGGCCCCGCCGTCGGCCGGGCCGTGACCGGCGGACGGGCCGCTGCTGCGAATGTCGTCGTCGTCGAGTTTCATGGTTGCCCCCTGCGGCGTGTCCGACGCCCGCCGGTACGCGGACGTCGTGATCGTGCCGTCGAGTGGTACCCGGGTCGAGGGCCCGCTAACCGCAGCGTGCCCCGACGACGCCGATCGGACTCACTGACCCGGATAGGGGGCGCAACTGTCCCGTACGACCAGTTCGGTGGCCAGTTCGACCCTGGGGGTGTCCAGGGACTCGCCCTGCGCAAGCCGCAGGACCGTACGGGCGGCCAGCAGACCCATCTCGGCCAGTGGTTGCCGGACGGTGGTCAGCGGCGGTGAGGACCAGCGGACCTCCGGCAGGTCGTCGAATCCGATGACGCTGACGTCGTCGGGCACCCGTAGTCCGCGCAGCCGCAGCGCCTCGTACGCGCCCAGCGCCATCTGGTCGCTGGAGGCGAAGATCGCCGTCGGCCGTTCGTCCAACTCCAGTAACGCGGCGGCACCCTCGAACCCCGACTCGTGGTAGAAGTCGCCCGGCATGATGTACTCCGGCCGCAGCGGGATCTCTGCCGCCTCCAGCGCGGCCCGGTAGCCGTCCAGGCGGGCCCGGCTGCACAGCAGGCGTGGTGGCCCGGCGACGAAACCGATCCGGCGGTGCCCGAGCGAGATCAGGTGTTCGGTGGCGCGGAGCCCACCGGCCCAGTTGGTGGCGCCGATGGTGGGGATGTCCAGGCTGGGCACGCCGGCCGGGTCGACCAGGACCATCGGTACGTTGAGTCGGCGCAGCTCGGTGTGCAGCGGCGGAGCCAACTCGCTGGTGACCAGGATGACGCCGTCGGTCGCCCGGGTACGCAGGTTCTGCAGCCACTGCCGGGTCGAGGTGGAACGGCGGTGGATCGCCGAGACGACCGTACCGACGCCGGCGGCGTGAGCGACGTCCTCGACGCCCCGGATGATCTCCACGGCCCAGGGGCTGTCCAGGTCGTTGAAGACGAGGTCGATCAGGCTCGCACCGGCACGCGACCGGGTGGCCCGACGCCGGTATCCGTGCCGGCGCAGCAGCTCCTCCACCCGCTCGCGGGTCTGCGGGGCGACGTCGTTGCGGCCGTTGAGCACCCGTGACACGGTCGGCACCGAGACACCGGCCTCCTGGGCGATCGCGGTGATGGTGATCCTGCGTCCTTCGTCGACCGTCACAGCAGCTCCTTCGTCGAGACTTCAGCGTACGGCCGAACGTTCCGCCAGTCGGTCCGGCACCGCCCACCGCGTCCGCAACCCATCTTGCCGCACCGGGAAAGCGCTTGGCAGCAGCCCCGCGGCGACATCGTCGTGGCAGCGGGGGCGGGTGGCGACCCGGCCTGTTGCGCAGCACGTTCCGGAACTCGCCCGCCCGGCAGGCCCCGGGGCCGCCGACCGCGACCACGCGCGGACATGCGGCGCCGGCCGATCATACCCGCCCGGGTGCCAACAAGTTGCCGGCCACGAGGCCTCGACGGAGCCGCAAATTTCCGGAAACATGTCGGAAAAGTAGTGACGACGGGCGGCGGGAACAGGACCGGGCAGGTCCCGGCGAGGACGGACGGGAGACTGCGGGTGAGCAGCAAGGACGATGCCCCGGGCGACACGGTGGTGGGCACCGGGCAGGATGACCGGTCGCGGGCCGCCACGACAGCCGGCGGCAGCGGTCCGGCCCAGCTCGCCGAGGAGCCGGCGTCGTGGCGCGACCCGATGCTCGCGGTGCAGGATCGGGTCTTCGACCTGCTCAGCCGGATGTCGCTGGCCGAGAAGGTGGCACAACTGTCCAGCTTCTGGCGCGGCGCCAACGCCTCGATCGACGACATGGCACCGCTGCAACACGATTTGGTCGACGACACCGTCGACTGGGCCGAGCTGCTGCAGAACGGACTGGGGCAGCTGACCCGCCCGTTCGGCACCACGGCGGTGCTACCCGTCGACGGGGCCCGCGCCCTGGCCCGGGTCCAGGCCGAGATCGTCGCCGGAAACCGGTTCGGCATCCCCGCTCTGGTCCACGAGGAGTGCCTGACCGGCTTCATGACCTGGGGTGCGACGGTCTACCCCACCCCGCTGGCCTGGGGTGCCAGCTTCGATCCGGACCTGGTGGCGCAGATGGCCGCCCGGATCGGGCAGGACATGCGGCAGGTCGGGGTGCATCAGGGCCTGGCCCCGGTGCTCGACGTCGCCCGGGATCCTCGCTGGGGCCGTACCGAGGAGACCATTGGCGAGGACCCCTACCTGGTCGGCACGATCGGGACGGCGTACGTGCGGGGTCTGGAGTCAGCCGGCGTCGTCGCCACCCTCAAGCACTTCGCCGGCTACTCGGCGTCGCGGGCCGGACGTAACTTCGCTCCGGTGTCGGTCGGCCCTCGGGAGTTCGCCGACGTGCTGCTGCTGCCGTTCGAGATGGCGGTACGCGACGGCGGTGCCCGCTCGGTGATGCACTCCTATGCCGAGGTCGACGGCGTTCCGGCGGCGGCCGACAGCGGCCTGCTGACCGATCTGCTACGCGGGCGGTGGGGATTCACCGGTACGGTCGTCGCCGACTACTTCGGCGTGTCGTTCCTGGAGTTGCTGCACGGGGTGGCAGACAGCCCCGCCGCCGCCGCCGCGCTCGCCCTGGTTGCCGGGGTGGACGTGGAGTTGCCGGGGGTCCGCTGCTACGGAGCTCCGCTGGTCGAGGCGGTGCGCCGGGGCACCGTGCCGGAATCCGTCGTCGACCGCGCGCTCACCCGGGTGCTGCGGCAGAAGTGCGAACTCGGCCTGCTCGACCCCCAGTGGTCGCCGGTGCCACCCGCGGTCGCCGATGCGACGGCGCGCCAGCCGGTCGACCTGGACTCGGCGACGAACCGGGAACTCGCCCGTCGCCTGGCCGAGGAGTCGGTCGTGCTGGTGAGCAACGACGGCTGCCTGCCGTTGCCGTCCCAGGGTCGGATCGCCGTCGTCGGCCCGTTGGCCGACTCGTTGACCGGGATGCTGGGCTGCTACACCTTCCCCAGCCATGTCGGGTCGGCCCCGGCCGGCGCCGACGACGAGCTGCGGATGACGACCGTGCTGGCCGCGCTGCGCGCCGAGCTTCCCGACACGACGATCGAGCACGTCGCCACCGGACCGGTCGACGCCCAGGACATCCCGAGCATCGTGGTAGCCGCCGACGCCGCGGCCCGTGCCGACATCTGCGTGGCGGTGGTCGGCGACCGGGCCGGCCTGTTCGGCAACGGCACCTCCGGCGAAGGTTGCGACGCCACCGACCTGGAACTGCCCGGTAGGCAGGGCGAGTTGATCGAGGCGTTGGTGGCCACCGGCACACCGGTGGTCCTGGTGCTGCTCACCGGCCGGCCGTATGCCCTCGGTCAGTTCGCCGACCGGCTCGCCGCGGTGCTTCAGGCCTTCTTCCCCGGGGCCGAAGGCGGGCCGGCGGTCGCCGGAATCCTCACTGGCCGGGTCTGCCCCTCCGGCCGGCTGCCGATCGGGGTTCCCCGGCTACCGGGCGGGCAGCCCGCCGGTTACCTCAGTCCCGCGTTGGCACACCGCAGCGAAGTAAGCAACGTCGACCCCAGCCCGCTGTTCCCGTTCGGGCACGGGCTGTCCTACACCACGTTCGACTGGTCGACGCCGCTGGTCGACGGCGCCCCGGTCGACCCCGACGGCGCCGCTCTGGAGATCGGCACCGACGGCGCGGTACGGGTCACGGTGCGGGTGACCAACACCGGCGCCCGCACCGGTGCCGACGTCGTCCAGCTCTACCTGCACGACCCGGTGGCCCAGGTGACCCGGCCGGTGGCCCGCCTGATCGGTTACTCCCGCGTCGAGTTGGCACCGGGCGAGTCTCGCCGCGTCGAGTTCGATGTCTCGATGGACCTGTCCTGCTTCACCGGCCGGGACGGACGACGCATCGTCGAGCCGGGTGACCTGCTGCTGTGGCTGGCCGCGTCGAGCCTCGACGTACGGGCACAGCTGCGGTTGCGGCTGACCGGGCCGGTTCGACAGGTCGACCATCGACGTCGCCTGACCTCGACGGTGACCATCGAGCCGGGTGGGTGAGCGCAGGCGGCAGGCTCCGCACGTGGTGCCGGGAGCCCGCTGCCCGCGCCGGCACGGACCGGCAGGTCACGGATCGAGCAGGTTGCGCAGGTCCGCCGGTACGGTCGCGGCCACGTCCTGCCACTGCCCCGCACTGACGTGCCGACGGAGCACGTCGGCGACGGTACGGATGACCTGCTCGGCACCGCCGTCGACATCGAACCGGAAGTCGCGCCGAACCCGACCGACGAACTCGGACCGGTCCAGCTTGGCCGGTGCCGAGGTCGGATCCCAACCGTCGTAGTAGAGCCCCCGCACCAACATCGGCAACTGTGCGCCGAGATGGACCACCTCGGCCAGCGGAAGTCGGTCCCGCAGGGCGTGCAGCACCGCGGCGAGAGCGGAGTAGGACTGGTGACGGCGCTCGGCCGGCCACCCGAATTCGTGCTCGATCTCGGTGAGCATCCGGTTCGTCTTGTCCACCGTCGAGTCGATCGCGGTGAGCTGGGCGGTCGCCATGGCTGATCCCCCTCGTGCAGTCGGGTCACGGTCCGGGGGGCCGCTCCATCGTGGCCGACGAGGGGGTGAGCGGCGGTCACCCCGCTGGAATGACCGCCGCCGGAAGCCAACGGGCCGCGTCAGGCCGCCCGTCGCTCCCGCGACTGCTTACAGGTGACGCAGGTCGTCGCGGACGGGTAGATCTGCAGACGCTCGACGGGGATCGGCTCGGCACAACCCTCGCAGTGTCCGTAGTCGCCGGCGGCGAGTCGGGCGAGCGCGTGCTCGAACTGGGTACGGCGGTCCAGGATGGTGCGGATCAGCGACTGTGCCGCGTCGCGTTCGGCGGTCTTGGTACCACTGTCGGCCTGGTCGTCGCCGGCGGTGTCGCTGCCCTCGATCAGCCGCAGCACCTGACTCTGCGCCATCGCCTGCTCGTACTCGGCGGTGAGCTCGTCGTACCGGCTGGTCAGGGCGGCCCTGATCTGGTCGCGGTCGACGGTCGCCGGGTCGTCGAGGCCCGATCGCCGCTTCACGTCGTGCATCAGCATGCGCCATCCCCCTTCGGAATCGACCGCGGCGATCCGTGGCGGCCCACCGGGCCGCGTCGCCGATCGCCGCGAAGATCCCGCTCATACCCGTGGTCGACGGCGGGCAAACCTGGTCGCGAGAGCAGGTCAGCCGGCCGGGTCGACGGTGATCCGCACGTCGTCGGAGAGCCGGTAGCCCACCCCGTAGACGGTGGTGATGATCGGGGTCTCGCCGACCTTGACCCGCAGCCGCCGGATGTGCACGTCGACCGTGCGCACCCCGGTGTGTTCGTACCCCCAGACGGCGGCCAGCAACTGCAGCCTGGTGAACACTCGGCGCGGGTTCTCCACCAGGTGCAGCAGCAGGTCGAACTCGAGGCGGGTCAGTGGCAGCGGTTCCCCGTCGAGCAGGACGGTCCGCGAGGCGACCATCACATGCAGCGCGGCGGCGGTGGCCGTGGCGGACCGGCCGGCCCGGTCGATCGGCCGGCCGCTGACGACCGGAGTGGGCTCCGACTCGGTGGACCCGACCGCCGACCCCGGTCCCGCCGGCACCACCCGGTGCAGGCCAGCGGTCGGCACCTCAACCGTCGCTTCGCCGCGTTCCACCAGCTCACGTGCGGCATCGAGCAGCCGGCGCGTGGACGGGGACAGCGCCTCCTCACCCGCCAGCAGGGGAATGGAGACGGTGACCGTGACGGTGGCCGTCGCCGGACCGGCGCCCCGGCGCGGGGCGGCCGGTGGCCGGGCGGCTCCGGAGGGTGGTGGACCGGACCAGCCGGCACGGGGCGAGGCGGGGCTGACCGACATGGTCCTCCTAGGTACCGGCCGGGAGTGGGAGTCCCGCCACCGTCTGGGATCCGTACGAAACAGTCACCAGTCGTCTCACGACGACCGACACTGGACACAGCAGACAGTGATGTGTCGTGAGCCTCGTACGTCCCGATGCTGCCGCCCGGGGACGTGTCGGTCAATACCCGACGGCGTTGTGGAAATGTGATGATTGACAAACGTAACGTAATCGATTGCTCGCTCTGAATACCCATCCTCGGTGCTAGTGGTGACCGGGCAGGATGATCACATGCGTGCCATCCTCGCCGGATTCACCGCGATCTGGTCGGTCACCGCGATCGGCTATCTGATCAGCCGGTACGGACTGCTGGGATCCGACGCGACCACGGTGCTCGCCCGGCTGGCCTTCTACATCGCCACGCCGGCGCTGCTGTTCACCACGTTGTCGACCACCCGCCCGACGGAGGTCTTCACCGGGGCCTTCGCCGCTTATCTGCTCAGCACCGCGGTGGTCGCCCTCGGCTACCTGGCAGTGGCCGGCCTGTGGTGGCGGCACCCGGCCGGTGACGTCGCGGTCGGCACGCTGGGAGCCTCGTACGTCAACGCCGCCAACCTCGGCATCCCGGTCGCCGCCTACGTCCTCGGCGACGTGTCGGCGGTGGCACCGATCCTGCTGTTCCAGGTCCTCGTCGCCGCTCCCGCCGCCATCGCCGTTCTGGACGTCAGCGCCGGCGACCGGCGTCCCTCACCCGGCCGACTGCTGTCGCTGCCCACCCGCAATCCGATCATGATCGCCTCCGCCGCAGGTCTCACCGTGGCGGTCGCCGGCGTACGCCCCCCGATGGAGCTGCTGCGTCCGTTCGAACTGCTCGGCGCGGCGGCGGTACCGCTGGCCCTGCTGGCGCTGGGCATGTCGCTGCCGGGCGCTCGACCATTGGCGGCGGGACCGCAGGCCGGTCAGCGCGCCACGGCGGTGGCACTCAAGGTCGTCGGGCAGCCGGTCGCCGCCTACCTGATCGGTCGGCATGCCCTCGACCTGACCGGGTCAGCTCTGGTCACCGCAGTGGTGACGGCCGCGTTGCCGACCGCTCAGAACGTCTTCATCTTCGCCAGCCAGTACCAGCGCGCCCCGCGGCTGGCCCGGGACACCATCGTGCTCTCCACCGTCGCCACCGCCGTCACCCTGCCGTTGATCGCCGCCTGGCTCGGCTGATCCACGCGCCGTCGCGCCGTTGCCGACCAATGCATTCGGCCACTCGATCGACCTGGTATCGAACGAGTACGAGTCGGGCCCAGCGGCCGGCCCGGCGTTTCCGACAGGCCGGCCGGCCTGTCGATCCTGCGGTGCAGACGTCGACGCTTCCCCGGCAGGAGAACCGCGCCCACAGCGGCGGTCCCCCCGCCAGGGCGATCCGAGCCGACAGCCGACGCACCGCCCCGGCGGGCGGTGCGTCGGACCTGTGTGCGGGCTACCGGCTCGCCGCAGATGTCACCAGCTCAGGTACCAGGACTGCGTCTGCACGTTCAGCTCGGGCAGCCGGACCAGCTTCGCGCTGGCGGTCCGCCAGTCCCGGATCTCCAGCACGTCCAGACCCTTCTGGATGTCGCTGGAGTAGATGTAGCCGTTGTAGTAGTAGGTGGACCACGGCCCGCCGGTGACCATCCGGGTGTCGGAGACCGGACCACGCTCCCAGTAGGCGATCTCGACCGGGCGGGCCGAGTCGGTGAAGTCCCAGACCGAGATGCCGCCCTGGTACCAGGCCTGGACCATGATGTCGCGGCCGAGCACCGGAATCAGCGAGCCGTTGTGCGCCACGCAGTTCTCGGTGGGCCCATTCGTCCGGGGGATCTTGAAGTAACTGCGGAAGACCAACGTACGCGACGCACCCTTGCCGGTGATGTCGTACACCGCGTTCGCGCCCCGTTCGAGGCCAATGGTCGGGTTGCAGGTCGCGGCGCCACCGCCGCCGAGCTCATCGGTGAAGACCACCTTGGTGCCCGAGTTGTTGAACGTCGCCGAATGCCAGAAGGCGAAGTTCGTCGTGTCCCTCACCTGGTGGATCACCCGGGGTGCCTCACGGTTGGCGATGTCCAGCAGGACGCCGTCGCCCATGCAGGCCCCAGCCGCGAGGTCCTTCTGCGGATAGGCCGTGATGTCGTGGCACCCGCTGGTCGTGGAGCTGCCGTTGCCGCCGGGGTTGCCCCCGTCGGGGAACAGCACCGGCGTGGCGACCAGCGCGGCGTCGGTCGGCTTCTTCACCGGCACCTTGACGATCGAGATCAGGTCGTGCGGCGGCTGGCAGTCGGGGAAGCTCGCCGACGGGCTGTACGAGGAGACGTAGAGGTAGACCGTGTGACGATCCTTGCCCGGCACGAGGGTGTGGGTGTGCGAACCGCAGTTGGTCTCGACCGACTTGACGTACCGGGGGTTGTGCTTGTCCCGGATGTCGAAGATCTTGATGCCCTCCCAGGACTCCTTGGTCCCCGCGGACTGGGAGGTGCTGGCGCAGGAGTCGTCGCTGCGCGACGAGTCGGTCGACAGGAACAGCAGGTCACCGTGGACAGAGATGTCGTTCTGAGCACCCACGCAGAGCACCTGCGACACGAGTCGAGGCTTGCGGGGGTTGCCGATGTCGTAGATGACGAAGCCGTTGTAGTTGCCGACGAAGGCGTAACGACCCTGGAACGCCAGGTCGGAGTTGAGGGCCGACTCGGTGTCGAACGGCGCGGGCTTCGGCAGGTTGGCGATCTGACGCAGGTTCGGGCTGCTGTCGATCTCGTCCACTCCGAGACCCGGATCGTCCGTTGTGGCCGTCGCCGTCTGGGCCAGGCAGAGCTCGACCGCCAGCGCGTCGGTGGTGTCGGCGCAGTCGCTGTCGAACGGTGTCGTGGCCCGACCCGGGGATGCCATCGCGGTACTGCCGAGCAGGACGGCGATCGCCGTCACCGCAACGACCCGCAGTTGCCGCGGCCCTCGTGGGGAGCGTGTGATCATGTGCGGCACCCTTCGAAAGGGATTGATGATGAGGCGACCATACCGCCGAGTTCCCGGCATCGATGTGATGCCCATCACATCGATGGGGAGGACCGTCCGGATAGCATCGCCGCATTCCCGCCGGTGCGCCGGCAAGGAGGACTGATGCCGCGACCGACACCCCGCCGACGCTCCGCGCTGCTGGCCGTCGCACTCGTCGCCGGCGCTGTCGCGCTGGTCGCCGTCGTGCGGGTCGTCGGCTCCCCCGTCGACGGCACGAGCTCCACGGCGGCCACCTCGCCGACGATGACCGACGCCGCGCCGCCGGTTATCATCCCGGGACGCCCCGGTGAGGAGTCCGAAGTCCGGCCGGGGACCGCCATCGTGGTCGACCCGCCGCAGTACAACACGGTGGACACCTGGTACGTGCAGATGATGATCCCGCACCACACCCAGGCCGTACAGATGGCCGCGCTCGCTCACAGCCGGACCGAGGACCCTGGGGTACGCGCCTTCGCCGACCGGATCCGGTCCGGTCAGGCCGCGGAGATCGACGTCCTGAAGAGCTGGTTGCGGGCCCGCGGGCTACCGGATGGCAGCCACGACCACGCCACGATGCCGGGCATGCAGACCGAGGCGGCGATCCGCGACCTCGCGGCGGCCCGTGGCACCGCCTTCGATCAGTTGTTCGTCACGATGATGACCGACCACCATCAGGGCGCGGTCGAGATGTCCCACCGGGTCCTCACCGGCGGCACCGATCTCGCCGTCGAGGAGTTGGCCACCGCCATCGCCGCCGAACAGGCAGCGGAGATCACCCGGATGCGCGACCTGGTCGACGGCTGAGCGCCGCCGGGCTCGTCTGCGGCCGGACGATCAGGTCCTCGGCACCCGATGGCGGCTCACCCACGGCGGCGGCGTCGGCAGCGTAACGTAACAGGTCCGTGCCGTAACGCAGGCCGACGGCACCGACCGCCACTCCGACCAGTTCGACGACCACCAGCGCGGCTCCCGCCACCTGGGCCGCACCGGAGGCACGGACCAGGCAGGCGATCAGGAAGACCGACCCCATCGCACCGGTGATCAGGTTGAACCGCACCAGGGCGCCGCGGGTCCGGCCGGGTGGTTCCTCCCAGAGGTCGACCAGGCCGACGGTGAGGGTCAGCCCCATGGCGGCCAGACCGGCGACCATCGTCGCGTAACCGACCTCGCCGAACAGGCCGGGAGCCCCGGTGAGCACCGAGACGTCGAACAGGGTGGCGCAGACGAACAGTCCGAGCGGCAACGTGACCAGCATCGGCTGGACAGGGCCGGTGGACGCCCGCATTCTGCCCCGCATCGTTGCCGCCTCCCCTGGTCGCGCCGGACGCGTCACGCCGGATGCGGTGAACGCTCCTACCCGAGTATCACCGTGGACGAACGGCGCCGCCACCGGGCGCTCAGCCCTCGGCGCGCAGCACCGAGGCGACCAGTCGCTCAGCCCTCGGCGCGCAGCACCGAGGCGACCAGTCGCTCGGCGACCTGCGGCAACGGCATCGCGGTCGCCTGCGCAGCGTCGCGCAGCACCGCCAACGCCTCCCCGGCCCGGCACCGCCGCTGGGTCATCACGATGCCGATCGCCGGACCGATCAGGTCGGTATCGTCCCACCCCGTACCGGTCGGATCAGCGTCGGTGCGGCCGCGGTGCCGTACCGCCGCCAGCAGCAGCCCCGCGTGTTCGGCGAGCAGCAACGCGGTCAACTGCTCATCGTCGGATATCGCGCCGGGCCGGTCGGCGTACAGGTTGATCGACCCGATCACCTCGTCGTCGACGTCCACCGGGGCGCAGAGCACGCCCTGGACGCCACGGTCGAGCGCCGCCGACCGCCACCTCGGCCACCGGGTGGTCCCGGTCAGCGTGGCGGCGAGCACGATCTCCCGGCCACGGATCGCGCTCATCGCCGGTCCGTCAGCGCTGTACTGCAACTCGTCGAGGTCCTTGATCAACGGGTCGGAGGCCGCCACCGAGGCGGGCTGGCCGGCACGCAGGAAGCAGACACTGGCGTACGTCACGCCGGGCAGCGCGAACCTGGTGGTCCGGGCAAGATGTGCCAACGCCTGGTCGAAGTCGTCGCAGCGGATCATCCCGGCGGTGAGTTCGCGCAGCACGGCCGCGGTCTCCAGCACCGCCAGCCGGCCGTGGCCGAACTGCTCCGGTCGGCTCACCGCGCCCGTACCGGCCAGACCGGACCTGCCGCGCCGGTCCGCTCGCTCATCGTCACTCCCGTCGTCGTCGGCGGCGGTAGCCGTCGATTGCGGTACCACCGCCGGGCACACCTCGAGCGAGGGTACCGGCGACGTGCGACCGGCACCGGCACTTCGGCCGACTCAGCCGCCGCTGAGCCGGCGACCGACCGAGGAGATCAACCGGTCGAGTTCCGAGCCGAACGGGTTGTCGTGCACCAGGTAGGTCCAGGTCGCGCTCGGTCGCACCAGCTGTGCCTCGTCGGGCTGCCAGTCCTCGTCGAACTCCGTCTCCTCGAAGGTGGCCACCGTGCGTGCCTCGATCTCGGGGATCAGCTGGTTGAAGGCCGGTACGGCGGCCCGGTGGAACTCGTCGAGCGGATCGAGCCGGCCGAGTGCCCGCAGGTGCACGCCCTCACGTACCTCGGACAGCTCGGCGAGGTGCTCGGCCCAGAGCCGGTCGAGGTGATAGAGGGCGATGCTGCGCGCCGCGCGCGACAACAGGTCCTCGTCCATGTCCGCGCACCGTTGCGGGAACCGCTCCATCAGCATCAGCGCGGCGACCTCACTGGTGAGCAGTCGCTCACGCCGCTCGGCGAGCGCCTTGCGTTGCTGCTCGATGACCACGCTGTAGCGCCAGGTGTTGCGGTGGATCTCGTAGTCGACGCCCTCGGCGATGCGCTGGGCGTGCTCGATCGCGAAGTCCACCTGCTCGTCCTGCACGATGCCGTCGGCGGTCATCCGTGGCGATGGCGGGATCGCGTCCGGCGCGTGCCGGACGACCAGATCGTCCTCCAGGCTGACGAAGAAGACCGAGCCGCCCGGGTCGCCCTGGCGACCCGCCCGGCCACGCAGCTGGTTGTCGACCCTGCGGCTGTCGTGCCGGCCGCTGCCGATCACGTACAACCCGCCAAGCTCCGCGACCTGGTCGCGGTCGGCCTGGTCGCTGCCACCGAGCCGGATGTCCACACCGCGCCCGGCCATCTGGGTGGAGACAGTCACCGCGCCGAGGGCGCCCGCCTCGGCGATGATCGCCGCTTCCTCGTCGTCGTTCTTGGCGTTGAGCACCACGCACCGCACCCCGGCCTCGCCGAGCGCCGCCGCCAGCGACTCCGACTCCTTGACGTCGAGGGTGCCGACCAGCACCGGTCGGCCGGTGGCGTGCGCCGAGCTGATCTCCGCGACCAGCGCCTCGTCCTTCTCCGCGCGGGTGGCGTAGATCCGGTCCGGCTCGTCGACGCGCACGCACGGCGTGTGCGGCGGGATCACCGCCACCTCGAGCTTGAAGAACTCCCGCAGCTGGTCACCGACGAGCACCGCCGTCGCCGTCATGCCGCACAGGGTGCGGTACATCGCCACGAACGCCTGCACCGTGGTGGTGCCGAGCACCTCGCCCTCGGCGGTCGCGGCCAGCCCCTCCTTGGCCTCGACCGCAGCCTGCAGCCCGTCGGGCCACCGGCGGCGCTGGGCCACCCGGCCGCGCATCTCGTCGACCAGCTCCACCACGCCGTCGCGCACGATGTAGTCGACGTCGCGTTTGAGCAACGCGTGGGCGTGCAGGGCCACGTGCACGGCGGACAGCTGCTCGACGTTGTCGTCGGCGTACAGATCGATGCCCTCGAGCTTGGCCTCGACGGTGGCCAGGCCGACCGAGGTGAAGGCCACGCTACGGCCGTCCTCGGCGACCTCGTAGTCGCGGTCCGCCCGCAACCCGCGTACCAGGGCTGCGGCGGTGTGCACCGGATCCTGCTCGCTGGTGACGGCGCCGGCGAGCACCATCGGCACCCGGGCCTCGTCGATCAGGATGGAGTCGGCCTCGTCGACGATCGCGGTGGACAGCGACGGCTGGACCCGGTCGGCGATGTCGGTGACCAACTGGTCGCGCAGGAAGTCGAAGCCGGCTTCGCTCACCGACACGTAGGTCACGTCCCGCTGGTACGCCTCTCGGCGCTGCTGCGGGGTGCTGCTCTCGGTGACCCAGCCGACGGAGAGTCCGAGCAAGTCGTACACCGGTGCCATCCACTCGGCGTCCCGGCGCGCCAGGTAGTCGTTGACCGTGAGCACGTGCACCGGACCGTTGCCGCGCCGCACGTGACCGTACGCGGCGATCGTGGCGGTCAGGGTCTTGCCCTCACCGGTGGCCATCTCCGCTACCTTGCCGGCGAGCAGCGACATCGCGCCCAGCAACTGTTCGTCGAAGGGGCGCTCGCCGATCGCCCGCCGGGCGGCCTCCCGACCGATCGCGCAGATCTCGACGAACTCGCTGGCCCGACCGGCCGCTTCGGTCAGCGCGGTGTCCTCCAGCGCCTTCAGGTCTTCTTCCCGGTCGGCGATCGCGGGGAGCAACTTCGCCAACGGGGCCAGGTCGACCGTACTTCCCGGCCGCTGGAGGAAACGCCGGAACCGACTCTTCAGACGCTGCGACACACCCATGTCGGTCAACGCTACGCGACCCGTGCGCGATCCGGCGCCCCGCCCGGCCCGGACACGGCGATCGGGACCGGGGCGACGGTCGCGGCGACCCGGTGGGCGCACCCCGGCACGACCCGCAGGCATACCTGGTTGACCCACGGGTAGCCCACGTGCAGTCGTGAGGGTCGTCAGGGGGTGGATCATGGGTGACGCACGAACGGGCATCACTGCCACGGTCGAGGACTGGGCTGCCCGCCGGACCGCGTCCGCCGGCCGCTGGACCCCCTGGGAGCTGGCCATGGCCAAACAGGGGCGGCGGGTGAGCGTGGTCCTGCCGGCCCGCAACGAGGAGGCCACGGTGGGCGCGATCGTGGGATCGATCCGCGACCATCTGGTCGACCGGGTGCCGCTGGTCGACGACGTGGTGGTGGTCGACTCGCGCTCGCACGACGCCACGGCGGCGGTGGCCACCGCCGCCGGCGCCCGGGTCGTCAGCCAGGACGAGATGACCCGGGGACTGCCCCGACTGGAGGGCAAGGGCGACGCGCTGTGGGCCGGGCTGGCCGCCAGCGACGGCGACCTGGTCGCCTTCGTCGACGCCGATCTGCGGGAGTTCCAGCCGGCGTTCGTCACCGGCCTGCTCGGGCCGCTGCTCACCGACGACTCGGTGAGCTTCGTCAAGGGTTTCTACCATCGGCCGCTGGTCCGGTCGAGTGACGTCGAGGCCGACGCCGGTGGACGGGTCACGGAGATCATGGCCCGGCCGTTGTTCAACCTCTTCTGGCCGGATCTGGCCGGCTTCGTGCAGCCGCTCGCCGGCGAGTACGCCGCCCGACGCGCTGTGCTGGAGCAGATCCCGTTCGTCTCCGGGTACGGCGTGGAGACCGCCATGCTCATCGACCTGCTCGACGTCTGTGGCCTGGACGCACTCGCCCAGGTCGACCTCGGTGAACGGCGGCACCGTCACCAGAGCACCGAGGCGCTGGGGCGCATGTCGGCGCAGATCCTGCTGACCGCGTGGTCCCGGCTCTACCGCAAGGGCTGGGTGATCTCGCAGCGTCCACCGGGCAGTCTGCTCACCCAGTTCCGGCGCGGCGACGCGGTGGCGCTGAGCAGCCTGGAGCGCGAAATCGTGGTCAGCGACGTGTCCGTACAGGAGCGTCCGCCGCTGGGCCGGCACCGCAACGCGCTCGCCGTAGCGGCCGCCGGCTGAACCGGCACCGACCGCCGGACCGCGCGCGGTCCGGCCGCCCCGCGCGCGGGCCGCGCTAGTTCTTGCTGGGTTTGGTGGCGCTGAAGACCACCAGGCCCACCACCACGCCGATCAGGGCGATCGCCCCGGAGTTCGAGGTGTCCTCCCCGGCGCCGGAGATCCCGAAGGCGAACGTCGCCGCGCCGGCCACGACCGCTGCCATCATGCGATGTCCACGTTGCTTCACGCCTGCGCACGTTACGGAAGGTGACGCCCGAGCGCCGACGGTGCGGCCCGGATGTCCCCCGATCGGGTCACCGTCGGGGTACGGGGTCAGGTGAACAACGGTGCCAGGCCCGCCACGATCAGGCTGCGCCGCACGTACGGTTGCGGATCGGCGATCCGCAACCGTACGGCGGCCCGGCGGGCGGCCTCGTGGCTGGCCAGCAGCGCCGCGATGCCGGCGGCGTCGATGAAGCCGACACCGTCGAGGTCGACGAGCACCTCGTCGGTGCCGGCGGCGCAGACCACGTCCACGAGCGCGCAGCGGACCCGCTCCGCGGCCGACCGGTCCAGTTCGCCCCGGATGCCGACCTGGACCCGGCCGTCGGCCCGGTCCACCGACACCGTCACCGCGTCCGGCGGCTCCGGCGGGGCGCCGGTGGACTCCCACCTCGGCGGGGTGTCGGTGAGCATCGCCTGGCGCAGCCAGGTCAGAGTGCGCGACAACAGCCGGGAGACGTGCATCTGGGAGATACCGAACTCTGCGGCGATGTCGGACTGGGTGTAGTTGCCGTAGAAGCGCATCGCGAGGATCCGGCGCTCGCGGGCGGGCAGCCGGTACAACAGTCCGCTGACGGTGAGCCGGTCGTCGACCGATTCCAGGTCGGCGTCGAGTGCACCGAACATGTCGCCGAGTTCGGCCGGGCCGTCGTCACCGACCGGTCCGTTGAGCGAGGCCGGGGTGTAGCCGGCGGCCGACTCCAGCGCGGCCAGGATGTCCTCCTCGGAGGTCTCCAGCCGCGCCGCCAGCTCCGCCACCGTCGGTGACCGGGACAGCTCACTGGTCAGGACGGCGGTGGCCTGGCTGACCTCGATCGTCAAGTCCTGCAACCGCCGAGGGACGTGTACCCCCCAGGTGCGGTCGCGGAAGTGGCGTTTGATCTCGCCGGTGATGGTGACGGCGGCGTAGGCGGTGAAGGACCCGCGTTCGGGGTCGTAGCGGTCCACCGCCTTGACCAGGCCGAGTCGCGCCACCTGCTCCAGGTCCTCCAACGGCTCGCCGCGGCCGCGGTAGCGACGGGCGAGCCGGCCGGCGAACGGCAACGCCAACTGGACCAGTTCATCCCGCAGGTGATCCCGTCGCCGGCCTTCGGACTGCTCCGCGAAACGGGCCGCATAGGACAGTGCGGCCCCGTCCAGATCCTCCAGCGCGTGTTCCGAACGAGTCGCGGTACGTCGTTGTCCGGACATTCCGCCCCTCCCGGTGATCCGGCTCTGAGCTGCACGTTCCGGTATCCGGGCTCGGTCACCGACCAGGCCCCCTCGCCGGAGCACCGATCCCTATGCCGGACCTTACTGCCAGTGACGGGGCCGCCCAATCCATAGGCGCTAACTGGCGCGAAAATTCCACGCACGGCACCCGGTCGTCGGCGCACCGGTGCCGCGTCTCATCCGGTCGCCGGATCCAGATAGCGCAGCACCGCACCGACGCCGCCGTTGAGGTCCGCCTCTCCCGGGCCTACCAGCACCAGGTCGGCGTCGGTGCCGGCCAACGCCCGCAGCAACGCCGCGTCGGCGCGCACCTCACGCGGCGCGGCCACCGACATGGCGGTCAATTCGTCCGGTTCCAGTGCGATGTGAGTCGGCTCCGGCCCGATCCACAGCCGCTGCGTCGACGACGGATCGTCGACGAGCAGGAGGGTGTCGACCTGCGCCCGCTGCAGGGCGTCGACCACGGCGCCGAGACCGTCGCCGCGGCCCCGCTGAGCGCCGTACCGGTCCAGGGCCTGATCGGTGTGTGCGGCCGCCACCTCGGCGATCGCCTGAATGGTGACCTCGGTCAACGGTTCCGGGTCCGCTCCCACGGCGCGCGAACCGACGTCGGTCTGCACCGTCCGCGACTGCCAGCGACGCGGCAGTTCGCTGATCAGCAACTCGCGGGCCTGTGGGTCACCGGCCACGACGAGGACCTCGGCACCCACCTGGTCGGCGAGGGCTGCGGTGGCGGCCGCGCTGTGCCCGGCGTTGCGCTGCCAGCTGACCTCGGCCGCCCGCTGGAACCGCGCCTGTGACCAGGCCCCCGGGTTGACCTTACGGATCGGGTGGCTGGCCGGACCGGCGACGTTCGCCTGCCGGGGCAGGCCACCGGCGCTGACCGCGTCGATGTCGGCACCGGTCCGGCTGACCAGCACGCGCAACCAGCTGATCTCCTCGCCGCGCTGAGCGACCAGCGGCATCGCGTGGGGCAGCGGCCCCACGGCGGCCAGATCGCGACGCGGCGGCGCGGGCAGGTAGTTCTGCAGGACCACCTCTCCGTCCGTGGCGCTCAACGCCAGACCGTACTCGCCGGCACGGGGAACGTGGCGCAGCACCGCGTGGCCGAGCGCGGCGATCGAGGGCTGGTCCGCACCCTGCTGTTCGAGCTGCTGTCGCAGCGCCCGCCAGCGCAGTTCGAGCGCTTCCACCGCGTCCTCGGTGTCGCGTGACGCGTCCAGGTAGACCGAGGCCCAGGGGCCCGGCCGGGAGTACAGCGGTTGCAGAAACGACAGATCCATGACGCACCCCCTCCTCTCCGGGCCGACATACCCAGCTGGTCGTACAAATCACCGCAAATCAAACCTCAATCGCCCCATGAGTGCCATTCATTCACGGCATTCACTTTCGGCGATCGATACAATCCGTAAATAGGCGACGACTTTGGGTGGTTAGACATGGATCCGGAGCTCTTCCCTGAGCGGGCCGCACACCGGCCGGGACCGATCATCACCGGGCACGTGGTCCGCCTGGTGGGGGGCTACTCGCGGCCGATCAAGGTCGGCCAGCCGATCCTGATCGGCGTCCTCGCGGCAGCCGGCGTCCTCCGGGCCCTCGGTGCCGCCCTGGCGTCACTGCGACTGGCGGGCAGCGGCTCCACCGCCGCCCGACGCAAGTGGAAGCAACTACGGACCGGACCCGAGTTCCTGGTCACGCCGCTGCACATCCGCGACACCAGCGGCGTCCTGTGCGAGATGGAGATCCACGGACACGTACCGCAGAGCGCGCTGGACCCCAGCGACCACGTCCAGGTGACGGTTCGCCGGCAGAAGGATCCGGAGCTACCGCCCCGGGTCGAACGGATCGTCAACCTGACCACCGGCCAGTTCCTGACTCCGCGGACCCCGACGGTCTGGTCACATCTCGGTCCGGCACTGTTGTTCCAGGCGTTCCTCGGGGTACTGGTCGTCGTCGCGCTCGCCGCAGCCGTCCTGGTGCTGCGGTGAGCCGGGCCGACCGGGCCCCGGCCACTAGGTGATCCACCGGGTGCGTCCCTCCACCTGACGGAGGACCCGGCAGGCAGGAGTACTGCGTGAGACGGAGACGACGTCGGGACGACGGACCGAGGCCAGGGCGCCCTCCGTACGGGATCATGGGTCAATGACCCGCCCGCCGCGCCGACAGGCCGGACCGTGACCGCGCTGCTGATCTCCGTGGCGTTCGCCGTCGCCTCGGCCGGCGCGTACGCGCTCGGCGCGATCGCCCAGGAACGGCTCGCGGTGCGTCTCGGCGCACAGACCCCGTGGCGGGACATCCTGCGCGCCCTGCTGCGGGCACGTCGCTGGTGGCTGTCGGTGGCGCTGAACGCCGCCGGCGGGGGGCTGCACGTCGCCGCCCTGGCCTACGGGCCGCTGTCGGTGGTACAGCCGCTCGGTGTACTCACCCTCGTGCTGGCGCTGCCGATCGGTGCCGCCGTCAGCGCCCAGCGGATCACCCGACGGCAGTGGGGCGGGGCCACGGCCACCGTGGCCGGCCTCGTACTGCTGCTGGTGCTGACCGTTCCTGGCAGCGGCGACGGCATGGACGCCGGCGACGCCGACACCCTCGTGCTGACCAGCGCCGCCGTGCTGGTCGCGACGATCGCCGGGACCATCCTCGTACGACGGCCGGTCCCCCGCAGCCTGATGTACGCCACCGCCGCCGGTGTGGCGTTCGCGATAGCCTCGGCGCTGACCCACGCGGTCACCCGGGAGTACGCCGACGGAGGGCCGTCGGCCCTGTTCACACCCACCGTGCCGGCGATCGCGGCGATGGCGGTGGCCGGTGTGCTGCTGTCCCAGCTCGCCTACCGGGGCAGCGGCCTCGGTGCCCCGCTGGCCACCGTCACCCTGGCCAACCCGGTCGCCTCGGCGATCATCGGGGTGGTGCTGTTCGAGGAACGCTTCGCCACCGGCCCGGTCGCGATGACGCTGCTCGTCGCGGCCGGGGCCACCGCGTGCGCCGGTATCCTGCTGCTCGCGCCGCCGGCGGCACCGGCGGCGATACCGACCGAACCGGTCGCCGACGACCAGCCGCCGCGTACCCCGGCGCTGTGCCGACGCTGATCACTACCGCCGGATCCCGGACGCGTCACCGCCGCCCGGGCACCCCCACGCCGCGCGCCGGCCGTGTCTTCGGTCACCTCCGGCCGTTACGGGATGCGAATCCGGTCGTCATGCCGTTTGCTTGAGTACGGGCGACGACGCGCACCGCAGCGCGAGCCCGCCACGACCGGCCGATCGGCCACCCCTACCGCACCTCGTCGGCCGAACGGCCGGCGCACCTTCGCGCGTGCTCGCAGCAGACACCGCCGCACCAGAAACACCTCGCGCACCAGAAAGCAACACCGGAGCACCTCCCGCCCCTGCCGCCGCCGGTGCCGGCACCCGCACCTGCTCGTATGGATGGAGAAGATTGCGATGACCCTGCGGATCGGCGACCAGCTCGCCAACGCACTGGTCACCCAGGACGGTCCGTGCCGTCCGGTCCCGACGTCACGCCCGCACCCGCCGACCGGCGTCGGCGGCGACTCCGCCGACGGTCGCCGCCGCATCCTGATGCTGTCCTGGGAGTACCCGCCGGTACTGGTCGGCGGGCTCGGCCGACACGTCCACGCCCTCTCCGTCGCCCTGGCCAACGCCGGCCACGAGGTCACCGTCGTCACCCGCCACGCCCCCGGCGCACCCCTGGAGGAATACGCCGACGGCGTCCGCATCATCCGCGCCGCCGAAGACCCACCCCTGTTCCCCCTGGCCACCCCCAGCCTCCTCGCCTGGACCATGGCCTTCAACCACACCCTCACCCGCGCCGCCCTACGCGCCACCCAGTCCGCCGAATACGACGTCATCCACGCCCACGACTGGCTCGTCACCCACACCGCCATCACCCTCAAGGAGCACCTCGACATCCCCCTCGTCGCCACCATCCACGCCACCGAAGCCGGCCGCCACCAGGGCTGGCTCCCCGACGAGATGAACAAGTCCATCCACTCCATCGAGCACTGGCTCAGTCACGAGGCCGGCCGGGTGATCACCTGCTCCGGCTACATGCGCGACGAGGTGATCGACCTCTTCGGTGCCCGCGCCGACCGAGTCGACGTGGTGGCCAACGGGGTCGACACCCGACGCTGGCAGGTCCCGGCCGACGCGGTCGCCCACGCCCGCGCACGGTTCGCCGGCGACGGCCCGCTGGTGTCGTTCGTCGGCCGGCTGGTCTACGAAAAGGGTGTCCAGCACCTGATCGCCGCCCTGCCCCGGCTACGCCAACGCCACCCCGGGCTGCGCCTGGTCATCGCCGGCGACGGCCCGTACCGAAGCGAGCTGGAAGCCGACATCGACCGACTCGGTCTGCGTGACGCGGTCACGCTGCCCGGCTTCCTCGGTGGCACCGACCTGCCGGCCCTGATGGCTGCCTCGGACTGCTTCGCGGTGCCCAGCATCTACGAACCGTTCGGCATGGTCGCGTTGGAGGGTGCCGCCGCCGGCGCGCCGCTGGCGGTCGCCGCCACCGGCGGCCTCGCCGAAATCGTCGAGCCCGGCGTCACCGGGATGACGTTCCAGCCCAAGGACACCGACGGGCTGGTCGCGGCGGTCGACGCCCTGCTGGCCGATCCGGACCTCGCCCGGCAGGTCGCCCGGCGGGCCCGGCGGATGGTCACCGACCAGTACGGGTGGGCGGCCATCGCGTACCGCACCGCCGCCACCTACGCCGCCGCCATCGCCCAGGCCTCGGCGTTCGCGACGGAACGGGCGGCCTCTCGGATGGCGCAGGGCCGGGCCACTATCGTCATCCCGGACGGAAACCTCCTCGCTGGCGCGGGGAGCAGGTGACCCCTACCCGGGAGGCCCCGCTGACCGAGACGATCGGCGACTTCGACCTGTATCTGTTCGCCGAAGGCCGCCACGAGCAGCTGTGGCGGATGCTCGGCGCCCACCCGCGACCCGGCGGATGCCGGTTCGCGGTGTGGGCGCCGAACGCCCGCCGGGTCCGCGTGATCGGTGACGGACCCGGCTGGGGTCCGTACGAAGGACAAGAACTGGAGCGGCTCGGCACCGGTGGCGTCTGGGCCGGCTTCGTGCCCGGCGTCGTCGCCGGACAGCGGTACAAGTACCGCGTCCAGGGTGCGGACGGCTCCTGGTCCGATCGGGCGGATCCGATGGCCGCCGCCACCGAGGTGCCGCCCCGGACGGCCTCGGTGGTGTACGAGTCGGGCTACGTCTGGCAGGACGCCGACTGGCTGGCCGCCCGCCGTAGCGACCACCACGCCCGACCGATGGCGATCTACGAAGTGCACCTGGGGTCGTGGCGACCCGGGCTCAGCTACCGGCAACTGGCCGATCAGCTGGTGGACTACGTCACCGACCTGGGCTTCACCCATGTCGAGTTCATGCCGGTCATGGAGCACCCGTTCGGCGGCTCCTGGGGCTACCAGGTGACCGGCTACTACGCCCCCACCTCCCGGTTCGGCACGCCCGACGAGTTCCGGCACCTGGTGGACCGGTTGCACGGCGCGGGGGTCGGGGTGCTGCTGGACTGGGTGCCGGCGCACTTCCCCCGCGACGCCTGGGCGCTGGCCCGGTTCGACGGCACCGCGCTGTACGAACACCCCGACCCCCGCCGGGGCGAGCACCCGGACTGGGGCAGCCTGATCTTCGACTACGGTCGCCGGGAGGTGCGCAACTTCCTCGTGGCCAACGCGCTGTACTGGTTGGAGGAGTTCCACATCGACGGGCTACGGGTCGACGCGGTGGCGTCGATGCTGTACCTCGACTACTCGCGGGGCCCGGGTCAGTGGCTGCCCAACCACTCCGGCGGAAACTCCCACACCGAGGCGATCGAACTGCTCCAGGAGCTCAACGCCACCGCGTACCGGTTGCACCCGGGCATCGTCATGATCGCCGAGGAGTCCACCGCCTGGCCCGGCGTGACCCGCCCGACCGACACCGGCGGGCTCGGTTTCGGACTCAAGTGGAACATGGGCTGGATGCACGACACGCTGAGCTACCTGGCGCGGGACCCGGTGCACCGCAGCCACCATCACGACGAGCTGACCTGGCCGGCCGCGTACGCCCACACCGAGCAGTTCCTGCTGCCGATCAGCCACGACGAGGTGGTGCACGGCAAGGGCTCGCTGACCGCGAAGCTGCCCGGAGACCGCTGGCAGCGGCTGGCCGGCCTGCGCGGCCTGCTGGCCTACATGTGGGCCTTCCCCGGCAAGCAGCTGCTCTTCATGGGCTGCGAACTCGCCGACGAGCAGGAGTGGAGCGAGCAGCGCGGCCTGGACTGGTCGCTGACCCACGACCCCGGTGTCGGCGGGATACAGCGTCTGCTGCGGGATCTGAACGCGGCCTACCGGGACTGCCCGGCGCTGTGGGAGCAGGACACGGTGCCGGCGGGATTCCGCTGGATCGACCACACTGACCGGGACGCCAACACGATCTCGTTCCTGCGCTACGACGCCAACGGCGGCGTGCTGGCGTGCGTGGTCAACTTCTCCGGGATGGCGCGCCACGAGCACCGGATCGGGCTGCCGACGCCGGGCCGGTGGCGGGAGGTCGTCAACACCGACGCCGACTGCTACGGCGGATCGAACGTCGGCAACTGCGGTGCCGTCACGGCGGGCGGTCCCGCGCTGTCCGGCCAGCCGGTCAGCGCCACCGTCGCGGTCGGACCGTTCGCGGCGGTCTGGCTACGCCCCGAACCGGCACCGTCGACGGTGCCGGCCGACGCCCCGGGCTGAAACGAGACGTGTCGCTGATGTGGCGGACCACTCAGATCCGCCACATCAGCGACACGTCGGGGTACGGCAGACCGCTCAGCGCTGCGCGATGGGCACGAAGCCGCGCTCGGCCGGTCCGACGTACAACTGCCGGGGGCGGCCGATCTTGTTGCTGGGGTCGGCGATCATCTCCCGCCACTGCGCGATCCAGCCGGGCAGCCGACCCAGCGCGAACAGCACCGTGAACATCTTCGGCGGGAACCCCATGGCCTTGTAGATCAGGCCGGTGTAGAAGTCCACGTTCGGGTAGAGCTTGCGGGAGACGAAGAAGTCGTCAGCGAGAGCGATCTCCTCCAGCTGCATGGCGATGTCCAGGAGGGGATCCGGCTTGTCCAGCCGGCCGAGCACGTCCTGCGCCGCCTGCTTGACGATCGCGGCCCGTGGGTCGTAGTTCTTGTACACCCGGTGACCGAACCCCATCAGCTTGACGCCGCGTTCCTTGCCCTTGACCCGCCGGACGAACTCCTGGACGTCACCGCCGGAGGCGTGGATCTCCTGAAGCATCTCCAGCACGGCCTGGTTCGCGCCGCCGTGCAACGGGCCGAACAGCGCGTTCACCCCGGCGGACACCGAGGCGAACAGGTTCGCGTTGCTCGATCCGACCAGCCGTACCGTCGACGTCGAGCAGTTCTGTTCGTGGTCGGCGTGCAGCACGAAGAGCATGTCGAGCACCTGTGCGGCGACCGGATCGACCTCGTACCGGGCCGCCGGCACGCCGAACGTCATCCGCAGGAAATTCTCCACGTACCCCAGTGAGTTGTCGGGGTAGAGCAGCGGCTGGCCGATCGACTTCTTGTGCGCGTACGAGGCGATCGTCGGCACCTTGGCCATCAGCCGGACCGTGGAGATCTCCACATGGTCGGTGTCGAACGGGTCCAGGCTGTCCTGGTAAAAGGTCGACAGGGCGCTCACCGCAGAGGAGAGCACCGCCATCGGGTGGGCGTCACGCGGAAACCCGTCGAAGAACCGGCGCATCTCCTCGTGCAGCAGGGTGTGCAGGGAGATCCGCTCGCTGAACGCCGCCAACTGGTCGCTGGTGGGCAACTCGCCGTAGATCAGTAGGTAGCTGACCTCCAGGAACGAGGCCTTGCCCGCCAGCTGGTCGATCGGGTAGCCCCGGTAGCGCAGGATGCCGGCGTCACCGTCGATGTAGGTGATCGCCGACGCGCACGACGCCGTGTTGACGTACCCGGGGTCGAACGTGACGTGGCCGGTCTCCTTCAGCAGCGCGCCGATCTCGATCCCGGGCGGCCCGTCGACGGCCGGCTGCACCGGCATCGACAGTTGGCCACCAGGATGGTCGAGCTTCACATCCGTCATATGGTCCCTCGCTTCGCCGGCAGATCTTCGTCGAGTGCCTCACTTTTTACCGTAATCGTGCGGCGTGGCGCTGCCACAGGGACAGGGCGAGGGTGAGGGATGCGTCACCCGATCAAGTGGCGCCTTCGCCCCAAAACCGGGCAAAAATCAAGACTTGGTACGGTCACCAGCGCCGGACGAGCTGCGTACCGCCGTCGACGACCTCGAACAGCTCGAGACGGTTGTCGCCGGCGCGCAGCATCGATTCGTCCTGGAGCAGCACCGCGAAGCGACGCCCTTTCGCGTCGGGAGCCAGCGCCGGCACCACGGTGGCGATCTCGCCGTTGACCGCGACCGCGATCGGTGCACCGGTCGCCACCGTGGCGGGCAGTTCGCCGTACGCCAGCATCGGCAGCTCCCCACTGGCCGGGTCGACGCCGCTGAAGTCGGCGATGTTGAGAATCTCCGCCCGCACCCCGTCGTCGGTGACCGGGAGGTCCCCGACCGACCGGCCGACCAGCTCCGGCAGCATCGGCGCCGGCAACGGCGGCCCGCCGCGCCCGGTGAGCAACGCGTCGAAGGTCGCCGGGCCCGGCACCGTCACCGGCTGGCCAGGTACGTCGCGGAACTCCTTGTCCGCCCGTTGCCGGGGCGGACACCCGCCGCAGATGCCGTCGACGTCGAAGGGCAGCGTGATGCCGGCGTGCGCGGCGATGGTCGGCAGCAGGTCCACGTGCTCCCAGTTGCGGTCGTCCACCCGGCCACTGCGCTGGCCTGGCTCCTTGACGAACGTGGGCACCCAGAGCACCTCGGCCGGTGCCGCCTCGACCGCGCCCATGCCGCGCCCCTGCGCTCCCTGGGTGAAGCTCACCCCGTGGTCGGCGGTCACGACCAGCAAAGCGTCGTCGTAGCGACCGCTGGAGCGCAGCACGTCGAGGGTCTGCCCGATCAGCCCGTCGGTGTAGCCGAGCTGGGCGAGGTGTCGTTGCCGGGCCAGTTGCACCCAGCCGGCACCCTCGTTCGGGAAGTCACCGGGAGCTTCGTAGCGCACCCCGGACGGCAGGTAGTTCCACGGCGCATGCGGCATCAGCAGGTGCAGAAAATGCAGCGTAGGACCGTCGTCGGGCCGGGACAACCCATCGATGAACTGGGCGAACCGGGCCGGCTGGTGGTCGTTGAGGGTGTGGAACCGAAACTTCGGGTCGCTCGGTACGGCCTCGTCGGCGGCGCTCGCCGGTCCGGTCAGCCCGGCGTCGCGGGCCGTCGGCTCCCGGAAACTCGCGGTCGGATCGTCATGGTTGTCCACCGGCGCGAGAATCTGGCCCAGCAGCTGCCCGGTCTCCCGTAGCAGCACCGGAAGGGTGCTCGTCGCGGCCTGGTCGGTGGCCGGGCACACCTGGGGCGCGCAGAGCTCGGTGATGCTCTCCTGCGCCTTGATGTCGTAGGTGCCGCCGAGCGCGCTGAACAGGTTGTCGGGGTGCTGGGAGTAGTGTGGCGCCACCTCGTGCTGCGGGTACCGGCCGCTGAGCATCGCCGGCAACGCGTACGGCGTCCAACCGCCGACCGCGGTGGAGTTGCGGTACCAGGTCGATCCGGCCGCCAGCTCCGCGAAGTGCGGGAAGCGCTGCGCGTCGATGCGACCGTCCGGGCCGAGCAGCGACACCAGCGGCAGCTCGTCGAGGACCAGGACCACCACCGGGGGATGCCCCGCCCCGGTGGCCGTGCCCGGCCCGGAGCTTTCCTGGCCGCTGGCGAGCACGACCGCAGACGCCGGCGAGGCGAACACGAACAGCGCCACGAACACGATCGGGCCGACCGACGCCAGCCGCAGCAACTGGCCGACTCCGCTCCAGCGGCGGTACGCCCACACTCCGCCCAGCGCGACCATCGTGGCGAGACCGAGCAGCAGCGCACCGCGCAGCGGCGAGATCTGCTTGCCGACCTGTACGGCGAACGCGGCCAACAGCAGCCCGAGGGTGACCAGGTGCGCGACGCGACGCGCCGGCGGGCCGGCCAACCCGGCCGCCAGCCCCGGCAGCCAGCACACCAGTGGCGGTACGACGGTGTAGAAGGCCACCAGCAGCAGGATCTCGGCCGTCCCGGCCCCGTGGAACAGGAAGAAGTCGGGGCTGCGCCCGACGACGTCGAGCAGCGGCTGCGCGACGACCAGTCCGCAGAGCGCGACGATCTCCAGCAGCCGCCGTAGCTCCCCACCGGACCCGGTGCCGACCCCGGCCGGCGGCGCTACCGGCGCCGGATCGAGCGGCGCCGTCGGATCGGCCGGCGCCGGATCGGCGTCAGCCACGGACCACCCCGGCGTAGAGGGTCCGCGTCCCGGACGGGAGCTCCTCCCGTCGGGTGATCTCGTAACGGTCGGCCAGCAGGCGTTCGAACTCGGCCCGGTGGTAGTCGGGGAAGAGCCCGGCCGGCTTGTTGGCGAGCAACTGCTGGGCCATCGGGTCGTCCGGATGCACGAACTCGATGATCAGCTTGCCGGGGCGGCCCTGGTCGGGCAGCATCGCGGTCAGCCAGTCGAGGACCCGGGGCAGCGGCACGTTGCGCCCGATCGCCAGATGGTGCACGACGGCCAACGCCAGCACGGTGTCCGCCCGGGCCCGGGCGAGGAACGAGGCACGCTCGTCGCCGGCCCATCCCCCACCGGGTGAGGGATCGGCGAGATCCATCAGGATCGGCAGGATGCGACGTTGCCCTTCGGCGCGCAGCCGACGGTAGACGTCGTCGACGACCGCCGGATCACTCTCCACCGCGACCACGTAGTCGGCGTGCCTCGCCGCGATCCGTGAATAGGTGCCGTCGTTGGCGCCGAGATCGAAGACCGTCGCGGGCCGCCGGTCAGCCAGCTCCGCGTCGACGAAGGCCGTCTTGACGGTCCGGTCGTCGTCGGAGTACGTACAGGTCTGCTGGTAGTTGACCCAGTGGCTGCGTGGTGGCGCCCAGTCCAGGCGGTCGACCAGCCGGGCGACCGCGCGGACCGTGGCCTGCACGAGTTCGGTGGAGAATCCCGCGTCGCGGATCTCCTCGCGGACCTGGCCGGTGGCGGTGCCGGCGTGCCGGGCCTGGATGGCGTCGTGCAGGTGCACGTGCTTGAACACCCCGGCGCGCCACCGCCGCGTACCGCCGAACAACCGGCGCATCTGGCCGGGCTCGATGCCGTCGATGCGGGCCCGCAGCGACGGCTGGAAGTCCAGCCCGAGGTGGGCCTGGAGCATCAGTGGGTAGAGCATGGTCTGGCAGAACTGCCGGTACCCGGCCCATGGTTCGCCGGCGGCACCGGGTTGGAACGAGCCCACGTCGATGAAGACCGGATCCGCGCCGCGCCACTGCAGGTTGTACGCCGACCCGTCGGTCATGGTCACCCCGTCGGCGAGTGCCGCCTGCAGGATCTCCAGGTGCAGGCGGGCGGCGTCACGCAGCATCGCGAACGACCACTCGTACGGGTAGGACACGAAGGGCACCCGCTCGTGGCGCAGCACTGTCGTCCACCGCCCGGCGGCCTCCGGCGGCACCTCGTCCGCCTCGGCGGGCTCGGTGCCGATCACCTTGCCGGCGGCGAGCAGCGGCGGAAGGAAGGCGCTGGCGGCAACCGCCGACCAGTCCTTCGCGGCCTGGGGACCCAGCCCTCTGAGGACCCGGTCGCCAGCGTAGAAGATCTGGTTCCCGGGATCCCGGAAGGAGCCGGGCTCGTCGTGTGACGTCGAGGTGGTCGGTTCGGAGATCATCGACGTGGTGCCGCTCAGTCCTTCTTGGTGGGCTGCTTGCGGAATCGGCTGACCAGGCGGCGCCAGTAGAGCTTCGTCGCGACGACCATCCCGGCCGCACCGGCGACCACCGCTTGAACGATCAAGCTGCCGGATCCGGCGTCAAGGTATGCCAATGGGTCAGTCATGCCGGCCACCTCCCAACTGTCGAGTCTCGTGCCGTTACAGGGTTGGGCGATCGGCCGCCGACGAGCCGAGCCGGCGTCACCGTTGGTTCGCCGGCCCGCCACCTGGCGGACAACTGCCGTCCACCACCCTACGCCGCCCGTCTCACCGACACCGACAGCCCCACGCACCACGCCGCCCGCAACGGGCTCATCACGCGGGAGCGTTGTCGCATTTCACGGCCTTTTGCCGGGGTTCACCCCGCTGGCCGCCCTGCCCGACGGCACGGTCGCCCGCTTGGGTAACAGTTCGACAACGGCAGGTGAGGCGCGACGCGGCACCTACTCGTCCCCGGTACGCAGCACCAACGGCAGCGTTCCGGGGTAGAGCACGCCGAGCCGGGCCGTCGCCCTGGTCAGGGCGACATACAGGTCGTTTCGTCCCCGCGCCGACTCGGCGAGGATCGCGCCCGGATCCACCAGGATCACGGAGTCGAACTCCAGCCCTTTCGCCTGCGCGACGGTCAGCACCACCACCGGCGCGGCGAGATCCGGTTGTTCCCCGAACGCGACCGGGCCGACCCCCGCCGCCCGGACCGCCTCGCCGAGCGGCCCGGCACCGCCGGCGGGCACGATCACCCCCAGCCGGCCTGCCCCGACCTGGGGCAGTTCCCGCCGGACCAGCTCGACCAGCCGGTCCGCCAGCTCCTGCGGCCCGGCCACCTGCTCCCACCACGGTTCGACTCCGGACTCCCGGACGGCCTGCGGGACGCTGACGTCGGGATCGATCGCGGCGAGCACCCGGGCGGCGACCGCGAGGATCTCCGCAGGCGTACGGTAGCTGACGGTCAACTGCGCCAACCGCCACCGGTCGGCCACGTACGGCTCCAGGATGTCCGACCAGGCGGCGGCACCGCCCGGGAAGCCGGTCTGTGCCACGTCCCCGACGATCGTCATCGACCGGCTCGGGCAGCGACGCATCAACAACCGCCACGCCATCGCCGACAGTTCCTGCGCTTCGTCGACCACGACATGGCCGAAGGTCCAGCGGCGGTCGGCGGCGGCCCGCTCGGCCGCGGTCCGATGGTCACCCGCCACCTGACGGGTCGCCAGCGACTCGGCGTCGAGCAGATCCGTCGCGGCCAGGATCTCGGGTTCGGCCTCGTCCTCCACGTCGATCGACTCCGACCCGCGCAGCACCTCCAGGGCACCTTCGGCGTACTCCAGGCGGGCGCGACGACGCAGTTCAGCCGCCGTACGCTCGGCACTGTCGTCCTCACCCAGCAGCTCGGCGGCCTCATCGAGCAGCGGCACGTCCGCCGGGGTCCAGCCACCACCGGGCGGGCGCAACAGCAGCGCCCGGCCGGCCGCGTCGAGGTGCGGCGCGGCGGCGGCGAGCCGGGCGTCGGAGGCGTACAGGTCGGTCAGCAGCCGCTGCGGGGTCAGCACCGGCCAGAACCGGTCCAACGCCGACCGCAGCCCCGGGTCCGTCCGCAACTCTCGGCGGATCTCGGCGAGATCAGCTTCGGCGAGCACCTGCGGGTCGCCGGGCGCGTCGTCGCCACCGAGCGGATCGTCGGCGTACGGATCGACGCCGATCTCCTCGGCGATCTGGTTGGCCAGGGCGTGCACGATCTCGGTGTCGAACAGTGGGCGGGCCAGGTTGTGCAGCCGCCCGGCCCGCCGGACGTTGTCCCGGGCGGCCTGACAGATCTGCGGGGTCAGCCGGAGCCGATGACCGTCCACCTCGATCACGACGGTCTCGTCCGGCACCTCCTGGCGATCGCGGACTGCGGCCGCGACCACGGCGGCCATCTCGGCACGCCCCTTGAGCTGGGCCGCCGCCGCAGGCTCGGCGCGGGTCGCGCGCACTCCGGGGAACAGCTCCCCCGGGGTACGTAGCAGCACGCCGGTCTCCGCCAACGACGGCAGCACCTGCGCGATGTAACGCAGGAACGTCGCGTTGGGGCCGACGACCAGCACACCACGGGTGGACAGCTCCCGCCGGTACGTGTACAGCAGGTACGCGGCCCGGTGCAACGCGACGGCGGTCTTGCCGGTGCCCGGACCACCCTGCACGACGAGCACCCCGTCCACCGGTGCCCTGATGATCTCGTCCTGCTCGGCCTGGATGGTCGCGACGATGTCCTTCATCCGACCGGTGCGCCCGGCGGTGATCGCGGCGAGCAGCGCCGCCTCGCCGGTCACCGCAGTGCTCGGCCGGTCGCGCGCCAGGTCCAGATCGAGCACTTCGTCGTCGAGGGCGGTCACGGTCCGCAGCCGGGTACGCAGGTGCCGGCGCCGCCACACCCCGTCGGGTGCCGCCGCCGTCGCCAGATAGAACGGTCGGGCGGCCGGTGCCCGCCAGTCGATCAGCAACGGGTCGTAGTCACCGTCCTCGTCGAACAGACCGATCCGGCCGATGTAGTGCCGGGTGCCGTCGGTCAGGTCGAGCCGGCCGAAGCAGAGTCCGTTCTCCACGGCGCCGTACTGGGCGATCCGCTCGCTGTGCAGGGCCACCGTGCTCTCCCGCTCGGAGCGGGCCTGCGGCGTTCCGCCGGTGGAGCGCAGGGCCGCGGCCAGTCGCTGCTGCGCCTGCTGGCGTAACCGGTCCACCTGCTCGTACAGCATGGTGACGTACTGCTGCTCCGCGGCGAGCTCGGCGGCCGGGTCCGGGGCGGCCGAGGCGATCCGGTGCGCGTCACCGACGTTGTCACGACCACGGGCGCCCACGACACTTGACACACTTTCCCCCTGTTTGTCCGCCTCGACGCGCCCGCGCCGACCGGTGCGTGGATCCGATCGTGTCCGCAGCCCACGAAAGATCCCACGATAGCGTGCGACCGCCCGCCGGCCCGCCGGCCGCGTCGGCGCCCGACCAGTGCACCGACACGGGCGTATCCCGGACACCGACCCGGCGGTGTTTCCCCCCGCACCCGACGGGTACGCGGGGTGGGCGGACGACGCGGAGGGGGCACGATGGGCGACTCAGACACCTGGATCCATCAGGCATCAGCGACCGCCGTGGCGGGTCGGGTCCGGACCGACGACGGCGAGTTCTCCAGCCGGTTGTCCTCACCGCTGGCGCCGCAGGGCTCAGGGCTGACCCCGGAGCAACTGCTCGCCGCCGCCTTCGCCTCCTGCCTGCACCACGCGGCGGTGGAGGCAGCCACCGAGATCACCGACGAGTCACACACCGTCGAGGTCCGCGCCGAGACCCGGCTGCACCGGGACGCGGACGGCCGCTACCGCGCCGAGGTACGGGCGAGTGTCTCCTCGTGCGGCCTCAGCGGCGAGCAGCTGTCCGCCCTGGTCCGCCGGGCGGACCTGCTCTGGCCGTTCTGCGCCACCGACGGCAGCCGGCACACCGTCGACGTGGTGGCCGCCCGACCGGAGGAGAGCCGGGTCGGCGTCCCGCCGGGCTGACCTCGCACAGACCCCGGCGGCGCTCGGTGTGGTCAACCCGAGCCGGCCCGCCGCAGACGTGGCATCCGGACCACGTGGGCACCGGGGTGCAACCGGGGTACGAGTGCCCCGACCACTCCGTCACAACCGCGCCGCAGCACGGCGAGCAACTGGTCGGCACCGGCAGCCGCCGGGCCGAACAACCGGCCCTGCCCGGCGGCGCAGCCGAGCTCCCAGAGGGTACGCCGGTGCGCCTCGGTGGAGACCCCGTCGGCGACGACGGTGTCGGCGAGGTCGCGTCCGAGGCCGATCAGGGACCGTAGCGCCAGCGGGGAGTTGTCCGCCGCGACGAGCGACTGATGGTCCACCTTCACCAGGTGCACCGGGATCCTCAACAGCGCCGACAGCGGCGCGTCCGAGGTGCCGAATCCGGCGAACCCGATCCGGACGCCGTCGTCGTGCAACTGGCGCAGCGCGCGCAGCGCCAGCTCCGGGCAGGGGGTCCCGACCGTCTCGGTCAACTCGACGGTCAGCAGGTCCGCCGGCACCTGGTGGGCCGCCAGCAGCCGCCGGACCTCGGCGGGAAACGCCGGATCGAGCAGGCTGCGCGAGCTGATTCCGATCGACACCGGTATGGCGAACCCACCGTCGCGCCAGCACCGGGCCGCGGCCAGCGCGCGGTCCATCGTGCCCCGGGTGAACTCGGCCAGCCACCCGGACCGCTCGACCAGGGTGAGCAGGCGTTGGGCCGGCTGGTCACCGAGGTCCGGTTGCCCCCACCGGACGGTCGCCCCGGCTGCGACGACCGTACCGCTGCCGAGGTCGACGACCGGGTCGAAGGCCACCGTGTAGCGGCGGGCGGCGAGCGCGCCGGGTAGCTCGCCGCCGAGCGCCAGCTGGTCGGGGTCGGCCGTGTCGCGGCTGCGGTCGTAGCGGCACAGGCCCTGCCCGTGCTCCTTGGCCTGGTACATGGCGACGTCCGCCCGACGCAGCAGTTCCTCGGTGCTGGTGTTGCCGTCCGCGGTGGCCAGCCCGGCGCTCGCCCGCAGGCTGATCCGGATCCCGTCGAGATCCATCGGATCCCGCAGAACCTGCAGGATCTGCCGTGCGTGGTGCTCGGCGCGGGCAGGGGCGGTCGGACCGGTGAGCAGGACGGCGAACTCGTCCCCGCCGAGCCGCGCCACGAGGTCGTCGGTCGCTCCCTGACAGAGCCGCCGGGCGACCTCGATCAGCACCTGGTCGCCAGCGGAGTGCCCGAGGGTGTCGTTGACCTCCTTGAAGTGGTCAAGGTCGATCAGCAGCAGCGCGGTCCGGGGCAGGCTGCGTCGGTCGGACAACGCGCCGGCGAGGCGCTCCCGCAGGTACCGACGGTTGGCCAGGCCGGTCAACGGATCGTGGGTGGCGTCGTGCTCGTGCCGGGCCGCGAGTTCGGTGACCTGCGCGTAGGCGATGGCGTTGCGGATCGCGGTGCCGAGGGCGGAACCGAAGGTCCGTAGGGTGTAGCGCTCCCGGTCGGACAGCGCCGCGCCGGTGAAGCCGAGTCGCAACGTGCCGAGGCCCGCTGGCGCGGTCGCCGCCCCCAGCGGCACGCTGACCACCCCGTCGTCGGTACGCGGCGGTGCACGATCGGCCGGGCCGTCGTACCGTAGGCCGTGCTCATCGCCCCGGACGAGGCGGCGCTGTGGGCCGTGCTGGAATTCGATCTCGACGAGTCGCGCCGCGAACAACCGGCCGGCTCCCGACAGCGCGGTCCGTACGACGGCGTCCAGGTCCACGTCGTTGAGGGCGTCGGTGGTCTCGGCGAGCTGCCGCCACGCCGCCCGTTCCTCGGCGAGGTGCAGTCTGCGGCGGTAGCCGGAATGCAGCAGCAGCACGGCCAGTGGGGTGGCGACGAGCAGCCGCGCGTCGATCGCGACGACGACCACGGTCACCATCGCGATCAGCAGCGTGGCGACCTTCACCACGGCGCGCATTCCGGCGCCGCGGCGGACCACCCGTCGCCAGGACGTGCGTTCCGCCAGCGAGACGACCGGCACCGGCAGGGTCTCGTCCACCACCGCGTACGCCAGGGCCGCCGCGCACAACGCGAGTGTGGTCGTGGCCCAGGACCGGGTCAGGTGGGTGGTCGACCCGAGTGCCGGGGACAGTCCCCACCAGGCGGCGGCCGAGGCGGCACCGAGTGCGCCGAGCGACTCCTTGGCACTGGCGAAGGCGACCTTGAGCGGAGTCGACCCGGCGACGAGTCGGCCGGCCGCCACGCCCAGCGCCGTGCAGACCACCACCCAGGACGGCGGCAGGACCGCCACCGAGACCAGCACCGCCGCGCTGGTCGGCGAGATGCCCTGCGGGGCACGGATCCGGATCGGTACGGTGCATCCGCTCGCCACGGCGACCAGACTGGCCAGGACCAGCGGGTGGTGCAGGGCGGGCAGGCTGGGCGTTGTCGCGATCTGCGACACCGCCCATGCCAGCGCCACCAGGCCACAGCAGACGATGAGTCCGACGAGTGGCACCAGCCGCCGGTCCGCCTCATCATTACGCACCGCCGCCGTCGCCTCACTTCCCGTTCGGACAGCACCCTCCACATGAGCCTCGCGTTAGCGTCTCATAACTCACCGTCCACACAACAGGTCCCGGATCAGATCCAATCGTTGTCACGCATCTCGCCACCTCCTCCATCCGACGCTTCGGAGCGAAGGATAAAGAAGATAAGTGACGGTTGGTATAGCTAAATGTCTTTTACTCCAGTACGCGATCAATATTGCTAATATAACTTTACGCCCGTTTCTGGAAACAGCCCGTGAAGCTCGCCCACGACACCGATCGACGTGGACACCCCAGGTGCCGCCATGATCGGTGACGCCGGACTCAGCAAGGAAGCGCGCGGGCGACAGCGCGTCGACCGTCGAGCAGAAATTCGTAGGCACGAGGAAAATCACGCAGGGTCGCAGAGAATACACTCAGCGTTCTAAGGAGCCCGGTATGCGGAACGCCACGTGCCCGCAGCACCTCGACCGTCCACGAAACGGCATCGACGAACAGGTCACCGTCGTCCATGTAGACAGCCGCCGCGAGAAAGTCCACCAGATGACCGAGATCGGCGATCGTGGCGTCCCACTGTGCCTGCGTGTAACCGGAGGTGATCCGTTCGGAGTGGCGCAGGTCGTCCAGCGCAAGGTCGATGATCTCGGCCCGCCGCTTCACCAGCCCCGCGTACTCCTCGCCGCCGAGCCGGCCCGTCGGCGCCGCCGTCCCGGACGACACCTCGCCCGCGGCGGCGAGCAGGTCGGCGGCGGCACGGGCGTCCGGTGCCCAGGCCACCCCGAACGCACGCGCCCACCGGCCGTCCGGGCCGAAGCCACGGCCGCCGACCAGGATCGGCACGTCGGCCCGACGGCAGGCCTCGATCATCTGATGTGCCTGCGGCAGTCGCATCGGCAACGCGCAGGCCAGGGCCAGCGCCACCGCGTCGTGCCGGTGCAGGTACGCCATCAGGTGTACGGCGGGCACACTCGCACCGAGGAAGGTGACCTGCCAGCCGCGCAGTCGCAGCACCTCGGCGACCAGCCGGGGCGGCAACGCGTGCCACTCGCCGTCCATGCAGGCGACGATGACCCGCCCCCGGCACGCTCGGGGAGCGGCCCGAGCGACGACCGCGGTCACCACCTGTTCACTGATGTGCGTGGCCGCGTGTTCCTGGGCCACCGACCACTCGTTACGCTGCCACCACCGACCGACCTGCACCTGTGCCGGTGCGACGAGATCGAGCAGCACCGACTCCGCCGGGAGCCCGGCGTCCAGCAGGTCGTCGACCAACTCCCTGGCGCCGGACTCGTCGGCCTCGGCCAGACAGTCGAGAAACGCCGGGTACGCGGCAGTGACGTCGACGGGCGAGACAGCCGTCACTACCGTCCGTCCTCCGCCACCTCGGGGTCGGGAACGGCGCGCAGGTGGCGGTCCCGCTGGCGGCTCGCCGGCGGCTGCGCCCGGACCGCGAGGACCGCGATGTCGTCATGGTCGCGGCCGGCCAGCCAGTCCCCGGCCAACTGTTCGACCCGCTGTGCCAGCGCTGGCGCTGGCATCCGATGACACCCGCGTAGCGCCGCACAGAGCCGGGCGAGGCCGTACTGCTCGGTGCCGTACCGCCCGCCGCGCGCCTCGGTCACCCCGTCGCTGTAGAGCAGGCAGGTGTCCCCCGCCGCGAGCTCCACGGTGAGCTGGCCGATCCGCGGGTCCGGCACCACTCCGATCAGCATTCCGGTCAACGGCACCGTCTCCACCGTGCCGTCACCACGCAGCACCAGCGGCGGCAGGTGCCCTCCGCCGGCCAGGGTCAGGCTCAGCCCACCGTCACGCGTCGGGCTCGCGGTCCCCAGCACCATCGTGGCGAACCGGCCCTGGCCGTGCGCCTGGGTGGTCTCCAGCACCGACTCGTTGAGCAACCGCAGCAGCCGCCGGGGATCGGTCTCGACGTTGCGCAGCGCCTGCAGTCCCTGTCTGACCTGGCCGGTGAAGACGGCCGCGTCGACACCCTTGCCGGAGACGTCACCGAGGAAGAACAGGACGTCGCGGTCGGCGAGCCCGAAGGCACCGTAGAAGTCTCCACCGATACGCAACGACGACTGCGCCGGCCGGTACGCGGTGCCCCACTGCACGCCGGGCACCGGATGCGGGTCGGTCGGCAACAGGCTGGCCTGCAACGTCTCGGCGATCTCCGACTGGTGCCGGTAGAGGACGGCGGCGTCGAGAGCGGAACCCGCGCGGGCGGCGAACCCGCCCAGCAGATGCAGGTCCGCCTCGTCGAAGCCGACCGCACAGCGCCGCGCGACGAGCAGGGCACCGGTCGGTCGTGCGCTGCCGGGCAACCCCACCACCCGTACGGCGGCGTCGGACGCCTGTGCCGGAGTCAGCCAGCCGAGGTCGACGATCTGCTCGGCGAGCCAGTCCACGGATGTCGCCGCCGCACCGGCGAGTGTCTCGACGAAGGCCGCCGGCAGGTCACCGACGGCGAGCACGCCGCCGTCGACCTGCGGGTCGGCGGTGCCTTCGCTGCGTGCCCGCCACCACCGCGCCTGTCCCCGGCGTGCCGCGACGACCAGCACGGCGACGTCACCCAGCGTCGGTACGGCGAGGCGGACCACGGCCCGGGCGGCGCGATCCTCGTGGAGCGGATTACCCAGCCGTTGGCTGGCCGTCGCGAGGAACATCCAGCGGGCCCGCTCGGCGAGCAGCGCGTCGGAGCGCGCCGTGCTCTCCGTGGCGTCGTCGACGTACCACGCGGTCCGGTCCCGGCCCAGAGGCACCCGGCGGAGTCGCAGGCGCAGCCCACGATGGGTCAGCTCGCCGCCGTCGTCGCGCATCGCCGCGTCCAGCCCACCGACCCCGCTCACCGCGACGACCTGTCCGACCACGAGCTCCGGCAGCAACCGACGCGCCGTGGCGTCGATGTGTCGCACCACCGCGGTGGCGTCGCAGATCACCAGTCCTTCGCGGAAGTTGTCCATCGCGGCGGCCATCTCGAACCCGGGCCCCGCCGCGGGCGCGACAGCGGGTGCCGTGGGGCGGTCCGCGGGCGGCGCACCGGCGTCGGACGGATCGGACCCCCCGGCCACGGTCGCCGGCTCGGGTGTGGATGTCCGCCCGTCGCCCGAATCCCAGTTCGTGACGTCGGCGGTGCTCACCAGCCCAGGCCCCACTCCTCGTATCGATCGTCGACTCCGGGACGACACCCAGCGTCACTGCCCGTGCCCCACCCTACGCGGCGGCTGGCGAAGCGCCACCCGAGCGTGCGGCCGAGCACGCTGGCGCGGACGGGTCTACCCTGTAGCTGAGCCGGGCCCGACCTGCCGCAGATCAGACGACGGAGGCGGACACCGGCGCGAGGAGACGACGACCGGACCGCCACGTCCGGCGGCAGAACGAAACGCCACTGACGGCGCAGAAGGGGTGATTCTCCGGTGTGGGGTGGCGGATCGGACACCACAGCGGCCCCACTCGTCGTGACCACGGACACGAACGCGCCGCAGGACGCCGTACTACGTCTCGCCGGCGACCTCGACTTCCAGACAGCCGCCCTGGTACACCAGCAGGTCGACCTGGCCCTCGCCGCACGACCGGCTCAGCTGGTCCTGGACCTGCGTGGGCTCACCTTCATCGACAGTACCGGCCTCGCGGCGATCGTGTACGCCTGGCGTGTCGCCCAGGAGCAGCAGGCGACAGTACGGTTGCACGAGGTTCCTGCCTTCCTCGCCAGCGTGCTGGACATCACCGGCGTCGGTGAGCTGCTGGCGCGGCCGCTGCCCGAGGCGGCCGACCCGGATGCCAGCACGGCGTGAGCGACACGGCGGACCCCGGCCAAGACGGCAGCCGGGCCCGCCAGCACGGCGGGCCCGTCACCGGGATCGATCGGCGCCGGCGGCCTCCACCACGGCGGGCCGACACCACGCCGGTCAGCCGCTGGCGACCGCCGGGAGCAGCTCGGCTGAGGTGGCCGCCGGCCCGGCCGGCAACGTCGCCGGCATCGCGTGCTTCCACCGGTGGTAGATGCGCTCGTACCGGGACGCCATCAGATCCGGTGAGAACGACGTGCGGACATGCTCGGCACAGGCCTGCGGATCGAACTGACGCGACTGCTCGATCGCGGCCGGCAACTCGGCCGGGTCGTCACACACCACTCCAGTCTCACCGTGACGGATCACCTCGGGCACCGCACCCCGGTTGAGCGCCACCACCGGGGTACCACACGCCATCGCCTCCAGCATCACCATGCCGAACGGCTCCTCCCAGCGGATCGGCATCAGCAGGCAGCGCGCCGCGCCCAGCAGCTGCCAACAGCGCGCCCGGTCGGGGTTGACCAGCAGCTCCACATCAGGGCCGAGCATCGGACGGACCGCCTCGTCGAGGTAGCGCTGTTCCGACGGTTCGGTCGCCTTGCCGGCCAGCACGAGCCGGACACCGGCCTGCCGGACGGCCTCGATGGCCAGGTCAGGGCCCTTGTCGGCAGAGAATCGGCCCAGCCACAACACCGGGCCGTCGGTCGGCGCCGGTTTGGGCCGGATCTCGGCGGCCAGACCGTTGTGCACGGTGGCCGCCCACGGCAGACCGGCACCCACCCGGCGCTGGGCGTACGAGATCGCCACCAGGGCCACCGCCCGGTCGATACCGCGCAGATACTCGCCGAGCTCGCCGTCAGGTGAATTGTGCACCGTGACCACGGTCGGCACCCGGCGCTGGGCGGCGGCCAGCGGCCCCACCGTCGTGTGGTCGTGCACCACGTCGAAGGTGTCGTCCTCGATCAGCCGGTCCACCCGGGCCAGGTGCACGAGCTCAGGCAGCGAATGGCCGAGCCGGTCGGCTTGCAGTTCCCGTACGGTGCTGACGAAGTTGGCGGCGGTGCCGGTCTTGCTCCCGGCACCGAACAGGGTGACTTCGTTTCCTCGGGCCACCAACGCGTCGACGAGCGCCGCGCAGACCTGTTCGACGCCGCCATATCCGGGTGGTGGAAGTTCGTAGTAGGGCGGCACGATCATCGCGATCCGCAACGGCTGCTGCTGCTCGGTGTGCGTGGACGGGACATCGTTCACGGCGCACCCCCTGCGTTAGCCGACACTACGGCCGGATAGATTCGGCTTACCCCGTGAAAGCAGGATAAAAACTGATATCTGTGGAGCGGGCGCGGATGGCGGCCGGCTCACCGGGCGGAATGCGCCGGATCGCGTCGAGGATCCCGTCCACGCCCGGATCGTCGTCGATCGACGCCAGGTGGGTGTAGGTCACCACACCGTCGCCGTCGAGCACGAACAGCGCCCGGCCGGCCATGGCCTCCTGCGGCTGGTAGACGCCGTAGCGGCGGGCCACCGCGCCCCGGGGTACCGAGTCCGACAGAAGCGGGAAGCCGATCCCCTGTCGCTGGGCGAACGCCCGGTGGGAGCGGTGCCCGTCCACCGACAGCCCCAGCAGCACCGCCCCGTACCGGTCGAACTGCGCCAGCGCCGCCGAACAGCCGGCCAGCTGGGCCGCGCAGACCGGGCTGTCGTCGGCGGGGTAGAACAACAGCACCACCGGACGTCCGCGCAACGAGGCCAGGCGCAGCCACCGCCCGGCACCGACCGGCAGACAGAAGTCCGGCGCCGCGGCGTCCGGCAGCGGTACGCCTTCTCCAGTGCTCATGCGGGCGATCGTCGCGCCGTCGCGGATGAGCGCCGTTCACTCGCCCGGGGTGGTTATGCCTCCGGCCGGCGCGTTAGATCCGCAGCGGTCGGGGAACGCGCTGCGACGACAACCACCTCAGGCCGGCCCGCCAGCGGTACGGCCGGATCGCGACGGGAGCGGCGGATGCGTACAGCCGGACAGGACACCGTGGCGGAGCCGAACCACGCGCTGCGGCCGACCGACCCGGTGGGCGTCGGCCCGGTACCGCTGCTGGCCTCGAAGATCACCGCCGCCGGCCCGCCAGCGGGTCTGATCGAGCGCCCGCGCCTGGCCAGTCGGCTGGACACCGGTACGCACGGACCGCTGACCCTGCTGGTAGCTCCTGCCGGCTGGGGCAAGACGGCCCTGCTCGCCGGCTGGTTCGCCGCGCGGCAGGGGTCCGGCATCCTCGCCTGGCTCACGGTGGAACCGGCGGACCGGGGCACCCGCTTCTGGACCTACCTGCATGCCGCACTCGACACCGCGCTCGGCCGCCGACCGGCGGACCGCCCCGGGCTGCCGGTGCCAGGTGACGACGTCGAGCTGTTCCTGCCCCGGCTCGCCTCGGCACTCGCCGCCCAACCCGAGCCGGTGCTGGTGGTACTGGACGACATGCACACCGTGTCGGACGTCGGTGTGTTGCGCGGGCTGGAATTCCTGCTGCGGCACTGCCGGGGCCGGTTACGTCTGGTGATCGCCGGCCGCAGCGAGCCGCCACTGGCCCTGCACCGACTGCGGCTGACCGGCGAACTCACCGAGATCGGCACCACCGAGTTGGCGTTGACCTGGGACGAAACCCAGCGTCTCGTCGCCGAGCAGGGCCTCGACCGGCCGGTGGAAGTGGTCCGCGACCTGCATCGGCGGGCCGAAGGGTGGCCGGCCGGGGTACGCCTGGTGAGTCTGACGGTCGGTCCACCCGACGAGGGCGCCGCCGGACAGCCCGGCGGCGATGGCGGCGCGGACCCGGTTATCGCCGACTATCTGCGGGCCGAGGTGCTGGGCGCGCTCGACCCGGCGGCGCGGCAGACGCTCGTACACACGGCGCTGCTCGACCAGGTCTGCGCCCCACTGGCCGACGCGCTGACCGGCCGGGCCGACGCCGCCGACCGGCTGTCCGCCGCCGCCCGCGTCGCGGCCGGTTTCGTCAGCACCAGCGGCGGTGACCCGACCTGGTACCGCTGTCACCCGATGCTGGCCGACACGCTGCGCGCTGAACTGCTGCACCACTACCCCGACGAGGTCCCACGGTTGCACCATCGGGCCTACACCTGGCACCGCGACCAGGGCCGCCCACTCGCCGCGCTGCGGCACGCACTGGTCGTGGCCGATGTCGTCGGGGCGGCCGCGCTGGCCGACGCGCACTGGCCCGAACTGCTGCTCTGCGGCCACCAGGACGCCACGGCCGGGCCACTACCGACGACCGCCGCCGACCATCCGGCGTTGCTGCTGGCGGTAGCCCTCGACCGGATCGAGACGAACGGCACCGCCGGCACCCCGCCCGTCCCCGGGACCGGTGCCGACTGTGCAGACCCGACGGCCGACGGCGGCCAGTCGGGCGTCATCGCGGCGCGGTTGGCTGCGGCCCTCGTCGAGGGCCGGTTCACCCCGGCGGTGCGGTACGCGGAGCAGCTGCTCTCCGCCACGACCGCGATGCCGCGGCCGGTGGCGGATCGGGCACGGACGGTGGCGTCGGTGCTGTTGGGCACCGCCCGGTACGGGTCGGGCGACCTGTCGGGCGCCGAAACCGTACTGGCCGAGGTCGTCGATGCGGGTGACGGCGTGTCCCCCTGTGCGCGCCGGTTCGCCGCCGGTCAGTTGGCGCTGCTGAGCGCCGAGGGCGGCCGGCTCACCGAGGCACACCGGCATGCACAGACCACGCTGACCACACCGGCCTGCCCGGGGCGGCGGTGCGCCGGCCACGCCGCCGCCGCGCATCTCGCGCTGACGCTGATCGCCCTGCACCGCGACGACCTGCCCGACGCCGCCCGCCAGCTGGGCCAGGTCGCGGCGCTGGCGGGGCCGGGCGCGGTGGCTACCGTGGCCGGACTGGAGCCACTGGCACAGGCCTGGCTGCGCCACGCGGAAGGCGACTTCGGGGCGGTCACCGAACTGCTCACTCCGGCCGACGGCGCGGGTGCCGGCGGCCATCACGCGGGCCTGCGTCGACTGGCCGTGGCGGAGACCCGGATGGCCTGTGGCGACTTCGGCGGGGCCCGGGAGCTGCTGACCACACTGGCGGGGGCCGCCGCCGGGCCGGGGCCGGTGGCCGACCCGGCCGCGACAGGCGTGGCCGACCCGACGGCGTACCCGCAACTGGTCCGTACGCAGGCCCGGATCGCGCTGGCCAGGCTGCACCTGTTGGCCGGTGAACCGGCCGCCGCCCTGGCCGCGCTGTCCCCGGACTCCCTGGCGGGCCCCGACGCGCTGACCCGACTGCAGCGACTGGACAGCGGCGTGATCGAGGCGGTGGCGACGCGGGCGCTGGGTGACCAGCGACGGGCCCGCGAGCTGCTGGAACGGGTGCTCGACCGAGCCGTGTCGGACGGTCACCGGCGAGTTTTCACCCAGGCCGGCACGCCGGTGCGGGAACTGCTGGTGGAACATCTCGACTCGGGCACCCGCCACCGGGGGTACGTCAACGATCTCGTCGACTCCGCCGGTCGGCGGCCCGCCGACCGGCACCGGCCGGTGACGACGCTGGCCGAGCCGCTCACCGAGCGGGAACTGACGGTGCTGCGCTACCTGCAGGGCACGTTGTCCAATGGGGAGATCGCCGCCGAACTGTTCCTGTCGGTCAACACCGTCAAGACCCACGTGCGCAACATCTACCAGAAGCTCGGCGCCCCGCGCCGTCGGGAAGCCGTGCGCCGGGCCCGGGAGTTGCGGCTGCTCTAGACAGCCGGGCCAGGCAACGCCATGGGAGGACACGATGACCGCCGCCACGGTACGTACCGACGAGGAGATCCAGCGCGATGTCCTGGAGGAGCTCAAGTGGGACGCCCGCGTGCAACCCAACCAGATCGGCGTGACCGTGCGGGACGGGGTGGTGACGTTGCTCGGCTGGGTCGACAACTACGGCAAGAAGTGGGCGGCGGAGCGGACCACGCACCGGGTACGCGGCGTCGTGGCCGTCGCCAACGACGTGGAGGTACGGCTGCCCAGCTCGGCGGAGCGCACCGACGCCGACGTCGCGGGTGCCGCGACCCGGGCTCTGGAATGGGACGCGTTCGTCCCGATCGAACGTCTCGAGGTGACCGTGGCGCAGGGCTGGGTCACGCTCAAGGGCGAAGTGGAGTGGGAGTTCCAGCGCCGAGCCGCGGAACGGGCGGTCCGCCGCCTTTCCGGGGTCCGTGGCGTCACCAATCTGATCGCGGTCCGGCCCCGGATCAACCCGTCGGCGCCGCAGTTGCGCCGCAGCATCACCGACGCGCTGATCCGTAGTGCCACCACCGACGCACGGCAGATCACCGTCGACACCGACGGCGGCCGGGTCGTCGTCAAGGGTGTGGTCCGGTCCTGGTTGGAACGTGAGGAGGCGGAACGGATCGCCTGGTCGGCACCGGGGGTGACCTCGGTGGAGAACCGGCTGACCGTCGACCCGGGAGCCTGACCGACCGGCGGGCAGCGACCGGCCGGGTCCGCGACCGGCGGACAGCGACCGGCGGGTCCCCGCCGGGGGCGACGCGACACGACGCGCACGTGGGTGGGGAGGCGACCGGAGGATGTGGGACGAGCAGGTGGGCCGCCTGGTGCTGGCGGTGATCGCCTCGGTCGGCGGGGCACTCGCCCTCGCCTGGTTGTCGGCCCGGGTGATCCGCCTGGCCGCACGGGGCCGGTACGCCGCGTTCCTCACCACGTTGCACCGGGAGTGCCACCGTCCGTGGCGGGCGACGTTACTGGTCGGCGGGCTGCTGACGGCGGTGCCGTTCAGTGGCCTCACCGGTGACCTGCGTGGTGACGTTCTGCACATCCTGCTGCTCGGGCTGATCTACGCCGGTGCCTGGTTGGTGATCCGGATCCTGTTCGTCTTCGAGGACACCGCCTTCCGTCGGCTGCCGGTGGACATGGCCGACAACCGGCGACGTCGACGGGCCCGTACCCAGATCGGGCTGTTGCGCCGCCTCACCGCGGTGATCATCGGCATCGTCGCGCTGGCCGCGACCCTGATGACGTTCTCCCAGCTGCGGGCCCTCGGCGCATCGCTGCTGGCTTCGGCCGGGGTCGCCGGTGTGGTCGCCGGCCTGGCGGCGCAGTCGGTGCTGGGCCATGTCTTCGCCGGCCTGCAGCTGGCGTTCAGCGACGAACTGCGCCTCGACGACGTGGTGGTGGTCGACCAGGAGTGGGGCCGCATCGAGGAGATCCGGCTCACCTACGTCGTCGTCCGGGTATGGGACCAACGTCGACTGATCCTGCCGACGTCCTACTTCACCACCACGCCGTTTCAGAACTGGACCCGCAACGAGGCCCAGGTGCTGGGCAGCGTGATTCTGCACCTGGACTTCACCGCGGACATCGACGTGCTGCGGGCCGAGGCACACCGGATCGTCGACGCCTCCGCCCTGTGGGACCGTCGCGAATGGGTGATGCAGGTGGTCGACGCCACCGAGACGACGATCTGCGTCCGCGTCATCGCCTCGGCCGCCGACGCGCCCAGCTCCTGGGACCTGCGCTGCGAACTGCGCGAAGGGCTGTTCGGGTTCCTGCGGCGGCATCATCCGGACTGGCTGCCGCGGGCCCGCAGCGAGCTCGCCGGGCCAGCCGAGGCAGCGGAGCTGGCACCGCCCAGCGACCATCCGACCGCAGCGCCGGGCCGGCCGACGACCGCGCGACTGGGCCGCCCCGGGGCGGGCGGACCCGACCCCGGCAGCAGTAGGGGGACCGGTCCGCGTGGTCGGGCCGCCCGTACCGCCGGGGGCCGCCAGCAGTTCGGCAGCGCCGAGGCTCGTCGTCAACAGGCGATCGGGTCGGCGGCGGACCGGCCGTCGGCCGCCGGCGGCTGACCGCCGGAAACTGGGCGGGCGTCGGCCGGAGCGTCACCGACGACGGCTGGTGGTGGCCTCGGCGGTGAAGGCAGCGGCGACCTGCCGCAGTTCGGCGGCGAGGGTACGCAGCCGGTCCGCCGGTGCCCGCTCGGCGATCGCACCGCGCGCGTCGTCGACCACCATCCGCGCCCGGGTCTGCTCGTGCACCGGCGCGGTGGTGGCGTCGGTCAGGGCCCGGTCGACCAGGTCGGCCAGGGCGGCCAGTTCGCGGCCCGGATCGGCGGTGTCGTCCACGTCCGGCGACGGACCGGGACCGGCCACGGTGCCGGTCGGGGCCTCGACCTGCGTGACGGTGACCGACCGGCTGCGGTCACCGTCGACGTCGCGAGCCGAGATGGTGACGATGCCGTCGACGTCGATGTCGACGGTGACCTCGATCCTCGGCACGCCGCACGGTGCCGGCCGGATGTCGGTGAGCCGGAACCGGCCCAGTATCCGGTTGTCCGCCGCCCGGGTGCGCTGCCCCTGCCGGACGACGACGTCGACACTGGTCTGGCCGTCGCGCGCGGTGGAGACGACCTGGGTACGGCGGACCGGGAGGGCGGTGTTGCGCTCGACGATCGTCACCATCGTCTCGTCGTGTGCCTGCAGCCCCAGCGCCAACGGGGTCACTTCCCGCAGCCGCGCCCGGCTGCCGCCCCCGGTGAGCACCCCGGCCTGGACCGCCGCGCCCAACGCCACCACCTCGTCGGCGTTGATCAGCAGTTGCGGCTCATGGCCCTCGGTGAGCCGCCGCAGCAGGTCGCGCACCGCCGGGATCCGGGTGGCACCCCCTACCATCAGCACCTGGTCGAGGTCGGCCGGGCCGACGCCGGCGGCGCGCATCGCCTGCTCCACCGGTGCCTGGCACCGTCCGACCAGATCGGCGGTGAGTTCGTCGAACCGGGCCCGGTCGACGAGGGTACGCAGATGTCGCGGCCCGGTCGGGTCGGAGGCGACGAACGGCAGGTTCACCTCGGCCTCGGTGACCGAGGAGAGTTCCTCCTTGGCGCGCCGCGCCGCCTCGGCCAACCGTTGGCCGGTCTGGGCGTCGGCCGCCAGGTCGATGCCGTGGTCGCGGTGGAATTCGGCCACCAGGTGCTCCACCAGCCGGTGGTCGAAGTCGTCGCCGCCCAGATGGGTGTCCCCGGCCGACGCCCGGACCTCGACCACCCCGTCGCCGACGTCCAGGACGCTGACATCGAAGGTGCCGCCGCCGAGGTCGACCACCAGGACCGTCCGCCGGTGGCGCAGATGCAGGCCGTAGGCGAGCGCCGCCGCCGTCGGCTCGTTGATGATCCGCAGGATCTCCAGGCCGGCGAGCCGGCCGGCCCGCCGGGTCGCGGTGCGCTGGGCGTCGTCGAAGTGCGCCGGTACGGTGATCACCGCCTGATCGATCCGCTCGCCCAGGACCGCTGCCGCCTCGTCGGCCAGGGTACGCAGCACCACCGCACTGATCTCCTCAGGTGCGTACCGCCGGCCTTTGACCTCGAACCGGGCCATCGCGCCCTCGCCGACGACGTCGAACAGCACTGCGGCGGCCTCCCGGCCGACCTCGTCGTAGCGACGTCCGGCGAACCGCTTCGCGGAGTGGATCGTGCCCTTCGGGTTGAGGACCGCCTGGCGCCGGGCGGCGTCGCCGACGAGCCGGGCGCCGGCTTCGGTGAAGGCCACCACCGACGGTGTGGTCCGCAGCCCGGCGGTGTTCGGCACGACGGACGGACGTCCCCCGCAGACCGCGGCGACGACGGAGTTGGTGGTGCCCAGGTCTATACCCACTGCGCGCGGCATGGCCGTTCCCCCTCGTGCCGGTGTCCGGCGCAGGGCTGACGTCAGCTGTCGACGGCACGGTCCGGGTCGGTGCCGACGCCCTGCGGCGTCCGGTGTCAGCGCCATCGTGGCGTCGGACCGGGCGATTCCGGCTCATCCTGTGGGAGTGATCGGCCCGCCAGGCGTAGACCCGCCGGTCGGCGGGTAGGTGTGCGGTCTTGACGTCCTCCCGCCTTCGAAGGAAGGGGTGCTCCCTTGGTCGCCCTCGGGGTTTCTGTTCCACCGACGACCGCCCCGTGCGTTCACGTCCCGGTCGTGGGTCCGCCCGCACCACCGGCAGGTCCACGACCGGACAGCCAACGGCAACCGCCGCGCAGGAGTTGCCTTTCCTCCTCGACCTGAAGACCGACACATCCACGGAGGGGCTCTGATGACGGACGCGCTGTGGCTGGCAGACCATGCCGAGGGTCTGGACTTCCCGCTGTCCCGGGAGGATCTCATCCGCCGGGCGCAGGAGCTCGGCGCCGACACCGCGGTGCTGCAGGCGCTGCGGGCGCTGCCGGTCGAGCGGTTCACCAGCGTCGAGCAACTGCTCGCGGCGGTGGGCGAACCGCGCTGACCGGCGGCGTTTCGCCCCGGCGTCACCGGGTACCGGCGACGGGTGTTCTACACGGAGTTCTCCCACGCCCGGCACCAGCTGCACGACGGGTACCTGTCGGCCGTCGCCGCCGACCTGCTGGCCACCGATCCCCGGCTACGTGACCTCGACATCGAGGTCCGCTTCGACGGTGGGGTGGCCCACCTGACCGGCGACGTCGCCGACGACGACCAGCTCCGGCGGGTACGCGAGGCGCTCGGCCGGCTGGCCGGGGTGCACGGGGTGTGGGACCGGGTACGGGTCGCCGGCCGGGAACCGGTGATCCTCGACATCGGGTGCGGCGAGTGTCCCCAGTATCCGGGCAACATCGGGTTGGACCAGCGACCCGGCAAGGCCGTGTCGGTGGTGGCGGACCTACGCAACGGGTTGCCGGTACGCGACGGATCGGCCGACCAGATCTTCGCGGTGCATGTCCTGGAGCACCTGACCGACTACCTGAAGCTGCTGGACGAGTGCCACCGGGTGCTGCGCCCCGGCGGCGTACTGCATGTGCTTTCGCCCTGGTGGCGGCATGTCAACGCGGTAGCCGACCCGACCCACCTGCGGTTCTTCGATCTGCAGACGATCAAGGGCATCTGCCAGCAGCCGGCTCCGGCCGGCCGCTGGTACCCGCAGCACGCGTCCTGTGACGGGGCCACGGTCTTCGCGGACCTGGTCGCCGCCCGGGCTGCGGACCCGGAGCCGGACCCTCAGCACCTCGCCCGGTTCTTCGACTGACCCGTCGGCACGACACGGGCCACCGGGACCGGTACCGGAAATGCCCGGCGCGTGCGGCGGGTCCGTGATCCGGCGCAGGAGTCAGATCGGTGCACCCGCCCGGCCGACCAGGCCGCCAGCGGCCAGCACCAGCCAACTCAGCTCGGGATGGACGATGTCGCTGTGCGCCCCGGCCGGTGGACCGCCCCGGCGCACCACCGCGGAGACGTCGACATTGACCATTCGCCGATGCTCGAGCCGGTAGCCGGCCCGGTCCCCGGCTGCGGCCATTGGCACGGACACCGCGTCGACCGCGCTGGCACCGTGGTAGCCCAGGGCACCCCAGCGTTGCCCGAGCGTCGGCAGCGCCGCCGCGTCGTCGCCGACGGCCACCGACGCGAGCGGGTAGAACACGGCCAGCGCCGCGTCGTTGACCGATCGGCAGACCACCACCGGTCCGTCTATCCGTCGGGCCAGTCCGGCCAGCGCGCCGCGCCGGTCGACGGCGAACGGCAGCCGAGGGGCGAACGCGTACCGGGACAGGGCCCCCTGCAGCAGCGTCACCGACCGGACGGTGACGCTGGCGTGGGCCGCCGCGAAGCTCACCAGGCGGGCACCGAAGCTGTGGCCGACCAGATGGACCCGGATGCCGGGTGCCGCGGCCGGCAGCCGGTCCAGCACCGGGCCGAGTCCGGTCTGCCCGACGACCCCGGCCCGGTTCTTCATCTGCCAGTACGTCAGCTGCCGCAGCGCCTCCTTGGCACCGTGCCAGATCCCGCGCAGCGGATCGGCCAGGGCCGCCGCGCCGGAGGGCGCCGGTTCGGCCAACGGTGTCCGGCAGCGGCGCAGTTCGTCGAGGAACCGGCGGTAGACGTCGGTCGGTTCGGCGGCCAGCATCCCTGGCAGCGGCACCGCGTCGGGGCGGGCCGGCCCGCTCTCGCCGTCGTCGAATCCGTCGGCCACGACCAGCGCGAACCCGCGCAGTTCGGTGGCGAACGCACGGACCAGGGTCGGGGTCGGCCGGGTCAGCAGCAACGCGGCCATCCGGTCCAGCGCCGGCGCTCCGGCGGGAAACGTCGACCGCAGGGCGCGCAGGGTGGCGTCGTCCAGCCCGGCCGGGCGCGGTGCGCCGTCGTGGTCGGGCCGGCGGGTGACGGTGGCTGCGCCGGCCGGTACGTGGTCCGTCAGCGGATCGCTGGCCGGGAAGTCCGGCACCGGCTCGTCCGGCCACCGGCGCGCCGGCCAGTGCACGCCGAGCAGGCCGATGCTGTCCGCCCACGGTCCACTCCGCCGGGCCTGGGCGGCCAGCAGACCCAGGAAGCCGTCGTAGAGCGTCGCCGCCATGGCTCCGTCGTTGTTCCATCCGTGGGCGAAGACCACCAGGTCGGTGACGGCACAGGCGCGTACCCCGGACAGCAGCGCCGCGACCGCCGCCGGATCGGCGTCGCCGGCCGCGTCGAAGCGGACCTGCCAGAACGGCAGCCCGCCGATGCGTCGAAGCGTCATCTCCGTCTCCTCCGCGGGTCACACCGCCTGCAAAGCCCGGAGCAGATCCACCAGGCCACGGCCCTGGAAACGTCGGTCCCGGCCGAGCGGTACGGCCGTGTCGAGCAGCACCTGCTTGACCCGGTCGGGCTGGCCGATGAACTCACGGCGCACCGACAGGAACGCGGCGACCGCGCCGGAGACGTGCGGTGCGGCCACGCTCGTCCCGGACTCCTCCAGGTAGACGGCGACCGGTGGGCCGGTCCAGCCGGAGAGGGCCGCCGTCAGCCGGGCCCCCGCCGCGCAGGAGACGATCCGTTCACCGGGGGCGACCAGGTCGGGTTTTGCCCGCCCGTCACCGGTCGGCCCCTTGGACGAGAAGTACGACACCCCGTAGGTGTGCGGCATGTCACGGTGGGTCGAGCCGACGGTGATGGCGCGTTCGGCGTTGCCGGGGTCGTTGATCGTCGACCCGAGCACGAACCGTGACGGTACGCCGTACGACGCTCCGACCGTGCCGTAGCCGGAGTTGCCGGCCGCGGTGACCACGACGACACCGGAGCGGACCAGTTTGTCGACCTCCCGGCACAACGGTGACTGCCCGCATGCGAACCATTCGGGGTCGAACTCGTAGCCGACGCTGAGGTTCACCCCGTGGATCCGCATGACCCGGTCGCTCTGGGCGTTGACCTGCCGTACGTAGGCGAGCGCGCTGATCACCCGGGACACCCGTTCGGCGAGTCCACCGCCACCGTGCAGCACCTTGAGGCTGACCAGTCGGGTCTGCGGTGCGATCCCGGTCAGCCGGTCCGGATCCACCTGCTCGCGCGGCACCGGGATCGGCTCGTCGGGGTTGTCGAGGTCGTGGTGGTACTCGATGACCCGCGCGGTACGTTGCCGGTCCTGGGCGGCCCAGCGGTCGATCCCGCCGGCGATGATGCCCGCGACGTGGGTGCCGTGGCCGCTGTCGTCGACCAGCGCGCCGTCGGGCTGCGGCGCACCGCCGGCGGGGAAGCTGCGGTGCAGGTCCCGCACCTCCGGGGCGCTGAGCGTGGCGTAACTGGTGAAGTGCGGGTGGTCGGCGTCGATGCCGGAGTCGATCACCGCCCAGACGATCCGGTCGCCCCGGGCGCCGAAGGTACGGCGGGCCGCGTCGGCCTTGATCGTCGCGGCCGACGCGTCCAGTTGCGGACGAACCGGGAAGTCCGGCCAGATCCGGTGCACGCTGCGGCCGGCCGGGTCGGCGGCCACCGTGTCGGCCGCGACCAGCCGCTTCATCTGGTTGAGGCTGAGTTCCCCGGCGACGTACTCGCCGGCGAGTGGGCGGGGATGCTGCCCGGCGGTGACCCGGAACCAGAGTCCGGCCAGGTGTTCGGCGGCCCGCTGCGCGCCACCGGCGAAGTGCAGGTTGAGCGCCACCAGAACCGGCATCGGCTCGTCCGGGCCGGCAGGAAAACCCAGGCGTCGGCGACCGCCGGCGCCGCGCAGCGGGTCGGCTATCACGCCGGGGGCGGCGATCGGGGTCGGTGGCGGCGGGTCCGGGCCGGCCGGTGGAACCGTCTCGGAGGGGACGGACGTCACCGGTGCCGCGGCGGCGAGGGCGGCGGCACGCTGCCGGCCGGCCGGGGTGAGCCGCACGGTACGCAGGCCGTCGACCAGCCCGGCCGACCGCAGCCGGTCCAGTGCCGACCGGACCGCCGCGTGCCAGGCGGGTCCATCGGCGAGGCAGGCACGGTCGGCGTCGGTGAAGGTCTCCGCGAACCGGATGGCGACCTCCCGCAGCACGGCTGGTAGGCCGGGTGCCGCCCGGGACCGGCCCGCCAGAGCGAGCAGCGTACGGCTGTCCCATTCGTCCGGCTCCGCCATGGCGGTCCCTCCCAGCAGGCCACCTCAGTCGGTCGATCGACGACCACGGCGACCATTTCCAGCATAGAGCGAGCATCTGATTACTTAAAGTGACCAGTTGGCCACTTCTCGAGCGGGCGGGACGTATCCAGAAAAGGAGAAAGTGCCTCGGATCCATCGCGGGCGGATCTACGGTGGGTAAGCGACAAAGACCATCACCGTCCTCCCCCCGGCGGGCAGCCATTGGGAGGTGACGCCCATGCTGGAGCGTCCGGCAGCCACCGTCAGGTCGGTACGGCGACACCGGATGGCGCACGCCCGGCATGCCTGGGCCTACGACGGCCACGCCCACTTGGAGGTCAGCACCGACGACCACGGCCAGGTCGTCGCCGACGTCGCGGAGCTGGAGCAGGCGCTGCAGAGCGTCAACGGGGTGCAGTGGGCGGCGTGGAACGGCGCCCTGTGCCGCATGGTGGTCCGGTTCGACCCCGACGTCCTCAGCGGCAGCCGGCTGATCGCCGCGCTCACCCGGGCGGAGCGGCAGGTCGCCCCGCAGGCCACCGGCACCACCCACGTAGACTCCGGCACCGGCAACATGGTCTCGCTTGCCGGTGACCTCATCGGCGCTGGCGTCGGCGCGCTCGGCAAGGTGCTCCGACTACCCGCGATGCCCAACGAGATCGCGGCGCTACCGGCGGCCTTCGAACACGTACCTCAGTTGCGGGCCTGGCTGCGCCGGACCCTCGGGCCGGTCGGGGCCGACCTGGGCCAGGCCCTGTTCAGCACCGCGGTGGCCGCCGCCTCCCAACGCCCACTGACCAGTCTCACCGACGCCGTGCTGCGGGCCTCGCTGATCGCCGAGGACGCCGCGTACCACGACGTGTGGGCGCGGCGGGTCCACGAACTGCATCCCGACGCCGACGCCAGCCGCGCCCCGGTGCTGCCGCCGCCGACCCGTCCCCGGCCGCTGCCCGACGGGCCGATCGAGCAGTACGCCCAACGGATGAGCACGATGACCCTGGTCGCCGCCGGCATCCTCACCATGCTGCCCGGCGGCCGGCAACGCGCCGCCCGGGTCACCGCCGTCGCCTCCCCCCGCAGCGCCCGCACCGGTCGCGACGCCTATGCCGGTCAGCTCGGCCGGACCCTGGCCAGGCACGGGGTGGTGGTCCGTGAGGCCGCCGCGTTACGACGCCTGGACCGCGTCAACACCGTGGTCGTCGACGCCTCGGTGCTGCTCACCGGCCGCACCTCGATCACCGCCGTGGTCACCGTCAGCGGCACCGAGGAGCAGGCCCGGCAGCAGGCGACGCGGCTGGTGGACGCCGGTGCGGGCCGTGGTACCGCCGGGTGCAACGACGGCTGGGCGCTGACCCCACCGCACCGGTTGCACCGTCCGGTGCCCGCCGACGCGCTGGACCGGGTCGGTGCCGGACCGTCGGGCGACGGCACGGCATCCGACGTCCTGGCGCTGACCCACGACGGCGAACTGATCGCCCTGGTCCGGGCGGAGGCGGAACTCGACCCGCAGGCCGAGGCGCTGACCACCGCCGCCCGCCGGGTCGGACGGTTGCTGATCGCCGGACGTGCCAGCGCCGGACGCAACCCGGCCGGCGGCTCCTCCGGCAGCGCCCTGGCCCGGCGCTGCCAGGCCGACGGCACCGTGGCCAGTGGCTCGAAACTGGCCGCCTCGGTGCGCACCCTGCAGCAGGCCGGCCACGGGGTGATCCTGGTGGCCGCCCGCAACGACGTGGCCCTGGCCGCCGCCGACTGCGGCATCGGGGTGATCCGTGCCGCCGCCCGCCGGCCCCCGTGGGGTGCCCACCTGATCTGCGCACCCGGACTGGAGACGGCCTGGCTGGTCCTGGAGGCCACCGCCCTGGCCCGCTCGGTGAGCGCCGCGAGCGCGCAGCGGGCCATGATCGGCTCGCTGGCCGCCGCCGCGCTCGGCGTGCTCGACGGTACGCAGCGTGGCGCCGCCCGGTCCCTGCTGATCGACAACGTGGCGGGACTGGTCAACCTCGCCCTCGGCCACCGCGCCGCCCGCGACCTGGGGCACCGGCCGACGCCCGCGCCGGCGACCGACACGCCGTGGCACACCATGCCGGTCGACGAGGTGTTCGACCGGCTCGACGCCGGTCCCGACGGGCTCAGTGAGGCGCAGGCCCGGCAGCGACGGGCCGAGCAGGGCGAGCGTACGGAGGCGGACACCACCCGCGGACTGTGGCAGGCCGCCGCCGAGGAACTCGACACCCCGCTGACCGGGCCGCTGGCCGCCGGCGCCGGCGTGTCGGCGATCACCGGATCCACGGTCGACGCCCTCATGGTGCTGTCAGTGATCATGGCCAACGCGTTGCTCGCCGGCGCCCAGGAGGTCACCGCCGGGCGGGCCCTGCGGCGGCTGCTCAGCGCCGGTGCGCTACGGGTACGGCTGCGACGCGGCGGCGAACAGCGCGTCGGACCGGCCGAGGAGCTGGTCGTCGGCGACCTCATCTGCCTGGAACCCGGTGACTCGGTGCCCGCGGACTGTCGGCTGGTCACGGCCAACGGCCTGGAGATGGACGAGTCCAACCTGACCGGTGAGTCGACCCCGGTCGCCAAGTCCGCCGACCGCACCGGTGCCGCCGATCTCGCCGACCGGACCAGCATGGTGTACGCCGCCACCACCGTCGCCGCCGGAACGGCGACCGCGGTCGTGGTCGCCACCGGCCGCGCGACCGAGGCGGGTCGCTCGACCGACCAGGTCCGCGACGAGGCACCGCGCGGCGGCGTTCAGGCCCGGCTGCGGCAGCTCGCCGCCGCCTCGGTGCCGACCGCGCTGGCCGCCGCCGCGGCGACCCTCGGCAGTGGCCTGCTGCGGGGCCGGCTCGGCGAATCGGTCGGTTCCTCGGTCGCGCTGGCGGTGGCCGCCATCCCCGAAGGGCTGCCGTTCGTCGCCACCGCCGCGCAACTGAGCGCCAGCAAGCGGCTGTCCCGCCACAACGTGCTGATCCGCGACCCCCGGGCGATGGAGGCACTCGGCCGGGTCGACGTGATCTGCTTCGACAAGACCGGAACCCTGACCCAGGGTGCGATCCAGCTGCAGGCCGTCTGCGACGGTCGACGCACCGAACCGGTGGACGCACTCGGCCACGGGCACCGGCACATCCTGGCGGCGGCGCTGCGGGCCACCCCGGTTCCGGACGGCGACCAGCGGCTGCCGCATCCGACCGACCAGGCCGTCGTCGACGGCGGACACCGGGCCGGGGTCGGCATCCGGGAGGGTGCCGACGGTTGGGAACTGCTGGCAGAGCTGCCGTTCGAACCGGGACGAGGCTTCCACGCGGTGCTCGGCTCCTGCCCGGACGGGGCGACGATCAGCGTCAAGGGCGCACCCGAGACCGTGCTGCCCCGGTGCGCGACCTGGCGCCGCGACGGGGAGGTGGTCCCGTTGGACGACACCGGCCGCCGCGAGATCGACGCCGCGATCGACCGGCTCGCCCGCGACGGGCTGCGGGTGCTGGCGGTGGCCGGCCGGACCGCGTCCGGCCGACGCGACCTCGACGACGACCGGGTCGGCCAACTCGAACTGCGGGGCCTGCTCGGGCTCGTCGACCCGCCCCGCGACAGCGCCGCCGCAGCGATCGGTCGGCTGCGCCAGGCCGGCATCGCCGTGGTGATGCTCACCGGCGACCATCCGAGCACGGCCGAGTCGATCGGCGCGCAGCTCGGCCTGCTCAACGGCAGCGCCGTGGTCACCGGGGCCGAGCTCGACGCGGCCGGTGCCGACGAGCTGGCCGATCTGGTGTCGCGTACGGCGGTCTTCGCCCGGGTCAGCCCGGCGCACAAGGTCGCCGTGGTGCGCGCGCTGCGTCAGGCCGGCCGGGTCGTCGCGGTCACCGGCGACGGCGCGAACGACGCCCCCGCGATCCAGCTCGCCGACGTCGGCATCGCGCTGGGCGACCACGGCACCAGCGCCGCCCGGCAGGCCGCCGACATGATCGTGGTGGACGGCCGGATCGAGAGCATCGCCGAAGGCGTGACCGAGGGCCGGGCGATGTGGATCTCGGTACGCGAGTCCCTCGCGCTGCTGCTCGGCGGGAACCTGGGCGAGATCCTCTTCTCCGTGCTGAGCTCACTGCTGTCCGGACAGCAGGCGCTCAACCCTCGGCAGATCCTGTTCGTCAACCTGATGACCGACCTGCTCCCGGCGATCACCGTCGCCGCCCGTCCGCCGCGCGGGCGTACCGCCGACGAGCTGGCCCGCGAGGGACCGGAGTCGTCACTGGGTGCGAGCCTGCACCGCGAAGTGGCCCGGCGGGCCGCGGCGACCGCGCTGGCCACCACCGGTGGCTGGCTGGCCGCCCGGTTCACCGGCACCCCCGCGCGGGCCAGCAGCGTGGCGCTCGCCAGCCTGGTCGCCGCGCAGCTGGCCCAGACCGCCGTCGCGGCCAAGGGTGACCCGATGGTGCTCGCCGCTGCCGGCGTCTCGATGGGCGCCCTCTTCGGGGTGGTGCAGACCCCGGTGGTCAGCCACTTCTTCGGCTGCCGCCCGCTGGGGCCGGTCGGCTGGTCCATCGTCGGTGGATCGGCGGCCGCTGGGGCCGCGTTGGGTCTGCTGCCGTTGGAACGCATCGACCAGCTCCGGCGTACCCGGTTGGGCCGGCTCACGGTCGACGTCGCCCGCCGCAGCCGCGACCTGCGGCCCCGCCGGACGGTCCGACCGGTCCGTCGGCTCACGCCGACCGGCGCCGATGCCCCGCAGCCGGTCTGAGCCGCGCCGGTCCGGGGCCCGGCACCCGCCCTGGCAACTGCTGGCGCTCGCCGGCCTCGGCGTCGGTGTGGCCGGCGGCGTGGCACTCACCGGGCCGACGTTGCTGGGGCCGCTGGTCGGCTGGGGCGTCACCGCCGGCGGATACCTGGCGTGGCGGTGGCCGGTGATCTGGCGCAGCGACGCCACGGCGACCGCCCGTGCGGTCGACCAGGTCGATCCCGGCCGGCTCCTTGCCGACGTGGTGCTGCTCGGTGCGGCGGTGGCCAGCCTGCTGGCGGTGGCGGCGCTGCTCGGCGCGCCGCAGGTGGGTCACGACCCGGCAGGCGTGCTGCACATCGGGGTGAGCGTGGGCACCGTGGTGCTGTCCTGGGCGGTCATCCACGAGGTGTTCACCGGACGCTACGCCCGCCTGTACTACGGCGGGAGTCAGGTCGGCGGCATCGACTTCCACACCGACGAGCCGCCCCGGTTCAGCGACTTCGCCTATCTGGCGTTCACCGTCGGCATGACGTTCCAGGTCTCCGATCCCCAGCTGACCAGCAGCGCGATGCGACGCAGCGTACTGGGCCACGCGATGTTGTCGTTCCTGTTCGGCGCGGTCATCCTCGCGGTGCTGATCAACCTCATCGGCAGCCTGGTGCGCTGAGGAGCACGGCGCGGACGGGGTGGTCGGCGACGCTCAGGCGGCCCGGCTGACCTGGCTCTCGAACCGCTTGCGCAAGGCGTCCGCGCGGCCCGGGTCGCTGAACCCCTTGAACGACTGCTCCACGAACTCCGCCGGCATCATCGCCTCGACCTGTGTGCGGAAGTCCTCGTCGAGAGCGGTGACGGTGATCTGCGGTGGGTCGGTCAGCCGCGCGACGATCGGACCGGCGTTCATCCGCGACAGCATGTACGGTGTGCCCGGCGTACCGGTGGCGCACAGGTAGTAGCCGTAGGCGGTCGCGGCACCGCTGGCAGTGGTTGGTTCGTCGATCTTCCAGATCTCGGCCGTGCACAGCATCCGCTCGTCCGGGTTCACCTCGTGGCCGTGCGCGGCGTGCTCGTCGCTGGTCGACTGCTCGATCGTCACCGCGATCCGCGCCGCCGCGTCCGCGCGCGCCTGGTCCTCGGTCAGCGTCGGCGCGGCCACGGCCGTCGAGTAGTAGAAACCGACGCCGAGCAGCGCCAGCGCCAGCGCCTCGGGCAGCAGCCACCAGGAGCCGGCTCGACGCCGCCGAACCAGCGATGAATCGACATCTCTCGACACCCCTGCAGTGTCGCAGGTGAGCGCCGGGAAGAAAAGCCGACGGCGGATGCGGAGACCGCTCGACGTGGCGCCCGCCTGCCGGATGCCCGGGCCCGGTCACCCCGGGGATCCGGGCATCCGACGTGGACCGTCAGTGGCCGCTCTTGCCCTCGCTGAGCCGCAACGCCAGCGCCGGACAGACGTTGACCGCCTTGCGGGCACCCGGCTCCAGCCACACCGGCACCGGGCTGGACGGAAAGGCCGGGTACCCGTTGGCGTCCAGCCGGATGTACTCGGGCACCACGTGTGCGCAGAGCCCATGGCCGTCGCAGCGGGTCCAGTCCACGCTCAGCCGTTTGGTGCCACCGGACGGCGCGTCCACCGGCAACGGCAGGACGCCCTTCACCGGCTTGCCGCAGCCGTCGCCACCGGCGTGCGCGGCGAGGTCCTCGGCGAAGACGTCCAGCGCGGAGATCGCGAACCGCGAGGTGCCGTCCGGATGGCTGCACGCCCCCCGGCCCTTGATCACACTCGCGGCGGCCCGGACCGCGTCGACCGCAGCGCTCCCGATGACCAGCGAGTCGATGGTGCGGGCCATGTCGGGTAGGCCGAGCCGGCACGGCCCACACTGGCCGGCGGACTCGCCCGCCATGTAGTGCACGACCCGGGCGACCTCGCCGAGCGGGCAGGTCCCCTCCCCCAGCGGAATGGTGATCCCGGCGCCGAGGGTGCCGCCCACCTTGGTGAACCCCTTGCGGGAGACCTCCACGGTGGCCACCGCCTCCGGCGTGATCCATTTGCCGTGGTACCCGCCGATGAGCAGGCCCGGTCCGACCGGTGCCTCACACAACTCCAGGATGTCGCGCAGCGGCGTGCCGGTCGGGCACTCCACCACTGCCGGCCGGGCGGCCGACCCGCCGATGGTCAGCAGTACCGTACCGGGCTCGTCGGGCAGGCCGACCGCGCAGTACTCGTAGGGGCCGAGCCTGGCGGCGACGGCCAACTGCGAGAAGGTCTCGGCGTTGGACAGCAGGGTGGGCAGGCCGGACACGCCGGAGTCGCTGGCCCGGACCTTGACCCCGGGCGGGATGTGCGGCAACCCGTTGATGCCGCGCACCAGCGCGCCACCTTCGCCGGAGATGAACCGGTGCGGCACCGTGACGATGCTGGTCGGCACCGGCATCCGCCGTTCTGCCAGGGCGGCCGACAGCGAGCCGCCGCCCACCCCGTCGTCGGCCACGCCGATGACGATCTCCTCGGCCTCCAGCGCGAACGCGGCGAGCGCGGCACCGTCGAGGATCAGGTGGGGGGCCCGGGTGAGCAGGACCTTGTCCTTCCAGCTGGCCGGCTCACCCTCGGTCGCGTTGACCACGACGACAACCGGCTTGTCCTGCTTGTCGGCCGAATCGACGACTGCTTTGACCTTGCGGTGGAACGGGAATCCGGCCCCGCCGCGGCCTTTGAGGTCGATCGCCTCACCGAGGCGCATCAGGTCGTTGACCGACAGTGGCCCCACACCTCCGTGCACCTCCTCGTGTGCCCGCAGGTCCAATCGACCGAACTCCTCGAACCCGGCGGTCAGCCGGGGCGGGCCGACGGTCGCGACGGGGGGAACGGTCGTCGTCGCCCTCAATTCGCCTCTCCTCGTAGCTGGGTCCAGTAGTCCTCGTCGGTGTCGTCGGCCGCACCGCGGCGACCACGGGTGCGGCGGCCGGCCGATTCGGCGGCTGCGGCCCGCTGGGCGCGGCGGGATGCCAGGTCGACCAGCGTCGGGGTGTCGTCACCCGGCGGGTAGTCGTCGATCTCCCGACCGACCGGCGCCTGCGCCTCGGCCCGCCGGCGGGCCGACCGGCTACGGGCCGGTTCGGCCGAGACCGGCCGGTCGTCGAAGCGGCCGCGCGGCCCGGCTCCGGAGACCGGACGGTCGTCGGCGAACCGGCTGCGCGCACCGGCTCCGGAGACCGGACGGTCGTCGGCGTACCGGCCCCGGGAGCCGACCGGCTCCTCCGGCGCCCGCCGGCTGTCGTAGCCACGGTCGTCGTAGTCGCGCTCGTCGTCGGCGTAGCGGCGACGGGCACTGTCCGGCTCGGCCTGGCGCCGCCGCTCGGCGTCGTCGCTGTAGCGCCGTCGCGACCCGGTGTCGTCGTCGGCGTACCGGCCCCGGCCGGCCGGTTCCTCGTCCCGCCGATCCCGGTCGACGGCGTCACCACGACCGGCCGCGCCACGGCGGGTGGCAGGCCGGTCCTCGGCGTACCGGCCGCGGCCGTTGTCCTCCTCGCGGGGTGCGTCGATCTGGCGGTACGCCCGGGTCTGCTCGGCCACCGACGACCGGGCAGCCGGCTGCGGCACCTCCGGTACCCGGTACCGGTCAGCCGAGCGGCTGGCCGGTCCGCGCCCGGCACCGGCCGGCGCCCACGAATCGATCATGTCGACCGGACGGTCACCGAAGGAGCCGAACCGAGCGGTCGCCGGTTCCAGGCTGACCCCCTCGTCCCGGCTACCCCGCCGGCGGCTCGACGAGGAGCGGGAGTCGTCGGCCATCTTGCCCACCGGCTTCATCGACGTCCCGGTGGCCTGCGACACGAACGGCTTCTTCTTGCCCACCCCGGTCGCGAAGCGGACCAGCAGCCCGATGACCACCATCAGGACACAACCCAGGTAGCTGAGCGTCACCCAGGTCGCCGGCGGCCGCCCGGCACCGAGGCCGTGGGTGATGCCGATCGGCCAGGCCACGTACGCACCACTGTGCAGCGCCCGCCACAGCCACGGCGGGCCGACTCCGACCCAGCGGGCCCGCGCCAGGCCGGTCCAGAGGATCGCGAACATCAGGTACGCCGCGAAGGTGCCGAGCCCGACGTAGACGGCCTGGCCACCACCGAGGAACGGGATGAACGCCCCCACCGCCGAGACGGCACCCGTGGTGATCTGGGTGACGATGTGCAGCACCAGGAAGACGATCGCCATGATCCCGGTGGTCCGGTGCGCCGACTGCAACAGCACCCGGTGCCGGGGCAGCAGCACGATGCGATCGGTCGCGGCCAGGCCGATCATCACGGTGAGACTCAGCGCCACCAGCGCGAAGACGCCACCGAAGAAGTCCAGGAAGAAGAACGTGTAGACGTAGGCCACCCGGCCCGCCGACGTGAGCATCGCCAGTGCCCAGAAGACCGCCAGGACCGATGCCGACAGAATCAGGACCGACAACCGCGACGGCTGCCGCCCGCCGGCGAGTTCGGGCCTGGGTCCGGCGGGTCGCTGGTTCTGGTTCGTCCGCGCCATGTGCTCCTCGATCTCCCGCTCGGTGCCACCCACACCTGCGGCGCTCCGCGCTGTGTGCCCGGATCGCCGTCAGTATCCTGCCCTCGGCTTGGCGCCGGGAGAAACCGTACCGCTTCCCGGTTGTTTCACCCGCTCCAGTGCCCGTCCCTCAGCATCTACGTACCGGAGGCGTCGGCGGATGAACGGTGCCGCAATTTGATTGCGGCCTGGCCGCTGCGTCGGAATCATCCCGCTAGTTCCCGGTCGGACCTTGCCGCCCGACGCTGCGGATATCACCCAAGGTGATTGCCGGGTCACCGATAATTTTCAGTGGAAATTAAGATGCCCCTCCGGTGCCGCGAGGAGTGCGGCACCGGAGGGGCCGGTTCCCGGGTGAGCGGCGGGAACCCGTTCGTGATGGTCGGTTCAGCCCTGTAGCTGGCAGGTCGCGAGCGACTCCAGGCCGACCGGCCGGGCACCCTGACGGCCGATCGAGATCGCGATCCGCTCCAACGCCGCCGTCCGCTTGTCCTCCAGTGGCCCGAGGATCGCGTTGTCGACGAAGTTCGGACCACCCTGACCCTGGCTGCTGACCAGCCGCGCGTTCGCCTCGTCGATCTGCGTCTGCAGCTGCTGCAGGTTCCGGTCCACCTCGGCCCGCGCCGCCGCCGGAACCGCCGGCAACCGGTCGGCCACGCTCGGGCAGACGATCGTGCCGGCACCGGTGTTGGCACCGTTACCGTTGTTGCCGTTGCCGTTGCCGGCGGGCGCCGCAGCCGTGGCGGGCGGTTCAGCGGCGGCACCCCCGCCGGCCGCCGATCCGGCTACCAGCTGGCAGGTCGCCAGCGACTCCAGGCCGACCGGCCGGGCACCCTGACGGCCGATCGAGATCGCGATCCGCTCCAACGCCGCCGTCCGCTTGTCCTCCAGTGGCCCGAGGATCGCGTTGTCGACGAAGTTCGGACCACCCTGACCCTGGCTGCTGACCAGCCGCGCGTTCGCCTCGTCGATCTGCGTCTGCAGCTGCTGCAGGTTCCGGTCCACCTCGGCCCGCGCCGCCGCCGGAACCGCCGGCAACCGGTCGGCCACGCTCGGGCAGACGATCGTACCGACGTCGGCCGAGCTGGAGGTGTCGGCCGACGCCAGGCCGAGCCCTGCCCCCATGATGACGGCGGCCAGACCGACCGTGCCGGCGATCTTCCAGCGCCGCGAGTTCAACGGCGAGGCAGCGTCCGGGTGGTCCACCTTGCGGCGGGGAGTACGGGAATACATGGGACTGACAACCCAACCCTTCTGGGGACAGCTGCCGGTAGCCGCGCCGCTCGATCGACGGCGTCCCGGGGGCCGTTCGGCCCGTGTCCGGATGACGCCCCGAGCGTGGGGTCACCGGACACTGTCGGAATGTTTCGGTGAGGCGTCGACGGTTTCCGCCGGGTCTCGACCATGCATACGGTGGTCCCACAGGGACGGTTCAACACCGCCCGGTGGATGTTGCGCGGATTTTCCCGCCGTCCCGATCGGGCGACACCCGGCCGATCGACACAGGCAAATCATCATGCGATCAGCGCCACACTCGGTCGACGGCGTCGCGGCGCGACAGGCGGCGGGGCGGTCAACCGGGGCAAGTAGGTGGGGCGACGCAGCCGACTCTTGCGGGAGACCGACGTTAAGGCGCGCCGCCCCGGCTGCACACCCTACTCCCGCACCCTGCGAAAAGGATCGCTGGACGCGCTGTAGCGGACTAGCAATTGCTTGGGCGACCAGCCGGTGGCCGTTGCGTCAGTGAGTCGTCACTCAGCGACGGGCCCCGCCGCGCCGCTACCGGACGACCGGGCTCGACGGTGCGACAATGCCGCTGATGAGCACACCGGAATCCTGGTTCAGCGACGCACTGGTCGACTTCTGGCGCGAGCGACATCTGTGCACGCTGACCACACTGCGCCGCGACGGCACCCCGCACGTCGTACCGGTCGGGGTGACCGTCGACCCGGACACCGGCACCGCCCGGGTGATCACCTCCGGCGGATCCCGCAAGGCCGCCCACGTGCGCGCTGGCGGAGCCGGCGGTGCCCGAGTGGCGGTGTGCCAGGTGGACGGGGCGCGGTGGTCGACGCTGGAAGGCATCGCCCGGGTCCACGACGACCCGCAGACCGTACGGGACGCGGAGCAGCGCTACGCCCAGCGGTACCGGGTGCCACGCCCCAACCCCCAACGGGTGGTGATCGTGATCACGATCACCCGACGGCTCGGCAACGTCTGAGGTCCCGGCGGGCCGCCAGCATCGGCTGGTCCCGCCCGGCACCGTCGGAGCCGGCAGCGGCCCGACGACCGTGACCGGCGACAGGGCGACTATCCCGGCAGCCGGGGCACCGGTTACGGTCGCAGCCATGCCACCCGCCGTCACGCCCGCCAGGATCACCGTCGTCGGCATCGGCGCCGACGGATGGGACGGGCTCTGCGGGGCCGGCCGGGCGGCGCTGCGCCGGGCCGACGTCCTCATGGGCAGCCGACGGCAGATCGACGCGGTGCCGCCACCGCACCGGCCGGCGACGACCGTCACCTGGCCCACCCCGCTGCTGACCCACCTGCCCCGGTTGCTCGACGAGCATCAGGGGCGCCGGCTCGTCGTGCTGGCCAGTGGCGACCCCATGCACTTCGGCATCGGCGCCACGCTGGTGCGACTCGTCGGTGCCGACCGGGTCCACGCGGTGCCGCACCCGTCGGCGGCCTCGCTGGCCTGCGCCCGTCTCGGCTGGCCGGTCGAGGAGACCGACGTGGTCAGCACCGTCGGACGCCCGGTACAGCTGCTGCACCCACGGGTGCAGCCCGACCGGCGGCTGCTGGTGCTCAGCGCCGGCCCGCACACCCCCGGCGAGGTGGCCGCGCTGCTCACCGCCCGCGGCTACGGCCCGAGCACCCTGACCCTGCTCGAACAGCTCGGCGGCCCCAGCGAACGGATCCGGGTCGGCACCGCAGCGGACTGGGCCGGCCCACAGGCCGATCCACTCAACGTGGTCGCCGTGCACTGCCGGGCCGCACCGGACGCGGCGACCCTGCCGACCGTGCCGGGACTGCCCGACGACGCCTACCAGCACGACGGTCAGCTGACCAAGCGGGAGGTCCGGGCGATCACCCTGGCCCGGCTGGCCCCGTCACCGGGACAGCTGCTCTGGGACATCGGTGCCGGCTCGGGCAGCATCGCCATCGAATGGGCCCGGGTGCACCCGCAATGCCGCGCGATCGCCGTCGAACGGCACCCTCGGCGCGCCGAGCGGATCACCAGCAACGCTGCCGCGCTCGGCGTACCAGGGGTGCGGGTCCTCGTCGCCGACGCCCCGGCCGCGCTGGCCGGACTACCGCCACCGGACGCGGTCTTCGTCGGCGGCGGGGTGACCGCCACCGGGCTGCTCGAATCCGCCTGGGCGGCGCTGCGGCCGGGTGGGCGGCTGGTCGCCAACGCGGTCACCATGGAGTCCGAGGTGCTCCTCGCCGACTGGTACGCCCGCCACGGCGGGGACCTCACCCGGATCGCGATCAGTCGGGCCGCGCCGGTCGGCGGCTTCACCGGTTGGCGCCCGGCGATGCCGGTCACCCAGTGGGTGGTGCACCGCCGATGACCGTCCACTTCGTCGGGGCCGGCCCCGGTGCCGCCGATCTGATCACCGTCCGTGGCCGCGAGGTCATCGCGACCAGCCCGGTCTGTCTGTACGCCGGCAGCCTCGTACCGACCGCACTGCTCGCCCACTGCCCAGCCGACGTCCGGCTGGTCGACACGGCCCGCCTGACCCTCGACGAGATCGTCACCGAGATGGTCGACGCGCACGCGGCCGGGCACGACGTGGCCCGGCTGCACTCCGGTGACCCGTCGGTGTTCAGCGCCGTCGCCGAGCAGATCCGCCGGTTGGCGGCGGCCGGGGTGCCGTACCGCATCGTGCCGGGGGTGCCGGCGTTCGCCGCCGCGGCCGCCGCGCTCGGCCGGGAGTTGACCGTTCCCGAGGTCGGGCAGACGGTGATCCTGACCCGCGTGTCGGCCAGGTCGACCCCGATGCCCCCCGGTGAGGAGCTGGCCGTCCTCGGCGCCAGCCGGGCGACCCTGGTGCTGCACCTGGCGGTGCAGCGGATCGACGCGGTCGTCGCCGACCTGGTGCCGCACTACGGCGCGGACTGTCCGGTGGCGGTGGTGGCGCGGGCCAGCCGGCCCGACGAGGTGGTGTTGCGCGGCACCCTGGCCGACATCGCCGCCGCCGTGCACGCCGCCGGCATCGTCCGTACCGCCGTGATCGTCGTCGGCGCGGTACTCACCGCCGCCGGTTTCCCCGACAGCCACCTGTACAGCGCCGACCGGTGCCGGCGGTGACCGGTCACCGGCCCGGCCCGGCCGGTGGTCCCCGGGTGCTCATTCTCGGCGGCACCACCCAGGCCCGTCAGCTCGCCGCCGCGTTGGCGGCCGACCCGGCGGCGCGGGTGGTGACCTCGCTGGCCGGTCGGGTCGCCCGGCCCCGGCTGCCGCACGGCGAGACCCGCGTCGGTGGCTTCGGCGGACCGGACGGGCTGGCCCGCTGGCTGCGGGTCGAACGCATTGGCGCGGTGGTGGACGCCACCCACCCGTTCGCCACCCGGATCTCCGCCTCGGCCGTGCGGGCCTGCGCGCGGACCCGCACGCCGCTGCTGGTGCTGCGCCGCCCCGGCTGGGTCGCCGGTGCGGGCGACGTCTGGCACCGGGTGCCGGACCTGGGCGCGGCCGCCGCCACCCTGCCCCGGCTGGGCACCCGGGCGATGCTCACCACCGGACGGCAGAGCCTGGCCGCCTTCGCCCCGCTGGCCGGGATCTTCTTCCTGATCCGTACGGTGGACCCGCCGCAGCCGCCGCTGCCGGCCGACCGGGTGCTGCTACTCGACCGTGGTCCGTACACGGTGGATGGTGAGCGGGCGCTGATGCGTACGCACGCCATCGACGTCCTGGTGACCAAGGACAGTGGCGGCGACGAGACGTACGCCAAACTGGTCGCCGCCCGCGAACTCGGACTGCCGGTGCTGATGGTCGACCGGGCCGCCGCGCCACCCGCGCCGACGGTCGCCGACGTCGAATCCGCCCTGACCTGGCTGGCCGACCTTCCCGCGGCGACCGGTGCTCAGCCCGGGTAGTGCCGTGGGGTGAACACCACCGGCGTCGCGGCTGTGCCATGGCTGACCTGGGTCGCCGACGAACCGACGATCAGCAGGGTCCGCATGTCGACCGTGGCCGGATCCAGATCGGCCAACGCCACCACGTCGACGCGTTCGCCCGGGCCGCCGACGTCGCGGCCCAGCACCACCGGGGTGTGCGCCGACCGGTGCTCCAGCAGCAGATCCCGGGCCCTGGCCAGCTGCCAGGTCCGGCTGCGCGACGCCGGGTTGTAGATCGCGATCACCAGATCGGCGCGGGCGGCGGCGAGCAGCCGCCGCTCGATCACCGGCCAGGGCTTGAGCCGGTCCGACAACGACAGCACGCAGTAGTCGTGCCCGAGTGGTGCCCCGACCCGGCTGGCCACCGCCTGGGCGGCGGTCACGCCGGGCAGCACCCGGACCGGTACGTCCTTCCAGCGGGGCTCGGCGGCGACCTCCAGCACCGCCGTGGCCATCGCGAACACCCCGGGATCGCCGGAGGAGACCACCGCGACCCGGGCGCCGTCGGCCGCCAACTGCAGCGCGTGCGCGGCCCGCTTGGCCTCGACCTGGTTGTCCGACGGATGCCGGCGTTGCCGGGGGTTGGCCGGCACCCGGTCCAGATACGGTCCGTAGCCGACCAGGTCGTCGGCGGCCGCGAGGGCGGCCTGGGCCTGCGGGGTGATCCAGTCCCGGCCGGCCGGTCCGAGGCCGACCACCACCACCTCGCCCCGGGCCGGCCGCTCCGGCTCGGCGGGGCTCGACGGGACGGTGCCGCCGCGTCGGCTGGCCAGCAGCGCGAGAGAGAAGTACGGCACCGTCGCCGGGTCGACGTCGGCCAGCGGCGCGACGCGTTGCCCACCGGTGCTGGCCCGCTCGACGTACCAGGCGTCGTCGAGGCGGCCGGCGGCGGTCAACGCGTCGCGGACCGCCGGGAAGGTCCGACCCAGCTTGAGTACGGCGGCCGCGTCGGTGTCGGCCAGCCGTCGGGTCAGTTCCCCGCCGTCGAGGGTGCCCGGCAGGACGGTCAGCACCTCGTCGGCCTCGACCAGCGGCCGGCCGAGCGCGGCGGCCGCCCCGCTCATCGAGGTGACCCCGGGCACCACCTCGGTCGGGTACCGGTCGGCCAGCCGCTTGTGCAGGTGCATGTAGGAGCCGTAGAACAGCGGGTCGCCCTCGGCGAGCACGACCACGGTCCGACCGGCGTCGAGGTGGGCGGCGAGCCGCCGGGCGCAGTCGGCGTAGAACTCGTCCAGCGCCGCCCGGTAGCCGCCGGGGTGGGTGCTGCGCTCGGTGGTCACCGGGTAGACCAGCGCCTCCTCGATCTGTCCGGCGCGCAGGTACGGCTCGGCGATGGACCGGGCGACGCTGCGGCCGTGCCGGGCGCTGTGGTGCACGATCACGTCGGCGGCGGTGATCAGTCGTGCCGCCTTCACGGTGACCAGTTCCGGGTCACCGGGGCCGACGCCCACGCCGTACAGTCGACCCGGTCCGTCGCGCCGCGTGCTCAATGCCCCACCTGTCCCTCGTCGTCGCTGGCGATCGCGTTGAGCGCGGCCGCGGCCATCGCGCTGCCGCCGCGCCGGCCCCGGACCACCAGGTGTTCCAGTCCACCGTGGTCGATCAGGGCCTGTTTGGACTCGGCCGCGCCGATGAAGCCGACCGGTACGCCGAGCACCGCCGCCGGCCGGCCGGCGCCGGCGTCGACCAGCTCCAGCAGCCGGAACAGCGCGGTCGGCGCGTTGCCGACGGCCACCACCGCGCCGTCGAGGTGGTCGACCCACAACTCGACGGCGGCGGCGCTGCGGGTGGTGCCGAGCTTGTCCGCCAGCGCGGGCACCCGGTGGTCGGTCAGGGTGCACAGCACCGGGTTGGCGGCCGGCAGCCGGCGTCGGGTGACCCCGGCGGCCACCATCGTGGCGTCACAGAGGATCGGCGCTCCGGCGCGCAGCGCTGCCCGGGCCGCCGCCACCACCTGCGGCGAGAAGACCAGGTCGTCGACCAGGTCGACCATCCCGCAGGCGTGGATCATCCGGACGGCGACCCGGGCCTGTTCGGCGGTGAGCCGGCTCAGATCGGCCTCGGCGCGGATGGTGGCGAACGACTGCCGGTAGATCTCGGCCCCGTCGCGGACGTGGTCCATCACGGCTCCTCGCGTGCGGTACGGACGGCGGCGGCCAGCGCCGCCCCTGGCGGGACGTGGACGGTGGGTCGGCCGGGCGCGCTCACCTGGTAGCCGTCGCCGGTGGCGAGCACCCGCAGCACCGGTCCCGCCGGGGTGCCGCAGCCGCGTTCGCAGCCGATCCAGTGCACCGGCAGGTACCCGCCGCCGCCGGTCGGGGTCGGCCGCGTGGCATGCGTCGCTGCCGCGTCGGCCCGCACGTCGGCCCGGGACCGGGCGCAGCCGGGCCGGCCCGCGCAGGCGGTGACACCGAGCCACGGCGACCCGGGTTCGGTGCCGAGGCCCGCGCGGTGCAGCCGGTGCGCCCAGCCCGGTGCGTCGGTGAGCCGGGGAAGCACCACCGCCCGCCACGGGGTGATCCGCAGCTGTGGGGCGGCGGCGGCGAGCAGGTCGGCCTGCGCGGCGGTGAGCCGGCCCAGCGGTACGGCGAGCGCGAGCGCGTGGTCACCGTCGGGGCGGCGCAGCACGCCCACCGGTGGTACGCCGGGCTGTCGCGGTGCCGGCGGCGGATCGGCCGCCAGCGTCCGGTGCACCCCCGGCGTGGTGGCGAGCGCCGCGACGATCCGGGCCAGTTCGGCAGCGGCCAGGTCACCGATGCGCCAGATCCTGCCGGCCACGGCCCGTCCGTCGGCGAGGAAGATCCGGGCGGCGGCGACCGCCACCCGGACCGCGTCGGTCGGCGCGGTCCGTAGGCCGTGGTCGACCCCGGCGAGCCAGATCCCGACCCGGCCGTCCGCGCGGGGCAGCAGGCCCACGTCGGGGCGCGCCGCGACGGTGGCGCCCCGGCCGTCGTCGACGGCGAACAGGAACCGGCCGGACAGCCGGGCCAGGTCCGGCTGTGCGCAGATCGCCGTGTCGAGGGCGCGGACCTGCGCCGCGACGTCCCACCGGGGAGTGCTGTCCACACCGGCAAGCGGAGCGCCGAGGATGTTGCGGGCCCGGTCGTGTCCGGGTGCGGGCAGCAGCCCGGCCGCGCTCAGCCTGCCGGCGAGTACCCCGGCTGCGTCGGCGGCCACCCCCCGCAACTGCAGGTTCGCCCGGCTGGTCAGCTCCAGGTGCCCGTCGCCGAGGTCACGGGCGGCTGCGGCCAGTGTGGTCAGCTGGCCGGTGGTGAGCAGCCCACCGGGGCAGCGGACCCGGGCCAGCAGACCGTCAGCGGCCGGATGCAGCTGCAGCGCTCCGGGGCAGGCGTCGGGGCCGCCCCGGACGGGCGGCGACGGCGAGGCGGGCACGCGGCGGATACTACGGGCTGCCACCGGCGGGCGACGCCCTCGCGGCGAATAGATCACACCTTGACGAAACGTCCACGGGTCGTGACAGTGGTCGGTAGCCAGCTGCGGCGGCACGTGGAGGAAGCCGGTGTGATTCCGGCGCGGTCCCGCCACTGTCACCGGGGAGCGGACCCCACCGACGGCCACGGCCCCGATCCACGGGGCGGGAAGGCCGGGGCGAGCCTCGATCCGGGAGCCAGGAGACTCCGGTCGCCGCGACCGACGACCCGGGGCGCGGACCCCGAGGGAGGACCAGGCGTCCGATGATGCTACTTCTGTCCACTTCAGATACTGATTTGCTGAGTGGACGGGCCAGCGGTGCCGAGTGGCGCCTGGCGAACCCGGCCCGGCTGTCGGTCGACGACCTCACGCCCCTGCTGACCGGCGTCGACCTCGTGGTGGTCCGGCTGCTCGGCGGCCGCCGGGCCTGGCCGGACGGGCTGGACGCGCTGCTGGCCACCGGACCCCCCGTGGTGGTGCTCAGCGGCGAACAGGCGCCCGACGCCGCCCTGATGGAGCTCTCCACCGTACCGGCCGGAGTGGCCGCCGAGGCCCACGCCTATCTGGCCCACGGTGGACCGGCCAACCTCGCCGAACTGCACCGTTTCCTGTCCGACACGGTGCTGCTCACCGGGCACGGCTTCGCCGCGCCACAGCCGGCCCCGGAGTGGGGCGTGTCGGAGCGCCCGAGCGCGCCGAACGGACCGGGCCGGCCGACCGTGGCGGTGCTCTACTACCGGGCACATCACCTGGCCGGCAACACCGGCTTCGTGCACGCGCTGTGCGACGCGGTCGACGCCGCCGGCGGCCGGGCGCTGCCGGTCTACTGCGCCTCGCTGCGCTCGGCCGACCCACAGCTGCTGGTCACCCTGCGTCAGGCCGATGCCCTGGTGGTGACGGTGCTGGCTGCCGGCGGGACCCGACCGGCGACCGCCGGCGCCGGGGGCGACGACGACGCCTGGGACGTGGGCGCCCTCGCCGAGCTGGACGTGCCGATCCTGCAGGGACTCTGCCTGACCAGCTCCCGGCAGACCTGGGCGGCCACCGACGACGGGCTGTCCCCGTTGGACGCGGCGACCCAGGTGGCCATCCCCGAGTTCGACGGCCGGCTGATCACCGTGCCGTTCTCGTTCAAGGAGATCGACGCCGACGGACTGTCGGTCTACGTCGCCGACCCGCAGCGGGCCGCCCGGGTGGCCGGGATCGCGGTCCGCCACGGCGCGCTGCGGCACGTCGCGGCCGGCGACAAACGGATCGCCGTGCTGCTGTCGGCGTACCCGACGAAGCACGCCCGGATCGGCAACGCGGTCGGGCTCGACACCCCCGCCAGTGTGCTGGCGCTGCTGGGGACGTTGCGCGACGCCGGTTACGACGTCGGGCCGCACGACGGCCCCGACGCGCTGCCGGGGCTGACCGACGGCGACGGCGACGCGTTGATGCACGCGCTCATCGCCGCCGGCGGGCAGGACCCGGACTGGCTGACCGAGGAGCAGCTGACGGGCAACCCGGTGCGCATCCCGGCCGCCGACTACCGTCGCTGGTACGCCGAGTTCCCGGCGCAGCTGCGCGAACAGGTCGAACGGCACTGGGGTCCGCCGCCGGGCGAGCTGTACGTCGACCGGTCCCGGGATCCGGACGGCGAGATCGTGCTGGCCGCGCTGCGTACCGGCAACATCGTGCTGCTGGTGCAGCCGCCGCGCGGCTTCGGGGCCAACCCGGTGGCCATCTACCACGACCCGGATCTGCCGCCGAGCCACCACTACCTGGCCGCGTACCGGTGGCTGGAGCACGGCTTCGGCGCGCACGCCGTGGTGCACGTCGGCAAGCACGGCAACCTGGAGTGGCTACCGGGCAAGACGGTCGGGCTCAGCGCCGCCTGCGGGCCGGACGCCGCCCTCGGTGATCTGCCACTGATCTACCCGTTCCTGGTCAACGACCCCGGCGAGGGCACCCAGGCCAAACGGCGGGCGCACGCCACCCTGATCGACCATCTGGTGCCGCCGATGGCTCGGGCGGACAGTTACGGCGACATCGCCCGGCTGGAGCAGCTGCTCGACGAGCACGCGAACATCGCCGCCCTGGACCCGGCGAAACTGCCGGCGATCCGGGCGCAGATCTGGACGCTGATCCAGGCCGCCCGGCTCGACCACGACCTCGGTCTGGACGACCGGCCGCACGACGCCGAGTTCGACGACTTCCTGCTACACGTCGACGGATGGCTCTGCGAGGTCAAGGACGTGCAGATCCGCGACGGGCTGCACGTGCTCGGCGCGGCACCGGTCGGCGCGGCCCGGGTCGATCTGGTGCTGGCGATGCTGCGGGCCCGGCAGATGTGGGCCGGGCAGGTCGCGGCGCTGCCGGGCTTGCGGGAGGCGCTGGGCCTGGACGAGTCCGGCACCGACCGCGACGGCACCGACGCCGCCGAGGCGACCGCCCGGGAGCTGGTCGCGGCGATGGAGGAGCACGATTGGCGGCCGGACGCCGCCACCGAGGTCGCCACGGGCGTGCTCGGCGGCGACGACGAACGGGCCGCGCTGGTCATCCGGATCCTGCGCTTCGCGGCGACCGAGGTGGTGCCCCGGCTGGCCCGCACCACCGACGAGCTGACCCACGTCGCGCACGCGCTGGCCGGCGGGTACGTGCCGGCCGGGCCGAGCGGGTCACCGCTGCGCGGGTTGATCAACGTGCTGCCGACCGGACGCAACTTCTACTCGGTGGATCCGAAGGCGGTGCCGAGCCGGCTGGCCTGGGAGACCGGGCAGGCGATGGCCGAGTCGCTGCTGGCCCGCTACCGGGCCGACACCGGTGACTGGCCCCGTTCGGTGGGACTGTCGGTGTGGGGCACGTCGGCGATGCGGACCTCCGGCGACGACATCGCCGAGGTGCTGGCGCTACTCGGCGTACGGCCGGTGTGGGACGAGGCGTCGCGGCGGGTGACCGGCGTCACGGTGATCCCGGCGGCGGAGCTGGGCCGGCCCCGCATCGACGTGACGGTACGGATCTCGGGCTTCTTCCGCGACGCGTTCCCGCACGTGGTGGCCATGTTGGACGACGCGGTCCGGCTGGTCGCGGCCCTCGACGAGCCCGACGAGGTGAACTTCGTCGCGGCACACGCCCGCGCCGACCTGGCCGCCCACGGCGACACCCGGCGGGCCACCATGCGGATCTTCGGCTCCAAGCCGGGGACGTACGGTGCCGGGCTGCTGCAGCTGATCGACAGCCGCAACTGGCGTGACGACGCCGACCTGGCCGAGGTGTACGCGGTCTGGGGTGGTTACGCCTACGGCCGCGATCTCGACGGCGCGCCGGCCCGCGACCAGATGGAGTCGGCGTACCGGCGGATCGCGGTCGCGGCGAAGAACATCGACACCCGCGAACACGACATCGCCGACTCCGACGACTACTTCCAGTACCACGGCGGGATGATCGCCACGGTACGGGCGTTGACCGGGTCGGCCCCGGCGGCGTACATCGGCGACAGCACCCGCCCGGAGGCGGTGCGCACCCGGGCGCTGCACGAGGAGACCGCGCGGATCTTCCGGGCCCGGGTGGTGAACCCGCGCTGGCTGGCGGCGATGCGCCGGCACGGCTACAAGGGGGCGTTCGAGCTGGCCGCCACGGTCGACTACCTGTTCGGCTACGACGCCACCGCCGGGGTGGTGGCCGACTGGATGTACGACAAGCTGGCCGAGACGTACGTGCTCGACGAGGTCAATCAGCGGTTCCTGACCGAGTCGAACCCGTGGGCGCTGCACGGCATCACCGAGCGGCTGCTGGAGGCCGCCGACCGCAAACTGTGGGAGTACCCCGACCCGGCGGTGCTCGACGGGCTGCGGGAGGTGTTCCTGCGCACCGAGGGCGATCTGGAGGACCGGGCCGGATGAGGCAGGCAGGCCGGTCGACCACGCCGTCGTGGTCGACCGGGCGGCGTGGCGGCGCCGCGCGTAGGGTCGGGGCATGAGTGCGGCAGGGTCGGAGAGCATCCGGTACGACGGGACCGTGGTCGCCGGCGCGCAGCCGGAGAGCGTGCTGCTGCCCGGTCACGACGTGCCGTTGGGCCGCTACACGACGGTCCGCCGGCTGCTGCCGCAGCGGCCCCGGCGGATGGTCGGGGCCTGGTGCTTCGTCGACCACTTCGGGCCGGACGACGTGGCCGGGCGGCCCGGCATGCAGATCCCGCCGCACCCGCACACCGGGCTGCAGACGGTGACCTGGCTCGTCGACGGTGAGATCCTGCACCGCGACAGCCTGGGCAGCGTGCAGCCGATCGTGCCGGGGCAGCTCAACCTGATGACCGCCGGGCACGGCATCGCCCACTCGGAGCAGTCGCCGCCGGCCCATCCACCGGTGATGCACGGGCTGCAGCTGTGGGTGGCCTTGCCGGAAGCCGCCCGGCACGGCGCGCCCCGGTTCGACCACCATGCCGCGTTGCCGCAGGTCGGTGCCGACGACGCGCGGATCACCGTGGTGGTCGGCGAGTACGCCGGTGTCCGGTCCCCGGCCGAGATGTCCAGCCCCATCGTCGGAGCACAGGTGGACATCGGCACCGACGCGCCCGTCGCGCTGACGCTGCGCATCGATTTCGAGTACGCCCTCCTGGCGATGTCCGGCACAGCACGGGTCGACGGGGTGGAGCTGGCCCCGGGCGGGCTGCTCTACCTGGGCGAGGGCCGGTCGGGCACGACGGTGACCACCGACGGCCCGGCCCGGCTGTTCCTGCTCGGCGGTGAGCCGTTCGACGAGCCGCTCGTCATGTGGTGGAACTTCGTCGCCCGTAGCCACGAGGAGTTGGTCGCGGCCCGCGACGACTGGGCGGCCGGCCGGCGGTTCGGTACGGTGACCGGCTGCGTGGACGCCCCGCTGCCGGCACCGGAGATGCCGATCACCCGGATCAAGGCCCGCGACCGGCACGGACGTACCGTCGGCTGACCGTCGCACGGTCGACTGACATTCGTCGACGTATCGAAATTATTCGTTCATATTCTTTACTGTTAAGAGTCTTTACGCTAACTTCGTCGACACGGCCGGCCGCCCCACCGCCACCCACGACGTGCGGAGCGCCCCATGCGACGACGGATCATCCTGCCCCTGCTCGCCACCGGCACCATCCTCGGCACCCTGCTGATCGCCACCCCGGCCAGCGCCCACGGTTACGTCTCCTACCCGCCCAGCCGCCAGGCGATGTGCGCGCAGGGCCGGGTCGCGAACTGCGGCCCGATCGTGTGGGAACCGCAGAGCGTCGAAGGCCCCAAGGGCCAACGCACCTGCCACGGCGGGGTGAGCCGCTTCGCCATCCTCGACGACGACAGCGTCAACTGGCCGGCCACCACGGTCGGCGGGTCGGTCACCTTCACCTGGACGCTGACCGCCCGGCATGCCACCAGCACCTGGGAGTACTTCGTCGGCGGCACCCGGATCGCGGTGTTCGACGACGGCGGCCGACAGCCCGCCGCCACCGTGTCGCACACCGTGAACCTCGGCGGCCGCACCGGCCGGCAGAAGGTGCTGGCGACCTGGAACATCGCCGACACCGCGAACGCCTTCTACTCCTGCGTGGACGTCCAGATCGGTGCCGGGCCCGGCCCGTCGCCGACCCCGCCACCCCCGCCGTCACCCACCCCGACGCCACCACCGCCGACCACCACGCCCCCGACCACCGCGCCCCCGACCACCGCGCCACCCGGCCAGCCAGGCGGCACCTGGGCCGCCGGCACCACGTACCAGGTCGGTGCCGTCGTCAGCTACGCCGGCGTCAGCTACCGGTGCCGGCAGGCGCACACCGCACTCGTCGGCTGGGAACCACCGAACGTACCGGCACTGTGGCAACGGCTCTGACCGTCCGGTGCATGATGTACGGATGCCACAGTCACCCCCGCTCGGCCGGCCGTTCTGGCGGTTCTGGAGCGCAGCCACCCTCGCCAACATCGGTGACGGGATCCGGGTCGCCGCGTTCCCGCTGCTGGCCCTGTCGCTGACCGGGGATCCGCTCGGGCTGGCCGTCGTCGCCACCGCGCAGACCCTGCCCTGGCTCGTCGCCGGGCTGGCCGCTGGCGCGCTCGCCGACCGGGTGGCACCCCGTACGCTGCTCGCCGTCGCCGACACGGTACGCGCCCTGCTGCTGGTGGCCCTGGTGGCGACGGTGGCCACCGGCACCGCCACGATCGCCCTGGTCGCGGTCTGCGCGTTCGGTCTCGGCGTCGGCGAGGCGGTACGCGACACCGCCGGCCAGGTGGCCGTGCCGAAACTGGTGCCGCCGGCCGCGCTGGAGCGGGCCAACGGCCGGCTCACCGCCGGCACGATCGTCGGCAACGAGTTCGTCGGCCCACCGGTCGGCGCCGCGCTGTTCGTCGTCGGCGCGGCCGTACCGTTCGCGGCCAACGGGGCCAGCCTGGCGCTCGCTGTGATGCTGGTGCTGACGTTGCCGCTGAGCCTGGTCCGTACCCCCACGGCCACGGCGGCGGCCGCCGCCACGACGGTCGGCCCGAGCATCCGGGCCGGGCTGCGCTGGCTGGCCCACCACCGGACGCTGCGCGCCCTGGCCGTGGTGGTCGCGGCGGTCGCCGCCGCCGACGCGGCCTGGTTCGCGATCTTCCTGCTGTACGCCCGGGACGTGCTCGGTGTCGGCGCGCTCGGCTACGGCCTGCTGCTGTCCGCTGGAGCAGGTGGCGGCCTGGCCGGGGCGTTCCTGGCCGACCGGCTGGTCGCCGGCCGCCGGCACCGGCTGGTGCTGGCCGTCTCACTCGCGGTCACCGCCGGGGTGCCGGCGCTGCTCATCGCCGTACCGCAGATCTGGGTGGCGGTGGCGGTGACCGTGGTGTCCAGCGGCGCGTTCGCGGTGCTGAACATCTGCGCGGCGACGCTGCGGCAGCGCACCGTACCGGACGGACTACTGGGGCGGGTAACGGCGGCGTCCAAGACGCTGATCTACGGTGGCGCCGGCGGCGGCGCACTGCTCGGTGGCGCGCTGGCCGCCGGGGTCGGGCTGGCCGCCCCGTTCGGCTTCGCCGCGCTGGTCGGTGTGGTCGCCACCGCCGGCTGGTGGCTGGCCACCCGGGGCGACACGACGTCTGTCCGTCTCGCCTGAGCGGCGGGGCGGTCGACTGTAGACGACGGTCCGTACCGGCCCTGACCACCATGACCAGCGGTTGTCGTTGACCGGCCAATGCCGCAGGCGCGACGGTGCGGTAACGGTACGTGCGCCACCCTTGCGGCCATGTCAGCAGCAGGTCCTCCGCCGAAGCGGCAGTTCCGGGGCTTCTGGCTGGCGACGGTCGCCAACCTGGACTGGCCGAGCCGACCCGGACTGGCGCCGGACGCCCAGCAGGCGGAGCTACGCGGCTGGCTCGACCTGGCCCGGCAACTGCGCTGCAACGCCGTCGTCGTACAGGTGCGTCCGAGCGCCGACGCGTTCTGGCCGTCGCCGTACGAGCCGTGGTCGGCGGTGCTCACCGGGCAGCAGGGCGGCCACCCCGGCTACGACCCACTCCGATACCTGGTCGACGAGGCGCACGCCCGCAACCTGGAGCTGCACGCCTGGTGCAATCCGTACCGGGTCGCCAACCACGCCGACCCGACCCGGCTGGTCGCCGGCCATCCGGCCCGCCGCAACCCGGAGTGGGTGATCGCGTACGCCGGCCGGCTCTACTACGACCCGGGCCAACCGGCGGTACGGTCCTTCGTCCAGGACGCGATGCTCGACGCGGTCACCCGCTACGACATCGACGCGCTGCACTGGGACGACTACTTCTACCCGTACCCGGTCGCCGGGGAGGTCTTCGCCGACCAGGCCAGCTTCGCCGCGTACGGGGCCGGCTTCGACAGCGTCGCCGCGTGGCGCCGGCACAATGTCGACCAGCTCGTCGCGCAGATGAGCGACCGGCTGCGGGCGGTCAAGCCGTGGGTGCGCTTCGGCATCAGCCCGTTCGGCATCTGGCGCAACGCCGCCACCGACCCGCTCGGTTCGCGGACGAACGGGTTGCAGTCCTACGACGCGATCTACGCCGACAGCCGCCGCTGGGTGCGGGAACAGTGGATCGACTACATCGTGCCGCAGCTGTACTGGCACATCGGTCACCCGGCCGCCGACTACGCCGAGCTGGTCCGCTGGTGGTCCGCGACGGTGTCAGGCACCAGTGTGCAGTTGCTCGTCGGCCAGTCGACGTACCGGGTCGGCGTCGCCGGGCAGGACCCGGCCTGGCAGGACCCGGCCGAACTGAGCCGGCACCTGACGCTGCACCACAGCTACCCGCAGGTCCGCGGCGACCTGCAGTTCAGCGGCAAGGACGTGCGCGCCGACCGGCTCGGCGGGGTCAGCCGGCTGGTCGCCGAGCACTACCCCCGGCCCGCGCTGCTGCCGGTCGCGGCCGGGCGCGGCGGCGTGCCGGCCCCGGGCGTCGCACCGCCGCCGCCGGCGATCACCGCCGCGACCCGCACCCCGGCCGGGGTACGGCTGGACTGGCTCGCCGCCACCGGCGCCGCCGTCCCGACGGCGTACGCGCTCTACCGCTGCCCCGGCACCGACGCGGCCGACCCGACCGCGTTCGACGACGCCCGGCACCTGCTGGCGACGGTACGGGCCACCGGCACCGGCGGCTCCTTCACCGACGTGACGGCGGCGCACGGTTCTGCGTACACGTATCTGGTCACCGCTCTGGACCGCCAGCACCGGGAGAGCCCGGGCGGGCCGGCGCGGGTGCTGGCCGCCGGCAGCGACGCGTTCAGCGTGATCGTCGACAACCGCACGCCGGGCGGGTTCACCGCCAGCGCCGCCTGGGGCACGTCGAGCTGGTCCGCCGGACGCTACGGCACCGACTACCGGTTCACCAGCCCGCAGCCGGTCAGCGACCCGGCCTGGTTCACCGTCACCGTGCCGGCGGCCGGCAGCTACCGGGTCGACGTGTGGCATCCGGCGGCGTCCGGCTACCACCCGGCCGCGCCACACCTGGTGCAGACCACCACCGGGCTGGTCAGCCGGCCGGTGGATCAGCGCACCGACGGCGGCCGCTGGCGGGAGCTGGGCGTCTTCGCGCTGGCGGCGGGCCGGCGGCCGGTGGTCGGGGTGAGCCGGTGGGCCCCCGCCGGCGGCCACATCGTCGCCGACGCGGTACGCCTGACCCGGGTCGGCTGACGCGCGGTCGTACACTGCCCGCCGTGGCATGGCGGGCGTACGAACAGGGACTGATCTGCCTCGGGCGTCGCGACGTCGCCGCCGCCCGGGCCCACCTCGAATCGGCCGGGGCGGACCCGCGGGCGCTGCTGCTGTTGGGGCAGTTGGCCGGCGGCGACGGCGAGCCGGCCGACCCCTCGCGGGCGCGGCGGCTGTACGCGCAGGCCGCCGCACTCGGCAGCGCCGACGCCGCGTACAACCTGGCGGCGCTGTACGCCACCGGGCGTGGTGGCGATCGCGACGACGCGGCCGCGCTGACCTGGTACCTGCGCTCGGCCGAGCTGGGCAGCGCCGACGCCCGCCGGATGGTCGGCCTGATGTACGCCCACGGTCAGGGTGTGCCCGCCGACGACGCCGAGGCCGAGCGGCACTGGCGGGCGGCGGCCGCCGACGGCCAGGCACCGGCGATGCGTGATCTGGGTGCCCTGTACGCGCGGCGCGGGGACGATCCGGCCGAGGCGGCGTTCTGGTACCTGGAGGCCGCGAAGTCCGGCGACACCACGGTCGGCCAGGAACTGGCACGACTCGTGCCCCGGCTGCGCGAACGGACGGCGGCCGATCAGCGGGCGCAGACCCTGCTCGGGGTGATCCTGGCCTTTCATCTCGACGATCCGACAGCCGCGGTGCCACTGCTGACCGCTTCGGCGGGCCAGGGCGACCCGGTCGCGCAGCGGACCCTCGGGTTCCTGGTCGAACGCGGCATCGGCACAGACCTGGACGTACACCGGGCCGCCGAGCTGTACCGGTCGGCGGCGGACGCGGGTGACGGCCCGGCCGCGTTCAACCTCGCGGTGCTGCACCCCGACTCCCCCGGGACGGTGACGTGGCTGCGCCGCGCCGCGACGAACGGCGTCGTCGAGGCGTACCCCCGGCTCGGTGACCGGCTCAGCGAGCAGGACCTCGACGAGGAGGCCCTGCGCTGGTACGTCCGTGGTGCCGACGCTGGCGACAAGGGCAGCATGCTGGCGGCGGCCTGCTGGTACCGCGACGGCTTCGGCGGGCCGGTCGACCTGGTGCAGGCGCTGCGCTGGTGCCTGGCGATGCTCGACGTCGGCAGCGGTGACGGCATCCACGAGGCCCACGGTTTCGTGGCGCAGATGAGTGTGGACGACATCCACGAGGCCGGTCGGTTGTCCGGCCGGCTGACCGAGGCGGACCTGCTCGCGCAGCGGTCGGATCCGCAGTGACAGGCCCGCGCGTCGCACGCTACGTCGGCCGGTCGAGGCCGGCGCGGACCCGGCCGGTCTCGTACGCCCAGATCGCGACCTCGACCCGGTTGCGGACGCCGAGCTTGGTCATCAGGGCCGCGAGGTGGCTCTTGACCGTGCTGAGGCTGATGTACAGCTCGCCGGCGATCTCGGTGTTGGTGCGGCCACGGGCGACGGCGACGAGCACCTGCTCCTCGCGGTCGGTCAACGGGTCGAGCGGTTGGCGGGCCGGTGCCACCGGACCGGCGGCGGCGAAGGCGCTGAGCAGCCGGGTGGTGACGGCCGGCGCGATGAGCGCGTCACCGGCGGCGGCGGCCCGGACGGCCTGGGTGAGCAGCGCCGTGCCGGCGTCCTTGAGCAGGAAGCCCCGGGCACCCGCGCGCAGCGCCGCGTAGACGTACTCGTCGAGGTCGAAGGTGGTGATGACGACCACGGCGAGCGGGTCGACGACGCCGGGGCCGGCGAGGCGACGGGTGGCCTCGATGCCGTCCACATCGGGCATCCGGATGTCGAACAGGCACACGTCGGGACGCAACCGGTGGGCGAGGTCGACCGCCCGGCGGCCGTCGGCCGCCTCGCCGACGACCTCGATGCCCGGCTGGGCGTCGAGAATCATCGTCAGCCCGGTCCGGACGATCTCCTGATCGTCGGCGACGACCACCCGGATGGTCACGTCCCTGACCGACCGGCCGGGGCCTGGCGGGGCAGGGCCACGGCGACGGTCCAGCCCCGATCAGGGCGCGGTCCCACGTCGCAGGTGCCGCCGAGCAGGGCCGCCCGCTCGGTCATGCCGACGATGCCGAAGCCGCCGGTGGCGGCGGGCCGCGCCGTGCCGGTGTCGCCGTCGTCGCTGACCCGCAGCCGTACCGCGTCTGCGTCGACGTCGACGCGGACCTCGATCCGGGTGGCGTGCCGGGCGTGCCGGCGGGCGTTGGTCACCGACTCCTGGGCCAGCCGGTAGACCGCGGTCGCGACGGTCGACGGGATGTCATCGACGTCGCCGTGCAGGGAGACGTCGACGACCGGGCCGGGCTGCGTCCGGCTGGCGAGTCTGGCGACGTCGCCGATTCCGGGGTTCGGGGTGAGGTCCGCCGGGGCCAAGTGTCCGGCGGGTTCGCCGTGGCGCAGGCCGCGCACCATCAGCCGCATCTCGGCCAGGGCGCGGGTCGCCTCGGCCTCGATCACCGCCAGCGCGTCGAGGGCCGCCGCCGGTCGGGTCGGTGCCACCGCGATGCCCGCCTGGGCGCGGATCGCCATCGCCGACACGTGGTGGGCCACCGTGTCGTGCAGGTCGCGGGCGAGCCGTTCCCGTTCGGCCGACTTGGCCTGGTCGAGTTCGCGGGCCCACAGCGTCGCCCGGTACCGCAGGGCGGTGGCCACGGCCATCGCGGCGGACACCACCACCGTCCCGCCGACCACGTCGGCGAGGTCGAGGTGGCCGACCGCCGCCGACAGGCCCATCTTGGCCAGGATGACCGCCGTGCCGGCCACGATCTGCCGGCCGGAACCCCAGCGGTACAGCGCGTACGGCAGGATCAGCAAATAGACACCGGTGACCAGCTCCGGTTCGTGGCCGGCCAGCAGCGCGGCCACGGCGGTGACCGGGAAGGCGACGGCGACCATCAGCAGCGGCCTGGTCCGGCGCCACAACAGCGTCGGCGCCAACACGAGGGCGACGATCAACGAGTACGCGGGCGACACCAGGTCGGTACGCAGCAGCCCTTCGATGGTCGCGGCGACCCAGACCGCGCCGAGCAGCACCCAGTCCCGCCAGACCCGTGTCGGCGGGTCGGCGACGCGGGGCTCGCCCCACACCGACCGCAGCAGCGCACGCACACCGCGATCGTACGCAGCCGACCGCGGCGGCGTACCGGCCACAAGTACGACGAGCGGCCCCGTCCAACGGCGGGGTCGACGCCGGCCCGCGCGGCGATGACCGCTCGCCGCGCCGCCGCGACGATCGAGCCATGTCCACACCCGTACCGGATCCACGGTCGATGCCCCAGCCCACCGTCCGCACCGTCGCCGGCCGTTGCGCCCCTGCCAACTGGCTGATCCCCACCGGGCTGGTGCTGCTCAGCCTCGTGCCGGTGGTCGCCGGCAGCCTGCGACTGGCCGAGCTGGTCGGCGGGCCGCCCATCGTGCCCGACGGCGACCGGGTCACCGCTGCCCCGGTGGCGCTGGTGACGCACATCGTCAGCGTCACCATTTTCAGCCTCGTCGGGGCGTTCCAGTTCGCGCCGGGTCTGCGGCGACGCCACCGGGCCTGGCACCGGGCCGCCGGGCGGGTCCTGGTTGTCTGTGGGTTGCTCACCGCCGGGACCGGCCTGTGGCTGACCCTGTTCCTGCCGCCGGCGGCGGTCGACAGCGAGCTGCTGGTCGCCATCCGGGTGGTGGTGAGTGTGGCGATGGCGGCGTGCGTCGGGGTCGGTTTCCGCGCGGTCCGGCGCCGCGACTTCGCCGCGCACCGGGCCTGGATGATCCGGGGGTACGCGATCGGGATGGGTGCGGGCACCCAGTTCTTCACCCAGATGGCCTGGCTGGCCGTGGTCGGCCCGGTGACGGCGTCGGGCCGGACCGGCACCATGGCCGCCGGTTGGCTGATCAACGTGGTGGTGGCGGAGTGGGTCGTCCGGCGTCGCGCCGCCGGCCCTCGCCGACGACGCGACGCGGTACGGGTCAGCGGATCCGCTCGACCACGACCCGCCGGATGACGAACTTGCCCGGTTCCCGGACCTGTTCGAAGGCGGCGTCGTTGAGCAGCACGCAACTGGCCGACGGGCTGGTCACCGTGACGGTGATGCTCCGGTCGTTGTCGAGGTTGGTCACCTTGAGCACGGTGCCGATCGGGAAGGTGCCGCTGGAGGCGGCCGGGGCGGCGTCCTCGTTGAACAGGGTCACCGTCGAGCCGGCGCAGACGACCTCACCGGTCCCGGGCGCACCGGTGTCCGGCGCGGCACCGGAGTCCGTACCGCTGGGTGGTGCTGGCTGCGGCGCCGCCGGGGTGGTCGGTGCCGCGACCGGGGCACCGGCCTGCACGTCGGCAGTGCAGCCGGCGGCGGCCCGCCGCTGCTGGATCAGGTCGACGACGGCCTGCCGGTTGGCGATCCGGTCGGCGGACAGGGCGTCCGGGTTGGCCCGCTGGTCGGCGATGAAGGTGAGGTTGTTGCGCAGCGCGGTGTCCAGTCCGTCGCAGTTCTCCCCCGCGTTGCCCAGCCCGGTGCCGACCGCCAGCCCGCCGCCGAGCAGGGCGGCAGCCGCCACCCCGATGAACACCTTGCGCGCCCGTCCGCTTCTGACGTCCCACCCGTACATGCACCCGCTCCTCTCGTCGCGCCGCTGCGCGATCGCAGCCCACCGACCGGTACGGGTGGCGACGCCGAGTGGATCTACCGCAGGACTGAAGTTTTGCTTAAGAATCCTCACAGAAGCGACGGCGGTGCCCGCCGCAGCGGTCTATCGGCCGGCGGGGGCCCGCACTACCAGGCGGTCCAGCAGGTCACGGCTGGCGGCGGCCACGGCGGCCACCGCCGCCTCGAACGCTTCGGCGTTGTGTGCGGCCGGCTGCCGGAAACCGGAGATCTTCCGTACGTACTGTAGGGCGGCGGCCTCGATGTCGGCGTCGGTCACGTCCGGGGTGTACGGCTCACGCAACGTCTTGATGCTTCGGCACATGCGTTCCATCGTGCCTCAGTCGGCGTCGCCGCGGGGACCCGAGTTGACAACATTGGCTAATGCTATTAGCTTTCAAGCTATGCTTGGTAGCTCGACATCCCGCGCCGGTGGCCGACGTGCCTAGGGTCGGCCTCACCCCGGACGCCCTGGTGGACGCCGCGATCGCCCACATCGACGAGCACGGCCTCGACGCGCTGACGCTCAACGCGCTCGCCGGCCGGGTCGGTGTCGCCGCCCCGTCGCTCTACAAGCACGTCGGCGGCGGGCTCACCGAGCTGCGCGCCCTCGTCGCCGTACGGGTGATCGACGAGGTCGCCGACGAACTCACCCGGCACACCCTCGGTCTGAGCCGCGACGCCGCCGTCGCCGCGCTGATGCGGGCCAGTCGCGGCTACGTCCGCCGGCACCCGGCCCGCTGGGCGGCGATGCCCGCCGACCCGCTGAGCCAGCCGGCCACGGCCGCCGCCGGCACCCGGCTGCTGGAGGTGTTCCTCGCCGTACTGCGCGGGTACGGGCTGGACCCGGCCACGACGGTCCACGCCACCCGCTGCCTGCGAGCGACCGTGCACGGCTTCGTCGCGCTGGAGGTCGCCGGCGGCTTCGGCCTTCCGGAGGACCTGGAGCAGACGTACGACCGGCTCATCGCCATGGTCGTCGCGAGCCTGCCGCGCGGCTGAGCGGGGCCCTCGTTGCCGTTCCACACGGGGCCGATGCCCGGCCCGGTGGCGACCGGGCCGCGTCACCGACGGCGCGCGGCGGCGACCAGCCGGGCCGCGATCTGCGGCCGCGCCGCCCAGTGCAGATGCAGGTACGACGCGTGCACCCCGGCGGCCACGAAACCCTCCGGCGCGCCCCCACGCCATCCCCACGCCGCCGTCACGCCGGCTCGCGGCGTCACCTCGGTTCGGTGGAACTCGTGTCCGGTCAGCCGGCTGCCGACCGGCACCGCGACGTTGTCGGTCAACGCCACCGCGTCGCGGTAGCCGAGGGTCAGCCGGGGCGTCATCCGGGCGTCCGCCGGCAGCACCCCGCACATCGGAGCACCATCGAGGGTGCGGCACAACCACAGCAGACCGGCACATTCGGCGACGACCGGTGCTCCGCTGGCGGCGACCGCCGCCACCTGCGAGCGCAACCCGGCGTTGGCGGTCAGCTCACCGGCGTACACCTCGGGGAAGCCACCGCCGACGACCAGCGCCGCCGTGCCGGCGGGCAGTCGCTCGTCGCGGACCGGATCGACGGTACGCACCTCGGCGCCGGCCGCTGTCAGCAGCTCCACGGTCTCCGGGTAGCCGAAGCTGAACGCCGGGCCGGCGGCGACCGCGACGACCGGCCGGTGACCGGCCGGGACCGGCTGCCCGCCGGCACCCGACCCGGCACCACCGTCGGGGTCGGCGACACGGACGGCCGCTGTCGGGGACCATACGTCGGACGCCAGCATGGGTGCGCGGCGCGCCACCGCCGCCACGGCGTCCAGGTCCACCGACGCGGCGACCAGTGCCGCCAACGCCTCGACCGAGGCGCGCGCCTCGACGGTGCGTTCGACCGCCGGCACCAGACCCAGGTGCCGCGACGGGGTGTCGACCGACGGCTGTCGACGCAGCACCCCGAGCACCGGGGTGCCGACCTCCTCACAGGCGTCCCGCAGGACCTGCGCGTGCCGGTCGGAGCCGACCCGGTTGAGGATCACCCCGGCGATGTGGACCTGACCGAACGACCGGAAGCCGTGCACCAGGGCGGCCACCGACCGGCTCTGCCCGGCCGCGTCGACGACCAGCAGCACGGGCGCGGCCAGCAGCGCGGCGACGTGCGCGGTGGAGCCGACGTCACCGGCGCCCACCCGGCCGTCGTAGAGGCCCATCACGCCTTCGATCACGGCCAGGTCGACGCCGGCGGCACCATGGGCGAACAACGGCGCGACGAGGTCCTCGCCGACCAGCACCGGATCCAGGTTGCGGCCCGGCCGACCGGCGGCGAGCGCGTGGTAGCCGGGATCGATGTAGTCCGGGCCGACCTTGAACCCGGCGACCCGGACCCCGCGGGCGGCGAAGGCGGCGAGCAGCCCCGTGGCCACCGTCGTCTTGCCGTGGCCGGATCCGGGGGCGGCGATCACCACCCGGGGTACGGCTACCACTCGATGCCCTGCTGGCCCTTGCGCCCGGCGTCCATCGGATGCTTGACCTTGGTCATCTCGGTCACCAGGTCGGCGAGGTCGATCAGCTCCGGTGCGGCGTTGCGCCCGGTGATCACCACATGCTGGCTGCCCGGCCGCTCCCGCAGCACCGACACCACCTCGGCGACGTCGATCCACCCCCAGGTCATCGGATAGGTGAACTCGTCCAGCACGTAGAACCGGTACGCCTCGGCGGCCAGGTCCCGACGGATCTGCGCCCAGCCCTCGGCGGCCTCGGCGGCGTGGTCGCGCTCCGCGCCGGGGCGCTGGATCCAGGACCAGCCCTCCCCCATCTTGTGCCAGGTCACCGGTGCCCCACGGCCCGACTCACCGAGGGTACGCAGGGCCGCCTCCTCGCCTACCTTCCACTTCGGAGACTTGACGAACTGGTAGACGACCACCGGCCAGCCGGCCGACCAGGCCCGCAGCGCCATGCCGAACGCCGCCGTCGACTTGCCCTTACCTGGCCCGGTGTGCACCGCAAGCACCGGCTGGCGACGCCGGGCCCGGGTGGTCAGCCCGTCGTCGGGGACATGTTCCGGTCTCCCCTGTGGCATCAGGCAGCCCTCCGCCGGTCGTGGACACCCGGACCCGTCGCCGACAACGCGGCCAGCGGCAGCCACTGTGCGGTGAAGCCGGCGGCGAGCCGGCGCGCCAGCCCGAGCCGCACCGGGCCGGCCTCGCAGTCGAGCACCACCATCGGGGTGCCGGCGAGCAACGGCGCCAGCGTCATCGGGTCCGGGCCGCTGGTCGCCCGCCCGTCGGTGACCAGCAGGACCAGCGGCCGGCGACGCGGATCCCGGCGGCGCTCGGCGGTGACGGTGGCCGCGGCGACGCGCAACCCGGCGGCGATCGGGGTACGCCCCCCGGTGCGCAGCTGCGCCAACCGGGTGACGGCGACCCCGTGGCTGCTGGTCGGCGGCAGGACCAGGTCGGCACCGGCGCCCCGGAAGGTGATCATCCCGACCCGGTCGCGCCGGTGGTACGCGTCGCGCAGCAACGACAGCACGGCGGTCTTGACCACGCTCATCCGGTGCCGTGCCGCCATCGAACCCGAGGCGTCGACCACGAACAGGATCAGGTTCGCCTCCGTGCCGACGAAGCGGGCCTGACGCAGGTCGGCGGAGACGATCCGCCGGCCACCACGCGACGCGGTGGCGCGTACCGTCGCCGGCAGATGCACGGCCGATACCCGCCCGGTCGGTGCCGTGGCGCCCACCACCCTGCCCCGGTCCGCGTGGGCGGCCGACCGCCGGCCGGGCGTGCCGCCATCGCCGAGTCCGGGCAGCCGCAGCGTCCGGGGCCGGTACGCCGGACCGGCCGCCGCCGGCGCCGGACCGGCCTCCGCCGAACCGTCCGGGCCGGTAGCCGAACCACCGGCGCTGTCGTCGTCGCGGCGGGCACCCTCCTGACCGTCGCGGCGCTGACCGTCACGGCCGTCACCGCGGCCGTCGCCCGCCTGCGGTGGAGGTCCGTCCGCGCTGGTCGGCGGCCTACCGTCCGGCGGTGCGGGAGGTCCCGGGGGCGGTGCGGGGTCCGGGTCGTCGTCGGGACACTCGTCACGCAACACCTCGTCGAGACGCTGTGCGTCGGCACCGGGCGGATCCAGCGGATCCCGTCGCCGCCGGTGCGGCAGGGCCAGCCGGGCGGCGTCGGCGACCTCCGCGGCCGTGACCGCCGGCAGGCCACGCCAGGCGGCCAGGGCCACGGCGGCACGGGCCATCACGATGTCCGCCCGCAGCCCGTCCACCTGGTACGCGAGGCAGATCCGGGCGATCCGGTCGATCTCGGCGTCCGGTAGGGTCACCGCCGGCAGGGCGGCCCGTGCCGCGCGTACCCGTCGTGCGAGTTGATCGTCGGCGGACCGCCAGTGGGCCGCGAAGGCCGCCGGGTCGGCCTCGTAGGCCAGCCGGCGGCGGACCACCTCGGCCCGGTCGGCCACCTCGGTCGGCGCGGTCACCGACACGACCAGGCCGAAGCGGTCCAGCAGCTGCGGACGCGGCTCCCCCTCCTCCGGGTTCATCGTGCCGACCAGCAGGAACCGGGCGGCGTGGCTGACCGACACCCCGTCGCGTTCGACGTGTGCGCGGCCCATCGCCGCCGCGTCCAGCAGCAGGTCGACCAGGTGGTCCGGCAGCAGGTTGACCTCGTCGACATAGAGCAGGCCACGGTGGGCGGCGGCGAGCAGTCCCGGCTCGTACGCCTTCACCCCGGCGCTGAGCACCCGCTGGATGTCCAAGGTCCCGACCACCCGGTCCTCGGTGGCCCCGACCGGCAACTCGACCAGGGCCGCCGGCCCGCCCCGGGCGGTGATCGGCGCGGTGTGCGGGCCGTCCGGGCAGGTCGGGTCGACGGCGATCGGATCGCAGCCGAACCGGCAGCCGGCGACCCGGTCGACCGGCGGCAGCAGGCCGGCCAGGGCCCGGACCATCGTCGACTTCGCGGTGCCCTTCTCGCCACGGATCAGCACCCCGCCGATACCGGGGTGCGCCGCCGCCAGCAGCAGGGCCTGCCGCAACTCGGGCAGGCCCACGATGGCGGTGAACGGGTACGCCGTCATACCGGGCACCAACTGGTGCGCATGGTGAATCCCTTCCGCGGGTGTCCACGCCCGCGTGCCGGTGGACCAGGGAGCGGCCGGAGTCTCCTGGCTGCCGGATCGACACCACGTCCCGAGCCTTCCCGCCGTCGTGGCAGTGGCTGTCTCATGGGGACGTGACTCCCCGGTCACAGTGGCGGGACCGCCCCGGATTCGCACCGGGTTCCTCCGCGTACCGCTCGTGCCGGCCATGCTCCCCTACCGCGAGCGCCACCGTCAATGTGGCGCCGCTCCCTGCGCTGGTCGTGGCGGTGGGCATTGTCCGGCCGGGCGAACCGGCGGTACGCTGCGCGAGCCACGGTGTTCGGGAAGCCGGTGTGATTCCGGCGTGGTCCTCGCCACTGTGACCGGGGAGTGTCCGTTCCACCACGCCACTGGGCCGACGACAACGGCTTGGGAAGGCGGGACGGCCGCGACGATCCGGGAGCCAGGAGACCGGCCGTGGCACGCACCGCATCGCCACGAGGCATGGACGAGAGGATCACCTGGCATGACTGCACCTTCTGTCGGCGGCGAGGTCACCACCCCCGCCATCCGCGTACCGCTGGCCGGCTGGCTGCTGGCCGCCGTCGCGGCGGTCGTCATCTACCTGGTCGCGCAGGACAACGGACTGGTGCTGGCCGGCGCCGCCGAGTTCGTGCACGAGTTCACCCACGACGGCCGGCACGCCCTCGGCGTCCCGTGCCACTGAGCGGGGGTCGGCTCCGATGAGCGGCTACCCGTTCGGCACCGTACTGCGTCGTGGTCTGCTCGCCGGGCTCGCCGCCGGGGTGGCCGCAGCGGCGGCGGCCCTGCTGATCGTCGAACCCCGGATCGAATCGGCGCTGGTCGTCGAGGAGGGCCGGGCCACGCCGGGCGGCGGCGGACACGGCCACGAGGAGGAACTGGTCAGCCGTGGCGTGCAGATCCTCGGTGGACTGGTCGCGACCGTCGCGGTCGCGGTCTGCCTGGCCGTGATCGTCGCCGTGGTCTTCGGGGCCACCCGGCACCTGCTGCCCGGCCGCGACGACTTCCGCCGGGTCGGACTGCTGGCCGGGCTCGGCTTCGTCGTGGTGGCGTTGCTGCCGGCCATCCGTTTCCCGGCGAACCCGCCCGGCGTCGGTGACCCCGACACCGTCAACCAACGCACCGGCCAGTACCTATCGTTCATCGTCGCGGCGGCGGCGGTCACCTGGCTGGCCCTGCTGGTGCACCGGCGGCTGGCCGCCTGGTCACGGCCGACGCCGTACCGGGCCGTGGCCGCGACCGTCGTCGCCGTCGTCGGCTACACGCTGCTGCTGACGCTCTGGCCGGCGACCGCTGTCGAGGTGCCGGGAGACGTACCGGCGGCGCTGCTGTGGGAGTTCCGTCTGGCGTCGCTGGCGCAGCTCGCCACGATGTGGACGGTCCTCGGGGTGGTGTTCGGGCTGCTGCTCACCCCGGCCCGGGCCGACCACCGGCGGCCGATCACCGCCGACGTCGCGTGACGGAGGGCGCCGACGCCGCGCGTACACCACTGGGGCAGTCGGCCCGGATGACGGTCTGCCGGGGGTGCTGCTGCGGCACCCGGCGCAAGCACCCCGACGTCGACCACGACCGCCAGCTCGACGTTCTACGGACGGCCGGACCAGTACAGGTGTCGGACTGCCTCAACGCCTGCGAACGGTCCAACGTGGTCGTGGTACGGCCGGCACCCCTGGGCCGCCTGCTCGGGGCCCGGCCGGTCTGGCTCGGCGGGGTGCTCGAGGACGCGACGTCGTCCGCCGTCGCGCGGTGGGTCACCGCCGGCGGACCGGGGCTGGCCGCGCCACCCGACCAACTCACCGGGCTGCGCTTCGCCGCACCCCGGTGGGGGAAGCCCACACCACCGTCCTGACGACGACGCACCGATGGCAGCCGGCCACAGTGCCGGCGGCCGACCGCCGTCTGGCACCGGCAAGCTCCACCGCGAACTGGTTGCATGATTGTGCAACCGCCCGGGATTGCGGACTTCCCGACGACGGCACGGCTGTGGGCCGGGACACCGCGCGGTGTCCCGGCCCGACGGACGGCGGACAGTCAGCCCTGTTCGCTGCCCGCGTCGACACCGGTGCCCGGGCCGGCGTCAGTGTCCGGGCCGGCGTCGGCCTTGCCGTAGTAGGCGGCCCGCATGAGCTGCTGCATGTCGTCGAGCATCGGCATCCGAGGGTTGGCCGGCGCGCACTGGTCCTCGTACGCGTTGACCGCCTGCTGCGGCAGGCTCGCCAGGAACGACGCCTCGTCGACCCCGACGGCCTGGAACGACGGCTCGATGCCGACGGCGTCGCGCAACCGTTCGACGGCGGCCGCGTACGACTCCACGCCTTCGGCGGGGGTGGCCGCCGGCCGGCCGAGCATCCGGGCGATCTCCTGGAACCGTTCCGGAGCCCGGTAGTTCTCGTACTTCGGCCAACCGGACAGCTTGCCAGGTCGCGCCCCGTTGTACCGGATCACGTGCGGCATCAGGATCGCGTTGGTCCGACCGTGGGCGATGTGGAACGTCGCGCCGAGGGTGTGCGACATGGCGTGCACGATGCCGAGGAAGGCGTTGCCGAACGCCATCCCGGCGATCGTCCCGGCGTTGTGCATCTTCTCCCGGGCCTCGGGGTCGGCGGCGCCGTGCCGCACCGCCCGCTCCAGGTGGGCGAAGATCAGCCGGATCGCCTGCAGGGCGAGCCCGTCGGTGTAGTCGTTGGCGTACACCGACACGAACGACTCGGTGGCGTGGGTCAGCGCGTCGAAGCCGCTGTCGGCGGTGACCACCGGTGGCAGGTCGGCGGCGAGCACCGGGTCGATGATCGCCACGTTCGGGGTGAGCGCGTAGTCGGCCAGCGGGTACTTCTTGCCGGTCACCGTGTCGGTGATCACCGCGAACGGGGTGACCTCGGCCCCGGTCCCCGACGTCGTCGGGATGCAGACCAGCTTGGCCAACTCGCCCGGCGCCGGGAAGGTGAACGCTCGCTTGCGGATGTCGAAGAACTTCTCCCGCATGTCGGCGAAGACCACCCCGGGGTGCTCGTAGCGCAACCACATCACCTTGGCCGCGTCCATCACCGAACCGCCGCCGAGGGCGATGATGGTGTCCGGGCGGAAGTGACGCATCTGCTCGGCACCAGCGTCGACGGTACGGATGCTCGGCTCCGGTTCGACGGTGTCGATGATCTGCAGCGCCACCCGCTGCGCCCGGCCCTGCAGCACGGTCAGCACCCGGTCGACGAACCCGAGCCGGGTCATCGTCGCGTCGGTGACCACGGTGACCCGGTGCACGTCCGGCATGTCGGCCAGGTACCGGATCGCGTGCGGCTCGAAGTAGATCTTCGGCGGCACCTTGAACCACTGCAGGTTGTTGGTCCGCCGGGCCACCCGTTTGATGTTGAGCAGGTTCACCGCGGTCACGTTGTTCGACACCGAGTTGCGCCCGTAACTACCGCAGCCCAACGTCAGCGACGGAGCGATCGCGTTGTACATGTCACCGATCGCGCCCTGCGAGGCCGGCGCGTTCCAGATGATCCGTACCGCCTTGACCCTGCGGCCGAACTCCTCGGCGAGAGCGGCGTCACTGGTGTGGATGACAGCGCTGTGGCCGAGGCCGTGGAACTCGACCATCTGCTCGGCGTACCGGATGCCGGTGGCGTGCCCGTCGGCGCGCAGCACCGCCAGCACCGGGCAGAGCTTCTCCCGGGTCAGCGGCTCGGCCGGGCCGACCTCGTCGACCTCGACCAGGATTATCGACGTGTCGGCGGGCACGGTGAAGCCGGCCTGCGCGGCGATCCAGACCGGTGACTGCCCGACGACGGCGGGGTTGAGCGCGGCCCCGGCGCAGCCCGCCGATCCGGCGGCGACCCCGAACAGCAACTCCTCCAGCTGGCGCTTCTGCTGTGGAGTCGCACGGTGGGCATGCAGCGTGGCGAACTCGGCCATCGCCGGTTCGTAGATTTCGTCGTCGATGATGACCGCCTGCTCGGAGGCGCAGACCATGCCGTTGTCGAACGCCTTGGACAGCACCACGTCGTTGACGGCCCGGGCCAGCTTCGCCGTCCGCTCCAGGTACGCCGGGACGTTGCCGGCACCGACGCCCAGAGCAGGCTTGCCGGCCGAGTACGCCGCGCGGACCATGCCGTTGCCGCCGGTGGCCAGGATCAGCGCCACCCCGTCGTGGCGCATCAACGCACCGGTGGCCTCGACCGACGGGTGCTCGATCCACTGGATGCAGTGGGCCGGCGCACCAGCGGCGATCGCCGCGTCGCGGACCACCCGGGCCGCTTCGGCGCTGCACCGCTGGGCGGCCGGGTGGAACGCGAAGATGATCGGGTTACGGGTCTTCAGCGCCAGCAAGGCCTTGAAGATGGTCGTCGACGTCGGGTTCGTGACCGGGGTGACCCCGCAGATCACGCCGACGGGTTCGGCGATCTCGACGATGCCGCTGATGTCGTCGCGACCGACCACACCGACGGTCTTCAACGTCGCCATGCTGTGGGTGACGTGTTCGCAGGCGAAGATGTTCTTCACCGCTTTGTCTTCGAAGACGCCGCGGCCGGTTTCCTGCACCGCCATCCGGGCCAGGTCGCTGTGTCGACCGAGCGCGGCGACCGATGCCTTTCCGACGATCGTGTCGATCCGCTCCTGATCGAACTCTGCGTAGTCGTCGAGCGCCTTGGACGCCGCCGCCACGAGGGCGTCGATCGCGATCTGCGTCTCGGTCGACACGGCCGGCTTCGTGGACATCTGGACGCCTGCGGTCATTTCCGATCACCTCGTTCGGTCAGCACCGGCGGCACCTTGCCGCCGGTGCTCACCCTCATCGTCACTCCGGACGGTGATCGCGCGCTGCCGCCGTACGTCCCCGATCGCCGGGACCTAGGTCACCGGGTCCACCCGCACCCCGGTGACCGGTCGAGGTGGTCAGCTGCCGGACCGTGCCGCTGCGAGCTCCCGCGCCCGGGCCGGCCAGTTCGGCAGGCTCGCGGTGGCCCGCACGCCAGCGGCGCGCACCGCCGCGCGCAGGGTCGCCTCGTCGGTCGCGCCCAGCTCGTCGTACGTGCGGATGCCGGCGGACTGCAGGGCGGCGGCCATCTTCGGCCCGATGCCCTCGATTCGCCGGAAGTCGTCGGCGGGTCCGGAATCCACGGTCACCGGGGCCGCAGCCGGCTCCGGCTCGACGACCGGCTCGACGACCGGCTCGGCAACGGCAACCGGCTCGGCAACCACCGGCTCGGCAACCACCGGCTCGGCAACCACCGGCTCGGCGGTAGCAGCGACCGGCTCAGGTTCCACGACCGTCGGCTCAGGCTCCACGACGGCGACCGGCTCAGGCGCGGCTGCCACCGGCTGCGGCTCGACGGCTGGTGCAGACTCGGCAACCACCGGCTCCGCCACCGCTGGCGCGGTCTCGATCGGCGCGGTCTCGACACGTCGTGGCGACGGCACCGTGGCAGCGGGCGGCACTGCCGGTTCCGCCGTGGACGCCGAGTCGACGGTGGCCGTCGCGGCGGGGGTGGTCTCCGTGGCCGGCTCCGGAGCAGGGTCGGCAGCGGTTGCCGTCGCCGCCGTGGTGTCGGCAGGCGCCGTGGTGTCGGCCGTCGAGTTCCCGGGCCGGACGGGCGGCTCGGCGGTGCTGGCGGCTGCGGACCGGCGGCTCATCACGAGCCAACCGGCGACCGCGCCGAGCAGCACGACGACCAGCAGAATCAGTACGTTTCCGAGGGACCAGTCCACGGCAACCTCCAGCAGCAAAAAGTCAGAATTGCGAAAGGGTCTCGTTGTGGCCTTGCCGCTGTCAAACTACGGGCAGCGGCAGAACGTGACGAGGGCAGGGATGCTTCGCTACTCTTCGCCGACTGTCGAGGAACGGTGCGTACCGCCGAAGAACGGCGCACGAACGCCGGCCGGTCGCACCGCCGACGAATCAGCCGGGGCCAGACCGACCCGGCCGGTGACGGCCCGTACCAGATGCGCCCGGTCCCATCCGCGTGCCGCGCGCACCGGTGCCAGTGTGGTGCCCGCCGCCAGTGCCACCACCAGGTCGCCCGCCGCCTCGGTCAGCCACGGGGGGACGCCGAGGCCGTCGGCCAGGTCGACACCGTGGACGGCCAACTCGACGACCCGGGTGGCCTGGAAATCGGTCAGGGTCATCGGATCACCGTGCCGGGTGACGACCATCCGGTCCATCGGCGCGGCCGCGACCTGCGCGGCGGCGCTCGCTGTCCGGGCCGCGAGCTCGTCGACCGCGTCGTCGACCGTCAGGGCCGCCGCCCACCGCTGCGCGTCGACGACCCGGGCCCCGTCCACGTCGGGACGGAACCGGGCGTCCGCCACGTAGTAACCGATCGCGTCCACCAGGCCGCCGGAGTCGGCGGCGGGCTCGCCGCCAGCAAGCATCTCCACGGTACGGGACAAGGCGATCACCGTATGTCCCAGTAGTTCCTTCACCGTCCAGGGCGTACACCGGGTCGGTCGGTCGAAATGTGCCGCCGGGACCGTCCGTAGCGCCTCGACCATCGCCCGGCTCTCCGCCGCGTAGGCCGCCGCCACCTCGTGGGCCCGCCAGATCCGCTGCACCACCCGGAAACGTTCGGCCACCACCATGGTCCGGTCGTCGACGGTGAAGGTGTCGTCACCCAGTGCCGCACGCATCGGCGCAGACTGCCAGAAGTCGACGTGCGCCCGACGCCAGGCGGCCACGTCGGCGAACCCTTCGCCCTCGTCCATGGCGTGCGCCAGGTCCACCTCGGCCAGCGGGACCACCCGTACCTCGGTGGTCTCCAGCACCGCGCACGGCCGGCCCGCCGAATCCACCAGGACGGACCGGTCCCCGGGCACCGGCAGCGGCTCGTCGTCGTGCTCGTACTCGCGCAGCAGCCCGGAGGTGGTGGTCTTCGCACCGGTGAGGATCGCCGCGACCAGTCGGTCCCGCAGCGGTCCGGGAAACGCGAACTGCGCGGGTGGCAGATCGTCGTGCCGACGCGGTACGTCCCGACCGGCACCACGCTCCGCCTCGATCGCCACACTCGCAGTCTACTGACAGCAGGTGTCACCCGAGCCTGCCCCGGGTGGGACACCGGCGCTCCCCGGGGGGTCCCGCAATTGACGTGACGGCACGCGCCTGGTGGGCCACGATGTCCCCGTGACGACGACCGGATCGCGCGCGGTGACGCTGCACCCGATGACCCAGGCTGAGTACGACGTGCGCATTCCCGCCCTGATCGCCGGCTATGCCGGCAGCCTGCTGCGGTCCGGGCGGGCCACGACCGCGACGGCGCTGGCCGAGTCGCGCCGGCAGCACGCCGAACTGCTGCCCGACGGGCTGGCCACCGAACGGATGATCTTCCTGGTGGCCCGGCCGGCGGATGTCGACGACGCGCCACCGGTCGGTTGGATCTGGGTGGGACTACCCGGTCCCGCCGAGCCGGAACGGCCCGCCTGGATCTACAACATCGAGGTCGACGCGGCGCAGCGCGGCAACGGGTACGGCCGGGCGCTGCTGGCCGCCGTGGAACCGCTGCTCGCGGCGCGCGGAGTTACCCGGCTCGGGCTCAACGTCTTCGCGGACAACCCGGTGGCCCGCCGGCTCTACGAGTCGACCGGGTACGCGGTCACCGCCCAGCAGATGGTCAAACCGATCGGTCCCGCCTCCGCACCGCCGGCCGACCCGGCGTGACGGTGCCGCTCGCCGGGCTTGCATCTCAAGCCGCTTGAGATCGCATAGTGGGCGTCGTGGACATGAACGAGCTCTATCCCATCGGGGATGTCGCCCGACGTACCGGCCTGAGCGTCAGCGCCGTCCGGTACTACGCGGACGCCGGTGTCGTCACCCCGGCCGCCAGCACACCGGCTGGCCACCGCCTCTACGACGTGTCGGCGATCGCCCGGCTGGAGCTTGTCCGCACGCTGCGGGAACTCGACGCCGGTCTGGACGAGATCCGGCGGGTGCTGGCCGGCGAGGCGACGCTGCGCGAGCTGGCCGCCACCCACCTGGCCCTGCTGACTCAGCAGGAGGCACGGCTGCGTAGCCGTCGCGCGGTGCTGTCGACCATCCTTCGACAGGACTCCACCGCCGAGCAGGTGACGCTGATGCACAAGCTGGCCGGCATGTCGGACGAGGAGCGCGACCGGCTGATCGAGGAGTTCTGGGTCGAGGTCTCCACCGGCTGGCAGCCGCCGGAGCGGATGATGCAGTGGTGGCGGTCGGCCCACCCGAAGCTGCCCGACCATCCCACCACGGCCCAGCTGGAGGCATGGATCGAGCTGGCCGAGCTGGTCCGCGATCCGGAGATCCGACAGGCCGTGCGCCGTGAGCTGTACAAGGTGTGCACCACCGGAGCCGGGCCGTTGATGACCTCCGGGCCGATGTTGGACCGTCTGGAAGCGGCCACCCCGATCGGCCAGGCGGCGATGGACGCCGCGCGCGAACAGGTCCCGCCGGACTCGCCACAGGGGCGGGAGATCGCCGACCGGTGGATGGGGTGGCTGACCACCGTCTTCGCGACACCGGACAACCCGGGAATCCCGGACACCCCCGAGTTCCGGCTCCAGACAGCCGAGCACATGATGAAGGGTGCGGAGTGGGACCGCACGTTGCCGGACCCGCCTGGTCCGTTCGACCGGTACATGGCGCTGGTCACCACCGTGAACGGCGTGGAGCCGGAGCGGTTCCCGTTCGAGTGGCTGGCCGAAGCGCTGCGCGCGTCCGCCACACCAGCCTCCTGATCGGCGTCGCCGCTGCCCGTCGAGGAGCGTCGGGAAGGCTACGGGGAGGGGATGGCCCACCCTCACGGGGACGATCCCCCGCCTACCCCCTTGACAATTGCGCTTCGACGCGTTCCTTTCCATGATCATGAACTGTTCGGCGCCGATGGCCGAGGGCGGCATTCACCAGGCAGGGCAATGTCCAGTATCGATTGCCACCAGGCAGTTCGCGCCACCACACATCAGTTGAGCGCCGCAAGGTCGACACGATCCTCCGCCCGGCCCCCGGACGAGCAGCCCACAATGCCTTCACCGCCGACTACCTGGGTAGAGTCGAGAACGGCAAGATCCGCTACCCCGCCGAGGACCACCGCACCGCCCTGCGCGTCGTCCTCAACGCCGACCCCGACGACGAACTCGGATTCGGTGCGGGCATCTACAGCGAGGCACGGGTGACGTCGACGTCTCGTTGACGAGCTGACGATGTCACGGTCCGGCGGCTCAGTTCGTCGGTACGGCGATCCGCAGGCTGAGCGCGCCGTGCAGGTCGAGCCAGACGTCGGCCGGGCCGCGTACCAGGCGCAGCAGCACCGCGCTGCAGTGCGGGCAGCGGGCAACCAGGCCGGGCGCGTCGGCGTAGACCATCAGGGCGGCGACCGGCCCGGATCGACCGCAGCCGGCGCAGCGGCCGACCGCAGCGGTGACGTCGACCGCGAAGATCTCGCCCAGCGGTCCGGCCAGGGCGTTGCCGTCCAGGTGGTGCTCATCGGGCAGCAGCACTGTCACCTGTGGGTCGGTCATGTCAACCTCCGGTGGGTCCGAATCGTTCGGTGCGGACGCGGCGGGGGTCGTGCCCGAGGGCGATCAGGATGTCGGCGACGGCCTCGACGAAGCCGGTCGGCCCGCAGACGTAGCAGGCAGGTTCGAGCATCGCCGGCCAACCGTCGGTGTTGACCCGGGCGACTCCGATCCGGCCTACCTGGCCCGGCCAGCCGTCGGGTGCTTCCCGGGTGTAGACGTAGCTGACGTCGAGTCCGGCGTCGTCGCGGGCGCGGCGGCGTAGTTCGTCGGCGTAGTAGACGTCGGCCGGGGTCCGTACCGAGTAGATGAGCCGGAACGGCACCCGGCTGCCGGCGGCCCGTCGGGTACGGATCATCGCCATCAGCGGCACGATCCCGGAACCGCCGGCGATCAGCAGCACGGGATCGGTCGCGTCGGGTCGCCAGACGAACCAGCCGCCGACCGGGCCGCGGATCTCCACCGGGTCACCGACAGCGTACGGGCCGGCCAGGTAGCCGGAGACCTCCCCGTCGGGCACCCGCTGGACGGTCAACTCGACCCGGTCGCCGTCGGCGGCGTTGGCGAGCGAGTAGCTGCGCTGGGCCTGGTAGCCGTCGGGGGCGGTGAGCCGTACGTCGACGTGTTGGCCGGGCAGGTGTCCGGGCCAGTCCGGTACGTCCAGCAGCAGGGTACGGGCGGTCGGCGTCTCGTCGCGGACGGCGGCGAGCCGGGCCACCCGCCAGCTCAGTCGCCCTGGTATCGCTGCTCGCGCCACGGGTCACCGTAGTCGTGGTAGCCGGCGGTCTCCCAGAAGCCCGGTTCGTCGTCGAGCAGCAGCCGGAGGCCGCGCACCCACTTCGCCGACTTCCAGAAGTACAGGTGGGGCACCAGCAGCCGGGCCGGGCCGCCGTGCTCGGGGCTCAGGTCGGCGTCGTCGTACCGGTAGGCGATCCAGGCCTGCCCGTCGAGCAGGTCGGCCAGCGGCAGGTTCGTGGTGTAGCCGCCGTACGAGTGGGCCACGGCGTAGTCGGCGGCGGTCTCCACGTCGGCCAGCAGCGTGTCGACGGAGACGCCGCGCCAGCGGGTACCGAGCTTGGACCATTTGGTCACGCAGTGGATGTCGACCGTGATGTCCTCGCTCGGCAGGTCGAGCAGTTCCGACCAGCTCCATCGCTGGACGGTGCCGTCCTCGGCGGTGACGACGAACTCCCAGCCGGCGATGTCGATCCGCGGCGTCGGGCCGGCGGAGAGCACCGGGAAGTCCTCGGTCAGGTACTGCCCCGGCGGCAGGGTGACGGCACCGGGGGAACGCGGACGGCCCTGAAATCCGGGCGACACGATACCCATCGGACAGTCCTACCACCGGCTGGGGCGGTGCCGCCAGCGGCTTCCGGAATTCCCCCCGTCAGAGGTCGAACAGGTCCCGCATCGCCTCTTCCAGGCGGGCCATGCTGGCCCCGGTGACCATGCCGACCCGTTCGGCGCCGGACTTGCCGGAGATGCGCCGCATCCGGTTGACCACGACGACGCCGGAGAGCGGGTCGGTCTCGGCCAGCGGCACCACGAACGGCGGTAGGGTGGTCGCGCCGCGTTGGCGCACGATAGGAGCGCAGTACGGCGCGGCGCGGGGGCGGTCGTTGTGGGCGTCTCCGGAGAGCACCACCACCCGGTAGCGCAGGTCGGATCGCTCGCCGACGGTCCAGATCTCGCCGCGGTTCACGCCGCGTCAGACAGGTCGGACCAACCGGACTCCAGGGTGTCGGCGAGCCGGTCGAAGCCGTCGAGCTCGTCGCGCACGTCGGGGTTGGCGGCGAGCCACTCCTCATGGGCCCGTGCGGCGTCCCGGCGGGCTTCCCGGCGGGCGGCGCGGTCCATCCAGTCGGAAAGTGTCATTCCTTCCCGCTCGGCAGCGGCGCGTGCTCTGGCCACCGTCTCCGGGCTCAGGCGCAGCGTGACCATCTCTGCCATGTCGCGATGGTACGACGTCGCTGGGCGGTACGCCTGCCCGGGCTCGCCCGCAGGCGTCGAACACCGCTGCCGGCATCCATGAGCATCGCGCTCCGACCCGGCCGATTGGAACGTTCAAGGCAGCCATTGACGTGGATGTAACAGACTCCTAACCTACGTTGACAAGCGCTTCCTGTGGTCGACGACACATCCGACCGGCATCGTTCGTCATCCCGAAACCGGAGGATCCGCATGGCGACAATGAAACGGTTCAGGGCAGCGCTCGCTGCGTCGGCCGCGCTCGCCCTGGTCGCGGTCGGTGCCGCTGCCTGCGGTGACGACGACGCCTCCGGGCCGGTCACCCTGCGGTACTCCTGGTGGGGCAACGCGGAACGGGCCGACCTGATGCAGCAGGCGATCGACCTGTTCGAGGAGCAGAATCCGAACATCACGGTCACTCCCAGCTTCCAGGAGTACGAGGCGTACTGGCAGAAACTGACCACCGAGACCGCCGGTGGCAACATGCCCGACGTCGTCCAGATGGACTTCTCCTACCTGCGCGAGTACGCCGACCGGGGTGTCCTGTACGACCTGGGTGATCAGGTCGGCGACGCGCTCGTCCTGACCGACCTGCTCCCCGGCTTCGACGGGGTCGGCGAGGTCGACGGAGCCAGGTACGCGGTGCCGATCGGCGGCAACACGTGGAGCATGTTCTACAACCCGGCCCTGTTCGCCCAGGCCGGTGTCGCCGCCCCGCAGATCGGCTGGACCTGGGCCGACTACCACGCCGCGATGGCCACCATCAAGGCCACCACCGGCACCTACGGCGGCGGCAACTACACCGGCATCATCTACAACCTGGAGGCCCAACTGCGTCAGGAGGGTGGCGCGCTGTTCACCGAGGACGGCCAGCTCGGCTTCGACGCCGACCGACTGGCGCGGTTCTGGCAGCAGGGCATGGATCTGATCGCCCAGGACGTCGTACTGCCAGTGGAGACCGCCGTCGCGATCAAGCCCGCGTCGCTGTGGGTCGACGACCTGGCCGCTTCGGACCTGGGCTGGGACAACTTCCTGGTCCGGTACGCGGGTGAGACCGACACCGAGATCCGCCTCGGCCCGCTGCCCAGCGACAACCCGGACCGGCTCGGTCAGTACCTCAAGCCGGCGATGCTGCTGAGCGCGTCGGCCCGTACCGAGCATCCGGAGGCCGCCGCGAAGCTGATCTCCTTCATGATCAACAACCCGGAGGTGGGTCGGATCTTCGGCGGCAACCGGGGGTTGCCGGCCACCAACGCCCAGCGCGACGCGGCCGAACTCGACGGGCCGCTGGCCGCCGTCGCCGCCTACGAGGAGACGATCGCCGATCAGCTGACCCAGGCCCCGCCGGCCCCACCGCGTGGTGCCGGCAGCATCGAGGCGGCCTTCATCCGGATCAGCGAGGAGCTGCACTACGGCAGGATCAGCGTGGCACAGGCTGTCGACCAGTTCTTCACCGAGGCCGAGGAGATCCTGCAGTCCTGACCGGTGAGGAGATCGACCGATGCGCACGTCCACCATCGGCGCGAGGCGCCCACCGGGTGTACGCCGACCGGCGGCGCCGCCACCGCGCCGCCACCGGTCCGGTGACGGGCTGGCCGGCTACCTGTTCCTGTCGCCCTGGATCGCCGGCATCGCGCTGCTGACCATCGGGCCGATGGCTGCCTCGCTGTACCTGTCGTTCACCGACTACAACCTGTTCACCACCCCGGAGTGGGTGGGCCTGGACAACTACCGACGGCTCTTCGACGACAGCCGGTGGCTGCAGTCGGTCCAGGTGACGATGACCTACGTGCTGCTGGCCGTACCGCTCAAACTCGCCGCGGCGCTCGCGGTCGCGATGCTGCTCAACAGCCCTCGACGCGGCCAGGGCGGGTACCGGGCGGCCTTCTACGGCCCGTCGTTGATCGGTGCCAGCGTCAGCATCGCCATCGTCTGGAAGGCGCTGTTCAGCGAGGACGCGATCGTCGACCGGATGCTCGGGGCGGTCGGTCTGCCCACCGGTGGCTGGGTCGGCAACCCCGACCTGTCCCTGCTGATGCTGGTGCTGCTGGCTGTCTGGCAGTTCGGCGCACCGATGGTGATCTTCCTTGCCGGGCTCAAGCAGGTGCCCCGGGAGCTCTACGAGGCCGCCGAGGTCGACGGCGCCGGCCGGTGGCGGCGGTTCCGGGCGGTGACCGTACCGATGATCTCGCCGGTGATCTTCTTCAATCTGCTGCTGGAGACGATCAACTCGTTCCAGATCTTCACCTCGGCGTACATCGTCGGCGGGCGCAACGGCAGCCCGGCCGGGTCGACCCTGTTCTACACGGTCTACCTGTACGACCGGGGCTTCACCGACTTCCGGATGGGCTACGCCTCGGCGATGGCCTGGATGCTGCTGCTCGGCGTCGGCCTGGTGACCACGCTGCTGTTCCGCACAGCGCGGGGCTGGGTCCACTACGCGGGAGACGCACGATGAGCAGGCGGACCGACCACCGACGACTGCGGCACAGCGTCGGCTGGCACCTGGCGGCGCTGGCGCTGCTGGCGGTGATCCTCTACCCGGTGGGCTGGGTGGTCTCGGCGTCGTTCACCCCGTCGGCGTCGATCCTCGGCGACCTTCGCCTGCTGCCCGGCGACCCGACGCTCGACAACTACCAGCGCGCCGCCGAGGGCATGGCCGGCATCGGCACCATGCGCTTCTTCTGGAATTCGACGGTGCTGGCGGCGCTCGCCGTGGTCGGCACCGTCGCGTCGTCCGCCCTCGCCGGGTACGCCTTCGCCCGGTTACGGTTCCGGGGCCGGTCGACGATGTTCGTGCTGATGATCTCCACTCTGCTGCTGCCGTTCCACGTGCTCATCGTGCCGCAGTACGCGGTGTTCCAGAACCTGGGACTGGTCGACACCTACGTGCCGCTGCTGCTGGGCAAGTTCCTCGCGGCGGAGGCGTTCTTCGTCTTCCTGATGGTCCAGTTCATCCGCACCATCCCGCCCGAGCTGGACGAATCCGCCCGCATCGACGGGGCCGGGCAGTGGGGCACCTTCTGGCACATCATCCTGCCGTTGTCCCGGCCAGCGATGATCACCACGGCGATCTTCACCTTCATCTGGACCTGGAACGACTTCCTCGGCCCACTGATCTACCTCAGCACGCCGGACAAGTACCCGCTGCCGCTGGCCCTGCAGCTCTACATCGACCAGACCACGCTGTCGGACTACGGTGCGTTGATGGCGATGTCGATGCTGGCGCTGCTGCCGGTCATCGGATTCTTCCTGTTCTTCCAACGCTTTCTGGTGGACGGGATGTCGACGTCGGGGCTGAAGGGGTGACCGGCGACGACGCGTCCACGACGCGGGTCGGCGGGCGACGCGGCGCCGCCCGGTTCGCCCTGTTCGGCGAGACGCTGCTGGTCGGGGTGCTGGTACTGGCCGCATCGGTACCGCTGGTGACCCTGCTGGCCGCCCTCGCCGCCGGCTGTGCCCACCTGCGCGCGTACGCCGACGGCACCGGCAGCACCAGTGTCCGGACGTTCGCCGCGACCGTACGGGCGGCGCTGCCGGGCAGTTGGCCCTGGTCGCTGGCGGCGCTGGCCGCCGCCGGGCTGCTGGCGTTCGACGCCGCGGTGGTGCGCACCGGGCGGCTGCCCGGTGGCGGTGTCGTCGCGGCGGCCTGTCTGTTCGCCGCCGTGGTGCTCGCGGCGCTGGTGCTGCGCGCGGCGGAGATGTGGCGGCCGGGGGCGTGCTGGGCCGCGACGCTGCGGGCCGCGACGATCCGTACGGTGCGTGACGACCCCGCCGGTACGGCGCTGCTCGGGCTCGCCGTCGGCGGGCTGGTGCTGGTCGCCTGGCAGCTGATCCCGTTGGCGGTGCCGATGACCGGTTGCGTGGTGCTGGCGGCGGTGGCGGTGGCGCGCCGCCCGGCGGTGCGGCCCGACGTGGGCGGCTGACCCGGCTCAGTCGTGCAGTTGGGCCAGGTGGCGGATCTTGTTCATCGCGTCCAACGCGGCGACCTTGTACGCCTCGGCGAGGGTCGGGTAGTTGAACACCGCGTCGACGAAGTAGTCGATGGTACCGTGGCAGCCCATCACCGCCTGCCCAATGTGGACGAGTTCGGTGGCGCCGGTGCCGAAGATGTGCACCCCGAGCAGTTGCCGGGTCTCCGGGGCGACCAGCAGTTTGAGCATCCCGTACGAGTCGCCGATGATCTGCCCTCGGGCGAGCTCTCGGTAGCGGGCCATCCCGACCTCGAACGGCACCCGCTGGTCGGTGAGCTGGTCCTCGGTGGCGCCGATGAAGCTCATCTCCGGGATGGTGTAGATGCCGATCGGCTGCAGCTGCGGCATGCCGCGCGCCGGCTCGCCGCAGGCGTGGTGCGCGGCGAGGCGACCCTGCTCCATCGAGGTGGAGGCCAGCGCGGGGAAGCCGATGATGTCGCCCACCGCGTAGATGTGCCCGACCGAGGTCTGGAAGTTCTCGTTGACCTCGACCCGGCCGCGTGAGTCGGCCGCCAGACCGGCCCGTTCCAGGTCGAGGTCGGCGGCGACGCCCTGACGCCCGGCCGAGTACATCACCGTGTCGGCGGCGATCCGCTTGCCACTTTCCAGGACGGCGACCGCGCCCTTGGCGTGGCGCTGCACCGACGCCACCTCCTCGCCAAAGCGGAAGGTGACCGCGAGGTCACGCAGATGGTATTTCAGTGCTTCCACGATCTCCAGGTCGCAGAACTCCAGCATCCGGTCGCGGCGTTCCACGACGGTGACCTCGGAGCCGAGCGCGGCGAACATCGAGGCGTACTCGATGCCGATGACGCCGGCGCCGACCACCAGCATCGACTGCGGTACGCGTTCGAGGTTGATGATGCCGTCCGAGTCGATGATCGTCTGCTCGTCGAAGTCGACGCTGGCCGGTCGGGCCGGTCGGGTCCCCGCCGCGATCACGATCTTCTCCGCGGTGACCTTGTTGCCGTGCCCCGAAGGGTCCGTCACGACCACCGTGTGCGGATCGTCGAAGCGGGCCGTCCCGGTCATGATCCGCACCCGGTTGCGGGTCAGCTGACTGCGGGTGACATCGATCTCACGGCCGATCACGTGCTGAGTCCGGGCCGCCAGGTCGCTGACCGTGATGTCGTCCTTGACCCGGTAGCTGCGGCCGTACACTTCGCGCTGGTTGAGGCCGGTGAGGTAGAGCACCGCCTCACGCAGCGTCTTGGACGGAATCGTCCCGGTGTTGATGCACACCCCACCGAGCATGTGCGCCCGTTCGACGACCATGACCCGCCGGTCGAGCTTCGCTGCGGCGATCGCCGCCTTCTGTCCGCTGGGGCCGGAACCGATCACAAGCACGTCGACGTCATACACCGCCCCAGTGTGCCAGCTCCGGGTTTCGGGGCGCTTACGCCCGCCCCACCCGTCCGGACCTACTACGGCGATGGATGGGTTGCCTTCCGCAGCGAAAAGCCTACTATGGGGCATCGTGCGGCATACGAACGTGACGTGTGTGAATATATGGCGGCACGGCCGCTAATGTCCGCTATGCCGCACGAAGCTGCTTCCCTCGTCTCCCCTCGCCCAGTCGGACATGAGAGGCACCACCGTGAGCCAGCCGCGCCCAGCTCCCACCGGCCATTCTGGATACAAGTCCCCTCGGCGGTCCCGACGCCGATCCGTCTGGCTGTGGCTTCTCGCCCCGGTCGTACTGGCCGTCGGGGTCATCGCCGTCGGTGCGCTGACCCGCGAGGAACAGCTGCAGGCGACGCCACAGCCGTTGACCAGCGGCACCACCGCACAGACTCCGCCGGCCGACGCCGACGGTTGGCAGGCCTGCCAGGATCTGCACGAGCTGAGCGCGGCCGAACTCGGTCACGACATCAACCGGGCGATCGCCCGGCAGGCGCAGGCCTCGACCGACGACACCATCGCCACACTGGGCAAGGAACTGGAACAGGCCACGACGCAGGCCGCCAGCCAGGACCCCATCGAGGGCAATCTGGCGATCTCGGCCGCGCAGGTCAGCCTCCGGCAGGCCTGCGAACGGGTGTTCGGCTAGTCGCGCCAAGCGTCGAAAGCGGTCCGCGCCACCTGCTCCACCGCCGCGACACCGGCGTCGAAGCTGTCGTGATGGTCGGACAGGATCGCCACCAGCCAGTCCCGGTCGCCCTCGGCGATGCGCCCGACGCTGTTCACCAGCCACCGGCCATCGTGCTCGTCGACGGTGACCCAGCCGTTCTTCACCCAGACCCGCGAACCCGCCGACGACGCCCCGGCTGACACCCCCCACCGCTGCTCCGGTACGACGTCACCCATCAGCTCCAGCACCAGCTCCCGCTCGGTCGATCCCAGTGGTCCATCGTCGCCGGCCAGGGCACGCATCAGCCGGATCTGGTCGGCGGCGGTGGTCGTCGTCGTCCCCCACGACGGCGTCGGCCGGGTCTCGGTCAATCCCAGGGCGGCGTTGGCGCGGTTCAGTCCGGAGACTCCGCCCACCTGGGCGAACAGGTCACTGGCCGCCGCGTTGTCGCTGACCGTGATCATCCGGGTGGCGGTCCGCCGCTGCGCACCGGTCAACCGGCCCTGCTGGAGCAGCAACGCCGCCAGGATGTCCACCTTGACGATGCTGGCCGTCTGAAACCGCAGGCCGTCCCCGATCCGGAACCCGGTCCCCGTGCCCTGGTCGACGACGGCGACGCTGACCTGCCCCGGCAGGTCAGCGGCGTACCGGCGGACCTGCTGCGCGGCGCGGACCGCACGCTCCCGCTGCTGCGCCACCGGGTCCGGGCGCGGTGGCGCCGTCGGCGCGGTCGGCGCGTCGCCGAAGCGGGCGGCCACCCGGCTGCCGGTGGCCGAGGCCGGCAGCCGGCCCGCCTCGTACCAGCCGTAGCCGGCGGCACCGGCAGCGAGCGTGCCGAGGACGCCCAGACCGAGCAGCGAGCGCCGCGACGTCCCGCCGCGCCGCGTGTGCCGACCGCCGGTACGGACTCTTCTGCTCGCCACGTCTGCTCCACCACGTCGCCACCGGTTCCGCTGCCGACCGGTGGTACGGACCGGACCGCAGGAGCGTTCAACGCCTGGCAGGACTGGATCGGCGGGGGTGTGTGCCAGACGCACGACGCCAGGCGAGGGGGCATGTCCGGACGTGGTCGGACCCACCGCATAAGGTGGCAGCCATCCCTCCGATGACGAACAGGCGGACCGACGATGGCGGACACGGCTACAGTTGGCGCGCTCGGTGCCGGTGACCACGCCTGTCTGACATTTTCCGACCAGGAGGAGCGGTTGGACCTGGTCGCGGCGTTCGTGCGGGGCGGCCTGCGCGCCGGGCAGAAGGTCGTCTGCTGGACCGACTCGGTGAGCCCGGACGAGCTCACCGGCGAGCTGCACGGACGTTCGGTACGCCCCGGCTCGGCGTTGCGCCGCGGTCAGCTGCGCATCGCCCCGGCCACCGGTTCGCTGCTCGGCGACGTACCGGCCGACGCCGCCGGCATGGTCGACGCACTGGCCCACGAGATGCACGTCGCCACCCGGGAGGGCTACCCCGGCCTGCGGGTCACCGCGGACATGTGCTGGGCGACCCGACCGTTCGCCGCCGCCGAACAGCTGCTCGAGTTCGAGACCAGGGTCGGCGAGCTGTTGGCCCACGGCCAGCTCTGCCTGATCTGCCAGTACGACCGGGGCCGGTTCGACGCCGTCACGCTCGCCTTCGCCGCACGGGCGCACCCCCGGACGGTGGCCGCCCAGGTCTACCTCGAGCATCCGCTGCTGCGGATCTGCCGGCAGTACAGCCCGCCCGGGGTGCGGATCGCCGGCGAGCTGGACTACCGGCACAAGGACGTCCTGGAGCTGGCGTTGGCCGAATCCGTACGCATCGACCGGCGGATGCATCTCAACCTGACCGCCCTCGACTACATCGACGGTGCCTGCGCCGGGATCGTGGTCGCGGCGGCCCGGGCACTGCCCCGGTCCCGGCGGATGACCGTCTCCTGTCGTCGGCTGGTCGGCACGGTGCTCTCCCTGGTCGGCGCGGATGACGTGGCTCAGCTACGGGTACAGAGACGCCATGAGTAGCCCGGATCCGCAGCAGGCGGGCACCGGTGGACGCCCCGAGGGCGTGGCGTCGACCGACGGCCGCCTCGAGCACCTGTTCGACGGTGACGGGCTGTACGGGCTGCGGGCGACGATCAGCGCGCACGCCCCCCGGCTGGAGTTGTCCGCCGAGCAGACCGAACATCTGCTGATCGTCGCCGGTGAGCTCGCCACCAATGCGATCCGACACGGCGGTGGCGGCGGCCGGCTGCGCCTGTGGCGCGTGCAGGACAGTCTGTTCTGTCAGGTGAGCGACACCGGTCCAGGGATCGACGACCCCCGGGTGGGCAGCTCCCCGCCGGACCAGGAGCGCGCCGGCGGCCGGGGCGTCTGGATCTGCCGGCAGCTGTGCGCCGCGCTGCTGATCGAACGGGCCGTCCCGGCACCGGGGGCGGTCGTCACCGCGGTCATCGACCTCACGGCCGAGGGCTGAGGCCCGTACCTGCCCCGCCGGGGATTCAGAAGGCCAGCACCGCGACCACCGCGAGGTAGCCGACGAGCAGCAGGGTGCCTTCGAAGCCCAGCCGACCCCAGCCCCGCACCTGGCGTACCAGCAGGCCGCCGAGGAGCAGCGTCGTCATCAGCATCGCCGAGGTGGTGAGGAACAGCTCGTCGGTGCCCGCCTGGTGGTAGAGCGAGCCGTCGCGATAGAAGAGGTCGCCGACGACCAGGTTGAGCGCATCCAGGCAGTTGCCGCCCAGGACCGCCGCGACGGCCAGGGTGAGCGCGCCCCGGCGGACCGCCGCGATCGCCGTTATGGCCTCCGGCAGCGCGTTGATCAGGCCCATCAGCACCCCGCCGACGAAGCCCGCACGCAACCCGGTCGCTGTCACCAGGCTCTCCCCGGCCAGGGCGATGACCCATCCGCCGGCCGCGACGATCAGGCCGACCGCGACGAAGCGGACCCACAGTGCCGGCAGCGGTGGGCTGTCGAGCGGTCCGTGGCTCTGCGGCAGGTCCTGGCGGGTGTCGACGGTGTCGACTGCTTGCCAGTACGGCGTAACGTCGGTGGAGTGCACGATCATGACGCCGCCGACGTAACAGCCCACCATCACCACCGAGACCGGGTGGATCCCGGCCAGCGTCGCGTCGGGGGTGTAGGTGCCGAGCAGGGCGAGCGCCAGCAGCGCCAGCAGCAGGCAGCCGAAGAGCACGTTGGACAGCGAGGCGCTCGCGTGTTCGAGATTGACCCGGCGGTAGAACAGGTCGGCGACCGCGACCGCGGTGGTCTGCGCGGCGATGCCGCCGACGGCGTTGCTGTACGCCAGTTGCGGTGCGGCGCCGGCAGCCGTCACCGCGGTCATCACGATGCCCGACAGCGAGGTCGCCAGGCCGAAGAAGATCGCCCCGAACAGCGCCTCACCCCAGCCGGTGCGGTCCGCCAGCGCGTCGCCGAGGGCCACCAGTCGGACACTGCCCACCACGGTGAGCCCACCGGCGGCGACGAACGCCACGACCGACCAGGAGATCGGCCAGCTCGCCGCGAGCACCGCGTCAGTCACAGGGAGCATTCTCTACCATGAGCTGCACAAAACCTGGCAGATCACCATATAGCCCCGGGTGAGCTCACAGGAGTCATTCAGAAAACGCTGATATCGTCCGATCCACGTCCATTATGGACTTATTGCATCCGGTACCCGACCCCGCACGACGGATACGACGTCACCGAACGAAAGGAACGTACGTGGTCTTCAAGAAGATGCTGGGCGCCCTGGGCATCGGCGCCCCCAGCGTCGACACGGTGCTGCCCAACCCCAACATCCGCCCCGGCCTCGTCCTCAGCGGCCAGGTCAACCTGGTCGGCGGCAGCCACGAGACCCGACTCGACCAGATCACCGTCAGCCTGGTCACCCGGGTGGAGGTGGAGGCCGGCGGCGAGGACCACAACGCGACGGCCGAGTTCCACCGGGTCCCGGTGGGTGGCGGGTTCTCCCTGCGGGAGGGCCAGCAGGTCTCGTTGCCCTTCCAGTTCGCCGTACCATGGGAGACCCCGGTCACCGACGTGTACGGCCAGCGGCTGCACGGGATGACCATGGGGCTGCGCACCGAGGTGGCGATCCCGGGCGCGATCGACCGGGGCGACCTCGACGCGGTGCACGTGCACCCGCTGCCGGTGCAGGAGCGCATCCTGGAGGCCTTCGCCCGGCTCGGCTTCGGCTTCAAGGGTGCCGATCTGGAGTACGGCCGGCTGCACGGCGTGCCCCAGACCCTGCCGTTCTACCAGGAGATCGAGTACTTCGCCGCGCCGCAGTACGCCGGCGGCATCCGGGAGGTCGAGCTGACCTTCGTCGCCAGCGAGTACGGCGTGGATGTCGTGTTGGAGTTCGACAAGCGCGGCGGGCTGTTCACCCCGGGCCACGACTCGTACGGGCGTTACCGGGTCAGCCACGCCGACGCCGACACCGTGGACTGGACGGCGCAGGTCGACGGCTGGGTCCGGCAGGCCCTGTCCCAACGGCAGTCGTTCCTCGGCGGCGGCGGATACGGCCAACCGATGCACGGCGGGTACCCGCCGGCGCACCGAGGCGGGCCCGGCATGGGCGGCATGGTCGCAGGAGCGCTCGGCGGTGCCGCGCTCGGCTTCGCCGGTGGGATGGTCGCCGGCGAGGTGTTCGACAGCTTCGGTGACGACGACGGCGGCGAGGACTTCGGCGAGGAGTGACCGACGGGCGGTCGTGGGCGTCCGGATGCGTCGCCGGAGACGTCCGGCGTCGCACAAATGCGGATGCCCACGACCATGTCGACCTCCGGCGACAATTGTCGCGCGCCTGCCCACCTCCACTTCACCCGCACGAACGCCATCTTTTGCCGTCGCGTACGCCGGAGGCAGGCTGCCCGGAGTCGACAGGTGTCAACAAACCGTCCTATTACCAATGTCCCGACAGACCACGACCATGCATGGTCACCGCCAATCAGACCAACGCCCTCGGCGCGAATTCGTCCATGAGGGACGCCGGGTTGCCACCAATGGAGGAATTCACTCTGATCATTCGCAGCGGAGGATTGCACAGTTGCCGACGCTGATTTAGCGTGAAGCGAACCGACCGCCATATACGGCCACCCCGTCCTGAGCGGCGGCACCAGCACGACCGGCGAGGGTGACGACGTTGCGTATCCAGATCCTCGGCCAGGTGCGCGCCTGGCGCGACGGTGAACAGCTGGATCTCGGACCGACGGCGCAGCGCGCCGTGCTCGGCCTGCTCGCGCTGGCCTGTGGCCAGCCGGTGCGCACCGCCGAGATCTCTGCGGTCGTGTGGCCCGACCGCAGTCCGCCACCGAGCGCGCGCAACGTCATCCAGACCCACATCAAGCACCTGCGCCGTCGACTCGAGCCGGACCGTCCGCCACGCGCGCCCAGCCAGGTGCTACGCCAGGTCGGGGACGGCTATGCCCTGCAGCTGCCGAACTCCGCCGTCGACGCCCTGCGCTTCCGCGACCTGCTGACCGCCGCCACCGGTCGGCAGCGCGCCGGTGACCTGCGCCGGGCCGCCGACGAGCTCGAGGAGGCGCTCGCGCTGTGGCAGGGCCCACCGATGGCGGACATCCCGGATCTCACCGCGCATCCGAGGGTCGTCACGCTCGTGGAGGAACGGCACGCCGCCCTCGCCCGCTACGGCGAAATCATGATCGCTTCGGGACGGGCCGCCGAGGCGGTACCGGCGCTGGAGGAGGCCGCCACCGCCCAGCCGCTGGACGAAGCCGCACAGGCCCGGCTCATCCGCGCCTACCAGGCCGCCGGCCAACGTGCCCGGGCCTTCCATACCTACCATCAGGTCCGGCACCGCCTCACCGACGAACTCGGCGTAGATCCCGGACCCGAGTTGTCGGCCGCGCACACCACGCTGCTGCACGACGAGGATCCGGTCACGGCCGGCGCGGGGCCGGCCCCCACCGGCGCGCAGCGGACCGACCAGCGGGACACCCGTACAGCCCCTGCCGCACCGGCCCAGCTGCCCGCCGACATCCCGGACTTCACCGGTCGGGGCACCGAACTGGCCCGGCTGGACAACTTGCTCGACGCCACCGAACCGGGCGGCGACACCGTGCCGGGCGTGACACTCGTCGCGACCTCGGGCACCGCTGGCGTCGGCAAGACGGCGCTGGCCATCCGCTGGGCGCACCGCGTCCGGCACCGGTTCCCTGACGGCCAGCTCTACGTCGACCTGCAGGGCTACGACGCCGGCCAGCCGGTCTCCCCCGGTCACGCGCTCGCCGGTTTCCTGCGGGCGCTCGGTGTCTCCGGGCCCGACCTACCGCTTGATCTCGACGAACGCGCGGCCTGCTACCGGAGCCTGGTCGACGGCCGCAGACTGCTGGTGGTGCTGGACAACGCCGCCTCCGCCGAGCAGGTCCGGCCGCTGCTACCCGGCTCGCCGTCCTGCTTCGTCCTGGTCACCAGCCGAGACTCTCTCGCCGGTCTGGTCGCCCGGCACGGGGCCCGGCGCATCGACCTCGACCCTCTGCCACTGGACGAGGCCGTCGCTCTGATCCACCGGCTGATCGGCGCCCGGGTGACCGCCGAACACACCGCCGCCGCCGTGCTCGCCGCGCAGTGCGCCAGACTCCCGCTGGCGTTACGGGTGGCGGCGGAGATGGCCGCCACCCGCCCAGGTGCGCAACTGGTGGAGCTGGTGCGGGAACTGGCCGACCAGCACCGCCGGTTGGACCTGCTCGATGCCGGCGGCGACCTGCGAACCGGTGTTCGGGCTGTCTTCTCCTGGTCCTACCTTCACCTGCCGACGGACGCCGCCCGTGCGTTCCGGCTGCTCGGTCTGCATCCTGGTCCAGGGCTGGAGCCGTACGCCGCCGCCGCGGTCATCGGCACCACCGTTGCCGACGCCCGCCGGTTACTGGATCTGCTCGCCCGCGCCCACCTGCTCGAACGCGGCCCGCAGCACCGGTACGGCATGCACGACCTGCTCCGTGCCTACGCGGTGGACCTCGCCGAGGCGCAGGACGCGCCGGTCGACCGGCACCGGTCGATGACCGCGCTGTTCGATCACTACCTGCACACCGCGGCGGCGGCGATGGACCTGCTGTATCCGGCCGAGCGCCACCGCCGACCGGCGATCAGCGGCCCGACGGCGGCGGCCCGGCCACTGGCCGACGCGGCGAGCGGCCGGTCCTGGCTGGAGCAGGAACGGGCGAATCTGGTCGCCATCATGGCGTACGCCGCCGGGCACGGCTGGCCCGAGCATGCCCGCCGGCTCGTGCTCACCGTCTTCCGCTACCTGGAAGGCGCCGGGCACTACCCGGACGCGGTGACCGCGCACCACCATGGCCTGCTGGCCGCCGAGGCGATCGGTGACCGCGACTCACAGGCCCACATGATGACGAACATCGCGGTGGTGTACGGCATGCAGGGACACCGGAAACTGGTCGTCGACCATCTGCAGCGCGCCCTGGTGCTCTACCGGCAGACCGGCGAACGCGCTGGCGAGGCACGGGCGCTGGGCAACCTCGGTGTCTTCCACGGCCAGCAGGGCCAGTACGACCAGGCCCGGGAACACCTGCAGGAGGCGCTCGCGCTGCTGCGGGCCACCGGCGAGACCCACGGCGAGGCGATGGCGCTGGGCAACCTCGGCTGGATCCATGTCCTGCAGGGCCGCTACGCCGAAGCCGGCGAACACCTCGACCGGGCGATCATCCTGTGCCGCCGGATCGGCCACCGGGTCGGGATGGCGTTCGCGCTGGACTCCTTCGGCCAGCTGCACGCCCGGCTCGGGCGGTTCCGGGACGCCGCCGACCACCACGGTCGGGCATTGCAGATCTACCGTGACACCAGTCAGCCGGTGGGTCAGGCCTCGGCGCTGGTCGGCCTGGCCGACGCGCTGATGGAGGTCGGGAATCCGGCGGCCGCCCGTGAGCACTACCAGCAGGCGTTGTCGATCGCCGCCCAGATCGGTGACCGGACGCAGCAGGCCCGGGCTCACGCCGGGCTGGCCCGGGCCGGGCAGCGGCTGGTCGACACCGACCGGGCGCCGGCCGCCGGGCCGGGGCGCACGCCGGACGAGGTGTGGGACCACTGGTGCCACGCGCTGTCCCACTTCAGCGCCATCGGTGCCCCGGAGGCCGAGCAGATCCGCGCGCATCTGGCGGCGGTGGGACGCCACCGCGCCGAGATCGCCGTCAGCGCGCGGGCACCGGGTCGCTGACCAGCGCGCCGCCGACGCCCCGCTGCCGACGTCGGTGCAGATACTGGGCGAGCGCCAGGCCGCCGGCACCGACCGCGACGTCGCTGAGCACCGACACCACCCGGCTGGCCAGCACGACGGTGCCGGCCAGGGGCAGTGGCATCACCGTGGCCAGTCCGACGACGAGCACTGCTTCCCGCACCCCGATGCCGTCCGGGGCGACCATCACCAGCAGCCCGGTGACCGTCGCCAACCCGAACCCGGCCACGCACACCAGGTAGGAACGGCCGGGCGGTGCCCCGGCCACGACGGCCAGCACCCACAGGTGATGCCCCGACACCCACCAGGACAACGCCTGCGCGACGATCGCGCGGCGGACGCCACCCGGGGTGGCACCGAACTGTAGCTGCGGCCGACGCAGCAGCCTCGTCGCGAATCGCACGGCCCGGTCGAGCAGCTGCGGCCGGATCAGCAGGATCACCACTGGCAGGGCGGCCAGCAGCAGCCACCACACCCCACCACCGACGACCGCCGGGCCGGCGGCGATGCCGATGGTCAGCCCGGTGAGCGCCACGATGCTCCAGCTGACCGCGAACACCGACGCCAGCCGGACCGGACCGACGTCGACCTGTCTGCCCAGCCGCAGCAACACCGGCACCGCGACGAACCGACCCGGCACGAACTTCACGAGGAACCCGACGAAGAAGATCCGCAGCGCGGTCCAGGTGTGCACCCGGGCGCCGAGGTCGACGAAGACCGCGCGCCAGGACAGCACGCCGAGGACCAGGCCCAGGCAGTTGATCCCGATCGCGGCCGCCACCGCGAGGTAGCCGGTCACCGGGTCCAGCGAGGCGGCCAGCTCGACGACGGGGGTCCAGTCCTGGGTACGCAGCACGGTCACCACGCCGACGACAAGCAGTACGACGAAGAGCACCACGAAGGCCCGGTTCAGCAGCCGCCACCAGCGACTCCAGCGGCCCGTCGGTGACGTCCCGCCGCCCGCCGGTGAGGTCGCGCCGCCTGCCGGGGAGGTCGCGCCGCTCACCGGTCGGCCCGCCCCGTGCTGGCCGGTGCGCGCCGCCCGCTCCGCAGCGCGGTGGCGGCGAACCCGGCGGCCATACCGGCCAACTGGGTGGTGTGCATGACGAAGTGCATGCCGACGAAGTACACCAGGAAGCGGTTGCCCTTCCGCCGCCACACGAAGCGCAGCAGTCCACGGTCGACGACGAGGAAGGCGGCGCCGAACACCCCCGGCAGCACCAGCAACCACCGGTCTACCAGCGCCAACGGGAGGGTGACCAACGCCGCCGTACAGCAGAGCATGGCCGCGGCTGCGGCGACGTCGAAGCCGCGCCCTGGCCGGTCCGTACCGTCGGACCGGCCCGGAGCGTGCGGTCGGTGCGGTGACCGCCGCCGGGCGCCGAGCGTGGTGCCGGCGAGCAGCGCGCCGTAGCTGACGGCGCGCCGGACGTGCTCGGCGAGAAACGGCCCCAGCCGGTCGACGTCGTCGTGGCGGCCGACCACCTGCGCGCTCATCCTGATCTGGTAACGCCGCGGCAGCCGGGTGCCGAACTCGATGTCCTCGGAGTCGCGCAGGCGCTCGTCGAATCCACCGACCGCGTCGAACGCCTCGCGACGGATCGCGGTGAGCGCGAACAGGGTCGAGTCCGCGACGCCGGCACGCTGACGCCGCCAGTAGTGCTCGAACAGGGTCTTGTACACCTCCACCGGGCCGTCGGCGGCGAACGGCTCGGCGGCATAGATGCCCTGCACCACACCGCACTCGGGGTGCGCGGCCAGCACCCGCAACGCGTTGCCGATCGCATCCGGCGCGAGGGCGATGTCGGAGTCGACGAAGAACAGCACCTCACCGGTGGCGACCGAGGCTCCGGCGTTGCGGGCCGCCGAAACGCCCCGGTTGGTTGGCAGGCAGACCAGTTGGCACGGTAGGCCGGCGGCGATCTCCCGGGACCCGTCGGTGCTGGCGTCGTCGACCACGACCACCTCCACCGGCTGGCAGGTCTGGCGGTACACCGACCGCACGCATTCGGCCAACGTCTTGGCCTTGTTGTAGGTCGGGATGATCACCGACACCCTCGGCGCCCCGGTCACCACGACACCCACATCGTCTGGGGCAGGTGGTCCGACATTCCCCGCGCGTCGCCGAACTCGTACCGGTGCACGGTCAGCGGGTCGGAGACCAGCGCCCAGTCCAGCCGCCACGCCGACGGCTGCTCGGTCGGCCACGAACCCGGATAGAAGGATCTGCTGGCCGACACCGCGTCGCGCAGCCCCGAGGGCAGCCGGCGGGTGTCCCCCATCGCCGGCGTGGTGTTGAGATCACCGGCCAGCAGGACCGGGTACGGGTTGGCCGCCACGTCGGCGGCGAGCACCCGCCACTGAGCGAGGCGGCGCTGCCGCTGCTGGCGTACCGTGTCGTGAAACTCCCGGCTGAACACGCTCGGTCCACCCACCCACAGCGGCACCGGCAGATGCGCGTTGTACGTCGAGAGCACGCGGTCGCCGACCTGCAGGTCGGTCCGGAGCACCTGGTAGCGCCAGAAGTCGACGAAGTCGTCCGGTGCCGGCGGCAGCCCGGCGGCCTCCAGCGGCACCTGGTCGACGATCGGGAACCGCGACAAGGTGACCAGTTCACCGGTCACCGCGACGTGGTAGCCGGGCAGCTCACGGGCCAGTCGGTCCAGATCGTCGATCGGCACGATCGTGCCGTCGACCTCGGCGATGTACTCCTGCAGCAGGTACACGTCGGCCCGTTGCTCGCGCAGCAGTCGGTAGAAGTCCGCCGGCTGATCGCCGGCGTGCCAGTAGCCGGTGTTCCAGGACATCACCCGCACCGCCTCCGCCGGCACCGGCTGCTCGGGGCGCAACGGCCCCGGCAGGTTGATCCCGGACAGCCCGGCACCGACGACCAGGGCCGCCGCGCACAACAGCGCCGCGGGCCGCCGGGTGCGTCGGCACCCGGCGGCCGCCGCCGCGAAGGTCAGCGGTACGGCGACGAACAACAGCGGCGGCACCAGCTCGGCCAGCAGCCACCACCACACCCGCCCGCTGAGTGCCCGGTGGGCCAGCACGTACAGCAGCCACAGCGCCGAGCCGGTCAGGAACAGCCGGCCCAGCCAGCGCCGCCACCACCGTCCGAAGGGCCCCGGCCCGGGCGTGGCGGCGACGGTCTCCACCGGGGCCGGCGCGATCTGCGGTGACGCGGTCACGCGGTCGCCTCCACCGGGAAGGTGCCGTCGTAGAGCTGCCGGAACGGTCGCGACACCAGCCACTGCAGGGCGCCGGCCGCCACCCCGGCGGTGATGGTGACGTTCACCAGGAAGTGCACGGCCACGAAGAACATCAGGAACACCGGGCCGCGCCGCCGGTGGGCCAGCACGTACAGGTCGCGGTCGGCGGCGACCGACGCGGCGACCAGCCCGGCCGGTACGAGCAGCCACCACGGCCCGAACAGCACCGGCAGCCCCAACGCGGGCAGGGCGGCGGTCGCGATCAGGCTGCCCCAGGCGCGGGCGGCCGTCTCGAAGCCGGTGGCGAACCGGCGGGCCCGCGCGTACAGCGGGATGCGTAGTCGGGCCCGGTGGAACAGCTTGCGCAGCAGCGGCAGCAACTGGTGGTCGTGATCGTGCCGGCCGCGGACCCGGGAGGTCAGCCGCAGTTGGTGCCGGCGGGACAGCCGATAGCCGTAGTCGACCTCCTCGGTCTGCTTCAGCGCCGGGTTGAACGGACCGATCTCCGTGTAGACGCGGCGGCGGATCGCGCACATCGCCGGGAACAGGAACGTCACGTTGCCTTCGCCGCTGGCCGACCAGTGGTGGTACTGCAGACCCCGGTAGCGGGCCACCAACGTGTCGTGCAGCAACGGCTCCGGGTCCTCGATCCCGCAGACCGCCCCGACCTGGGGTTCGGCCTCGAGCAGCGCCACCGCCTCGGCGACGGCGTCGGGCGCCATCGCCACGTCGGCGTCGACGAAGAACAGGATGTCACCGGTGGTGTTCGCCACGCCGACGTTGCGGGCCCGGCCGCAGCCACCGTTGTCCGGCAGGGCGATCACCCGTACGCCGAGGGCCCGCGCGACAGCCACCGAGTCGTCGGTGCTGTGGTCGTCGACCACCAGCACCTCGATCTCCGGATAGGTCTGCGCGGCGATCGCCCGCAGGCACACGTGCAGGGAGGCGGCGTAGTTGTAGCTCGGCACGATCACCGACACCTTCGGCATCGTCACGTCACACCGCCTGCGCCGGCTTGTCGTAGAGCCGCCGGAACGCCCGCGAGGTCAGGTAGCTGGCGAAGCCGGTGGCCGCCGCGACCGCCATGACCACGTTGAGGAAGAAGTGCATGGCGACAAAGTAGGCGACGAACAGCGGGTTGCGGCGGGCCGCGACGAACCGGTACATCGGCCAGTCGCACGCGACGAAGCCGGCGGCGGCGAGCACCGGTAGTACGCTCCACCAGGGACCCAGCGCCAACGGTGCGACGCTGGTCAGCACCACCAGCAGCGCGGCGACGCTGCTCCAGGCACGCGGTCCGCTGCGCAGCCCGCCGGGAAAGGTCGGGTTCTGGGCGTACATCGGAATGTGCAACCTGGTGCGGGTGAAGACCTTGCGGATCATCACCCGCAGTTCGTGGTCGTGGTCATGGACGCCGCGCACCGCCGGAGTCAGCCAGATCTCGTACCGACTGGCGAGCCGGAAGCCGTAGTCGGCGTTCTCGGTCTCCCGCAACCGGGGGTTGAACGGACCGATCTCGGCGAACACCTCGGCCCGCATCGCCAGCAGCGCGGTGTACATGGTGTAGATCCGCCCCTCGTCGGCGATCAGCCAGTAGGACTGCTGCATGCAGCGGTACTCCTCGACCAGGCTGTCGCGGATCAGCGGCACCGGGTCGTAGTTGCCGCAGATCGCGCCGATCTGCGGCCGCTCGGTGAGCAGGGCCACCGCGTTGGCCACGGCGTCCGGCTTGGCCGCGACGTCGGAGTCGACGAAGAACAGGATCTCGCCGGTGGCGTGGGCCGCACCGAGGTTGCGGGCCACCGACGGCCCGCCGTTGGCCGGGGTACGCACCACCTGGACGCCGTACGATTCGGCCACGGCGACCGAGTCGTCGGTGCTGCAGTCGTCGACGACGATGATCTCCAGGCGAGGGTACGTCTGGGCCCGCAGGGCGGACAGACACAGCCCGAGCGCCCGGGCGTAGTTGTAGTTCGGCACGATGACCGACACGAGCGGTTCGGACATGGGTACACACCGCTTTCACTGGTCATGAGGTTGCACTGTGGTGGGTTCGGATTGCGCTGGGGTCAGGACGACGGGTAGTTGACGGCGAACAGGGCCGCACCGACCACCATCGCCAGCAGGGCGGCGGTGGTCAGGATCAGCCGGTCGCGCAGCAGGGTGCGGACCGGGTCGCCGCCGCCGCGACGGACCAGCACGGCCTGCAGGTACCGGGAGATCCCGAACAGGGTCAGCGGGACGGCCGCCAGCAACAGGGCGTCCCGGTGCGCACCGACCGGTGCCTCGGAGTTGAGGTAGAGCAGGAATCCGAGGACCGCCACGGTCGCGTTCACGGTGATCAGCTGGTCGGCCAGGCCGAGGTTGTAGCCGCGCAGCGCCGGACGGTGCGCGGCGCCGTCGACGGCGAGTTCCTGCCGGCGTTTGCCGAGGATCAGCAGTAGACAGGTGGCGAAGACCGTGGTGAGCAGCCAGGCGGACACTGGACCGCCGGTCGCGGCGTAGCCGAGCAGGACGCGCAGCACGAATCCGGCGGCGACGACGCTGATGTCGATCAGCGGTACGTGTTTGAGCCACCGACTGTACGCCAGGTTCACCACCAGGTAGCCGGCCAACGGCCACCAGGCGATGCCGGGTCCGACGACGACGGCCGTGCCGAGCAGCCCGGTCAGCACCGCGGCGATCGTCCAGGCCAACGTCGGTGAGATCCGGCCACTGGCCACCGGCCGGGACCGTTTACCCGGGTGGCCCCGGTCCAGGTGGCGGTCGGCGACGTCGTTGACGACGTACACCAGCGACGACGCCAGGGTGAACAGCAGCACCCCCCACCCGACCCGGCCCACCGTCGCCACCGTCCACGCTGGCGCGTCAAGCAGCGCCAGGGGCACGGCCAGCAGGTTCTTGGTCCACTGCTGCGGGCGCAGCAACATGGTCAGGTCCCCGGCGGCGCGTACCGACCGGGCGATCCAGCCGGGCCGGCCGTCGGCCACCGCGCCGGCGGGGTCGCCCGCCATCGACCCGGGTGCCGGCACCGGCTCGGCTGCCACCTCCACAGCGGTCATCGCGCACCTCCTGTCAGAAGAAGACCTTGGCGGCGGCGAGGACGCCCTGGCGCCACGGATCGCGGCTGGTCCGGCCGCTGGCAGCCGAACTGGTGCTGGTGGCGCGGTGTGCCTGCCACCAGCGGAACGTCTCCAGCACCGCGTCCTGGTTGCTGTACCGGGGGGTGAAGCCGAGTCGTCGCCGGGCCCGACCGATGTCGACGTACGAGTCGTCGCGCAGTTTGTGCAGCAGCCGCCCGTACACCGGGGACAGCCCGGTGCGCTGCAGCAGGCCGAGCGCGGCGCGGGCGGGTCCGGCCGGCAGCGCCACGACCCGTTTGCCGTGCCCGGCCGCGTCGAGCACCGCCTGGAAGTCCTCGCGCAGGGTGCCGAACTCGGCGGCCCCGATGTTGTATGTGTCGTTGGCGACGTCGGCCGGTGCCCGCAGCACGGTGACGACGGCCTCGACCAGGTCGGCGACGTGCAGCATCTGGATCCGCACCCGGCCGTCGCCGAGCACCGGGAAGTTGCGTCCCTCCTGGGCCCACTGAAACAGCATCGAGAACAGACCCATCCGGCCGGGCCCCAGGAACGTCTTGGGCCGCAGCACCGGCAGCACCAGACCGGCGTCGCGATAGCCGATCGCCAGCCGTTCGGCGTCGGCCTTGGCGGTGCTGTACGGATCCACCGGCGCGTACGGGTGTTCCTCCGGGGTGGGGACCTGGCGGGGCAGGCCGTAGACGGCGGTCGAGGAGATGTAGACCAGGCGGGCGACACCGGCCGTACGGGCGGCGTCGAGCACCGCGCGCGAACCGTCGACCACGATGGAGCGGATCTGCGCCGCCGGGTAGCTCGGCAGCGCGGCGGCACAGTGCACGACCGCGTCGACGCAGTCGAAGGCGACCCGCAGCACCGCCGGATCCCGCACGTCACCGACCAGGTGCCGGTACCCGCCGGCCGGACCGCCGGGTGCCGGCTCGCGCAGGTCGACCCCGACCACCTCGGCGCCGTCGGCGACGAGTCGGGCCACCACCGACGCGCCGAGCATCCCGGCGGCACCGGTCACCGCGATCACCACAGCGAGCCCACCTTCTGCGCCACGAACCGGGTCAGCAGCCGGGTGAGACCCTGGCCGAGCACGGTGTCGAGGCTGTCGAGGAAGTACTCGACGTCGTCGTCGGAGACGACCAGCGGCGGGCCGACCACCAACGGGCTGGCCCCGTTGAGGGTGTAGTAGGTGTAGATGTCGTGGTCGCGGTACAGCGCGTTGATCACCGCGCAGGTCACCACCTTGGTTCGCAGGCGGGGGTCGCGGGCCAGACCGGCCGGAGCGAGCTTCGCCGCCAGGTCCAGCACCTTCGGGCCGCCGTCGATGAACACCCCCCACAGCGCACCCGCGCCGGCCACGTCGGCCACCGCGTCGGGGTGCTGCTTGGCGATGCGGCGCAGCCCGGCGGCGAGCTGCCGTTCGATGTGCCGCGCCCGCGCCGGATAGTCGTCGTCGATGGCGACGTTGACCGCCTCGATGGCGGTGGCGCATTCCTCACCGAAGCCGTAGTAGGTGGTCGACGTCGAGTGCAGCAAGGCGTCCATCGGATTGTCGTAGGCCTTGCGGAAGATCGGCTCCCGGGCGACGTACGCCGAGATCGACGACTTGCCGCCACCGAAGGACTTCGACGTGGTCAGTACGTCCGGCAGCAGACCCGGGTACCGCATGAAATAGAACAGGCTGCCGGTCTTGCCCCACCCGGTGTAGATCTCGTCGAAGATGAGCACGATCCGGTGCGCGGTGCACAGTTCCCGCAGCCCGCGTAGGAACTCCTCGCTGCACCAGCGCATCGTCGAGGCGCTGAACGGCTCGATCAGGATCGCGTACACGTCGTCGGGATGGGCGGCGATGGCCGCGCGTACCGATTCCAGGTCGTCGTACTGGAACGTGACGACCCCGGAGATGCCGGGGAATTTGAAGTGGTTCTGCGCGCCGCCGGTCAAACTACCCGAACCGAGCAGCTTGCCGTGGAAGCTGATGTCGGCGCGCAGGATCGTGTGGCGTCTCCCGCCGTGGTACTTGTAGGCGAGCTTGACCGCACCTTCGACCGCCTCCGCCCCGGAGTTCGGCAGGAACGACATGTTCAGGTCGCCGGGAAGCACCTCGGCCAGGTTGTGCGCCAGGCCTGCGACGTACGGCGAGAAGTAGGTCTTGTGCACCTCCATCCGGCGTTGCTCGGCGAAGCGGCGCCGGACGGCCATCACCCGGGGGTGGTTGTGTCCGTGGTTGAGCACGCCGACGCCGCCGGTGAAGTCGAGGATGCGACGGCCGTCGCGCAGGTACAGATAGGCACCTTCGGCGTGGTCGACCAGCTCGCGGCCGAACCCGAAGGACGTCATCAGCCCGACCTGGCTGCGGTTGACGTACTGACGGTAGAGATCGTGCACTCGCTTGACCGGAAGCTCGTCGCAGTCATCGACGCTGAACAGAGCCACCACGCATCGGCCCTTTCTCCAGAGCAGGTGGAATTCTCCTGGAACCGGTGTCGGCGTCGGGCGTCCACCAGGAGTCGGCATGGATTTTTCCGGACCGCACTGAATGGCGACTGGAGCACCACTGAATCGATGCTGGATCACGGTTGGACGACCACCGCTACCAATTGACCAGGGACGCTGCCCCGGATAGCCTTTCGCCCAGTCACGACGGCGGGGCGAACTTCCCCGATCCCCGCACTCCGACAAGGTGGTGTCCGTGCCTACGCACGTATCGGTCGTCATTCCTGCCTACAACAACGAGCGCACCCTGCACGCCTGCCTGTCCGCGGTGTACGCCCAGACGCATCCGCCGACCGAGGTGATCGTGGTCGACGACGCGAGTACCGACCGCACCCGGGAGATCGCCCGTCAGTTCCCGGTACGGCTGTTGCAGACGCCGGTCAACAGCGGCCCGGCCGCCGCCCGCAACCGGGGGATCCGGGCGAGCACCGGTGAGGTCATCCTGTTCGTGGACGCCGACTGCGCCCCCACTCCCACCGCGCTCACCACCGCGCTGGACATCCTCGGCCAGACGCCCGGTGTCGACTGCGTACACGGGATCTACCTGACCGAGCCGCTGTACGACGACGGCCCGGTCGAGGCGTACCGCCTGCTGCACGCGCACTACTGGCGACTGCGCAGCGTCGGCCGGGTCCGTACCGCGATCTTCGCGCTCTGCGCGGTGCGCCGCGAGGTGTTCGACGACGTCGGCCTCTTCGACGAACGCCTCCGTGCCTCCGAGGACGTCGAACTCAGCGACCGGATGGCCGACCGGCACGGCATCTGGCTGTCCGCCGAGATGACCTGCCACCACGACGACGACAGCCGGCTGGGGTCGCTGCTGCGCAAGCAGTTCAGCCGTTCGCAACTGCTGGTGCCGGTGGCGGTGCGCGAACGCGGGCCGGCCGGACTGCGCGCGAACCGCCCGGCCGGGGTGCTGGCCACCGTCGCGGCGCTGGCCAGCCTGCCCCTGGCGGCGCTGACCCCGGCGCTGCTGGTGCTGCCGGGCGCGGCCCTGGTCTGGTTCGCCGCCGCCGACCCCGGCCTGGTCCGCTTCGTCCGGCGCCAGCGCGGCACCGCGTTCGTCGGGTTCTTCCTCGCCCTGCACCTGCTGGTACATCTGGCGATCGTCGGTGGAGCCGCGCTGGGCGGGCTGCGGTTCCTGCTCGACCGCGATTTCGGCCCGAGCCGGCAGCTGCGCCCGAGGCCGGGCCGGTGACCGCGCCGACCCCGCCGGCCGGTGGGCGACGAGGCGACAAGGACCGACCGGGCGGGAGCCCGCTGGTCGGCGGCCGATCCGACAGTGGACGACTGGCACGGGCGCAGGGGCGGGCCTGGGAAGCGATGTTCCTCGCAGTGCGGACCTACCACCGGCTGCGCGCCCGCCCGGCGCATCACGGGCCGACCTGGCCGGTGTTCCGGATCGACGCCGACACGGTCGCGCTCACCGTCGACGACGGCCCTGATCCACGCTGGACCCCGGCGCTGCTCGACCTGCTGGCCCGCTACGACGTGCGGGCGACGTTCTTCCTCATCGGTGAGCGGGTCACCGCACATCCGGAGCTGGCCCGGCGGATCGCGGCGGCCGGGCACCGGATCGGCAACCACTCGTTGCGGCACCCGATGCCGTTCGCGGCGCTGCCGACGGCCGCGCTGCGGACCGAGATCACCCATGCGCAGCAGCGGATCCTCGACGCGACCGGGGTACGGGCCGAGCTGTTCCGCGCCCCCAGCGGCGGCTGGTCCGCCAAGGTGCTCGCGGCGACCGCCGACGCCGGGCTGGTCCCGGTCGACTGGACCGTCAACTCCAGCGACTGGAAGGAACCCGGCGTCGGCCACATCACCCGGACCCTGTCCCGGGCCCGCCCCGGGCACATCCTGCTCTGCCACGACGGGGGCGGCGACCGGTCACAGACCGTGGCCGCGCTGGACACCGTACTGCCCCGGCTGCTGCGACGCGGACTGCGGTTCGCGCCGGTGCCCGGCCGATCCACCACCACCGACCGGGAGACATGAATGGCACATCCGATCTTCCGACTGGCCGCACGGCTGCTGAACTGGCCGCTGACCGTGCTGGTCCGCCCGTACCCCCGGCTCAACGCCATCGCCTGGGATCTGCAGTACGCCCTCGGACTGTGGCGCTACCTCGACCGGGGCCGCGACCCGGTGCCGCTGGCGCTCGCCCAGCAGGTCACCGACCGGCCCCGCATCCTGGACCTGGGCTGCGGCACGACCGTCAACCTGGCGCTGCCGGCCGACGGGTACCGGCACTACCACGGGGTGGACATCAGCCGTACGGCGATCCGCCGGGCGCGGTCACTGCGTCGGCCGAACACCTCGTTCGAGGTCGCCGACCTGGTCACCTATCAGAGCACCGCCAGGTACGACGCGGTCCTGCTGCGCGAAGTGATGTACTACCTCACCCCACAGGACGCGGTCACGGTGCTGCGCCGCGCGGCCGGGATGCTCGACCCGGGCGGTCGGGTCCTGATCTGGCTGTACGACGGCACCGCGGCGGTAGCGGCGGTGCTGTCCCGGCTGCGGGAATGCGGGCTGACGGTCCACGCCGAACTGCCCGACGGCGACACCGGGGAGCGTGTCGTGCTGGTGCTGGGCGCCGACGACCCGGCGCACAGCCGGCAGCCGTGACGCCTCCGGTGGCCGGTGCGGTGGCGGACCGGCCGCTGGTCCGGACCTGGCTGCCCGCCGCCGCGATCGCCACCGGCCTGGCCGGCGCGGCGGCGGCGGTCTACCAGTTCACCGGACGGTTCTGGGGCGACCTCGGCGCCTACCGGGCCGGGGCGGCGGCCGCCGCCACCGGCGACGGCAATCTGTACCAGGCCAGCCATCTCACCCCGGACGGCATCGCCCTGGGTTTCACCTATCCGCCCTTCGCCGCGCTGCTGATGCAGCCACTGGCGGTGATGAGCATGCCGGTAGCCGTCGCCACCTGGACCGTGGCCAGCGTCGTGGCGCTGGTCGCGGTGATCGGGCTGGTGCTGCGCCAGGTCGGTACGCCGGACCGGCACCGGCCGGCCGCGACGATCGGCGCGCTGGTCGCCGCGCTGCCGGTCTTCGCGGTCGCCGGGCACCTGCAGGTCGGGCAGGTCGGGCTGATCCTGATGTGGCTGGTGCTCGCGGATCTGGTCGGCGGACGGCACCGCCGGTGGCACGGGCTCGGCGTGGGCATCGCCGCCGGCATCAAGCTCACTCCGTTGATCTTCATCGGGCTGCTGGTGCTCACCGGCCGGTGGCGGGCCGCCGCCACTGCGCTCGGCGGCCTCACCGCGACCGTCGCGATCGGGTTCGCCTGGCGCCCGGCCGACTCGACCTGGTTCTTCTCGGGCGGGCTGCTGGACACCGACCGGGTCACCGGCGACCCGCGTACCGTGCTCAACCAGTCGTTGTCCGGTGCGGTGACCCGGGTGATGGACGACCCGGCGCCGGGGCTCGTCTGGTGGGTGCTGGCCGCCGTGGTCGCCGTGGCCGGGATGGCCGTGGCCGTCGGCCACCACCGACGTGGCGACGTCCTGGTCGCCGTACTGGTCTGCGCCGCGACCGGACTGCTGATCTCCCCGGTCTCCTGGCATCACCACTGGGTGTGGTGGGTGCCGGCGCTGCTGCTGCTCGCCGGGCACGCCTGGCGGCACCGCCACCGGGGCGCTACGGCCACCGCCGCCGCCGTCTGGGTCGTGCTGGTGGCCAGTACCAGCTGGGTGCTGGCCGCCCCGGGCGGCTGGGACCTGCACTTCACCGGGCCCGGCCTGGTCTACAGCAACCTGTACGTACTGCTGGGCGCGGTCGCGATCGGCCTCGCCGGCTGGCGGCTGCGCCGGCCGACGGGGCCGCCTGCACCGGCGACCGTCGATACCCTGTCGGGCAGTCAACCGTGATCCGTGGAGGGACACGACCGTGCACATCAGACCATTTGGCACCACCGGAATGCGGGTCAGCGCGATCGGCCTCGGGGCCTGGCAGCTGGGCCGCTCGACACACTGGCCGGACGGACCCGACGAGGCCGAAGCGGTACGGATCGTGCACGCCGCGCTCGACGCCGGAGTGACCTTCATCGACACCGCACCGGGCTACGCCGACGGGGCCAGCGAACTCAACATCGGTCGGGCGCTGACCGGTCGACGCCGCGACGAGGCGATCATCTGCACCAAGTTCGGCTACCTGCCCGACGGCAGCGAGAACTGGTCGGCCAGCGAGATCGAGGCCTCGGTGGCCCGCAGCGCCCGCCGGATGAACGTCGACCACGTCGACATCGTGGTGCTGCACAACCCACCACCGGAGATCCTCGACGGCAGCCGCAGCGACCACTACGACGTACTGCAACGGCTGCAGGACAAGGGCCACATCCGGGCGTACGGAGCGTCGGTCGACTGGAGCGCGGACCTGGACACCGCAGCGGACACCAGCGCCTCCACCGCGTTCGAGGTACGGCTGTCCGCGCTGTACCAGGAGCCGTGGCCGGCGGTGGGCCGGGCCCACGACCGGGGCGCCGGCATCATCGTCAAGGTGCCGTTGGAGTCCGGCTGGCTGTCCGGGCGGTACACCGCCGACAGCGTGTTCACCGACGTACGGGACCGCTGGTCACGCGCGGATGTGGCGGTACGGGCCGGGCTGGTGCGGGAATTCGCGGCGTTGCTGCCCACCGGGGTGAGCCTGCTCTCCGGCGCGCTACGGTTCCTGCTCAGCTACGACGCGGTGTCGACGGTCATCCCCGGCACCAAGTCGGTGGCGCAGCTGCACAGCAGCATCGCCGCCGCCGCCGACGGGCCGCTGCCCGCTGAGGTGGTCGGGGCGGTCCGCGACTGGTACGACCAGCGGCTGGCCGCCGCGCCGCTGGACTGGTGAACCGTCGGTGGGTGCGCCCCGGCGGCCGGCGGCCGACCGCGTGGACCGAGGCGCACCCACCGGTCAGCCGCGTTCCAGCAGGTGCCCGACGACCTGCGGGACCAGCATCACCGGGCTGCCCGAGCCGTCCCGGCGCGGATCGACCGGCGGCAACGCGACCGACTCGCCGGACCGGGTGGAGCCGACCGGACGGGAACCGATCCAGGCCAGTTCGAGCGCCGTCTCGCCCTTGAGGAACCGCTGCGCCCGTACGCCGCCGGTCGCCCGGCCCTTCGCGGGGTAGGCGGCGAACGGCGTCAGCTTCACGCCACGCCCGGTGCAGGTCACCACCATCGGTTCGCCGTGCGCCGGGTCGTCGGTGCGTACCGCCGCGAAGAACAGCACCTGGGCGTCGGTGGCGAGACTGATCCCGGCCATCCCGCCGCCCTTGAGCCCCTGCGGGCGGACCAGCTTCGCGGGAAACCGCAGCAGGGCGGCGTCGGTGGTCACGAACGCCAGGCTCTCGGTGCCGTCGACCAGCCAACTGGCGCCGACCACCTCGTCGCCGTCACGCAGGCCGATGACCTCGAACTCGTCGGCGCGTACCGGCCATTCCGGCGCGCAGACCTTCACCACGCCCTGCCGGGTGCCCAGCGCCAGTCCCGGAGTGTCCCGTTGGGCCGCTGGGGCCAGGCCGACGACCCGTTCGCCCGCGCCCAGCGCGGCGAGTTCGGTGGCGGGCATCCCGCCGGACAGCGACACGGTGCCGGCCCGCTGGGGCAGCACCGGCAGCGGCAGGACGTCGGTGCGGATGGCCCGACCGGCGCTGGTGATCAGCAGTACCTGGCCTCGGGCGGTGGCCGGGACGACCGCCGCGACGGCGTCGTGGCGTTCCCGGCTGTTGCGGCGGGCGTCCTCGACGGACTCCTCGCTCTGCGCCACGGTCCGGGCGACCAGTCCGGTCGCCGACAGGATCACCTGGCAGGGGTCGTCGGCGACCTCCAGCGGCCCGGCCGGTACGGAGGCGGCCAGCACCTCTTTGAGGTCACCGTCGACCAGGGTGGTGCGTCGGGGCGCGGCGAACTGCTTGGCCACCTGGGCCAGCTCGTCGGAGACCACCTTGCGCAGCACCGCCGGGTCGTCCAGGATGCGCGACAGCTCGGTGATCTCGCCACGCAGCCGCTCCTGCTCGGCTTCCAGCTCCAGTCGGTCGAAGCGGGTCAGCCGCCGCAGCGGGGTGTCGAGGATGTAGCCGGCCTGCACGGTGCTCAGCCCGAACTCGGCCATCAGGGCGTCGCGGGCGGACTGCGCGTCGTCACTTGCCCGGATCAGCCGGACCACCCGGTCGATGTCGAGCAGGGCGACGAGCAGCCCGTCGACGAGGTGCAGCCGCTCGGCTCGTTTGCGACGCCGGAACTCGCTGCGCCGGGTCACTACCTCGTATCGGTGAGCAAGGAACGCTTCCAGCAGCTCCTTGAGACCCAGCGTACGGGGCTGCCCGTCGACCAGGACCAGGTTGTTCACCCCGAACGACTGCTCCATCGGCGTCAGCCGGTAGAGGTCGGCGAGCAGCGCCTGCGGGTTGACACCGATCTTGCACTCGACGACCAGCCGGGTGCCGTTCTCCCGGTCGGTGAGATCCTTGACGTCAGCGATGCCCTGCAGCCGCTTGGTCTTGGTGACCTCTTCGGTGATCTTTTCGATGATCCGTTCGGTGCCGACCCCGTACGGCAGCTCGGTGACCGTGATCGCTTGCCGGCCGCGGCTGCCCTCCAGCGGGCCGATCTGCACCTTGGCCCGCATCCGGACCACGCCCCGGCCGGTCTCGAAGGCCCGGCGTACCTCGTCGAGGCCGAGCAGCAGACCGCCGGTGGGCAGGTCCGGGCCGGGCACGAACTCCATCAGCTTGTCCAGCGTGGCGTCGGGGTGACGGATCAGCCACCGGGTCGCGGCCACCACCTCCCCCAGGTTGTGCGGGATCATGTTGGTCGCCATCCCGACCGCGATCCCGGACGCCCCGTTGACCAGAAGGTTCGGAAACGCCGCCGGAAGCACCTTCGGCTCGGTCAGCGACCCGTCGTAGTTCGGCTTGACGTCGACGGTCTCCTCGTCGAGCTCTCCGACGAGCAGCATCGCCGGGCGCGACATCCGCGCCTCGGTGTAGCGGCTGGCGGCCGGGCCGTCGTCGGGCGAACCGAAGTTGCCGTGCCCGTCGATCAGCGGCACGTTGAGGGAGAAATCCTGCGCCATCCGGACCATCGCGTCGTAGATCGCGGTGTCGCCGTGCGGGTGGAACTTGCCCATCACGTCGCCCACCACCCGGGCCGACTTGACGTAGCCACGGTCGGGTCGGTGGCCCTGCTCGCTCATCGAGTAGAGAATCCGCCGGTGCACCGGCTTGAGGCCGTCCCGCGCGTCGGGCAGGGCCCGCGCGTAGATGACCGAGTAGGCGTACTCCAGATAGGAGTCCTGGATCTCGGTCTCCAGCGGGTTGTCCAGGATCCGGGCACCGGCCTGGTCGAACGCGGTCAGGTCGACCCGGGACTGCTTGCTCTTGCTGCGTGCCATCTACGTTTCCAACGCTTCCTCGATTGAGCGGGGCCTGCTCAGGCGTCGATGCTCTCCTGGTCGACCCGGCCAGCGGAGTCGATCAACCAGTTGCGGCGGGGCTCGACCTTCTCCCCCATCAGCAGCTCCAGAGTGCGGTCGGCGACCTCCGCGTCGGCCAGGGTGATCCGGCGCACGGACCGGGTCGCCGGGTTCATGGTGGTCTCCCACAACTCGTCGGCGTCCATCTCGCCGAGGCCCTTGAACCGGGGCACCGGGGTGACGACCTGTCGCCCGGCCCGGGTCAGGCGCCGTACGGTCTGCTCCATCTCGGCCTCGGTGAAGGTGAAGATGGTCTCCGCGTTGCGCCCCTTGGTGGTGATCTTGTGCAGGGGCGGCATCGCCGCGTAGAGCCGACCCGCCTCGATCACCGGCCGCAGGTACTTGGCGAACAGGGTGATCAGCAGGGTGCGGATGTGCGAGCCGTCGACGTCGGCGTCGGCCATCAGGATCACCCGGCCGTACCGCATGGCGGCCAGGTCGAAGGTGCGCCCGGTGCCGGCCCCGAGGACCTGGACGATCGCCGCGACCTCCGCGTTGCGCAACGTGTCGGCCAGGTTGGCCTTCTGCACGTTGAGAATCTTGCCCCGGATCGGCAGCAGCGCCTGGTACTCGGCGACCCGGGCCATCCGGGCCGAGCCGAGGGCGCTGTCGCCCTCCACGATGAACAGTTCGCTGCGCTGCAGCCCGGTCGACCGGCAGTCGACCAGCTTCGGCGGCATCGACGCGCCCTCCAGCGCCGTCTTGCGCCGGGCGGCGTCCTTCTGCTGTTTCTGGGTGAGCCGGACCCGGGCCGCGTCGACCACCTTCTGCAGCACGGTCCGGGCCTCGGTGCGGGTCTTACGCTCCTCGACCCAGGTCTTGATGTGTCGCTCCACGATGCCCTGCACCACCCGGGTGATCCCTGCGGTGGAGAGCTCGTCCTTGGTCTGCGAGGTGAACTGCGGCTCCGGGATCCGCACGTGCACCACGGCGGTCATGCCTTCCAGCACGTCGTCGACGGTCGGCGCGTCCTCCTTGGGCTTGAGTAGGCCCCGGGTGTTGCGCACGGCGTCGACGACGGCCCGGGTGACGCCGCGTTCGAAGCCTCGCCGGTGGGTGCCGCCGTGTACGTTGCGGATCGTGTTGGTGAAGCACTCGACGATCCGCTCGTAGCCGGTGCCCCAGGAGAGGGCGACCTCGATCTCGGCCCGACGCTGCACGTCCGACTGCATCACGCCGTTGGCGTCGGCCGCGTTCTCCTTGTAGGTGCCGGAGCCGGTGATCAGCAGGGTGCCGCAGACCGGCTTGTCACCGTCGGGAGTCAGGAACTCCACCATCTCGACCAGCCCACGCGGATGGTGGTAGACCTCCTCGACCGGCTCGGCCGCGGTGGCGTCACGCAGCACGTAGGTGACCCCGGGGACGAGGAACGAGGTGTTGCGCAGCCGGGTCCGTACGGCCTCGACGTCCAACGCGGCGCCGGCGTCGAAGTAGCGGGCGTCGTACCAGTAGCGCACGCGGGTGCCGGTGGCCTCGCCCCGTTTCATCCGGCCGACCGCCCGCAGCCCCGACTGTGGGGTGAACGGGGCCGCCGGGCCGGCACCGTCGAACACCCCCGGCACCCCCCGTTGGAACGACATCTCGCTGATCCGGCCGTCCCGCTTGACCCGTACGTCGAACCGCAGGGACAGGGCGTTGACCGCCGAGGCGCCGACGCCGTGCAGTCCGCCGGAGGCCTTGTAGCCGGAGCCGCCGAACTTGCCGCCGGCGTGCAGCCGGGTGAGCACCAGCTCGACCCCGGACAGCCCGGACCGGGTGTGCACGTCGGTGGGGATGCCCCGACCGTCGTCGTCGATCTGTACCGAGCCGTCGGCGTGCAGGGTGACCTCGATACGGCTGGCGTGCCCGGCGATCCCCTCGTCGGTGGCGTTGTCGAGGATCTCGTTGAGCAGGTGGCCGACGCCCCGGCTGTCGGTCGAGCCGATGTACATGCCGGGCCGCTTACGGACGGCGTCCAGCCCTTCGAGGTGGGTGAGGTCGTCTGCTCCGTACAGCGTCTCAGGTTGTGCAGTCAACGCGTCGAACTCCCGGGTGCCGGCCAGCGTGCCCCTACCCACGCCGACGCGGACGCCGACAGGCGGGACCCGGTGGCCTGCGGGCCACCGCCTGACGAGCGTAACCGCAGCCCCCGACAGGGCCACGCCGGGCCGGAAAGCCGCGCCGGCGTGGCGGACACGTGCCGCCGGCCCGGTGTGCGAGAGTGACGCCCCTCGCACACCGGGCCGGCTGTGGGAACGGCTCGGTCAGCTGGAGCTACAGGACGGTGTCATCCCGCTGCCGCTGCCGGTGCCCTGGAAGCCGAATTCGGTCGACTGCCCGGCGCCGATCCGGCCGTTGTAGGACACGTTGGCGAACCGTACGCTGCCGGTGCTTCCGCTGGCCTGGGCGTTCCAGGTGTTGGTGACCGCGGCGCCGGACGGGATCGTCATGGTCACCGCCCAACTGTTGGTGCCCGAGGATCCGGCGGTGACCCGCACCGTCGCCACGAAGCCACCTGGCCACTGGTTGAGCGAGACGGTGGCGGAGCAGTTGCCCGGCGGTGGCGGCGCGGTCGTCGGCGGCGCGGTCGTGGGGGGTGCCGTGGTCGGCGGCGCCGTGGTCGGCGGCGCGGTCGTCGGGGGCGCCGTCGTCGGCACCGGGGTGCCGCTGTTCAGCGCGGAGAGGGTGGCGTCGTACGCGGGCTTCTTGTTGCCGTTGTTGTCGAACAGCAGCGGCGTGCCGTAGGACCGCCACGAGTCGCTGTCCCGGATGCCCCACACCGTGATCCCGGTGCAGCGGGCGATCGCCAGACAGTCGTTGACCACACCCCGGTACGCGTTGGCCTGGGCGGTGCCGGAACCCTCGATGTCGAGTTCGGTGATCTGCACGTCCACCCCGAGGGCGGCGAAGCTCGACAGCGTCGTGCGGTAGTTCGACGGGTACGGCGACTGCGCGTTGAAGTGCGACTGCAGACCCACACAGTCGATCGGCACCCCGCGCTGCTTGAAGTCGCGCACCAGGTTGTACGCCGCCTGCGTCTTCGCCCACGACCAGTTGTCGATGTTGTAGTCGTTGTAACACAGCTTCGCGCCCGGGTCCGCCGCCCGCGCGGCCCGGAACGCCGCCTCGATCCAGTCGTTACCGGTGCGCTGCAGGTTCGAGTTGCGCCGCGCACCGGAGTTGCCGTCGTCGAACGCCTCGTTCACCACGTCCCACGAGTGGATCTTCCCCCGGTAGTAGGACGCGACCTGCGTGACGTGGTTGAGCATCGCCTGGCGCAGCGCGGAGCCCTCCATCTGCTCCATCCAGGCCGGCTGCTGGGAGTGCCAGGCCAAGGTGTGACCGCGGACCGCCATGCCCCGGGAGATCGCGTGGTTGACGATCCGGTCCCCACTACTGAAATCGAACCGACCCTGCTGCGGCTCGGTCGCGTTGATCTTCATCTCGTTCTCGGCGGTGACGCTGTTGAACTCCCGGTTCAGGATGTTCACGTACGTCGAATCACCGAGCTTGTGGGCGGCGATGGCGGCGCCGAAGTACCGGCCGGTCTGGGCGGCGGCCGCCCCGAGGGTGGACTCGGCGGCGTTGGCGGAACTGGCGTACAGCAATGCGGTGCCGGCCGCGAGGGCCACCACCGCGACCGAGGCCAGGGCGGCCCGCGGTCCCCTTCTCCTCGGTCTAATGGCGTGATGGTCGGTCATGTCGGTGATTGCCTCTCGATACAGGAGGTGGACGGCACGAACGCCGACCAGGCATCGACCATGGTCGAAGTTCTGCCCGGATGCTAACGGAAATATTCCGGAAACTCAATGTCCCACTCAGCTCGGCCAACCCAGCAACAGTCGGCATCGGCGCACGTCAAAGCCGTCAGCGGTCGACACACCGCGATCAGCAGCTACCGAAAATGTTTCGGAACGGTGGCCAACAGGCGCAGCGTCGGACAGCCGACGACCACGTGTGGTCCCGACTCGACATCCGCACAGCTGCCCGCCCACGCGCCGGCTGGCCACGACCTGCGACCACACCGGGTCGCGGACGCGACGTCAGCGGTACCTGTCGCGCTGCGGCGTCGAGGTGCCCGACCGCGCCCGGACATGCGGCATGGACACCCGCCGGTCAGCTGCGACTTGCCCGACCGCTGTATGAAACTGTGTCAGATCCTAGCTCCGGGAGGAAGCACCATGTCGCAGTTGCCGTCCGTCACCCTCGACGACGTCCGCGCGGCCGCCGCAGGGATCGCGGGCGTCGCACACCGTACGCCGGTGCTGCGGTCACGCACGCTGGATGCGCTGGTCGGCGCCGAGGTGTTCGTCAAGTGCGAGAACCTGCAACGGGTCGGCGCCTTCAAGTTCCGTGGCGCCTACAACGCGATCTCCCGTCTGCGCCCCGACCAGCTGGCCAACGGCGTCGTCGCCTACTCCTCCGGCAACCATGCCCAGGCGGTCGCACTGGCCGCCCGGGAACTGGGCACGACCGCCGTCATCGTGATGCCCGCCGACACGCCCGCCTCGAAGGTCGCCGCCGTCACCGGCTACGGCGCCGAGATCGTCACCTACGACCGGTACACCGGCGATCGGGTCGCCATCGGTGCGGCACTCGCCGCGCAGCGCGGATCGGCGCTGATCCCTCCCTACGAGCACCCGCACGTGATCGCCGGGCAGGGAACGGCCGCGCTGGAACTGATCGAGCAGGTGGGCCGGCTCGACGCCGTAACGGTGCCGGTCGGTGGGGGCGGGCTCGCCGCGGGAACCGCCGTCGCGGCCACGGGCGTCTGCCCGGGCATCCAGGTCGTCGGCGTGGAACCCGCCGCCGGGGACGACACCCGACGGTCCCTGGCGGCGGGTCACCGGGTCGCCATCGAGGTCCCCCGCACCATCGCCGACGGCCAGGCCGCCGAGATTCCCGGCGAACTGACCTTCTCCATCAACCGGCGGCTGCTCGACGGCGTCGTCGTGGTCGACGATGCCGAGATCCGCGCGGCGATGCGCTTCGCCTTCGACCGGATGAAGATGGTCGTCGAGCCGAGCGGTGCCACCGGTCTCGCCGCACTGCTCACCCATCGACTGAACCCGATGCCCGACCGGGTCGGCGTCATCATCTCCGGTGGCAACATCGACACCCGACGCTTCGTCGACCTGCTCGGCAGCGACTGACAGCGGTACGGCACGCCGGGGTCGGCCGGGTGCCCGGCCGACCCCGGAGCCAGACCGCCGGCACCTCGCCGCAGGCGGTCTGGCCGCGTCACAACCAGCGCTTGTTCAACAGCAGGCTCGGAGTGCCGGCCAGGTTCCCGGTGACCGCGCCGGGGACCCCGTTGGCCACGATCCAGTCGTGCACGGTCGACTGGGGTGCGTCACCGTAGGTCGACTTGTACAGCGCCGCGACCCCGGTCACGTGCGGGGCCGCCATCGACGTGCCGTTGACCGACCTGGTCGCCGACGTCGGATAGGTCGACACGATCGCCGATCCCGGAGCGTAGATGTCCACGCACGGGCCCGTCGACGAGAAGCTGGCCCGAGCGTCGGTCCAGGTGGAGGCGCCGACCACCAACGTCGCCGTGAGGTTACGGGGCAACCGGTCGCACGAATCGGTCCCGGTGTTGCCCGCCGATGCGGCGAGGAACACGCCACTGTCCATCATCCTGGTCAGCGCGGTGGCCAGTGTCGGGCTGTAGGTGTAGTTCCAGGAGGCGTTCGCCACCGCTGGCTTGACCGCGTTGGCGGTCACCCAGTCCACCGCGGCGATCGCCGCCGACAACGTCCCGCCTCCGGAACAGTCCAGCCACTTCACCCCGTACAGCCGGACGTTCTTGGCCACGCCGTGGCTCGCCGAACCGAGAGTCCCGGCCACATGGGTACCGTGACCGTTGCAGTCGGCGTCGATGTCGTCGATCGTGTTGTGGACGAACTGGGCCCGCCCCTCGAAATCCGGATGATCGGCCTGGATGCCCGAGTCGATCACGTAGGCGTGCACCCCCGCCCCGGTGGCGGTGTAGCGGTAACTGGCCGACAACGGCAGTCCCACCTGGTCGATCCGGTCCAGGCCCCACGATGGCGGATCGGTCTGGACAGCATCGACGACGTCGGTCTGGAACACGTCACGCTCGATGCGCAGCACGTTGCCGTTGTGGGCCAGTTCGGCGACCTGGGCAGGGGTCAGCCGGGCCGAGAATCCATTGAGTGCGGTACGGAAGTACCTGGTCGCGGTGGTCCGCAACGCGCGTACCGGTGCCGTCGCGTCGGTTCCGGGCCGCATCGTCACGACGTAGGCGTCGGCGACGACCGTGACGTCCGATGCTGCCCGCGGGGTGGTGACCGGCACCGCGACGGCGCGGTACGGGCCGCCGGCGGCGATCGCCGGCGATGGCGGTACGGCCAGGGTCGCCACGACGGTGGTCGCGATGATGCTGCCGGCGGCCACGGCGCGTCGCAGGCGCCGTAGACGTGCTGGTGACACAGAGCCTCCTCTAGGCGGACCATCCAATAGATGATCATTCGCGTTGACGGCAGGCTATATCGATCGGGTCGCCGAGCAGGAGATCCGTTGCTGCGGATTCGTCGACCGATCGGCCCTGCGCCACTCACCCCGATCGCCGGGCCACCGGCTCACCCGGTCACCGGGTCGCCCGCTGACCGGGTCGCGACGGGGTGCGCTTTCACCCGGACCGGGTGATGTGCGGCCATCGTCGGCCGGCCTAGGTTCGCCAGGTGACGCTCTGAACGGGAGGGTGCGGACACCGTGGCCGATACGATCGAGGACGCGCTCGACCTGCTGGGACGCAACGACCCGGCGGTGGTGAACAGGCTGCCGCCCCGGATGCGCGGCACCGTACGACTGGACGTGCTCGACAACGGCCGCACCACCAGCTGGTTTGTCCTGCTCGACAGGGGGAAGGTGCAGGTGTCGTCGACCGGGTCCGACCCAAATTCGATCATCCGCAGTGACCGGACGACCTTCGACCGGCTGGCCCGGGGCGACGACCGGTTCATCCCCCTGCTGTTTCGCAACAGCCTCGTCGTCGAAGGGGATCTGGGGATCGCCGACCAGGTGTCCAGGGCCCTGTTCGCCGACGCCCCGTCCGGACAGCATCCGAGGGACTTCGCCCGCAAGGGAGCCGCCGCGCATGAACGAGAAGACCGTCAGCATCCTGGACGGGAACACCTTCGTCGTCACTGACGAGCGCGGGGACGTCACCCTCTCGCCCGACTTTCCCACCGGACTGTTCTCGTTCGACACCCGGTTCCTGTCGACCTGGCTGCTCCGGGTCGACGACGCACCGCTGAACGTCCTGTCCCGCGACGACCTGCACTTCTTCGAGACCCGGTTCTTCCTCGTGCCAGGCCGGCCCACCCACTACGTCGACGCCAAGGTCTCGGTGATCCGCGAACAGTCGATCGGCGCGACCTTCGTCGAACGGCTGACGGTGCTCAACCACGACGTCGTGGCCACCACCATCACCGTCCGGGTGGACATGGCCAGCGACTTCGCCGACCTGTTCGAGATCAAGGAGGTGCAGCGCAAACGCGGCACCACGTCGGTGCATGTCGAACGGGACACCCTGCGCTACACCTACCAGCGCGGTACGTTCCGCCGGGACACCATCGTGACCAGCACCGCGCCGGCGAACGTCGACGAGGGCGGGATGACCTTCGAGATCCACTTGGAGCCACGCGGCCAGTGGCACACCGAGCTGCAGGTCGAACCGATCCTCAACGGTGGGGACGCCGGCTCCCCCACGGTGTGGGGTGCCTACCGGCGCCGGGCCCGACCCCAGTTGCGCCAGGAACTGGAACACTGGATCGACCGGGCCCCGCAGCTGTACGCCGACAGCGAGCAGCTCAAGACCGCGTACGAGCGCAGCCTGGTGGACCTGGCCGCGATGCGGTACGCGTCGTTGACCGCCACCGGGCCGATACCCACCGCCGGGCTGCCCTGGTTCATGACGCTGTTCGGTCGCGACAGCATTTTCATCAGCCTGCAGACGATGCCGTTCCTGCCCCGGCTGACCCCACCGGTGCTGCGGCTGCTCGGCTCGTTGCAGGGTGGCAGCCTCGACGACCTACGCGAGGAGGAGCCCGGGAAGATCCTGCACGAGTTCCGCTACGGCGAGTCCGCCGCGTTCGAGGAGCAGCCACACACGCCGTACTACGGATCCGCCGACGCCACCCCGCTGTTCGTGATCCTGCTCGACGAGTACGAGCGGTGGAGTGGCGACGCCGACCTCGTACGCGGTCTGGAACGTCAGGCCCGAGCGGCGCTGCGCTGGATCGACGAGTACGGCGACCTGCTCGGCAACGGCTACCTCTCGTACTGGCGGCGCAACACCCGTAACGGTCTGGAGAACCAGTGCTGGAAGGACTCGTGGGATGCGATCTCGTATCGCGACGGTCGACTGTCCGCGCTGCCGCGAGCGACCTGCGAACTACAGGGGTACGCCTACGACGCCAAGATCCGTGGCGCCCGACTGGCCCGCGAGTTCTGGCACGATCCGGCGTACGCCGACCAACTGGAACGGCAGGCCGCCGAGCTCAAGGCCCGGTTCAACCGGGACTTCTGGGTCGCCGACGGCGAGTACTACGCGCTCGCGCTGGACCCCGACGGCACCCCGGTCGACGCGCTCGCGTCGAACATGGGGCACCTGCTGTGGAGCGGCATCGTGGAACCGTCGCGGGCCCGTAAGGTCGCCGACCATCTGCTCGGCCCGGCGATGTTCTCCGGCTGGGGGGTGCGTACCCTGGCCGAGACCGAGGCCCGCTACAACCCGGTCGGCTACCACGTCGGCACGGTCTGGCCGTTCGACAACTCGATCATCGCCTGGGGACTGCGGCGGTACGGTTTCGCTGACGAGGCGGCACGCATCGCCGAGGGCATGATCGAGGCGTCGGAGTACTTCGACGGCCGGCTACCGGAGGCGTTCGCCGGCTACCGGCGCGACCTGACCGGCTACCCGGTCGAGTACCCGACGGCGTGCAGCCCACAGGGCTGGTCGGCGGGGGCCGTACTGCTCCTGCTGCGCACCATGCTCGGCCTCACGCCGTACCACGACCATCTCGGGGTGGACCCATGCCTGCCGTCGTCGATCACCCGTATCGAACTGCTCGACGTACCAGGGCGGTGGGGGCGGGCCGACGCGCTCGGCCGGCGGGCCGAGCACCGCCGCCGCCACCACACCCGGCTGCTCGCCCGGTTGGGCCACGGCGAGAACCGGTGACCGGGCCCGGGGCCACCGACCTGGCACGGATCACTGTTCGGCGCGGGCCCGGTCGACGAGCCGCTCGCCGCGCCGGGCGGCGGCCTTCGCGTCGACGGCGAGGTCCGGATCCTGCGCCGGGACCGGTACGCACAGCAGCAGTGCCGCGGGCTGTACGGTGGCCCGCAGGGTACGGTCGGGTTCGATCAGGTCGCCGTCGAGTTCGCGGGGCTGCGCCCGGTCGCTGACGACCGACACCGTCCGCCCCCGGTGCACTTGCATCCGGGGTACCCGCTGACGCCGTCGCAGCACCGCCCAGCCCAGCGCCAGCCAGTGCCGGAGGGTCCGCGGGGTCAGTACGGCGACGTCGAGCTGCCCGTCGTCGGGTTCGGCGTCGGCCAGCAGGGTGACCCCGCCCTGCAGACGGCCGACATTGGCGACGAGCACCGTCAACGCACGAGTGGCCACCGGCGGCCGGTCGTCGACCTGGATCCGTACCGACATCGGCCGGTCGCGCAGGTGCCGCAGCGCCCCCACGACGTACGCCGGCCAGCCGATCGCCGCCTTGGCCTGCTCGGACGTGGCGGCGAGCATCTTCGCGTCGAAGCCCATACCCGCCATCACCACGAAGTAGCGGCCGTCGTCGAGCCGACCCACGTCGAGTCGGCGGGTGGCCCGTTCCACCGCGACCTCGATGCCGGCGGTGAGGTCGGTGGAGAGGCCCAGGTTGGCCGCCAGCAGGTTGCCGGTGCCGGCCGGCAGGATGGCCAGCGCCACGCCGGTGCCGACGAGGCCCGCCACGCAGGACATCACGGTGCCGTCGCCGCCGCAGGCGAGCACCACCTCGGCTCCGGCGTCGACGGCCTGGCGGGTCTGTGCCTCGCCCGGCGAGTCGACCGTCGTCTCCAGCCACATCGGCGCGGCCCAGCCCGCCCCGGTCAGCGCGCCGTCGACCGTCGCCCGTAGCCCGTCGAGATCGCTGACCTTCGCCGGGTTGACCACGACGGCGGACCGGACCGCCGATGTCTGCTCATTCACCGGGTCAGTCTGGCTGACTGGGCACCCGCTGGCCAGCCGACCGCTCCGCAGCGGTCGACGGGTCAGCCGGTCGGCGCAGCGCGATGGTCAACTCGTCACCCGGAAGGTCGCGTCGGCGCGGCCCGCGGCGTCGGTGATCGGGTCGAGCCGCAGCTGGTAGCCGTAGTGGCGGATGTGCCGCTGCGGATAGTTGTACGACTGGAACGACGACCAGGCGGCGTCGGCCAGGCCGGCCACCTGACGGAAGGTCGCGTCCGCGGCGAAGGTGGCGGTGCCGTCGTTGGCGGCCAGGACGAAGTCGTAGCCGTAGTGCCGCAGGTAGTGGCCCGGGTAGTTGACCGACTCGAACGACACGTACCCGGAGTTGGCCGCCAGACCGGGCACGAGCCGGAACTGGGCGTCCTGGGCGGGGCTGACGGTGGCGTCGATGCGCACGTCGAAGTTGGCGTGCCGCACGTAGCGGTCGGGATAGTTGTACGACTGGATCCGGTTGACCGGCACGGTGGAGCCCCAGCGGGCAAGCACCCGGGACTGCTCGGCGGCGGTCAGGTTGAGGATCGAACCGTGGCGTTTGCGGGTGCCGCCCATGCTGTGGTCCGACCGGGTCTGGAAGTTGCGGGTGCTGCCCAGGTTGGTCGAGGTGAGCGGCAGGTAGCCGCGGCCGGTGGCGTACTGGTCCAGCCAGAGCACCCACTCGTTACGTCCGTTGAACTGCGCCCACATCGGCCCCTCGACGACGTTGCCGCCGCCGGTGCCGTTGGAGATGCCCAGGTGGGACAGGTTGCCCAGGGTCGTCCAGCCGCCGAGGATCGAGTTGCTCGCCTCGATCGTGATGTGCCCGTCGGCCGAGGCCCGGTAGTAGCGGTACCCGCCGATGCTGTTCGGCACCTCGATGATCTGGGTGTCGATGATGCCCTGGCCGCTGCCCCGGTCGATGTACAGCTGCGGGCTGGTGACGGTGCGGAAGTCGCTGGTCCGTACGTACCAGATCCGGTGTTTGGTCACCCCGTCGCGCGACGAGTTGGTCGCCCAGTAGATGACGTAGTCGCCGGTCGCCGGGTTCCAGATGGCCTCGGGCGCCCAGGCGTTACCGGCACCGGCGATGCCGGCGGCGACGTTGAGCAGCCGGGGTGGCGACCAGTTGACCAGGTCGGTCGACTCCCAGACGACGATCGACGTGCTGCCCCGGTTGGCCGCGTCGTTCCACGACGTACCGCTGGCGATCCGCAGATCGGTGGCGATGATCCAGTACCGGTCGCCGGCCGGCGACCGGATGATCACCGGGTCACGGACCCCGCGGGTTCCGACCGTGGAGAGCAGGACCGGCCCGCCGTTGTTGAGGTCTGTCCAGCGCAGCCCGTCGGTGCTGTGGGCCAGGTAGATCTGCTCACCGTTGGCCGACTCGCCGGTGAAGTGGACCATGAGATAGCCGGTGAACGGGTCGAGGGCGGCGGCCCGCTGGGGGGTGACGGCGGTCCAGGAGGTGAACAGCAGGCAGGCGGCGAGGGCGATGGCGCCCAGCCGCGCGGCGGCTCGTGGCATCGGTGCTCCCAAGGGTGGGCTCGGGTCAGGCTGGGGTCT